>NZ_JBEZWO010000004.1:0-140917 GCF_040637515.1 Streptomyces sp. NPDC029041 | reverse complement strand
TCCGGCAGGGTCCGGTGATCCGGCCGGTCACGTGTCTCCGGCAGGGTCCGGTGATCCGGCCGGTCACGTGTCTCCGGCAGGGTCCGGTGATCCGGCCGGTCACGTGTCTCCGGCAGGGTCCGGTGATCCGGCCGGTCACGTGTCCCCGGCAGGGTCCGGTGATCCGGCCGCCCATGTGTCCCCGGCGGAGCCCGGCGATCCGGCCGCACCCGCGTCCCCGGCAGAGCCCCACCCGGCCGCCCGGGTCGACCCGGCGGCGTCCGGTGACCCGGCGCCCGGCGAACCTCCGGCAGAGCCCGCATCGAGGCCGCACGCCGGCCCGGACGAGACCGCCGCACCCGTGGAATCCCCCGCGGAGACCACGATGGAGCTGCTGATCCCGGCGCAGGCGGGGGAGCCTGACGCGACGGGGCACGGCACCGCGGCCGACAGCGCCGAGACCGGCCCGCACGGGCGGCCCGCGCCCGATGACGGCACGCACGCGGGCCGTGCGGACCTGGACGAGAGCCCGGAGCACGGGCGCGCCTCCGACGAGGAGGAGGACCGCGTCACCGACAAGGGCCTCCCCAAGCGCACGCCGAAGATCACCGCACAGACCACCGCCCCGCGCCAGCGCAGCGGCTCCGTCGACGCCGAAGCCCTGCGCCGCCGCCTCGGCGGCTTCCGTCAGGGCGCCCAGGCGGGGTACCGCGACGTGGAGGCGGAGATCGCCGAGAGGACGGCCTCGCACCAGCGGCCGGCCACCGGCGCAGCACGACCAGCTGGATCCGAAGAATCCACGGGGGGCACAGTCGAGGAGGCAAGCAGTTGACCGCTCCCAGTACCTTCGGACTGATCGGCCTGAGCAGTGAGGCCCGCAACCTGCACTGGCTGCTGACCAACCTCGTCGAGGAGGTGCCCGGCATCCTCTCGGTCGCGGTCGTCTCGTCCGACGGACTGCTCCTGCTCTCCTCCGACGACCACCGCAACAAGGAGGCGCGGGACGCCCTGCAGGCCCGCGGAACCAAGCGCACCGGCCCGCGCGGCTCCGCCGCCGACCTGGCCACCATCGTCTCCGGGATCGGGAGTCTCACCATCGGCGCCGCCCGGCTGATGGACTTCGGCGGCGTCCGGCACACGATGATCGCGATGGACGAGGGCAGCCTGTTCGTGATGTCGATCAGCGACGGCTCGCTGCTCGGCGTCCACGGCTCCGCGGACTGCGACATGAGCGTGGTGGCGTACCACATGGCCCTGTTCGTCGGCCGCGCCGGTCACGTCCTGACCCCGGAACTCCGCAGCGAGCTCCGGAAGTCCCTGGAGGATTCCCACACGACGGGGAGTGCCCGATGAGCAGTACGCCCAAGCAGCACCTCCCGGTCCGCGGCGGGGACCGCAAACCCGCCCGGGTCCGCCCCTACTCGCTCACCGGCGGCCGCACCCGCTTCGGCCACGTCCTCCTCGTGGAGACGTTCGTGGCGAGCACGGCCGCGCTGGACGCACCGGAGGAGCGCAAGGAGCTGACGAACGGCTCCCTCTCCACCCGCGTCATGCCGGAACTGCGGGCCATCGTCGAACTGTGCCGCCGGATGCGTACGGTGGCCGAGATCGCCGCGCTGCTGAAGATGCCGCTCGGCGTGGTCCGCGTGCTCCTGAGCGACCTCGCGGACCAGGGAAAGATCCGTGTGTACGGAACGGGCACCGGCCATGGCACGGGCCGCCCGGACCGGGCTCTGCTGGAAAGGGTGCTGAGTGGACTCCGTCGTCTCTGACGCCGCTCACGGCGTCTCTGGTTCCTCCCCGTTCGTCGAGCCCGGCGAGAGCATGCACGCCTGGGAGACGGACCGCACCCGTGCCCCGATCGCCACGAAGATCGTGGTGGCGGGCGGCTTCGGCGTGGGCAAGACCACGCTGGTCACCTCCGTCTCGGAGATCACGCCCCTGCAGACCGAGGCGCTGATGACCGAGGCGAGCGAGGCGACCGACGACCTCACCGCCACGCCGGGCAAGTCCACCACCACCGTGGCCATGGACTTCGGGCGCATCACGCTCGACGACGACCTGGTGCTCTACCTGTTCGGCACGCCGGGCCAGCAGCGGTTCTGGTTCATGTGGGACGACATCGTGCGCGGCGCGATCGGCGCGGTCGTGCTGGCCGACACCCGCCGTCTGAAGGACTGCTTCCCCGTCCTGGACTACTTCGAGAGCTCCGGGCTGCCGTACGTCGTCGCGGTCAACCACTTCGACGGCAGTGAGCTGTTCGAGCCGGAGGATGTGCGGGAGGCCCTGACCATCCCGCGACACATACCTGTCATGATCATGGACGCGCGTCGCCGGATCTCCGTGATCGAGACCCTCCTGGCCCTCGTGGGCCACGCGCTCGACGAAACCCCCGAGTAGAGGACAGCCCGCATGCGGAAGATACTCGTCGTCGGAGCCGGTCAGTCCGGGCTCCAGATCGCTCTCGGCCTCCAGTCACAGGGGTACGAGGTCACCCTGATGTCCAACCGGACGGCGGACGAGATCCGCACCGGCCGGGTCATGTCCACGCAGTGCATGTTCCACACGGCCCTGCAGCACGAGCGCGAGCTCCAGCTGAACTTCTGGGAGTCCCAGGCCCCGAAGATCGAAGGACTCGGCGTCTCGGTCGCCGCCCCCGGCTCCTGGGCCGAAGGCCCCTCCGCCCGCGCCATCGACTGGCTGGGCAGGCTCGACGGCTACGCCCAGTCCGTCGACCAGCGCGTGAAGATGGCCGGCTGGATGGAGACGTTCGCCCAGCGCGGCGGCCAGCTCGTCATCCACGGCGCGGCCGTCGGCGACCTCGACTACTTCTCCCGCACCTACGACCTGGTGCTCGTCGCGGCCGGCAAGGGCGAACTGGTCCAGATGTTCGGCCGTGACGCCGAGCGCTCCCCGTACGCCGAGCCGCAGCGCGCGCTGGCCGTGTCGTACGTCCACGGCCTGGGCCCGCGCCCCGAGCACCCGGACACCGAGGCGGTCCGCTGCAACCTCGTGCCGGGCGTCGGCGAACTGTTCGTCATGCCGACCCTGACCACCTCCGGCCGCGCCGACATCCTGTTCTGGGAGGGCATACCCGGCGGCCCGCTCGACGCCTTCAACGGCGTGAAGGACCCCGCGGAGCACCTCTCCCTGACCCTGGAACTCATGGAGCGGTACGTCCCCTGGGAGTACGCGCGGGCCACCAAGGTCGAACTGACCGACGCCGGCGGCACGCTGGCCGGCCGTTACGCCCCCACCGTCCGCAACCCGATCGGCCGCCTGCCCGGCGGCGGACTCGTGCTGGGCGTGGCGGACGTCGTCGTCGCCAACGACCCCATCACCGGACAGGGCTCCAACTCGGCGTCCAAGTGCGCGGCCGCCTACCTCTCCTCGATCACCGAGCACGGTGACAAGCCGTTCGACGAGGAGTGGATGCGCGCCACCTTCGACCGCTACTGGAACACCGCCCAGCACGTCACCAAGTGGACCAACGCGATGCTCGCGCCGCCGCCGGAGCACATCCTGAACCTCATCGGCGCCGCCGGTGAGCTCCAGCCTGTCGCCGACCGCTTCGCCAACGGCTTCGACAACCCGGCCGACTTCGAGAACTTCTTCTACGACCCGGCCAGGACGCAGGCCTACCTCGCCGAGGTGTCCGGCGCGGGCGCCGCGTAACCGTCGTAGCCCTCGTCGGACCCGTCCGTGGCACCCTCGGGGAGCTCCGGCGGCTCGTAGCGCCGCAGGGGCTCCCCGCCCGGGTCCGGCCGTACCGCACCCAGGACCGGATTGGCCGCGATCGGTGACACCTTCACCTTCGCGCCCGGACGGGGCGCGTGGACGACCATGCCGCCGCCGAGGTACAGCGCCACGTGCGTGGCCTTCGGGAAGTACACGACCAGGTCGCCGGGGCGCAGTTCGTCCAGCGGGATCCGCTCCAGCTGCTTCCACTGCTCCTGGCTGGTCCGGGGGACGGGCGTCCCGGCCGCCTCGGTCCACGCCTGCGAGGTCAGCCCCGAGCAGTCGTACGTCCGCGGGCCCTCCGTGCCCCACTCGTACGGTTTGCCGATCTGCCGCACGGCGTAGCGCACGGCCCGGCCGCCCTCGGCCGACGGGGTGCGGACGGTGGTGCCGGTGGCGGTGCCGTCGCTCTCGCCGTTCTTGCCGTCCGCGTCGCCGGCATCGACGTCCGCTTCGCTGCCGAGCGCGCCGGAGGCCATGAACTCCTTCTGCGCCTTCGCGATGCCCTTCCGCTCGAACTCGGCGAGCGCGGTGAGCTGTTCGCGGCTGAGGGAGGCGAGCAGTTCCTCGACGTCGTGGAGACGGGTGCGGACCTCGTCCCGTTCCTTCTTGCGCCGCTCGGTGAGGGCGAGCTGCCGGTCGAGGGCGGCGCGGGCCTTGCGGGCCAGGTCCCCGGCCTTGCGCTCGGCGCCGGACAGCCGGGTGACGGTGCCCGCCCGCTCCTGTGCGAGGCGGCCGATCACATGGCCCTGCTCGATCGCGTGCTGCGGATCACGGGCCAGGAGCAGGCGGACGTACGGGGAGAGGTCGGTGCTGCTCTGGTACTGCTGCCGGGCCAGCCGGCCGGCCGCGCCCCGGCTGTCGTGCAGGGAGAGCCGGGCGCGAGCGAGGGCGCGGTCCAGCCGGTCGGTCTCGGCGCGCTGCTTCTTCAGCTTCTCCTCGGTGGCGTTGTAGGCCTCGGTGGCCTCCTCGGCCTTCCGGTACAGCCCCTGAAGGTCCGTCAGGAGAGCCGCGACCTGTTGCCGTTCCGCGTCCGGCTCGGGGACGGCCCTGGCGGGGAGGGGTGCCAGGGCGGTTCCGGTCGCCGTCGCCGCGACGCAGACCAGACGCAGCAGTTTTCCTGACATGCCATCACCTCCGGTGCGGGGGCGGCCTGGTGCCGCCGGACACCGTGAGGATCAGGCGGGTCCGTGCGCCGCGCGCGGTGAGTGTGCGCGGTTCGGCGCAACGGGGTCACCCGTCGGCGTCGTCCGGCTTGCCGGGCGGCGTGGCGGCTGGCTTCGACCAGGGCCAGTTGAGCCGGCGGGGCGGGACGCCCTCCGGGGCGTACGCGTACTTCCAGCGGTTGGACAGGCCGACCCTGCCCGGTCCCCGGGGGACGCGACGGTAGACGAGCACCGTGTCCGGTCCGCCCTCGGGATTCGGGACGGGGATGCGGTACGTCTTGGGCGGGTGGCCGGTGATGCCGAGGAGGACGGGCAGGACCCTGCCGTCCATGGGGCCGCCCTCGAAGGGGGTTTCTTCGCTTCTCACGGGATCAGTGTCGGGGATCCTCGGCGAGCACCCGGATCAGGGCGTCGGTCTGCGGGTCGCGGCGGGCGGTCACCGTCAGCATCGCCACGAACTGCTCGACGAGCCAGTCGCGGAGCTCCCCGGCGGGGGGCTGCTTGTCCTCGTCGAGCCAGATGAGCGACGACGCCTCCACGGCCGTGATCCACATGCGGACGGTCATGCGCAGGCCGGGGCCGGGGTCGGTGACGCCCAGGTGGCTGACGATGTGCTCGGCGGCGACGCGGCGTACACCGTCGACGATGGCGGTGGTGCGGGACGTCTCCACGACGCTGCCGCCCTGGAGGAGGGCGCTGAAGCCGGTGTCGTGCTGGTCGACGAAGGCGAGGTAGCGGTCGAGGGCGCGGGCGAGGCGGGGCAGGAGCGGGCCTTCGCGGGGTTCGTCGAAGCAGTGCTGGAGCTCGTCGGCGGCGGAGCGCAGGGCGGCCTCGTAGAGCTGCTGCTTGCCGCCCGGGAAGTACCGGTACACCAGCGGTCGCGAGACCCCGGCCGCCTCCGCCACGTCGTCGAGCGACACCTCCTCCGGGGCGCGGTGGGCGAAGAGGTCCAGCGCCGAGGCGAGGAGCTGACTACGGCGCTCCTCGACGCTGAGTCGCCGGTAGGCGGGGGTGGGGGCGGCTGGTGTCATGGCTCGCAGCGTAATCGGGGGGTCGAGGGGCTGCGTAGCGGTGGTCACGCGGTGCGGCTGGTTTCGCCTGGCGTGGGGTGCGCGTCTTCGCCTTGCGGTGGGCGTGCGTCTGAGCCTGGCGTCGGGTGTGCATCTTCGCCCGGCGTCGGGAGCGGGTGGCTGCGCCTGTTGCCGGGTGTGGGTCGGGGCCGCGCCGGGGGGTGTCCGTCCTCGGAATGTCGCGATGGGCTTGCACGCCGACTGACTGTTCGTCGACGCGACAACCGCTGCGGGCGGACACCCCCCGACACGGCCCCTGCTCGCCGTACGCGGGTGCGGGCACGTCGGGGCGGAGCCGTTGGGTCGCCTGTCCTACGCCAGCAGTCCCGACGACTTCCACAGACGTCGGCCGACCCCGCGCAGTACGCCGATGTCGTCGAGGAAGTCGGTGAGGCGCTTGGAGCCGTTCTGCATGACCTCGCGGCGGTGGCCGCTCGCGCGGACCTGGGCGAGGGCCTCCCGCTTGTCGAGACCCACGTTCGTGTAGACGTCGGGGTTCACGAAGGCCACCGAGAAGACGCGGGCGAACTCGCCGGAGGTGATGCGGGTGAACTCCTGGGACCACTTGGGGGCCGTCACCATCTGGCGGCGGAGTTCCTCGCGGGCGTAGCGGACGTGGCGGGCCTCCTCCACGACGTGGATGCGGGTGACGCCCCGGACCAGGGTCTGGACGCGCTCGTCGGGGAACGTCAGACGCTGCATCCAGTCGAGGACCTCCTCGCCCAGCAGCGTGGCCGTGAAGGAGCCGGGGGTGGTGGAGATGGTCTTGAACAGGCGGCCCAGCTGCTGGTGCGCGCGGCTGACCGGGTACCAGGGCGTGTCGCCGTGGGAGATCAGGCGGGCGAACATCTTGGAGTGGCGGCACTCGTCCTCGATCTCGGTGAGTGCGTAGCGGACGTGCGCGCTCGTCGCCGCCTTGTCGTAGATGTGCCGGACCAGCAGCTGCATCAGGATGATCTCGAACCAGATGCCCAGGGAGGCCAGGGCCGCCGCCTCGTGCTGGGAGAGGAGGATGCGCTGCTCGTCGCTCATGCGCTTCCAGAGCGGGGTGTCGTAGAGCGAGACCAGCTCCGGCGGCCAGAACCACTTGCCCTCCTCGAAGGGCGCGTCCCAGTCCAGTTCCTCGTCCGGGTCGAAGGAGTGCTTGGCGGAGGAGTCGAGCAGCCTCTGGGCCACCTGCTCCCGGTCCTTCAGCAGGCCGAGGGCATCGCGCAGGCCGTCGAGCGCGTCGGCTTCCGTCAGGGTCGTCATGGCTGCCCACCTCGTTGTGCACACGTCACTGATGCACTTATGAGACTGCTTGTCAGCAAGCCCGTCAATCCCCCGCGCGCCACTTGTTGACCGGGTGTCTACCTAGAGCGCGCAGCCGAGTCCGTCCGGTACCTCGCCGAGCACGGGTTCGGCCCCCTGCGGCGGGAACCGGGTCCGCAGGGTGAAGGCGTACGGCGTCGGACCGTGCGTGCGCAGGTGCAGCACGCGCGCCTCCGCCTCGGCCACCGTGGGGCGGTGACCCGACGGGACCCACCAGAGGGCGACCATGGCCTCCTGCACGCGTTCGAACCACTCGCGGCGGCGGGCGAGCATCTGCCGGTGCCTGCCCTGGTACATGTACGCCGTCAGCGCGTCGGCGTCGCGCCACACCGACATGTTGATGATCAGCCAGGAGTCACCGAAGACGGGCACGTCCGTGGCGTCGTCGCCGGCCTCGCCCTGCAGGCGCCAGACGAAACCGTCGGCGTCGTCGGCGTCCGCGTTCACCGGGTCGAGGCTGTCGACGAAGTCCTTCAGCTGCGGGGAGTCCAGAGGGGCCTTGAGGCGGCCGAGGTTGACCTGGGCGAGTTCGTACGCGGCGGGTTCCGTCATGGACCGAACGGTAGGTCGGGGTCCCCGGCCCCGGTAGCCCCGTCTCATCAACCGGGCAGCGCTCAGGGGGACTTGAGCACCGCCTCCATCACCGCCCGCGCGATCGGCGCCGCGTCGCCGCCCCCGCTGATGTCGCCGCGCCTGGCCTCGGCGTCCTCCACGACGACCGCGACCGCCACCCGCGCCACCGGGTCGCGGTCGCCCTGCGCCCAGGAGACGAACCAGGCGTACGGCGTCCCGGAGTTGCCGAGGCCGTGCTGGGCGGTGCCGGTCTTGCCGCCGACCTCGGCGCCCCGGATGGCGGCTTTGCGTCCGCCGCCGTTCTCGACCGCGTCCCGCATCATCGCCCGCAACCGGTCGGCGGTGGACGGGTACATCGCCTGGCGGGCCGGCCGCGAACCGGCCGTCGCGAGGGTGCTGCCGCCCGGCCGGGTCGTGCGCTCCACCAGGTAGGGGTCCCGTACCTGGCCGCCGTTCGCCACGGCCGCCGCGACCATCGCCATCTGCAGCGGCGTGGCGCGGGTGTTGTACTGGCCGATCGACGACAGGGCCAGCTGGGCCAGGTCGACGGTGGTGTCGAACGTGGACCGGGCCACCGGGAAGGGGATCCGCAACCCCTCGTTGTTGAAGCCGAAGGCGTGCGCCGTGGCCGTCATGTCCGTCACGCCCACGTCCACGCCGAGCTTGGCGAACACCGTGTTGCAGGAGAAGGTGAAGGCCTCCCGGACCGAGGCGTCCGCGCAGCCCTTCGACGCGTTCGTCAGGCGCGTGCGCGTGCCGGGCAGCCGGTAGGGGTCGGGGGAGTCGGTCGGCGCATCGAGGTCCGTGACCACACCGGCGTCCAGCGCGGCGGCCGCGGTGACGACCTTGAACGTCGAGCCCGGCGGGTAGGTCTGCCGCACCGCCCGGTTGAGCATCGGCCTGTCCTTGTCCGCGGTGAGCCGCCGCCAGGCCCGGGCCGCCGCCGAGCCGTTGCCGGAGAGCGGCTCGGGATCGTAGGACGGGGCGGACACCAGGGCCAGGATCCGGCCGGTCGCCGGCTCCAGCGCCGCCACCGCTCCCTTGCGGCCCTCGAGTCGCCGGTACGCGGCCTCCTGGGCGGCCGGGTGGAGCGTCGTGACGACGTCACCGCCCGCGTTGCGCGCCCGCGTGAAGTCGTTCCACAGCGGGAACGGCGCGAGCATCGGATCCGCGCCGGACAGCACGCCGTCCTCCGTGTCCTCCAGCAGCGTCGTCCCGTACAGCTGGGAGGCGAAGCCGGTGACCGGGGCGTACATCGGGCCGTCCGCGTAGGTCCGTTCGTAGCGGAGGTGCTCGCGGGTGTCCCGGGAACCGGTGACGGGGCGCCCGCCGACCCAGATGTCCCCGCGCGGCTGCTCGTAGCGGGCGATGTCGGGGCGCCGGTTGGCCGGGTTGCGGTCGTACGACGGTGCCTGGACGACCTGGACGCGGGCGGCGTTCACCAGCAGCGCCACCAGCAGCAGCGCGCAGAAGTACCCGGCGTGCCGGATGTGCCGGGTCACCGGGCGTCCTGCCCGTCGTAACCGCGCCGGGCCGAGTCGCTCACCCGGACCAGTAGCGCCACGATCGCCCAGTTGGTGACCACCGACGAGCCGCCCTGTGCCAGGAACGGCATCGCCATGCCGGTCAGCGGGATCAGCCCGGTCACGCCGCCCGCGATCACGAAGACCTGGAGCGCCACCAGGGAGGCGAGGCCGACCGCGAGCAGCCGGCCGAAGGGCTCGCGCTGCGCGAGGCCCGCGCGAAAGCCGCGCTCCACCAGCAGGCCGTAGAGGAGGAAGACGGCGCTGAGGCCGGCCAGGCCCAGCTCCTCGCCCGCGGTGGCCAGGATGAAGTCCGACTTCACGGCGAAGCCGATGAGGAAGGAGTGCCCGAGTCCGAGGCCTGTGCCGAGCATGCCGCCCTCGGCGAAGGCGAACAGCGACTGGGCGAGCTGGTTGGCGCCCTCGCCGGCCTCGATGGAGGCGAAGGGGTGCAGCCAGGTGTCGATCCTGCTGTGCACGTGCGGTTCCAGACGGCCCACGGCGACCGCGCCCAGTGCCGCCAGCAGCAGGCCGACCGCGATCCAGCCGGTGCGGCCGGTGGCGACGTAGAGGAGCACCACGAACAGGCCGAAGAACAGCAGCGAGGTACCGAGGTCGCGCTCCAGGACCAGAACGCCCACGCTCACCAGCCAGACGGCGACGATCGGGCCGAGGACGCGGCCGGTGGGGAGCTGGAGCTTCCAGACGCGGCGGCCGGTGTAGGCGAGCGCGTTGCGGTTCGCCGCCAGGTAGGCGGCGAAGAACACCGCCAGGAGCACCTTCGCGAACTCGCCCGGCTGGATGGAGAACCCGGCGAACCGGATCCAGATGCGGGCCCCGTTCACCGCCGGGAACAGGATCGGCAGCGTGAGCAGGACCAGGGCCGCGACCACGCAGACGTACGTGTAGCGCTGGAGAACCCGGTGGTCGCGCAGCAGCAGGCCGACGAGGATGAACAGGGCCACGCCCAGCGTCGACCACACCAGCTGGGCCGGTGCCGCCCGGTCGCCCGGGGTCTCCAGGTCGAGCCGGTAGATCAGCACCAGGCCCAGCCCGTTGAGCAGCACCCCGATCGGGAGGAGCAGGGGGTCGGCGTAGGGCGCCCGCAGACGTACCGTCAGGTGGGCCAGCAGCGCCAGTACGCCGAGGCCGGCGCCGTAGCCGGCGGCACCCGGCGGCAGTGTTCCGTGCCGGGCGAGGCCCACGGCGCAGTAGCCGTACACCGACAGCAGGACCGCCAGCACGATGAGGGCGAGTTCGATGCCCCGGCGCCGGGGGAGGCGGACGGCGGGCGTGGGCGGGTCCGCCGTCGCCACGGTGATTCCGGCCTTGCTCATGTCCGGAATCTACCCAAACCATGCGTCTTGCGGGCTTTTGAAGGGCCGGGTGTCCGTGGCGTCAGGGGGGTCGGTGGTGTCAGCACCAGCGTGGCGCGGGGCCGATGTTGTCGATGTACCGGGCCGCGCCCCAGGCCCAGGTGCCGTCCGTCAGCAGGTACCAGAGCGGGTTGCCCCGCACGGTCTCGCCGCCCGTCTTGCAGAAGATCTTGACGACGTCGCCCCGATGGGCGAACCGGATGATCTGCGAACCGCGGTTCGGGGCGCTGCGCAGCGCCAGTGTGTCCGCCGTGACGACGCCCCGGTAGAGGCTCGGGTCGCGGTGCCCGTGGCCGCCGTTCGGGTCAGGGCGGCCGTGCCCGCCGTTTCCGCCGCTCGGGTCCTGCCGGCCGTTGCCGTTCCAGCCGTTCGGGCCGTTTCCGCCGCTCCCGATCCCGCTCCCGCTCCCGCTCCCGCCGCCGGTGTCGTGTCGGCCGTTGCTGTTGGCGTTGCCGCCACTCGGGTCCCAGTCGCCGTCCGCGGCGGCGGGCGTGACGGCGGCCGCCGCGGCGAGGAGCCCGGCGACGATGGCTATGGAGAGGCGGGTACGCAGTGACATGGGGAATACCTCCATGTGGGGGCGGAAGTGCCGAAGCTGACTAACCGACACATTAGGAGCGCCCCCGGGGTGCCGCCCCTCACGCTGGGCCATAGGAGGGCGCGAACCGGGTGTTCACTCCGCCGCGAGCCTCAGGGTGGCCACCGCCCCGCCCTCCGGCGCGTTCGCGAACTCCAGCCGCGCCCCCAGCACCTCGGCCTGCCCGCGCGCGATGGTCAGCCCCAGACCGTGTCCCCGCGTACCGCCCTCCGTGCGGAACCGCTGCGGGCCGTGCGCGACCAGGTACTCCGGAAACCCGTCCCCGTGGTCGCGAACGGTCACCACCGGTCCGTCCACGGTCAGCACCACCGGCCCCCGCCCGTGCTTGTGCGCGTTCGCCACGAGATTGCCCAGCACCCGCTCCAGCCGCCGCCGGTCCGTCTCCACGGACACGTCCCGTACGACCCTGACCTCCGTGTCGTTCCCCGCCGCCCGCACCACCCGCTCGGCCAGCGGCCCCAACTGCTCGGTGTCCAGCTCCACCCGCTCCCGGCCGGTGTCCAGCCGGGAGATCTCCAGCAGGTCCTCGGTGAGGGTGCGGAGCGCCGCCACCCGGTCGCGCACCAGTTCCGTCGGACGGCCCGGCGGCAGCAGTTCCGCCGCCGCGTGCAGCCCGGTCAGCGGCGTGCGCAGCTCATGGGCGACATCCGCCGTGAACCGCTGCTCGGCCAGCAGCTTCCCCTGCAGCGACGCCGCCATGGAGTCCAGCGCGGCGGCGACCGCGGCCACCTCGTCCTGAGCGGCGGGCTGCCTGCGCGGGCTCGTGCGGGGGTCGTTCACGCGCGCGTCCAGGTCACCCGCGCTGATCCGCCGGGCCACCAGAGCCGTGGTGTGCAGCCGCCGGGTCACCCGCGTCACCGCGAACGCTCCGACCAGCAGCGTCGCCCCGATGGCCAGGCCCGACGACCACACGATCGCCCGGTCCAGACCCTCGATCGTGCGGGCCTGCTGCGAGTAGTCGACCGCCACGGCCAGCGCCCGCCCGCCGTCGACGGGACCCGCCGCCCACATCGCGGGGCGTCCCGCCCGGTCACCGACCATCGTGCCGCGGTCCCCGGCCACCGCCAGCTCCCGCAACCGCCCGGGCAGCTCCGGCGGATCCACCCCGGCACCCCGCCGCAGCGTGTCCCCGGCCTCGTACCGCTGTGTCGCCTGCGCCAGCCGCTGCAACGCCTGGTCACGTGCCTGGCCGACGGTCTGGTTCGTCACCTGCACGTGCACCAGGACGCCGAGCAGGGCCGCGAGCGCGCAGCACATGACCGTGATGAAGGCGGCGGCCTTCGCGGCGAGCGTCCCCGGCCACGGGGGGAGTACCGGCCTCATCCGCCGCTCACCGAGGGGGAGCCGGACCGCGAGGCGGAGAGGGTCGCGGACGCCGAGGCCGGAGGGGAAGCGGACGGCGCGGCCGAAGGGGAGGCGGACGGCGAGGCCGACCGGGGAACGGTGCCCGAGCCCGACGGAGAACGCGGGCCCGGGCCCGACGGGTGCCGGGAGTGCTGGTGCGGGCCGGTGCGCAGCATCTCGTCGTGGGTGAGGAGCATGGCCCGCTGGGCCCGGTCCCAGGTCCACTCCAGACGGTATTCGTAGCCCGCGACCTCCGACGGTGAGCGGATCACCAGGGAACGCCCGGCCAGCTCGACACCGCTCAGCGCGTCCTCCCACGCCATCACCTGCACCAGCCGGTGTTTCTCGACGGTGTACACGCGGACCGCGGTCGTCTTGCCGGGCAGCAGCGGGAAACCCAGCGTCAGGTCGTCGCGCCCGTCACCGGTCAGATCCCGGTAGTACGGCCGGAGCACCGGGCACCTTCCGTGCCCCCGTCCCTTCGCACAGTCGGCCATGGCCCGCCCGGTGTCACGGTAGGGCGCCCTGGCACCGTCGTAATCGCCCGGGCTCCCGGCGATCTCGGCCCGGACGATCCCGACCGGATTCACCCGGCGGATGTCGTCGCCGGGCACCTTCACCCCTTTGACGACCTCGGTGTTCACCTCGCCGATCTCGAACGCCGGGCTGGACGCCGGTGTCAGCTCCGGCCAGAGGCGTGCCGGCCCCTGTGCCGTGGGCGTCGACCCAGCTCCCACGAGACCGCCGGTGTCCCCGCAGCCCACGGCGGCGGCCAGCAGCAGGACGACGACGGCGAGGCGGCGGACTGCCTGGCCGGGACGGCTGAGGGGCACTGCACTCCTGGCGGTTCGTGGGTGAGCACACGGCGGACACGCGGTGGACGGTCGGTGGGCGGTCCGCGGGCGGTCCGCGGACGGTCCGTGAGCGGACGGCACGGGTGACCATCGGCCGCCTACACCTTATTCGCGGGGAAGTCCCATTTGCGCGGGAGGGTGGCCGTGTGGCCTCAGCCGTACGGGCGTCGTGCTACTCGGCGAGCTCCTCCAGCAGCCGGGCCGTGGCCAGCCCGGCCCGCAGGTACTCGACGAACAGGTCGTTGTGCAGCGCCCAGGGCGAGCGACGGGCCCGGATCAGCCGGATCGCCGCCTCCGCGGACCTGCCCTGGCGCATCAGGGCGTGCGCGACGACGAGACCGGAGCGGTTGTACCCGTGGTAACAGCGGACCAGGACCCTGCGGCCCTCGTCCATCGCCTCGCACGCGGCCTCCGCCAGCCGGATCACCCCGGCGAGCTGCGTCCCGTCCAGTGGCCCGTCGGGGATGGGCCACACATGGTGCCGGACGCCGGGATCGGGACCGTGGCCCGGCAGCCGCAGCAGTGTCTGCACGAGATCGAACTCGTCCCGTACGACGGCGAACTCCAGGTGCCCCAAGGTCCCCGTGTACTCGTGACCGCCCATCCAGAGCCCGGGAACGACCTCGTTCCACGGACTCTCCGGAGCGGGGACGTCGGGTTTACTGCGGGTACGCAACGGCGCCTCCCCACCATGACCGCCCGGGGGTCGAGCGGGCAGGCTCAACTCCTCTCCAAGGTAACCGGGTTCTTGCCCCCGCAGCACCCCGCCTGTTCCCATGGAATGGGGTGATGGTGCATGAACGGACTGCGCGTCATACCGACCTGGTGGCACGGCCGGGAGCGGCTCTACGTCTGCCTCCCGGACGGCAGGAACATCGCCTGGTACGACCGTGAGGCCGCCCGGGTGAACCTGCTCGGAGAGGACCGCGAGGACGACGTCCTGAGGGCCCTCGGGCCCTTCATCACCGGCCCCGTGACGGTGGGGCCGCCGCCGGTGCCGACCCCCGCCGAGCTGGCCCGCCTCGCCCTCCACCCCGACGACGACCTCGCCCCCAACCGCCCCGGCGAGGCCCTCGTCGTCGCCCTCGACCGCGACCCCGGTCCCCCGCACCGGCTGCGCCCCGACCCGCGCCGCAGAGCCCTGGCGGCCGAGCAGACGGTCGGCGACGCGCTGGACCGTCTCGACGGCGCGGGCTGGCACACCCTGCACTCCGTGCCGCTCCCCGGCGGCGACCGCATCCACCACCTGCTGATCGGCCCCGGCGGTCTCTACGCCGTTCACACCCTCCAGGCGCACAAGCAGCGCGTCCGGATCGCCGACCCCCTGATCACCCTGGGCCGCCGCGACCCCCACCCCCTCCTCCAGCGCCTGCGCACCGACGCCGACCGCGCCTCCGACGCCCTGACGGCGGAGGTCCGCCCGGTACTCGTCCTGGTGGACCCGGCGGCGGTGTCGATCCAGTCCGCCCCGCGCGAGGTCCACGTCCTGACGGCGGCGGAGGTGGGAGGCCTGACGCGACGGGGCGGCGTCCTGAAACCGGCGGATGTGGAGGCCCTGCACGCGATGGCCCGCGACCGGAACACCTGGGCGCGGGTGTGAGGGTGCGCGCCGCGCTGTAGCGGCGTGGCGGCCGCTCTTCGTAGTGGCACAGCGGGCCGCTCTGTAGCGGTACAGGAGCACGCGGGCCGTTCCGCGGAGGCACGGCGATACCGCGTGCCGTTCACGCGGCCGTGCGCGCCCCGGCCCGGCCGCCCCGCTTGCGCCGCCGCCCCAGACCTCCGGCCCAGCCGACCCGAGGACACCCCCACCGCCCAAGCCCCCGTACCGCTGTGCCGCTGTGCCGCTGTGCCGCTACGGAAGGGTCCCTGCCTCGGCCGCGTCCAGCAGGGGAGCCAGCAGGTCGCCGTGGTCCTGGATTCTCGGGGCGATGTCCACCGCGTGGAAGTCCAGCCGGCCCGGCGTGCGGCACTCCTCGATCTCCTCCCAGGTCACCGGCGCCGAGACGGTCGGTTCCGGGCGGGCCCGGAGGGTGTAGGGGGTGGCCGTGGTCTTGCGGGCGGCGTTCTGGCTCCAGTCGACGAACACCTTCCCCGGGCGCAGACTCCTCGTCATCCGGTGGAGCGCGAGCCGCGGCATGGCCTTCTCTGCCTCGACGGCGAGCGCCTTGGCGTACTCCGACACCCGTTCGGAAGACGCCCCGCGCACGGCGGCGAGCAGATGCAGCCCCTTGGAGCCGGAGGTCTTGGCGTAGGCCTCCAAGCCGTCCTCCGCGAGCCGTTCCCGCAGCCACAGCGCGACCTCGCAGCACTGGACGATGCTCGCCGGTGCCCCCGGATCGAGGTCGAACACGATCCGGTCCGCCTCGTCGGGCGTGTCGACGAGCCACTGATGGGTGTGGAACTCCGTCACGAGGTTCGCCGACCACATCAGGCTCGGCAGATCCTGCACCAGCACCATCCGTGAAGGCCCCTCGACCCGGGGCACCTCGGCGGTGGTGACCCACTCGGGCGTACCCGGCGGCACGTTCTTCGTGAAGAACACCTGCCCGTCCGGCCCGTCCGGATACCGCAGGAAGGACACCGCCCTGTCCCGCAGATGGGGCAGCAGGACCTCGGCGACGGTCGCGTAGTAGTGCAGTACCTCACCCTTGGTGAAGCCGGTGGCGGGATACAGCACCTTCTCCAGATTGCTGAGAGCGAGCCGTCGCCCCTCCACCTGCGTGATAGGCGCCATACGATAAGAATCCCACGCAAACCATGACGAACACTCCCGAGCGTGACCGGAAGGGTGCTGCACGTGAGATCCATCTGGAACGGCGCCATCTCGTTCGGCCTGGTCAGCATTCCGATCAAGCTGGTGAACGCCACCGAGAGCCACTCGATCTCCTTCCGCCAGATCCACACCGAGGACGGCGGCCGCATCCGGTACCGCAAATTCTGCGAACTGGAGGACCGCGAGGTCACCCAGGGAGAGATCGGCAAGGGCTACGAGGACGCGGACGGCACGATCATCCCGATCACCGAGGAGGACCTGTCGAGCCTGCCGATTCCGACGGCCAAGACCATCGAGATCGTCGCCTTCGTCCCCGCCGACCGGATCGACCCGCTGCAGATGGACGCCGCGTACTACCTCCAGGCCGGCGGCGCCCCAGCAGCGAAGCCGTACACCCTGCTGCGGGAGGCGCTCAAGCGCAGCAACAAGGTGGCCATCGCGAAATTCGCCCTGCGGGGACGGGAACGCCTGGGCATGCTCAGGGTCGTCGGCGAGGCCATCGCCATGCACGGCCTGCTGTGGCCGGACGAGGTCCGAGCCCCCGAGGGCCTGGCCCCCGACTCCCACGTCACCGTCCGTGACCAGGAACTGGACCTGGCGGACGCGCTGATGGACACCCTCGGCGAGGTCGACCTGGAGGACCTGCACGACGAGTACCGGGAGGCCGTGGAGGAGGTCATCGCCGCGAAGGCCGCCGGCGAGGCCCCGCCCCAGGCCCCGGAACCGGCCACCGGCGGCAAGGTCCTGGACCTCATGGCGGCCCTGGAGAGCAGCGTGCGCGCGGCCCGCGAATCCCGCGGCGAGGAGGCGGAGCACGCCGAGGTGAAGTCGCTCCCGCAGCGCAAGACGGCCCGGGCGGCCCCCAAGCAGACCGGCGGCAAGAAGTCGACGTCCACCGCGAAGAAGACGGCGGCCAAGAAGACGACGGCGGCGAAGAAGTCGACGGCCAAGTCGGCCCAGGGGCAGGGGCAGGGGACGACGAAGAAGGCGGCGTCCAAGAGCACCGCGAAGAAGACGACGGCGAAGAAGTCGGCGTCCCGCAAGCGCACGGCCTGACGCGCCGGCGACCCGAGGAAGCATGTCGCAGTCAATGGATCAGTCAACGGATCACCACACCGCCGAGGCGCTCGACATCCACTTCGTCGGCAACGCGACGGTGCTGCTGACGTACGGCCCGCTGACCCTGCTCACCGACCCGAACTTCCTGCACCGGGGGCAGTACGCCTACCTCGGCTACGGCCTGCTGAGCCGCCGCCTGACGGAACCGGCTCTCGACGTGCACGAACTGCCCCGCCTCGACGCGGTCGTGCTGTCGCACCTGCACGGCGACCACTGGGACCGCCGGGCCCGCCGGCACCTGGACCACACCGTGCCGATCCTGACCACTCCGCACGCCGCCCGCCGCCTCAGGGCCGTGCACGGCTTCCACCGCACGGCGGGGCTGCGCACCTGGAAGGCGCTCACCCTCCAGCGCGACGGCGTCCAGGTCACGGTCACCGCCCTGCCCGGCCGGCACGCCGGCAACGCGATGCTGCGCGGACTGCTGCCACCGGTCATGGGAAGCATGCTGGAGTTCGGCCCCGCCGGGGGACCGGTCCGCATGCGGCTCTACATCTCGGGCGACACGCTCGTGTACGACGGCCTGCAGGAGATCGCCGACCGCTTCCCGACCGCAGACCTCGCCGTCCTCCACCTGGGAGGCACCCGCCTGCCCGGCGGCTTCGTGGTCACGATGGACGGCGCCCAGGGCGCCGAACTCGCCCGTCGCCTCGACCCCCGGCTCGTGCTGCCCGTGCACTACGGGGACTACACGGTGATGCGCTCACCGCTCTCCGCGTTCGTCGCCGAGGCCGACGCCATCGGCCTCGGCGACCGTATCGTCCACTGCGGCCACGGGGAGCACGCCCGCGTGCCGGTCGGCCCGGGGGCGGTCCCGGAGATCTACTGAGGCGGACCAGGCGGACCAGGCGGACCAGGGGGTCAGGCAACCCGCCTGCCCCCCTGCTGCTCGGACTCGTCCTCCTCCTCGTCCGGCAGATGGACGTCGTCGACGGCGATGTTGACCTCCACGACCTCCAGGCCGGTCATCCGCTCCACCGCGTTGACGACGTTGGTCCGTACGTCCGCGGCGGTGTCGGCGATGGCGGCGCCGTATTCGACGACCACGTCGAGATCGACGGCGGCCTGGCGCTCGCCCACCTCGACCTTCACCCCCTGGGTGACCCCGCTGCCCCCGCCCGGCACCCGCTGGCGTACGGCCCCGAAGGCCCTGGTCATGCCTCCGCCGAGGTTGTGCACCTCGGGGATCTCCCGGGCCGCCATGCCCGCGATCTTCGCGACGACCGTGTCCGCGATGGCGGTGCTCCCGCGGGTGCCGGGAGCACCCTTGCCGCCCTGCGATGTCGCCCCGTCCTGCCTGCCCGCTGTGCTACTGCGCTGAGTGGTCTCCGTCATGACCGTCACCTCGATGATCGGTGAGGGGGTGAGCAGCGTCGTTCTCTCCACCGTAGAACAATGGTGCGTATGGGGCGAAAGTGGGAAATCTAGGCCTACCCGAACCTCACCCTCCCCGGGTGAAGCCCGTCCCGCCTCGCCGTGGGCACGCTGAGAACGGCACGCGTCACCGGCCGGGGCCACCGTGCCGGCCGCACCCGGGATGGAGGACGGACATGACCGCACAGACGTACCTGGCCTACGACTTTCCGCTGCTGAGCGCCTTCTGGACGGTGTTCTGGGTCTTCCTGTGGATCATGTGGTTCGTCCTGCTCTTCCGGATCGTCGTCGACATCTTCCGCGACGACTCCATGAGCGGCTGGGCCAAGGCAGGCTGGCTGGTGTTCGTCTGCGTCCTGCCGTTCCTCGGGGTCTTCATCTACGTGATCGCCCGCGGCAAGAACATGGGCCGCCGCGAAGCCGCCCAGGCACGCGCCCAGCAGGAGGCGTTCGAGAGCTACGTACGGGAGACGGCGAAGGGCGGCGATGCCCGGACCGACAGCGTCGACGAGCTCGCCAGGCTGTCCGAGATCCGTGCCCGCGGCGACATCACGGACGAGGAGTTCCGCAGGGCGAAGGAACTGGTCCTGGCGGGCGGCCACCCCTCACCCGGCGGCGGCCCTGTCCCGAGGTAGCGGCATGACGGCCACACACTCGGGCAGCTCCGGCCCGTCCCTGCGGGAAGCAGCGGCATGACCGTCACGCCCTCGGGCAGCTCTGGCCCCTCCCTGCGCGAATGGGCCACCGGCGTGACCGTGTTCGCGGCCGTCATGCTCACACTGGCCGGCGTCATCGACATCCTGCGCGGCATCGCGGAGATCGCCGAGGACGACGTCTTCGCCACGACCCGGAACTACGTCTTCGCGCTCGACTGACCGCCTGGGGCTGGATCCACCTGGCCCTGGGCGTGCTCGCCTTCACCGTCAGCTTCGGCCTCTTCGCGGCGGCAACCTGGGCCCGCGTGACCGGCGTGTGCATCGCCGCCCTGGTCATCATCGCCAACTTCCTCTCCCTGCCGTACTACCCGGTCTGGTCGATCGTGATGATCGCGGTGTCGGGGTTCATCGTTTGGGCGTTGTGTGTGATGAGACAGAACGAGGCCTGAGGGCGCCGAAGTCACAACAGAGGCCGGAAGTCAACGAATCTGACTACCGCCCGTCGGCATTCATCAAGGTCCTTGATGCGGAGTGCTCAGTCGGTAGGGATCCTGTCGGTGCCCCTATCGAGGCGCATAGCCGCGGTGCGCAGACCTCCAGTTGCTACCGGAGTTCGTAGCACCTCGCGAAGCTTTGCCTAGCTGCATGCGATCAGCCTCTGATGTCCCGCGATCCAGGATGATGAGTTGAAGCTCGCTACGTACCTGGGGCAGCACTCCGAGATAGGCGCCGTACAGTTCCCGCTTGCTTCGCCTCCACTCCGCCAAGGCCTCACGCCGATCCTTTCTGACTTAAACAAGCAGCGCTGAGCCTGTGGCGATCGCGGCAGCAAGGAGCGTAGCCAGAAGTGGTGGCCAGTCCATATCGGCAAGGTACGAGAGCGCAGCCCTCGAGGACAGGTATGGCTGTAAGCAACGGCTCCGGAAGGGATGCCTGCAGACTCTGGAGACGCCCCTTACCTGCGGTTCAGTTGAGTCTCTGAGCACGCGGCGCGATCGCTAGCGTCTGTCGCGCACGTGAGCCAAGGCGCCAGGCGTGTGAGTCAGCCGGAACGTCGAACACCGACGATTGCTCCGCCCCTCGTTAATCAGCGCAGGAAAAGACTCCAACGAGAGTGCCTGTCAGAGCAGTCGCGAGAGTGAGAACCGCAGTGAACGCAGCGGCAGCTCGCATGAGAGCAGCCGGATACGTGGCACCGTCCAAGCGGGCGAGCTTGCCCGTCCCGGCAGCGGCCAGCAGCGCGAGGACAATCACCAGTGCAGCGGTGAACAGGACAACGGCGAGAGCGGGCACGACAAACTCCTTGCAGTCGGTGAGGTGCTGACGTGCTCGAAGGTCGCGGAAGAGAGGTTCGCCAGGCTGTGATCGGACGATGATGAACACCGGCGAACACACCAACTCGGGGGTTGGTTAGGTGCAGGACGAGCAGAAGGACCGTGCCGCGGCGCTCATCGCGCTACGCAAGAGACTGGCCGACGGGCTGGCCCGCGTACGGCTGACCAAGACCCAGCTCGCTGTCCAGGCAGGATTGAGCCGCACGACGGTGCAACTGGCCTTTCAAGCGGATGCTCCTATCCCACCCTCGGCCGAGACGGTCGCAGCCTTGGCCCGCGTACTGCGCCTTCCGGACAAGGAACTGCTGGCCCTGCGGCGGACCGCTGCCGGAGACAGCGCCCCAGTCCGTGGACAGGGTCAGGGGCCGGGCAAGATGATCAGCGAGTGGAACCCTCACGACTTGGAGGTCCACCCCGCTGGCCCCGCCTTCCGTGGACACGCGATGGGTGGCATGCGGGAGCGAGTAATGCCTGGCTACGTGTTGCGAGCCCATGACCGCGTCCTGGCAGACATAGTGCAGGATGCCGCTCAGGGCCAAAGCCGGATGGTGATCCTGGTCGGGTCGTCCTCGACCGGGAAAACCAGGTCTTGCTGGGAAGCCGTCCAACCACTCGCGAAGGAGAGATGGCGGTTGTGGCACCCCTTTGACCCGACACGAGCCGAGGCCATACTCGACGGTCTCGAACACGTAATGCCCCACACAGTGGTATGGCTCAACGAGGCACAGCACTACCTCGGCCACCCTCGCACGGGTGAGCGAGTCGCGGCCGCCATCCATGTCCTACTCACCCAGCCCGGACGAGGACCAGTGTTGGTTCTGGGTACCCTCTGGCCCAACTTCGCCGACGAGTACGCAACCCCGCCAACATCTGGCAAGGAAGATCCATACAGCCGAACCCGGGAACTGCTCGCCGGGCGGACCCTAACCGTCCCGGAAGCCTTCGACCACGAAGCGCTGAGCATGGCAGCCGTCCTCGCCAAAGACGGCGACAGGCTGCTGGTCGAAGCCCTCACCCGAGCCACGGATGGGCGGGTCACGCAGGACCTCGCTGGCGCCCCCGAATTGCTGCACCGCTACGCGAACGCCACCGCGGCGGCCAAGGCCGTGCTGAATGCAGCGATGGACGCACGCCGCCTCGGGGCGAAAGTGCATCTTCCGCAAGCCTTCCTCATTGACGCAGCTGTCGACTACCTCAGCGATCAGGCCTTTGATGAGCTCACCGAGGACTGGGTGCACTCGGTGTTTGCGGACCTCACTCGTCTTGTGCATGGCAAGCAGGCGCCACTGCGGCGCACCGGCGACCGTCCGAAGCATCGGCCTCCTGGGCCTCCCGCTGGCCCGAGGCAATCCACTGTCCGTGTCCCGGAAGCGGTGACGTTGTTTCGACTCGCCGACTATCTCGAACAGCACGGCCGCAACACCCGCCAGGCTCAGTGCCCGCCAGCCTCTTTCTGGCACGCTGCGTACACCCACCTCACCGACCCCGATGCTCTCTGCAGAATTGCTGATGCAGCCCAATCCCGACATCGCTTGCAGTGGGCCCATCATCTCTACCATCGGGCTGCCGACGTCGGCAGCAAAGACGCACTCATCAGCCTGGCTTGGACACGCGAGAACTCCGGTGATCACAACGCTGCCGAGGCGCTGGCTCTACAGGCCGGCAGGATCGGAGACGCCCGTGCCCTGATCGAATTCGGGTGGTCAAGGGAGCTGTCCGGAGACGATGACAGCGCCGAAGCCTTATACCGGCAGGCCTTCGCCAGTGGTGACGTCCGTGGCTTGACCAGCCTGGCTTTGATGCGACAGAAGGTTGGGGACCACGACGGCGCCGAGACACTGGCCCGGCAAGCAACCGAAGCTGGCGACCCCTATGCCCTTGCCCATCTGGCGACCATGCGGGAGATGTCCGGGGACTACGAGAGCGCCCAGGGCCTTCGCGAGGAATATGGCATTCAGAACGAACGCGAAGCCTTTACCCGGAATGCGTCCGAGCGTGCCATCGTCTGGAGCCTCCTGAGGCTGCTTGCGAAATCCGGTGATCTTGACAGAGTCGAGCCCCATGCCTGGGAGGCTGCCGCAGCAGGCGAGGATGAGATCTTGGTCGATCTGGTGTCGATACAGAGCGAGTCCGGGGACTATGACAGCGCAAGGGCCCTAGCGCTGCGGGCCGCCGACGCGGGCTACGCCAGGCCTCTGCTCAGGCTGGCGCGGATGCGGGAAAAGGCCAAGGACCACGTCACTGCCGAAGCCCTCTACTGGCACGCCGCCAGTGCCGGTAAGGCGTATGCCCTGGCTGAACTGGCGCGGCTACGGCGGGAGTCCGGCGAACTCGGCGACGCGCGAGCCCTAGCGCTGCGGGCCGCCGACGCGGGCTACGCCAGCCCCTTGGTCGAATTGGGACGGATGCGGGAAGAAGCCGGGGACCACGATGACGCCGAATCCCTGTACCGGCACGCCACCGACGCGGGTGAGGACGGGGATTTTCTAAGCGGGTATCTCAGAGACCGCTGGCCCTATGGGCTGGATCCGGACGGCACGCCAACACCCCCCTGGTCCTGAGTGGACCTCGCCACGTATCTGCGACTGTCCGTTGGGGGACGGGTGCGATCTCATCAGCCCCATCGAGTGGTGATGGCTTCCGCCACGCTGAAGACTGCGTCGCACTCGGCGCACTGTGCGTGGCCGAAGACGTAGGTCAACTTGTGGGCGATGTCCGGGTGGCCGTCCGCGAGTGCGCGCGAGCGAAGGGTACGGGACAGTCCGTCCAAGGTTTCGGGAGACCGGAGCTGCAGCGGTACCTTTCTTGAGGTCGACTGCTTCATGTGCATGCTGTCCGTGGTGGAAAAGAAGCCGTTCGCCCTAGGAGTATGAAGTTCTCCGAATGCACTTTGGACAGGAAACCTCGTACTCCCCGTCGTTCAATCCGTCGAGATGCTCGCCCCAGACCTCCACCCCCTGAAGGCCCGACAGCGTGGCCAGCAAAGCGATGTACGTAGCCGGGGCGTCAGGGAGCGCGGAGTCCTGGAGACTTCCTCGGTCAGTCGGATCAGCTCTGATATCTCCGAGGCGTAGGCCACCCGGGGATCTATCGCGTCATGGGGTCGGTCCATGCCGGCCATGATCGAGCCGGCCAGACACAGTGGCGTCTGACGGTCCGTGGTCGACCATTGCCGCGCCATCCGGGTCAGAGCGGGCAAAGCTGCGTAGCTCGCCGAGTAGACGGTGCCCTGATGGCACAGCCTGGACCACAGTTCGTCCCAGTCGGAGCTCTGCGGGTCCGCACTCGCTCCATCGAGCAGGCCGGGGACGTCTTCCGCCGTGCCGTAGGCGTGGTGGAGCCGGGACCAGTCAGTCATGCAGCTGATCTAAACAGTCGACTGTCATGTGACGGCATCGCGGCCGGCGAACTGGATCGCGAGACGCACCGCTGCGATGAGCATCAGCTGTCCTTCCACCGTAAGCGCCGCTCACCTGCGGCGATGCTCCAAGATCCCGTCCACGCCTCAGCCGTAGCCCCCGACATACGGCCGCTTCGGGTGGCATACGCCTGCACATACGCGAAGACCCCGGCCTCAGCGTTTCCACTGGTGACGGGGTCTTGGGCACCTCATACAGGGTGCCCCCGGCAGGATTCGAACCTGCGCACACGGCTCCGGAGGCCGTGAATGTCTACAGCCGCGTCACAGGTCAGGCTGCGCAGATTGCCTGCGGTGCGTGATCGAGTCCACTAATAGTCCACGCTCGACAGACTGTAGGGATGGGGTGACCTGCGACTGTGGAAGCGCTACGAGCGGCGACGGTCCAGCCTGTGACCTGGGCCACATCTAGGGTCCGTTGCGGATCCGTTGCGGCTGCTTGGACCGGCGTTGGCGCGTACTGCCGGCGGCTGCAGACCTCCTTGCCAGTAGACGCAGTGTCAGATCCTCCACGACGGGGTGCGCGTACTCCTATAACATTGTGCGGTACAAGACTGTCCGCACCAAGATCGACACGTAGGAGGCCTCGTGGAGCTGGCCACGGACCCTGGGGGGCCAGCAGCTCGCGAGGCACTTCAACTTCCGATGGCTTTGGAAGGTCTCCCGGGGGCAACTGACCGCTCCCGGCGGCCGAGTCGTAACGCAGACCTGCATAGTCCTCTGCGCTACCCAGGAGGTAAGCGTCAACTCGTCCCATTCTTTGTGGACTTGATGAAGCTGAACGGGCAGTCTCCACTGCCCCTGTTTGTCGAGCCCTTCGCTGGCGGGGCAGCCGTGTCCCTGCATCTCCTCGCAGCAGGACTGGTCGATTCTGTCGTCCTTGCCGACCTCGATCCGTTGGTCTACGCATTCTGGCATCAGGCTTGCTTTCACACGGAGCAGCTTGTGCAGGACATCGCAGCGGCCGACGTCACCCTGGAAGAGTGGCATCGACTTCGGGAAAATCCAGGACGTACACTCCGTGAGAAGGCCTACGCTTGCCTATTCCTGAATCGAACGAGCTACTCGGGAATCCTGCAGGGCAGGGCAGGGCCTATCGGCGGCCAAAAGCAGCAAAGTGCCTACAAGATCGACTGCCGTTTCTACAAGGATGAGATAATTCACCGCCTGCGGCAAATTGGGAAGCTGGCGGCTGACGGGCGCGTAGCCGCAGTGCGGCCTACAAGCGTAGAGATGACAGTTGAGTGGGTAGAGACAGAGTTCAAGAACTCCGAACGGCTCTACTATTTCGATCCGCCCTTCTGGGAGAAGGGGGAGCGTCTGTACCGCAAGGCGTTCGGCCGCGAACAGCATGAGTCCCTGGCCAAGCTGTTGACCGCCATGGCTGCTCCGTGGGTGCTCTCCTACGACCACCATGAGGAGATCGTCGAGCTGTACCGGGCGTCGGTGCAAGAGAGTTCGCGTGGGACGAGCGACTTCGCCGGCGGTCCTCGGCTCCACAAGACAGACCTGATCTACTGCAACCGGCACAAGGGGCGCGGCGCCACGGAGTTGATCATCACCAACCTCGCACAGCTACCCTCAGAGCACGTCAGCACGGCCTAGACCTCCAGGATCAGTAGCCGCAAATAGTGAAACGGCCTCAACTGTCAGCGGGGTTTGGCAGGATGATGCCTGTACGTGCCAACGTGGGGTGTTGGCCGGGCTACGTCCTGGAGGGGAAGCATGGCAGGGGTCAAGCTCGGAGCCGGAGCCGGAGCGCGAGGATCGGCCTTGGTCGAGCTGTTGACGGAGTCGGTGAAGATCGGGGGGATCTACGACTTCGGCTATCACGAGGCGAGCGTCTTGACCAACGACGCCTGGCTTCATAGCGCGCATGGAGTTCCCCAGCACTGCCTGCTACTGGCCTACCCTCGACGCTTGGACAACCCGAAAGAGGCCACTGACGTCGCCCCCGAAGACCGTGAGGTCGTACTTCTCCGCGTGATTCGTGAGACGAGCCTGCCCAACCAGGCCGACCTGACTCGTCTGCGTGCTGAGGACACGGACCGCACCATCACGAGTCACTACCGAACCGATGGTCAGGAGTCCGCTCCTGCTGACGTACTCACCCGGAACCTCATGCAGCAAGCAGCGTTCCGATGCCGCATCCTCGGGACGTTCGTCGAAAACGAGGCGGGTGACCTGGTTTTCGGCAAGGACGTAGATGCGGTGTATGCCTCGGCGGGCTATGTCGTCGCCAAGCCGCATGGGGCCAGCCTTCAGAAGGTGGTCGACCACGTGGAGCTCCCGATGGGGGAGCGCGAGGACGAACAGGGCGGAGATGACGCCCCCAACGCAGATCTTCCTGACATGCAGGGGACGATGGTCATCGGCAACCTCCGGTATGCCTCCGCTCGTAAGCGTGAGTGGGCCGCGAGGACCGAGAATAGGTCCACCGAAATTCAGGTCAAGGTGCGCCCGAAAGACTTCGTAGCTCACAAGACTGCCGTGTTCGGCATGACTCGCGCCGGCAAGTCCAACACAATGAAGGTCCTTGCTGCGGCAGTTCACCTGTATGCCCACAAAACCGGAGTGCGAATCGGGCAGCTCATTTTCGATCCGGCTGGTGAGTACGCCTACGCCAACCGTCAGGACGGGACTGCACTTTCCCAGCTTGGTGACAATGTACGCATCTATCGCCTCGGGGCGACGGCAAAGGAGAGGAGTCGCAACATCCGCCCGCTGTCGCTGAACTTCTTCGACGTGAAGCAGATCGACGGCTGCTGGGGGCTCATCGAGGCACTGCTGCAAGGTGACGATCGGAAATACGTCCAGAATTTCCTCGCTTGTGACCCGACGCGGGACCCCGAGTATGCACGGTCAGAGAATCGCTACGACGATATGAACCGTCTCCTGGCAGTGCGGGCGATGTATTATGCGATTCTGCTCCTGGCTGGCCTGAAGCCGCCTAGGGGTTGGCGGTGTCGTCTCCCAACCAACGAGAAGACTCGTGCCCTGCTTGGCATCTCGGGTAAGGATCCGATTTTTGTAAACGAGGCACAACTTCGCGAGTACGCTCCCATTATTGCGCGTGCTGCAGCTGATGCCCCGAAGAAGGCAAGCAAGGATGGTGCCTCGAAGAAGTCCGACGAAGTTGAGGCCGTAAAGCTCTGGGTGGCGGACAAGTCGCTTGGTGGCAGCGGTGATCCTGCCATTGACGGGATGGTCGGCATGATTGCTACGACCGGCCGAACCAATGGGTACAAGGAACTGCGCGCTCTCTTGCCTTACCACTCGCCGGAGTCAGAGACTGACTTCGCGCCTGCCATCTACGCCGACCTCGCCCGGGGACGCATGGTCATCGTCGACCTGTCTCGTGGATCTGAGCAGGTCTTGCAGACCTGCGCCGAACGCATCGTCAATGTCATTGTGGCTCGGGCGGCCGAGCGCTTCCGTGATGGCAAGTCCCCGCGACTTATGCAGGTCTTCCTCGAAGAGGCGCACCGGCTACTTGACCGCGATAAGTTCAACCGAGCGGCTAGCGACAAGGACCCGTATGTGCGGCTAGCCAAGGAAGCGGCAAAGTACAAGATCGGAATGGTTTACGCGACACAGGAAGTCTCCAGCGTCGACGAAATGATTCTGTCGAACACGGCCAACTGGGTTTGCGCGTACATGAATAACAGCAGCGAGGTCAAGAAGCTTTCCAATTACTACGACTTCGCTGATTTTGCGGCTCAAATCCTGACTGCTGATGATCGCGGTTTCGTCCGACTGCGTACAGACTCGTCGCCGTACACCCTGCCGGTGCAGATCGCCAAGTTCGACTTGGAGATGGTGAATGGTGTCCGCGGAGAGTGTGGGCTTGCACCCACTGGCGCTAGCGACGATTTTGCTCCGGAAGCTGGCGTAGATGAAGACGACTTCTCCGACTGCCCTGACCCTGACGAGATTTTCTCCGCGCATGCCGGCGCGCGATCTAACCACGTGACGGCAGGTCAAAGCAGTGCCCTCCTCTTCGAGGACTCTGAGGTTAGGTACTGACATGCCCTACAGCTCACGTCTTCCGGGAGGAGCTTTCTCTTTCGAGACTGCCTCCAGTATGGGGCACCTTCCTACGGTCACTAACGAGCGGATCCGTGAGCGTTTGGCCCGCTATAGCAGGCCTGACGCCCAGCTTGACTTCGGCAGAATCGAGAAGCTGACCGGTTCTGCCGGTGATCTAGATCAAACCACCGAGCCTCACATCCGTTACGTCGTTGCGGTGGATGGGTCGAACCATGAATACGAGGAAGCGTTCGATCGGTATCCCTCGACGCGTGTGCTCTATCTGCAAATCGCCGGGGTCTTTATCGACCTGCAGCAGATGCAAGAGCAAACGGGACCTTTTGTGAGCCCCAGTCGGATTGCCGAAGCAATCGAAGCCTCAGTGGTTTCCGGTTTTCTTCCCGGGTCATTCCTTGAACATCAGGATTTCGCGGACCCGGTAGAGGCGTTCCGTGCCGAGCTCTTCGACCTCTTCGCGACTACTGAGGTGCAGAGTGGCATGCTCCTCGATTTGATCTGTGAGGTGCAGCGCTACGGACCCGCGGAGGACGCTTCTGCAGCGCAACAGAAGAGGGTACTCCTGCCCAAGTGTCCCAATTCAAAGTGTGACCTGAATGAATCGAAGGTGGCGCGACGGGCAAACCTGACTGTCTCGCTTAAGACCCCCGAGAAGTGCCCGGCGTGCTCCTGCACACTTTGGGCTACTGATACCTTTCGGGTTTACGAGGACTTTCGCCCAGACGCCTCCAATGGGGAGGTGTTGGGCAGAGTCAGGGACATCGTCGAGCACCTTGTGCTGCTGGGCGTCGCGCTTGACTTGGAGCGACGGTACCCTTGGCTGTTGCCTGAGACTGCCTTCCTCTACGACGGCGACTTGGCCGTCTTCGGTAACAGTGCTCGCATGTTCCGTGGTCTCTTGGGCTCTTGGCAGGCGCTCTGGCAGCGTTCCCGTCGGCGGGGGCAGCAACCGCCAGTTTTGCTCGGCATCGCTAAGAGCGGCTACCCCGTTGAGCACTTCAAGGGAATTCAGCGGGCTGCCGAAGTTGCAGAGCGTCCGCTGCCGATTCCACGTCAGTCGTATATGCGGATCGATGATCGGTACATGAAAGAGGTCTTGCGGGTGCAGAGCCTGAGCGAGACTTACTATGGCCGCAAGTTCTTTTATCATGCGGCAGACGGCCAGCATTTGGTGATAACTGTCCCGCCAGCAGAAGGTTTGGCCTACGCGAAGCAAACTGAGGAGGGGGCCGATGACCCTTCTCGCTTCCCGACTCTCAGGCGTACCTTCGAGGTTCTCGATCGTATGGGCACACATCTGTACGACGATGCGGTGATCCCTGTGTCTCTGGCACACAATTGGGCCGCGTATCCGCTGAGTAACGCCGATAAGGTTCTAAGGGTCCTGACGGAGCAGACCATCGCTCGCAAGAGATCCTGATGGCGGCAAATAGTTAGGACACCAGAGCGCCGGTAATCGACGTGGAATGCGTCGACGCCGGCGCTCCCGTTTTTGGAAGTGTATTACATGGTGTCGCCGATTCTATTTTCGAAAAGTAGCCGAGTACTCTTCCTTCGCCTTCTTGATTTGCTCCTCGGTGAGGCTGTTGAAGTATCGAATTGCCTCCGATGACCACTTGACCAGGTTGGCATCCTTATCCCGCCAGCAGTATTTGGACTCCTCGCGCATTTCGTGCGTGTAAGTCACTGCCTGCCATTCGAAGGACGTGGTGGAGCGCTTCAATTTGGGAAGGACGTCCTTCTGGCGGTAGGGGTGAGAGACGTTCGGATCTACTTTGCGAGAGACGACTACGGCATCGGCGAGTTCCTCGGCGGTAACTCCAACGACGATATCCGCTTTGTCGATCTTCTTGATAGATTGAAGAGATACGTCGAAGACAGTTAGAAGGCGCTCTGTGTCGATTCCGTCAGACTCAAGGGCGTCGCTTTTTTCTTTGAGGTAGGCCAGGAAATCCTGCACTGCCTTGCTCTTCGGAACTTCGCTGGAACCACTCTTCATGAATTGGATCGGATCTACCGGATTCTCAATGCCCAATGGCATTATGCGCCAAGATATTTCATCGGATAGGTCTTTGCCGAATACTGCCGACGCTATGTCGCGGTAGTTCAGAATCGACGTCTGGGCGAGCGAGTAGATTAGATTGGAGAATGACTTCTCGTTGTAGAAGTGCACGGCATTGTCGCGGTAGGTAGTCAAAAGGTCGACGTTTGCATCCACGGCCTGCACGGGAATTTGCTTTGGCCACAGAGCTGAGTTCGCGGCTCGCCAGAAGGCATCTCGGCAGGTGAGTGTGCGGTACGGTTCTCCTCGCTTCTTCGGGTAATATATTCTGTTGCCCGACTTCGAGGTAATTGCTTTGAATAGCAACTCCCAGGCGTTTATTAGTAGGATGACGAAAACTTCGTCCCGGTAATCGAAGCGCGGTTTATTGTACACCTCGATTGCGCCGACAATCGCAGATTTGCTGTTGCCGAAAAGGCGTCGCCACGACCCTTTATAGTTCATTTCTTGTCCCCCCAGGTCTTCCTGCCTGGCTCCTGCAGTGTTCAGTCCTCAAGATTACGCCTGCTGCCGCGGGGAGGCGTAAGAGGCACACGTCATGGCTGCCGAGAGGGGGAGCGCTGTTGCGAGAAGGGCGGCGGAGCGGCTTTGGGCTGGAGCTGCTTTGGCGCGAGTGATCATGGCCCCGTAAGCTTCCGGCGCGTCGGGCAGTCTGTGGACCTGCCCGCTAAAGCACGACGTTGGGGCCATGATCTTCGAGGCTCGCGCCAAAGTGGCTGCCTAAAGCCGTGGAGCCGACCGCCCCAGCCACGATCTACCCCTTCTCTGACAGCAGGTGGCTGATTGCTGTGCGCGCGGCACGGGCGCCGGCTGGGCTGGAGCGGGGCGGAGACAGGAGCGCAGGCCCGGCCGGGGGCCGGGCCGCGCGCGGGGAGCGGAGCGAGCCGCCTTGAACCAGTAGAGAAAGTTGTAACTCAGTCTGTGGTGCGGGGCTTGAAGTCGTATGTGCACGCGGGAAGTTCGCGGCCTCGGCGGTGAGAGAGGGGCAGGAAGAGCACTGGTCGGATCGTCCAGGTGATGCGGGTGGTGGTGTGCGTGACGGTGACGGTGCAGGGCTCGGACCGCAGGAGGGCCCTTCTCGTCTCGGCTCGCTCCTCGTAGAGCCAAGCCCATGCTTCGTCGCATGCTGAGGTGTCTAGTGCCGGGGTGATGGTCCTGAGCGCGACGGCTACCCACCTGTCGGCTTGATGAGCGGAGTACGCGTCGAACGATGCGTGCAGGGTCGGTTGCTCCGCTTGGCTTGTGAGGTCTTCGGTCCAGCACTCGCACCAGTAGCCGCGGGGAAGTTCAGTCACGAGGTCACTCCTGGCGGGTAGGCCACGAGCACGTAGCGAGTGCTCTCGTCGTGCAAGGTGAGTTGGTAGGCAGTGCCCCCGGTTAGGTAGGCGAGTGCACGATCGTGCTCGGGCTCGTCGGTCAACCAGTGGCGTCCCGGCTGGGCGTACGCCGCGTCTAGCTGGTCGGTGACGTTCCTCGTCCGCTCGCGCAGCCAGCGCAGAGCCAGGCGGGGACTCGCCGTGTCGTGTGCTCCCAGAGGGATGGAGCGGATCTCGTTCGCGGGATAGGCCGCTGCCCAACAGCGGTAAGTAGTGAGGTGTTCCGCTGCGGCTAAGCGTCCGTGAGGAGTCCCCGTCATCACGTACGCCCTCCCGGTTGTGCGCTCGCGAAGAGTTCCGCGGTGATCGTGTGGCCGGCCTGGCTGTTGTGGACCACGACCCGGTGTGCGAGTGCGGTGACCATGCCCAGCCCTCGGCCGTGTTCGGCGTCCTGGCCCTGGTGCTCGACCTTGGGAGACATGCTGGTGCCCCCGGCGTCGGTGACCGACAGGGCGACCACTTGCGGGGAGACGGCCAGGGCCAGGTGGAAGCTGCCGGATGCCGTTCCGCTCGCCGTGTGGAGGATCGCGTTCGCGCTCAGCTCGCTCACGATCAGTTCGGCGTCGTCGGCCAGGGGAGATCCGCGCAGGATGTCCCGCGTCCAGCGCCGGGCCCGGCTGACCTCTTCCAGAAATCCTGGGCAAGTGAGTCCCCAGACCCGGACGGTGCTCGTATACTCGTGCATACAAGTTCCTTCGTGCTGGTAGGCCGCCATGTGCAGCGGGTTCGGGCTAGACGAGTTTCACGCCGTCGTGGGCGCGGATAGCCGGCGGGGCTACAGCGTCCAATGCGTCCAGGACGCGGATCGCGTATGCCTCGTCGGCGAGTTCGATGACTTCTTCGCGGGTGGCCCAGCGCAGTGCGCGGGTCTCGTCTCCGGTGGTGGGCGTGCCGTCGGCGGCCTCACAGCGGAAGACCATGGAGACGATCAAGCCCTTCATGTTCTTGTAGATCCCGGTCAGGGTCGCGGGAAGCGCGATCTTGATGCCGGTCTCTTCGAGAACTTCGCGCTGGAGGGCCTCGGGGATGGTTTCCTCGCGTTCGAGGATGCCGCCTGGGGGTTCCCAGTGGCCGTTGTCGCGGCGCTTGATCAAGAGGGCGCGGTCCTGGTCGTCGACGATGACTCCGGCGACGCTCACGGAGTGCGGACGTTCGGTGCTCACGTTCCTCTGCCCTCTCGGATGGCTAGGCTCTCCACCGTAGCAACAAAGCTCGCCCACTCGTCTAGATACCTAAAGGAGTACACGTGCCCTCTCTTTCCTCCGGCCTCCTCGGCGACCTCGACCCCACGAGCGATCGTGCGGTCTTTCGGCAGATCGCCGACCAGCTGCGCGAGGCCATCGACCGTGGGCGATTCAAGGAGGGCGAAAAGCTGCCTTCGGAAGCGGAGCTTGTCGAGCATTACGGGGTTTCCCGTATGACGGTTCGAAACTCCTTCTCCGTCCTCCAGGGCGAGGGCCTGGTGCACGCCGAGCACGGCAAGGGCGTCTTCGTGCGACCACGCCCGCCTGTGAGGCGTCTCGCCTCAGACCGGTTCGCCCGGCGTCATCGCGAGCAGGGGAAGTCAGCGTTCATCGTGGAGGCCGACGCCGCCGGCAGTCACCCGCAGGTGGACAGCCTGGAGGTGAAGGAGGAGAAGGCCAGTCAGGACGTCTCCACCCGACTCGGGTCCGTGCGGCGGGTGCTGGCCCGGCGTCGCCGGTATCTGCTGGACGGGCGGCCCGTGGAGTTCGCCACCTCGTATCTGCCGCTCGACATCGCGCGCGGGACACCGATCGCTGAGCCGAACCCCGGGCCCGGGGGCATCTACGCCCGGCTTGAGGAGCTGGGGCACCGTCTCGACCACTTCGAGGAAGAGATTCGTGCCCGGATGCCCTCGCCCGATGAGGTCCGGACGCTGCGGCTGGCCTCCGGTGTGCCGGTCATTCACCTGATCCGGACCGCGTTCGACCAGGAGGGGCGGGCCGTGGAGGTCTGTGACACGGTCATGGCGGCGGACGCGTACGTCCTGTCGTACCAGCTCCCGGCGACGTGAGCGCCTGATCGGTGGTGGTGCGCGGGGCTGCCTGCCCGAACTCGTACACCCCAACAGGCTTACTCGTATAGACGAGTGGGCAAGTTGTGTGGCAAGGTGGTCGTCGTTCCCGGAAATCGGGTTCGAACGCCGCATCTCGTATAGACGAGTAGATGGGAAGAAGCCTTGCGCACCATCCGTGTAGAGACCTCCGCCGCAACGATCCTGCTGACCGAGGCGCCCGAGCCCAAGGTCCGCGACCGGCAGACGGGCGAGATCGCCAAGGACGCCACCAGCGGTGAAGCCCTGATGACCATGGGCGTCGTCTACTTGGAGGACGGCGAGTCCTCGCTGATCAAGGTCACCGTTCCTGAGAGTGGAGTCTCCGAGGGGCTGACGCTCGGTGCTCCGGTCTCGCTGCCGGGGCTGGTGGCCCGTCCGTGGGAGAGCGTCTTCAACGGGCAGCAGCGGCACGGCATCGCGTTCCGCGCCGCTGCGGTGACTCCGGCCGCGTTCCCGGCCGCCTCCGGGGCCGCTGCCTGATGACCGATCTGACGACGCTCCTGGAGGTGGGTGGTCCTGTCGCCGCACTCGGCGGCGGGGCCGCCTACGCCCGGGCCAAGCATCCCGGGGTGTACTGGTCCACGTTCGGCCTGCCGATATCCACAGCCCGGCTGCTCAGCTCGTACGGCTCGGTCATGGAGGCCTGCGGCCTGACCGTAGCTCCGTCCCGGCTGCGGATGCTGGCGGTCAAGGCCACCACTCGCCGTGAAGTTCGTCCCGTACCGCCGCGTCGGGGCATCATCCGCCCCACCTCGACCGGGCTGCGGCTCCGGCTCCGCCTCGCTCCGGGCCAGGAACCGGCCGACGTCGCCGCCTCGGCCGAACGACTGCGACACGCATGGGGCGTGCACGCCGTGTACGTGACGACGATCAAGCCCGGTGTGGTCGAACTACGGCTGGTCGGCTTCGACGTGCTGCGGCAGGTGCGGATGCCTCGCAGGGTGGACGCCGAGTTCCTCCAGGTGCCGGTGGCGCTGCGGGAGGACGCCATGCCGTTCGTACGCGACTACCGGGCTGTACCCCACCAACTCACCCTCGGCGCGACGCTGTCAGGTAAATCCATGTACCTGCGGCACCTGATCGCTGGGCTCGCCCCTCAGCCGGTCGCCCTCGTCGGTATCGACTGCAAGCGCGGTGTGGAACTGGCGCCATTCGCCTCCCGGCTCTCCGCGCTGGCGACCGACCCGGAGCAGGCAGCCGAGCTGCTGCCCGTGCTCGTGAAGGAAATGGAGGACCGCTACGACTTGATCAAGGCCCGGCAAGGCATCGCCCCGGGTACCCCGGCCGAAGAGATCACCTCCGACATCTGGGGACTGCCAGAGTCTGAACGTCCCGTCCCCCTGGTGCTGTTCGTGGACGAGGTCGCTGAACTGTTCCTCGTCGCCACCAGGAAGGACGAGGAACGTCGGGATGAGATGGTCACCCAGCTCATTCGCCTTGCCCAGCTCGGCCGCGCGGCCGGCATCTACCTGGAGGTCTGCGGACAGCGCTTCGGCGCCGAGTTGGGCAAGGGCGCCACCATGCTGCGGGCCCAGTTGACAGGCCGCGTCTGCCACCGAGTGAACGACGAAGCCTCCGCGAAGATGGCGCTCGGCGACATCGCACCCGAAGCGGTCTCGGCTGCCTGCGCCATCGCACCTGAACGCCCCGGCCTGGCCGTAGCTGGTGACACCTCCGGCGGCTGGTCACGCATCCGGACCCCGTACCTGTCCCTCAGCGATGCGGCGGCGGCCTGCCGAGAGTCCGCACACCTGGTGCCGGACGTGCCTGCGCTCAAGCCCTTCCTGCCCGAGGTGGCCATACGGCCAGTTGAGTCTCCGGCCCTCGTCGCCGAACCCCGCCCGGCTACCGGCTGACCTCCTCCACAACCCCGGTCGGCGTGACCGCCTCACGCCAGGTCCCTACCCCTCGCATGCCTGAACCCGGAAGGAGCCGCATCATGCGCGCCCAACTGGCCCGCGTTGACGCGGTGCTCATCCAAGCCGTCATCGCCGCCGCGCTGTCCTTCGCCCACCTGCACGACATCGCCTCGGCGGCCGGACAGGACGGGTGGAAGGCGTGGGCCTACCCGATCTCGGTCGACCTGCTGCTCGTCGCCGCCTGGCGCCGACTGCGCTCCGGGGAAGCCAAAGCGGCCGGGTGGTGCTGGTTCGTCATCGCCCTCACCGCCTCCCTGGGAGCCAACGTCGCTACCGCCGGCCTCCTCGACCTGAACCACGTCCCGGCCTGGCTGCGCATCCTCGTCGCGGGCTGGCCCGCGGTCGCCTTCCTCGGCGGCACGCTGCTGGCGCACTCCGCACCGACAACGCTCCACCAGGTCGCCGACCCCGACAAGGACAACGAGGTCCACGACTCCGCGGAAGCACCAGAAGCCCGTCCCGAGCCTGCACGCCCGGCCACCGAACAAGCCCCGCCCCAGCCCGCCGACGAGCACGAGCCGCCCGAGCGTCCCGCCTTGCCCGTTCCGGCCGCCCTGGTCGCCCACGCTCGCAAGGTCGCCGCCGAACACCACACCGGTACCGGAACACCCATCGACACCCCAACGCTCCGCGCCCGCCTCGGCGTCCCCGCACCCATGGCCGAAGCCATCGCCACCCACCTCTGAAGGAGACCTCGTGAGCGCCAATCGCCGCTTCCGCAACGTCGTCCGCATCGGCCCCGTCCGGGTCGGCACGTACTACGACGGCCGGGGCCAGGAGAAGCACACCGCAGCCTGCACCGCCCCGCGCTGCGGCTTCTCCACCGACTACGACGGCCGCGCCGCCGCCGAGCTGGCCGCCCGCACTCACCGCTGCCCCGTGCGCTGAAAGGACTCTCACCCCGTGACCGTCAGCCTGCCGCTTGTCGTCATCCTCGGATTCTTCGCCTGGGGAGCAGTCAGGTTCCTCGGCGTCCGCGTCTGGATCGTCGTCCTGATCGCCCTCTTCGGCTTCTGGCTGTCCCGCACCTTCCTCGCACCCGCCATCGAGTCCGGCACGCGCTCCGGCGTGACCGTCATTAACGGCTCACACGCCTAGACGAGTAGATAAGGAGAGCCAGCCGTGTTCCTCCCGAAGTACCCCGACAGCCCGACCCCGCCGCCCGCGCACACCCACACCCCGACCGAGCCGACACCCGTCCAGCGCTCGCTCCCGTCGGTCTCCGTCGATCAGAAGACCGTCGTCGCCCTGGTCGTCGGCGGGGTCGTCCTCACCGCGCTCCTGGCCGCCGTCGCCGTCACGGCCATCTCCGTAGCCGTCGCTGCCGTCGTCCTGCGCTCCATGCTCCGCGACCACCACCGCCGCTGAACCGCGCTGGCCCCCGGGGCGGCGGCACACGACCAAGCATCTCGCCACCCCGGGGCCCGCTCCTCCCGACCGAGCCAGTCAGAAGGAGAATCGCCATCTTCACCCGCACCACTCCGGCCCCACTCCCGGAACTCGCGAACCTGGCCACGCAGGGCACACTGCCGGGTATCCTCCGCCAGCTCTCCGGACTCGGCGGCTGCACCAACCCGATCCGCCTCGACGGCCACCGCACCGAGTACGACGTCGACACCACGACCGGCGAGATCGGCAACGTCCTCCACCGCCTCGAATCGACCAGCCTCCCGGCCGGACAGCTCCTCGTCCGCTGCAACAACCGCCGCACGACCCGCTGCGCCGCCTGCGCAGAGGTCTACCGCCGCGACACCTTCCACCTGATCACCTCCGGGCTGCGTGGCGGCAGGGGCATCCCCGAACACGTCGCCGTCCACCCGCGCGTGTTCGCCACCTTCACCGCGCCGAGCTTCGGCCCGGTCCACAACCGACCCTCCAGCGGGCGCCCCTGCCGCTGCGGCACCCACCACGACCAGGACGACGAGGCGCTCGGCACCGCGCTCGACCCGAACACCTACGACTACGAAAGCGCTGTGCTCTGGAACGCCCACGCCGGTCCTCTCTGGCGGCGCTTCTCGACCTACCTGCGCCGAGAGGTCGCCAAGCGCGCCGGCCTCTCCCAGCGGCGCTTCCGCGAGCACGCCCGCGTGTCCTTCGCCAAGGTCGCGGAGTACCAGAAGCGTGGCGCGGTCCACTTCCACGCGGTCATTCGCATCGACGGCCCCAGCGGCGGCGACACTCCACCCCCTGCTTGGGCAACCGCCGAGCTGCTCACGGACGCCATCCGTGCTGCCGCTGCCAAGGTCCGCGTGGACGGCCCGACTATCGACGGCCGCGCCCACACCTTCACCTTCGGTCGCCAGCTCGACGTACGCACCATCCGCTCGGCCGACTTCGACGGCGGCCAGGAGCTGACCGAACGGGCTGTCGCCGCCTACATCGCCAAGTACGCCACCAAGGGCGCCGAGACTGCGACAGGAGCTCTCGACCGCCCGCTCAAGTTTGCCGCCGAACTCGCCCAACTCGACATCAGCGATCACGCCCGGCGCCTTATCCGAACCGCTTGGTTCCTCGGCGTACGCAAGGACCTCGAACACCTCCGCCTGCGCGCCTGGGCTCACATGCTCGGATTCCGCGGCCACTTCTCCACCAAGTCCCGCCGCTACTCCACCACCCTCGGCGCCCTCCGCGACGCCCGCGCCGAGTGGCGCCGTGCCCAAGCCGCAGCACCCAGCGGCGCAGAACCTGAGACGACGTACGTCCTCGCGCACTGGGTCTTCGCCGGTACCGGCCTCTCGGACACCGAAGCCTGGCTGGCCGCATCTCTCGAACCCGCCCCCGGAACGGAAGGAGAACCGACATGGACCGCCGACGGGACGAACTGATGACTGTCCCGCAGATCCTCGCCGAGCTGGGCGGAGTGTCCCGCCGAACCTTCTACCGCTGGCGCGAGCTAGGGCAGGCTCCGGAAGCGATCAAGCTGCCGAATGGTGAGCTCCGCGTTTGGCGCAGTGACTTCGACGCCTGGCTCCACGGGCTCGCGGAGGCGGCGTGAAGTCGCATGACGTGAGGGTGTGGGGCATCCGCAAGCGGCCCTACAAGACGCCGTCCTATGACGTGCGATGGAAGGTTGCCGACGCCCCGCCGTTCTCCGAGACCTTCCGGACCAAGGCACTCGCCGACAACTTCCGCGCCAAGCTTCTTCGGGCTGCGCAGAAGGGCGAGGCCTTCGATACGGACACTGGTCTGCCGGACTCGATGGCACCCGTCAAAGCGTCCCGTACCTGGTACGACTTCGCACAGGCGTACGTCGCCATGAAGTGGCCGCACGCGGCTCCGAACTCCCGCGACAGCTTGAACGAGACGATGACGCTCGTCACGACTCAACTGCTGGGTGATCGGCCTGGGCGGCCTGCTGACGACGTCTTGCGCCGTGCGCTGCGGGGCTGGGCTTTCGTCGTCCAAGCCTCGGACGAGGAAGCTCCGCCGGTCGACATCGCGAACGCTCTTCGCTGGGTGGCCAAGGCTTCGCTGCCATTGGCGACGATCAAGAATCCGGCAGACATCCGCCGCGTTCTCGACTCGTTCAAGCTCAAGCTGTCGGGCGCTCCAGCGGCCGCAGAGACGGTACGGCGCAAGCGCGCGGTCCTCTTCAACGCCCTTGCCTATGCGGTCGAACTGGGGGAGCTTCCGGAGAACCCGGTCACGCTCGTGAAGTGGAAGCCTCCGAAGGTGACCAAGGAAGTCGACCGCCGGGTCGTGGTGAACCCTCGGCAGGCACGCGAACTCCTGGCCGCAGTCTCTTACGTCGGCGGCTACCGCAGAGCCCGTGGGCGGCGCCTGGTCGCGCTCTTCGCCTGCATGTACTTCGGCGGGCTTCGGCCGGCGGAAGCTGTGGCACTGCGTCGTCCGGACTGCACGCTGCCGGAGACCGGGTGGGGTTCGCTGATCCTGGAGAAGACCCGCCCGACCGTCGGGAAGCGCTGGACCGGGACCGGGGAGGTTCACGACAACCGCGGCCTCAAGAATCGCCCCACGAATGAAACCCGCATCGTCCCGATCCCACCTCGCCTCGTCCGCATGCTCCTCGCCCACATCGAGGAGTTCGGCACCGCCAAGGACGGGCGGCTGTTCGCCAACGAACGTGGGGGAGTGGTCGCCTCCACTACGTACTGGCGCGTCTGGGACGAGGCCAGGCACCTGGCGCTCACGCCGGAACAGGTTGCCTCGCCGCTGGCCGCTCGACCGTACGACCTGAGGCACGCCGCGCTCTCCTCCTGGCTCAACGCGGGCGTCGACCCCACCGAGGTCGCGGAGCGCGCGGGCAACAGCGTCGAAGTGCTGCTGAGCCGGTACGCGAAGTGCCTTGACGGTCGCCAGGACGTCGCCAACCGCCGGATTGCCGAGCTCCTCGGTGAGGACGACGGCCAGGAGGACGAGCCCGGCAACGACACCTGATCCCGACACACCTTCGACGCGCGCACCTGCGGCAAGATGGGCCCCCGGACTACGGTCCGGGGGCCTCCGTGTTTTCCGGTGCTGACCTGCGGATTCTTGGCCTGCGGCCAGTCCACGGATAGTCCACAGCCCCCGACATACAGCCGCTCCGAGCGGCACACGCCTGCACACACACGAAGACCCCGTCCCAGCGAAAGCGCTGATGGCGGGGTCTTTGGACACCTCATACAAGGTGCCCCCGGCAGGATTCGAACCTGCGCACACGGCTCCGGAGGCCGTTGCTCTATCCCCTGAGCTACGGGGGCGTGTTCGTCGCGTTGCTCGCGGCGACGGGTAGAACACTACCAGCTCCCTCGGGGTGGTCATGAACGGGTTTCCGCTGTCGGGGCGGGGGATCCGGGTCGCTCGTGCGGGGTGGAAGTGGGGAAAACCGGGACGCGATGGCCGGGGTCGACCTACTCTCGAGTTGTGCCAGGCGCGTCGGGTCGGGTGCTTGTTGTGGACGACAACAAGGTCATCCGGCAGTTGATCAGGGTCAACCTCGAGCTTGAGGGGCTGGAGGTCGTGACCGCGGCCGATGGTGCCGAGTGTCTTGATGTCGTGCATCAGGTGCGGCCCGATGTCGTGACCCTCGATGTCGTCATGCCCCGGCTGGACGGGCTGCGGACCGCCGCTCGCCTCCGGGCCGACCCGCGGACCCGGGACACGCCCCTCGCCATCGTCAGCGCCTGCAGCCACCACGAGGTCGAGGCCGGGCTTGAAGTGGGCGTCGACGCCTTCCTCGCCAAACCCTTCGAGCCCGCCGAACTGGTCCTCGTGGTCCGCCAGTTGATGGAGCGAGCCCGGGGTGGGGGTCGGCAGCGCGGCGGTGGCCCCGACACCGACGGCGGTGGTGCCCCAGGGAACGGCCCAGTAGCGAAGGAACCGGCGGTGAAGGAACCGGTGAGGGAGCAGGGGCAGGAAGTGGATATTCCCGCCGTGCCGTAGGAGAGGGTCGCACCGTCGCCGCTTTGCCGCTCCCGCAACGCCGGGCAGCGTCCACCGACGCGGCCCCCGGCCCCGGCCTCCTCATGCTGGCAGCGTCCACCGGCGCGGCCCCCGGCCCCGGCCCCGGCCCCCTCATGCTGGCAGCGTCCACCGGCGCGACCCCCGGCTCCATGCCGACAGCGTCCACCCCGGACACAGACCGGCGTCCCCCACCCCAAGACAGGCCCCGCCCCCCCCGAGCAGCCCCCACCCCGAGACACCAGCCCGCGTCCACATCCCGGACCCTCGGGAAACCGGCTCGCATACCCACCCCCTTCCTCCCATACGCTGGTGCCGTGACCCCCGCAGAGCTCTCCCGCACCGTGCTGCACGCCGTGCGCCGCGCCGTCGACGAGGGTGAGCTCAGCGTGACCGTTCCGGAGCGGGCCGTGGTCGCTCCGCCCGGGCCCGGGGGCCGTGGCGACTACGCCACCAGCATCGCCCTCCAGCTGGCCCGCGCGGCAGGGCGGCCGCCGCGTGACGTCGCCGAGGTGCTGCGCGCGCGGCTCCTCGACGAGCGGCGGTTCGCCGACGTCGTGGTCACCGGGCCCGGCTTCCTCAACGTCAGCCTGCACAGCACCGCCTCAGCCGACCTCGTCGACGAGATCCTGCGGCGCGGGCGGCGCTACGGGCACACGGCGAGCGGGTTCAGCGGGAGCGCCCTCGAGATCCACTGCCGGGCGGAGGTGCGTGCCGTCGTGGTCACGGACGTCGTGGCCCGTCTGGCGCGCAGCCAGGGGGACGTCGTCCGCGTCTCGTGCACCGGGCGGCCCGTCCCGGAGTGGAAGTCCGTCCTCGGGGCGGACATCACCACCCCTGGTTCCCCTGTCATCACCCCGGGGCCGCATGTCACGCATGTCATCCCCGACCGGTCCGTCACCGTCCACCCCGTTCCCGCCCCCGCCGACCCCGTGCCCCTCGGCCGGGACGCCGCCCGCTGGGCCCTGCTGCACCCCGCCGCCCACGACCGGCCTAAGATCCCCGGCGACCACCTCGTCCAGCGGGAGTGCAACCCCCTCTTCCGCGTCCGGTACGCCCACGCCCGCACCCGGGCCCTCCTGCGCAACGCCTCCGACCTCGGCTTCCACCCCGAGCCGGGTCCCGTGAGCGCAGCGGAAGCGCTGACCGCCGTACTCGGCGACCACCCCCGCGTCCTCGCCGCCACCGCCACGCAGCACACCCCCGACCGCCTGGCCCGGCATCTCATCGCCGTCGCCGATGCCGTGATGCCCCTGCTCCCCGCCGTGCTGCCCCTCGGTGAGGAGAAACCCTCGGCCGCCCACCGTGCCCGGCTCGCGCTCGCCGAAGCCGCCGGGACGGTGCTGGCCGGCGGCCTGTCCCTGCTCGGCATCGACGCACCCGACCATCTCTGAGAGACACGAACAGATCATGAGCCGTTCCGCACACCCCGCCGGGCCCCGTCACGCGGATGTCCTCCCCGAGGGGCACTACTCCGCCCCGCCCGCCGACCTCAACGCGCTGGATCCCAAGGTGTGGGCCCAGACCGTGACGCGTGACGACGACGGGGTCGTGACCGTCGGCGGCATTCCCGTCACGCGGCTCGCCGAGGAGTTCGGCACCCCCGCCTACGTCCTGGACGAGGCCGACTTCCGGGCCCGTGCGCGTGCCTGGCGCACCGCCTTCGGGGCCGACGCCGACGTCTTCTACGCCGGCAAGGCGTTCCTCTCCCGCGCCGTGGTGCGCTGGCTGGACGAGGAGGGGCTGAACGTCGACGTCTGCTCCGGCGGCGAGCTGGCCACCGCCCTGTCCGCCGGTATGCCCGCCGAGCGCATCGCCTTCCACGGCAACAACAAGTCCGTCGACGAGATCACCCGTGCGGTCGAGGCCGGTGTCGGGCACATCGTCCTCGACTCCTTCCAGGAGATCGTCCGCGTCGCCCACATCGCGCAGAGCCTCGGCAAGCGGCAGAAGGTCCTCATCCGGATCACCGTCGGCGTCGAGGCGCACACCCACGAGTTCATCGCCACGGCCCACGAGGACCAGAAGTTCGGCATCCCCCTGGCCGGGGGGCAGGCCGCCGAGGCCGTACGGCGGGCGCTGCAGCTCGACGGGCTCGAGCTCGTCGGCATCCACAGCCACATCGGGTCGCAGATCTTCGACATGTCCGGGTTCGAGGTGGCCGCCCACCGGGTGGTCGGGCTGCTGAAGGCCGTCCGCGACGAGCACGGTGTCGAGCTGCCCGAGATCGATCTCGGCGGCGGGCTCGGGATCGCGTACACGAGCGACGACGACCCGCGCGAGCCGCACGAGATCGCCAAGGCGCTGACCGAGATCGTCACCCGCGAGTGCGAGGCCGCGAAGCTGCGCACGCCGCGGATCTCCGTCGAGCCGGGGCGCGCCATCGTCGGCCCGACCGCCTTCACGCTCTACGAGGTCGGCACCATCAAGCCCCTCGACGGGCTGCGGACCTACGTCTCCGTCGACGGCGGCATGTCGGACAACATCCGCACGGCGCTGTACGACGCCGAGTACAGCGTCGCGCTGGTCTCCCGCACCTCCGACGCCGAGCCGATGCTCGCCCGGGTCGTCGGCAAGCACTGCGAGAGCGGGGACATCGTGGTCAAGGACGCGTTCCTGCCGTCCGACGTGGCACCGGGTGACCTTCTCGCCGTACCGGCCACCGGCGCCTACTGCCGCTCCATGGCCAGCAACTACAACCACGTGCTGCGCCCGCCGGTCGTCGCCGTCGAGGGTGGGGAGGCCCGGGTGATCGTCCGCCGCGAGACCGAGGAGGACCTGCTGCGTCTCGACGTCGGCTGAACGGCAGAAGGCCGAAAGCCGAAGCAAGCGGGCGGCGGAAGATCTCCTGTCTTTCGCCTCCGCGAAAATGAAATAAACATCTCACGATCCGGACCGGGGGCAGAAACTCCCGTCCGGTGAGTGAGACTGGTTCCACCGTAGACGGTAAAGAGGAAACGAGGTCGGATGATGCGTACGCGTCCGCTGAAGGTGGCGCTGCTGGGCTGTGGAGTGGTCGGCTCAGAGGTGGCGCGCATCATGACGACGCACGCCGACGACCTCACGGCCCGCATCGGGGCCCCGGTGGAACTCGCGGGCGTGGCCGTACGGCGGCCCGACCGGGTGCGCGAGGGCATCGCCCCCGAGCTCGTCACCACCGACGCCACCGCCCTCGTCAAACGCGGCGACATCGACGTCGTGGTCGAGGTCATCGGCGGCATCGAGCCCGCCCGGACCCTCATCACCACCGCCTTCGAGCACGGCGCCTCCGTAGTCTCCGCCAACAAGGCGCTGCTCGCCCAGGACGGCGCCGCCCTGCACGCCGCCGCCGAGCAGCATGGCCGGGACCTCTACTACGAGGCCGCCGTCGCCGGTGCCATCCCGCTGATCCGGCCGCTGCGCGAGTCCCTCGCCGGCGACAAGATCAACCGGGTGATGGGCATCGTCAACGGGACCACCAACTTCATCCTCGACAAGATGGACTCGACGGGCGCGGGCTACCAGGAGGCCCTCGACGAGGCCACGGCCCTGGGGTACGCGGAGGCCGACCCGACCGCCGACGTCGAGGGCTTCGACGCCGCCGCCAAGGCCGCGATCCTCGCCGGCATCGCCTTCCACACGCGCGTGCGTCTCGACGACGTCCACCGCGAGGGCATGACCGAGGTGACCGCGGCCGACTTCGCCTCCGCCAAGGAGATGGGCTGCACCATCAAGCTGCTCGCCATCTGCGAGCGGGCCGGCGACGGGGCGTCGGTCACCGCGCGCGTGCACCCGGCCATGATCCCGCTGAGCCACCCGCTGGCCTCCGTCCGCGGTGCCTACAACGCCGTGTTCGTCGAGTCCGACGCCGCCGGGCAGCTCATGTTCTACGGTCCCGGAGCGGGCGGTTCCCCCACCGCCTCCGCCGTGCTCGGCGACCTCGTCGCCGTCTGCCGCAACCGGATCGGCGGCGCGACCGGACCGGGCGAGTCCGCCTACGCCGCGCTGCCGGTGTCCCCGATGGGCGACGTCGTCACGCGGTACCACATCAGCCTCGACGTAGCTGACAAACCGGGTGTTCTCGCCCAGGTCGCGACCGTCTTCGCCGAGCACGGAGTCTCGATCGATACGGTTCGCCAGTCGGGGAAGGACGGCGAGGCCTCCCTCGTCGTCGTCACGCACCGTGCGTCCGACGCCGCCCTCACCGGGACCGTCGAGGCGTTGCGCAAGCTCGACACCGTGCGTGGTGTCGCCAGCATCATGCGGGTTGAAGGAGAGTAACCAGCAATGACCCACCAGTGGCGCGGAATCATCGAGGAGTACCGGGACAGGCTGCCGGTATCCGACAGCACGCCGGTCGTGACGCTCCGTGAGGGCGGTACGCCCCTGGTGCCCGCGCAGGTGCTCTCCGAGCGCACGGGCTGCGAGGTCCACCTCAAGGTCGAAGGCGCGAACCCGACCGGGTCCTTCAAGGACCGCGGCATGACCATGGCCATCACCCGGGCCAAGGAAGAGGGCGCGAAGGCCGTCATCTGCGCCTCCACCGGCAACACGTCGGCCTCCGCCGCCGCCTACGCCGTGCGGGCCGGGATGGTGTGCGCCGTGCTCGTGCCGACCGGCAAGATCGCGCTCGGCAAGATGGGCCAGGCCCTGGTGCACGGCGCGAAGATCCTCCAGGTCGACGGCAACTTCGACGACTGCCTCACGCTCGCGCGCGGCTTGAGCGACAACTACCCCGTGGCGCTGGTCAACTCGGTCAATCCGGTGCGTATCGAGGGTCAGAAGACCGCCGCCTTCGAGATCGTGGACATGCTCGGCGACGCGCCCGACATCCACGTCCTGCCGGTCGGCAACGCGGGCAACATCACGGCCTATTGGAAGGGCTACACGGAGTACGCCGCCGACAAGGTGGCGACCCGGACCCCGCGCATGTGGGGTTTCCAGGCCTCCGGCAGTGCCCCGATCGTGCGCGGCGAGGTCGTCAAGGACCCCTCGACCATCGCCACGGCCATCCGCATCGGCAACCCGGCCTCCTGGCAGTACGCGCTTGCCGCGCGGGACGAGTCGGGCGGGTTCATCGACGAGGTGACGGACCGTGAGATTCTGCGCGCCTACCGGCTGTTGGCGTCCCAGGAGGGCGTCTTCGTCGAGCCGGCGTCCGCCGCGTCCGTCGCCGGTCTGCTGAAGGCCGCCGAGCAGGGCAAGGTCGACCCGGGGCAGCGGATCGTGTGCACCGTCACCGGCAACGGGCTGAAGGACCCCGACTGGGCCGTCGCCGGCGCCCCGCAGCCGGTCACCGTACCCGTCGACTCGGCGGCCGCGGCGGAGCGTCTCGGCCTGGCCTGACCTGCGGCGTCGCACCGGGCGCCGGCGCACGGCCCGACACGGTCCGGCGCAAGAAGGCGCTTGCCCGGGGGAGTTCCCTACGGGGGGTGCATAGGGGGCTTACGACACGCATCGTGCGCCTCCTGTGCGCCCTGTGTCGCCACAGAACCTTCCTTCGATAGGCTGTACCGAACCCGCCCGCCGCATATGCCTCCGCATGAGCATGGTGCCGTGCCGTCTCCGCGGCCGGGCAGCGGCCGGCCGTCCCGGTCGGCAGCGGCCCGAGGGGTTCTCGTACGCCATCGAATGTCCACTGCACGTCATTCGACCATCACCGCAGCTCAAGGAGAGTCATCGAGCGATGGCCGGTCCAGCGTTCCGCGCCGCCGCCGTCCGGGTGCGCGTCCCCGCCACCAGCGCCAACCTCGGCCCGGGCTTCGACGCCCTCGGCCTCGCGCTGGGCTTGTACGACGACGTGGTCGTCCGGGTGGCCGACTCCGGGCTGCACATCGACATCGCGGGTGAGGGGAGCGAGACGCTCCCGCGCGACGAGAAGCACCTGCTCGTCCGTTCTCTGCGCACGGCCTTCGACCTGCTCGGCGGACAGCCGCGCGGTCTGGAGATCGTCTGCGCCAACCGGATTCCGCACGGCCGGGGTCTCGGTTCCTCGTCGGCCGCCATCTGCGCGGGCATCGTCGCCGCCCGCGCCGTGACCATAGGGGCCGACGCCAAGCTCGACGACACCGCGCTGCTGGAGCTCGCCACCGAGATCGAGGGCCATCCCGACAACGTCGCGGCGTGTCTGCTGGGCGGCTTCACGCTGTCCTGGATGGAAGGCGGCGCGGCGCGCGCGATCAGGATGGATCCCGCGGATTCCATCGTTCCGGTGGTTTTCGTCCCCGGAAAGCCGGTACTCACGGAGACGGCGCGCGGCCTGCTCCCGCGCACCGTTCCGCACGTCGACGCCGCCGCCAACGCCGGCCGGGCGGCCTTGCTCGTCGAGGCCCTGACGCGCCGCCCCGAACTGCTGCTGCCGGCCACCGAGGACCGCCTGCACCAGGAGTACCGCGCCCCCGCCATGCCCGAGAGCGCGGCGCTGGTGGAGCGGTTGCGGGGCGACGGCATCCCCGCGGTCATCTCCGGCGCCGGACCGACGGTCATGGCGCTGGCCGACGCGGAGACGGCCGACAAGGTCGAGGCCCTGGCGGGGGCGGAGTGGGCGGCGAACCGGCTGCGTCTCGACCAGCAGGGCGCGAGCGTGCTGCCGCTCGCGACCTCCGGTGACATCTGAAAAGCGCTCGGTTACCGGATTTCGAGAGGGGGAATGTTTGTTGGATCCGGTAGTGTTAACCTCAAGTCTGCACCCGACCCCACCATGGCGAGGTGCCTCGTGTCCCCGTCCGGGACAGACATTCTTCCGGGAGCCCCCCAAGCCGCACTGTGTTCCGTACGTCGGACCGTACGCCGTACGCGGACACTGAGCGGGGCGCAGGGCATGCTCCGGAACCGGTGCGACCACGCCGCGTGACACTGACACTGGGTGCCACGACTCAAGGAAGCGCCATCACCAGATTCCTCCGCCGCTTAGGCGGACCACCGCCCCGGCACGGTTCACACCACACGAACCGAAGTCGGACAGCACAAACGGTCGCCGAGCCAGACAGGCCGACGTCCGCTCCAGGGAAGGACCCTTCGTGAGCGACACCACCGATCTGATGGGCGCACGTGTCGAGGAGACCGCTGCCGCGCCCGCCACGGACGCCTCCGCGCCTGCCAGCGGTGCCGGCTCCCGGCGGCGCCGCGGTACCGGCCTCGAGGGCATGGTGCTGGCCGAGCTGCAGCAGGTCGCCTCCGGCCTCGGTATCAGGGGTACCGCGCGGATGCGCAAGAGCCAGCTGATCGAGGTCATCAAGGAGGCGCAGGCGTCCGGCGGCGCCGCTCCGGCCGCGAAGGCCGACGCCCCCGCCGAGACCAAGCCCAAGCGCCGCGCCACCTCGCGGACCCGTACGGGCGACAACGCCGAGAAGGCGGACAAGAAGGCGGACGCGAAGGAGGCCTCCCAGGCCCCCGCGGACAAGGCCGACAAGGCCGTGGCCCAGCAGCAGATCGAGATCCCCGGCCAGCCGGCCGGCGGCCCCTCCCGCGACGGTTCCCGCGCGAGCGCGGGCGAGCGCGGCGGAGACGAGGCGCCCGAGCGCCGTCGCCGCCGGGCCACCGCCGAGGCCGGAGCCCCGGCCTCCGCCGCCACGGAGACCGTCGTCGCCGAGGCGAAGAGCGACACCAAGGCCGAGACGCCGGCCCCGTCGCAGCAGCAGTCCCAGAACAACGAGGCCAAGTCCGACGCCGGTGACGGCGGCGAGGGCCGTCGCCGTGACCGCCGTGACCGCGGCGACCGTGGTGACCGCGGTGGCCGGGACCGCGACCGCCGCGGCGGCAAGGGCGACGACCAGCAGGGCGGCGGCCAGCGCGGCCAGCAGCAGAGCCAGCAGGGCGGCGGCCGTCAGGACCGGGGCCAGCAGCAGGATGACGACGACTTCGAGGGCGGCCGTCGTGGCCGCCGCGGCCGCTACCGCGACCGCCGTGGCCGTCGTGGCCGCGACGACATCGCCACCGAGCCGCAGATCGCCGAGGACGACGTCCTGATCCCGGTCGCGGGCATCCTGGACATCCTCGACAACTACGCGTTCATCCGCACGTCCGGCTACCTGCCCGGCCCGAACGACGTGTACGTCTCCCTCGCCCAGGTCCGCAAGAACGGCCTGCGCAAGGGCGACCACATCACCGGTGCCGTGCGGCAGCCCAAGGAAGGCGAGCGGCGCGAGAAGTTCAACGCGCTGGTGCGCCTCGACTCCGTCAACGGCATGGCGCCCGAACACGGCCGCGGCCGCCCGGAGTTCAACAAGCTCACCCCGCTGTACCCGCAGGACCGCCTCCGCCTGGAGACGGACCCGGGCGTGCTGACCACCCGCATCATCGACCTCGTGTCGCCGATCGGTAAGGGCCAGCGCGGTCTGATCGTGGCCCCGCCGAAGACCGGCAAGACCATGATCATGCAGGCGATCGCCAACGCGATCACCCACAACAACCCCGAGTGCCACCTGATGGTCGTCCTCGTCGACGAGCGTCCGGAGGAGGTCACCGACATGCAGCGGTCGGTGAAGGGCGAGGTCATCTCCTCGACCTTCGACCGCCCCGCCGAGGACCACACCACGGTCGCCGAGCTCGCCATCGAGCGCGCCAAGCGTCTGGTGGAGCTGGGTCACGACGTGGTCGTGCTGCTCGACTCGATCACCCGTCTGGGCCGTGCGTACAACCTCGCCGCCCCCGCCTCCGGCCGCATCCTGTCCGGTGGTGTCGACTCGACGGCGCTGTACCCGCCGAAGCGCTTCTTCGGTGCGGCCCGCAACATCGAGGACGGCGGCTCGCTGACGATCCTCGCCACCGCCCTGGTGGACACCGGGTCCCGCATGGACGAGGTGATCTTCGAGGAGTTCAAGGGCACCGGCAACATGGAGCTCAAGCTCGACCGCAAGCTCGCCGACAAGCGCATCTTCCCGGCGGTGGACGTCGACGCGTCCGGCACCCGCAAGGAAGAGATCCTGCTCGGCAACGAGGAGCTCGCGGTCGTCTGGAAGCTGCGCCGGGTGCTGCACGCCCTCGACCAGCAGCAGGCCATCGAGCTGCTCCTCGACAAGATGAAGCAGACGAAGTCGAACGTCGAGTTCCTGATGCAGATCCAGAAGACCACCCCGACGCCCGGCAACGGCGACTGAGGTGACTCGGCTGAGGTGAGCCGCCTCAGGTAAGGACTGCGCAAGAGGGCCGACCCCCGGACGGGGGGCGGCCCTCTGTGTCGTTCGGGTGCGGGTAGGATCACGCTCTCTTCGAACTTGTGATCCCAAGGGGGGACATTCGTGGGTACACCCATGCCCGGGGGCGGTCGGCACAGACGCCGGATACGCATAGCACTGCCCGTCGCCGCGGCCGGTGTCGCCGCCGCCGTGGCCGGCGCGCTGCTGACGACGTCCGCCGACGCGGCGACCCCGCTGCCGCAGCCGACGGTCAAGCCCGCCATGAGCTCGCCGTCGCTCGCCGAGCTGGAGAAGCGCGTCGCAGGCGCCATGGCCGGTGACGACGTCGCCGGCAAGACGAGCAAGGCCTCGCTCAGCGCGAGCACCGGCACGAACACCAGCAGCATCGACCCGAAGATCATCGGTGGCAACGAGACCACCATCAGCACGGCGCCGTGGATGGCGCAGCTCCTCTACTTCGACGACCGGGGCACCTCCAGCACCAGCGACGACATCGGCTTCTTCTGCGGCGGCGCCGTCGTGGCGCCGACGAAGATCCTCACCGCCGCGCACTGCGTCAAGGGCTACAACTGGAACGCCAACGGCGCCGTCGTCACCGGCACCTCCCAGCTGCCCTCGGACAACGGCACCGACCTGCACGGCGGTACCGCCACGGCAGTCTGGCGGCAGTGGAACCACCCGTCGTACAACGCCACCACCATCGACAACGACATCGCGGTGCTGACCCTGGCCGTCCCGGTCAAGGCCACCCCGATCCGGATGACGACGTCCGGCGACACCACGTCGTACAAGGCCGGCACCAGCGCCAAGGTCTACGGCTGGGGCCGCACCAGCTCCACCAGCGACGACATCTCCGAGACGCTGAAGACGGCCACGCTGCCCATGCAGTCCGACACGACGTGCTCCGGCGCGTACGGCGCGGACTTCGTCAAGGGCCACATGGTCTGCGCGGGCAATCCCGCCACCGGCAGTGACACCGGCACCGTCTCCGCCTGCAACGGCGACTCCGGCGGCCCCCTGGTCGTCAACAACCGGATCGTCGGTGTCGTGTCCTGGGGCGTGACCGACTGCGTCGCGAAGGGCGCCTACAGCGTCTTCAGCAAGGTCAGCACCTACGTGGGCGCCGCCTACCCGCGCCTGGACGACACCAACATCAACGGTGACCACAAGGCCGACCTGTGGGTGCGCAACGCCTCCACCAGGACCGGCTACTCCAAGAACTCCAACGGCACGTCCTTCGCCGCTCGCGAGTCCTGGGGCAACTGGGACGGCGTCAACGTCGTCCTGCAGACCGACCTCGACCGGGACGGCTACCAGGACCTGGTCTACCGGGTCAGCTCCACCGGCGACGTCTTCTGGGCGCACTACGTCATCTCCAGCGGCACCTGGAGCACCAAGCAGATCGCCGACAACTGGAAGACCCGCACCCGGATCATCACCCCTGGTGACGTCACCGGCGACTACCTGCCCGACATGCTCTCCGTCGACTCCGCGGGCGTGATGTGGATCTACCCGGGCAAGGGCAACGGCACCTTCGCGCCCCGCGTGAAGGTGGGCTCCGGCTGGAACCAGTACAACTCCGTGCGCGGTAAGGGCGACTTCAACGGGGACGGCAAGACCGACCTGATCGCCCGCAGCAAGTCCGGCAGCTACATCTACCTGTACAAGGGCACCGGCAAGGCCGGCTCGGGCGCGTTCTCGGCCCGGGTCAAGGTGCGCACGTGGGACGGCTACAACGCCTTCGACGCGCCCGGCGACGTCACCGGCGACGGCAAGGCCGACTTCCTGGCCCGCACCCCCGGCGGCACGCTCTACCTGTACGCGGGCACCGGCAAGGGGACCAGCGAGATCTTCGCCACACGGAAGTCCGTCGGCACCGATTTCAAGCAGTACGACATCTTCGGCTGACATCGCAGGTGAGCGGGGTACGTCCCGCCGTGCCGAACACGCACTGTGCCCACCGTCCTACGCGGTGGGCACAGTCCGTTGTGCAACCCTTTCCCGAGTTTCCCCGTCTGACCAGGTGGGGCGACGATAGTGCGAGGAAGGGTCCTTTTCGGCCACGCCTGGCACTGACCGCAGGGGGTAAGCGACCGTAGAAGAGCTGAGGAGTACATGTCTGCCGAGAGCACGCCGGATCCGGGCATACCGGGAAGTAACGGCATCGACGGAGCGCGTCACCGCGGCAAGGGCCGGCGACGCAAGCCCCCGAGACGCCGCAAGGGCCTGCTGATCACGGCCTGGACCACCGCCGGCATCGTGGTGCTGGGTGGCGCCGGAGCCGGTTACCTGTACTTCAAGCTCAACGGCAACCTCAAGAGCGTCGACATCGACCAGGCTCTCGGCACGGACCGCCCCAAGAAGGCCGACAACGGATCCGAGAACATCCTCGTCCTCGGCTCCGACACCCGCGCCGGGGGCAACAAGAAGCTCGGCGGCGGCACCGACGACGGCAGCGCCCGCTCCGACACGGCGATGATCGTGCACATCTACAAGGGTCACAAGAAGGCCAGCGTCGTCTCCATCCCGCGCGACACCCTGATCGACCGCCCGTCGTGCACGGACACCAAGGGCGCCGAGCACCCCGCCGCCCAGAGCGTGATGTTCAACTCCGCTTACTCCACCGGCGGAGCCGCCTGCGCCGTGAAGACCGTCGAGTCGATCACCGACCTGCGCATGGACCACTACCTGGAGGTCGACTTCGCCGGCTTCCAGAAGCTCATCGACGACCTCGGCGGCGTCGAGATCACCACGACCAAGAGCATCGACGACCCCGACAGCCATCTGAAGCTGAAGGCGGGCACCCACACGCTCGACGGCAAGCAGGCCCTGGGCCTGGTCCGCACCCGGCACGGCGTCGGCGACGGCTCCGACCTCGGCCGCATCCAGCTCCAGCAGGCCTTCATCAAGGCCCTGGTCCACCAGATCAAGGACGTCGGCGTCTTCTCGAACCCGAAGAAGCTGCTCGACCTCGCGGAGACCGCGACCAACACGGTGACGACCGACTCCGACCTCGGCTCGGTCAACAAGCTCGCCTCCTTCGCGAGCGGCCTCCAGGGCATCAGCCCGTCCCACATGCACATGGTCACGATGCCGGTGGCCTACGACCCGGCCGACCCCAACCGCGTCCTCCTCCGGAAGAAGAAGGCCGACGAGATCTGGAAGGCCCTGGAGCAGGACAAGCCGATCCCGAAGTCGGCGACGTCCGGATCGGCGACAGGTGAGGCCAAGGGTGTCGTGAGCGCCCCGTAAGGGGCGCGGGAAACTGCGCGAGCAAGCGGCACCGGCCCGCAGGGAACAAACGACGACAACCCCCGGTTTTGGGAGTAGGCCCCAGTCCTGGCAGACTGGTACGTCGGCTCCGGTTCACGCTCCCGCACCCCGCGGTGGCGACCCGGCGCCCTCCCGAACCTAGGAGACACCTTGAAGCGCGACATCCACCCCGAGTACGTCGAGACGCAGGTCAGCTGCACCTGTGGCGCGTCGTTCACCACCCGTAGCACCATCGAGTCCGGCACCATCCGTGCCGATGTCTGCTCCGAGTGCCACCCGTTCTACACGGGCAAGCAGAAGATCCTCGACACCGGTGGCCGTGTGGCCCGCTTCGAGGCCCGCTTCGGCAAGGCCGCCGGCTCCAAGAAGTAGCGAGCTCCGAATCGCCGGTCCACGGACGCGCCCCCTCACCGGGCGCTCCGGGACCGGCGTTTTTGGTCGCCCGCCCTTCACCCCCGTCCCGCACAGGAGCCCCAAGATGTTCGAGGCCGTCGAGGAACTCGTCGCCGAGCACGCCGACCTGGAGAAGAAGCTCGCCGACCCGTCGGTCCACTCCGACCAGGCCAACGCGCGCAAGCTGAACAAGCGTTACGCCGAGCTCACCCCCATCGTCGCCACGTACCGCTCCTGGACGCAGACGGGCGACGACATCGAGACCGCGCGCGAACTGGGCGCCGACGACCCGGAGTTCGCCGCCGAGGTCAAGGAGCTGGAGAAGGCGCGCGAGGAGCTCACGGAGAAGCTGCGCCTCCTGCTCGTCCCGCGTGACCCCAGCGACGACAAGGACGTCATCCTGGAGATCAAGGCGGGCGCGGGCGGCGACGAGTCGGCGCTGTTCGCCGGCGACCTGCTGCGCATGTACCTGCGCTACGCCGAGCGCGTCGGGTGGAAGACCGAGATCATCGACGCCACCGAGTCCGAGCTGGGCGGCTACAAGGACGTCCAGGTCGCCGTGAAGACCAAGGGCGGCCAGGGCGCCACCGAGCCCGGCCAGGGCGTCTGGGCGCGCCTGAAGTACGAGGGCGGCGTGCACCGCGTGCAGCGTGTGCCCGCGACGGAGTCCCAGGGCCGGATCCACACCTCCGCGGCCGGCGTGCTCGTCACGCCCGAGGCCGAGGAGGTCGACGTCGAGATCAACCCCAACGACCTCCGCATCGACGTCTACCGGTCCTCCGGGCCCGGCGGACAGTCCGTCAACACCACCGACTCCGCCGTGCGCATCACGCACATCCCGACCGGAGTCGTCGCCTCCTGCCAGAACGAGAAGAGCCAGCTGCAGAACAAGGAGCAGGCACTGCGTATCCTGCGCTCCAGGCTGCTCGCAGCGGCGCAGGAGGAGGCGGAGCGGGAGGCCGCCGACGCCCGCCGCAGCCAGGTCCGCACGGTCGACCGCTCCGAGAAGATCCGCACGTACAACTTCCCGGAGAACCGCATCTCGGACCACCGCGTCGGCTTCAAGGCGTACAACCTGGACCAGGTCCTGGACGGCGACCTCGACGCGGTGATCCAGGCCTGCCTCGACGCGGACTCCGCGGCGAAGCTGGCGGCCGCGTAAGGCAGGCACGAGCACGTACGAGTGAACGCGTACGAGTACTACGGAGGACTTGCGTGCAGCAGTCATTTGGGGGGCGGCCCCCAAGCCCCCGCAGCGTGCTGCTCGCGGAGGTGGCCCAGGCCACCCAGCGGCTCGCCGACGCCGGCGTGCCCTCGCCGCGTACCGACGCGGAGGAACTCGCCGCGTTCGTGCACGGCGTCAAGCGCGGCGAGCTGCACCTGGTCGGGGACTCCGACTTCGACGCCCGCTACTGGGAGGTCATCGCCCGCCGCGAGGCCCGCGAACCGCTTCAGCACATCACCGGGCGTGCCTACTTCCGCTACCTGGAACTCCAGGTCGGCCCCGGGGTGTTCGTGCCGCGGCCCGAGACGGAGTCCGTGGTCGGCTGGGCCATAGACGCCGTACGGGCCATGGACGTCGTCGAGCCGTGCATCGTCGACCTGTGCACCGGCTCCGGCGCCATCGCGCTCGCCCTCGCCCAGGAGGTGCCGCGCTCGCGCGTGCACGCCGTGGAGCTGTCCGAGGACGCCCTCAAGTGGACCCGGAAGAACGTCGAGGGGTCCAGGGTCGACCTGCGCCAGGGCAACGCGCTCACCGCCTTCCCGGACCTGGACGGCCAGGTCGACCTGGTCATCACCAACCCGCCGTACATCCCGCTCACCGAGTGGGAGTACGTCGCCCCCGAGGCACGGGACCACGACCCCGACATGGCCCTCTTCTCCGGCGAGGACGGCCTCGACCTGATCCGCGGCCTGGAGCGCACCGCGCACCGGCTGCTGCGGCCGGGCGGTGTGGTCGTGGTCGAGCACGCCGACACCCAGGGCGGCCAGGTGCCGTGGATCTTCGCCGAGGACCGCGGCTGGACCGACGCGGCCGACCACCCGGACCTGAACAACCGCCCGCGTTTCGCCACGGCCCGCAAGGCCCTGCCGTGAGCACACCGGGCACCCCGCGGTCTGCGCGGGCTTCGTGGACTTCGTGGACTTCATCCCAGCAGCACGTGTACGAGGAGGCCAGTTAAAGATGGCACGGCGATACGACACCAACGACGCGACCGACCGTGTGACCGGTCTGCGCGAGGCAGCGTCCGCCGTCCGCCGTGGCGAGCTCGTGGTGCTGCCGACGGACACGGTGTACGGCATCGGCGCCGACGCGTTCTCCTCGGAGGCGGTCGCCGACCTGCTCGACGCGAAGGGCCGGGGCCGCAACATGCCCACGCCTGTCCTCATCGGGTCCCCGAACACGCTGCACGGGCTCGTCACGGACTTCTCCGAGCTGGCCTGGGAACTGGTCGACGCCTTCTGGCCGGGCGCTCTGACGCTCGTCGCCCGCCACCAGCCGTCCCTGCAGTGGGACCTGGGGGACACCCGTGGCACGGTCGCCGTGCGCATGCCCCTGCACCCGGTCGCCATCGAACTGCTGACCGAGGTCGGCCCCATGGCCGTCTCCTCGGCCAACCTGACCGGCCACCCGGCGCCGGAGGACTGCGACGCCGCGCAGCAGATGCTCGGCGACTCCGTCTCCGTCTACCTCGACGGCGGCCCGACCCCCGGCATCGTGCCCTCGTCGATCGTCGACGTGACCCGTGAGGTGCCGCTGCTGCTGCGCGCGGGTGCCATCTCGGCGGACGAGCTGCGAAAGGTCGTACCCGACCTCGAGGTGGCGAATTGACGGCCCCTGGGCCGGGGCGTGGCATAGGCAACGGGGAAAGCGCGGCGGAGATCACGACGACGTTCGTGGGGCTTCCGCGTGACAGCTTCCGGATCCTCCACGTCAGCACCGGCAACGTGTGCCGCTCGCCCATCACCGAGCGGCTGACCCGCCATGCGGTGCGGGAGCGGCTCGGGATCCTGGGCGGCGGGCTGATCGTGGAGAGCGCGGGCACCTGGGGCCACGAGGGCGCGCCCATGGAGTCCCACGCGGAGACCGTCCTGGCCGACTTCGGCGCGGACGCCTCCGGCTTCACCGGGCGCGAGCTCCTCGACGAGCACGTGATCCGCGCCGACCTGGTGCTGACCGCCACCAGGGACCACCGGGCGCAGGTCATCTCCATGGGCCACTCGGCGGGCCTGCGCACCTTCACGCTGAAGGAGTTCACCCGCCTGGTCAAGGCCATCGACCCGGCGACGCTGCCGCCCCTGGAGGAGGGCGTGGTCACCCGCGCGCGTGCCCTGGTCCGCGCCGCGGCCGCTCTACGCGGGTGGCTCCTGGCACCGACCGCCGAGGCGGACGAGGTCTACGACCCGTACGGCGCCCCGCTGACGTTCTTCCGGTCCATCGGGGACGAGATACACCAGGCGCTCGATCCGGTCGTCACGGCCCTCACCGGCGTCCCCGCAAAGACGTAACAGCCGAGCGCTCCGCAGGCCCCGGGCCTACATTGGTCGTACGTCACCGTCGACGCCCGGAGCCCACCATGACGGTCACCCCTGCCATCGAGGCCGACGTCCTGCGCCGCCAGGACCCCGAGCTCGCCGACGTCCTGCTCGGTGAGGCGGAGCGGCAGTCGACCACGCTCCAGCTCATCGCCGCGGAGAACTTCAGTTCCCCGGCCGTGCTGGCCGCCCTCGGGTCACCGCTGGCGAACAAGTACGCCGAGGGCTACCCGGGCGCACGGCACCACGGCGGCTGCGAGGTCGTCGACGTCGCCGAACGGCTCGCCGTCGAGCGGGCCAGGGAGCTGTTCGGCGCCGACCACGCCAACGTCCAGCCACACTCGGGCTCTTCGGCGGTGCTCGCCGCCTACGCCGCCCTGCTCCGCCCCGGCGACACCGTCCTCGCGCTCGGTCTGCCCCACGGCGGCCATCTCACCCACGGTTCGCCCGCCAACTTCTCGGGCCGCTGGTTCGACTTCGTCGGTTACGGCGTCGAGGCCGAGTCCGGGCTCATCGACCACGAGCAGGTGCGCACCCTGGCCCGCACGCGCCGGCCCAAGGCGATCGTGTGCGGCTCGATCGCCTATCCCCGCCATCTCGACTACGCGTTCTTCCGCGAGGTCGCCGACGAGGTGGGCGCGTACCTCATCGCGGACGCCGCGCACCCCCTCGGGCTGGTCGCCGGGGGAGCGGCCCCGAACCCGGTGCCGTACGCGGACATCGTCTGCGGGACCACCCACAAGGTGCTGCGGGGCCCGCGCGGCGGTGTGATCCTGTGCCGGGCGGAGCTGGCCGAGCGGGTGGACCGGGCGGTGTTCCCTTTCACACAGGGCGGTGCGCAGATGCACACCATCGCCGCCAAGGCGGTCGCCTTCGGGGAGGCGGCGACACCGGCGTTCGCCGCGTACGCCCATCAGGTGGTGGCGAACGCGCGGGTTCTGGCGGCCCGGCTGGCCGCCGAGGGCCTGGTCGTCACCACCGGTGGCACGGACACCCACCTGATCACCGCGGACCCGGCGCAGCTCGGCGTCGACGGACGCACCGCCAGGGGCCGTCTCGCCGCGGCCGGCCTGGTCATGGACTGCTGCGCGCTGCCGCACGGGGACGCCCGGGGTCTCCGGCTCGGCACGGCCGCGATCACCACTCAGGGGATGGGCGAGGCGGAGATGGTCCGGATCGCCGGACTGATCGCCGGGGTGCTGCGGGGCGTGACGGATCCCTCAAGAGCCCGTGGAGAAGTGCGGGAGCTGGCCGGTGGATTTCCGCCGTATCCGGCGTGAGTCGGGGTAAGCGCATCGGGGTGCACATCCACTCGTGCAACCATCGTCGCTACCCGGAAGTCCCCACCCATATGCGCGCATCGCTAGGGTGTGGGGCTGAGATGGCCAGCGAGACCTGTGGGGAAGCCCGTGCGTGAATACCTGCTGACGCTCTGCGTCACGGCCGCGGTTACGTATCTGATGACAGGGCCGGTACGCAAGTTCGCGATCGTGGCCGGAGCGGTTCCGGAGGTGCGGGCGCGTGACGTGCACCGGGAACCCACCCCGCGGCTCGGCGGGATTGCGATGTTCTTCGGCCTGTGCGCGGGACTCCTCGTCGCCAACCACCTCACCAACCTCAGTGCAGTCTTCGACAACTCCAACGAACCACGGGCGCTGCTGAGCGGGGCGGCCCTCATCTGGCTGTTGGGCGTGCTCGACGACAAGTTCGGGGTGGACGCACTGATCAAACTCGGCGGGCAGATGATCGCGGCCGGCGTGATGGTGATGCAGGGCTTGACCATCCTCTGGCTGCCCATCCCGGGCGTGGGCTCTGTGTCGCTCACCCCGTGGCAGGGCAACCTCCTCACGGTGGCGCTCGTCGTGATCACCATCAACGCGGTCAACTTCGTCGACGGGCTCGACGGTCTGGCCGCTGGGATGGTGTGCGTCGCGGCGGGCGCGTTCTTCCTGTACGCGTACCGGCTCTGGTACGGCTACGGCATCGAGGCCGCCGCGCCCGCGACGCTGTTCGCGGCCCTGCTCATCGGCATGTGCGTGGGGTTCCTCCCGCACAACATGCATCCGGCCCGTATCTTCATGGGCGATACGGGCTCCATGCTCATCGGGCTCGTCCTCGCCGCCGGCGCGGTGTCGATCACCGGTCAGGTGGACCCGGACCGCATCACGTTCAGCGCGGGCTCCGTGCGCAGCGCGGTCCACACGATGGTGCCGGTGTACATGCCGATCCTCCTGCCGCTGACGATCATCGCGATCCCGCTCGCCGACCTGGTGCTTGCGATCGTGCGCCGCACGTGGAAGGGCCAGTCCCCGTTCGCCGCCGACCGCGGCCACCTGCACCACCGGCTGCTGGAGATCGGCCACTCGCACAGCCGCGCGGTGCTGATCATGTACTTCTGGTCGGCGCTGATCGCCTTCGGGGCTCTCGCCTACTCGGTCAACTCGGCGTCCATGTGGATCGTGCTCGGTGTGGTGTTCCTGAGCGCGATCGGTCTGATCCTGCTTCTGCTGCCGCGCTTCACGCCCCGCGCCCCGCGCTGGATGGAGCGTTTCGTGCCGCCGCGCTACCGGCGGAGCGGATCGGTCGCGGCCCTCTCACCCGAGGCCTCGACGCCGGCGTCCGCCGCTGACGCGCACAGCCCGGCCGGGACCGAGAGCCGCACGCCCGTGGTCTCCGGGGTCGCCGGTGTCAACGGGGCGACGGCCCTGGGCCCTCGTTCGCGCCTGGCCGACCGGCGCAAGGCGGGGACAAGGTAAGAATCTGACGAGAGCATTGCCAAGTCGTGGGGTGGCGATGGGGGTGCGAAGCGCCCAATACCAGACATCTCGGCGCTGTTCCCGCTCAGACGCGCAGATTCACTCTCATGTGTGAGAGTCCGCACACCTTCAGGTAAAGACTGCATCAAATAGTTTGTGATACGGTTCACGAGAACCCCCCGGATAGAGCCGAAGGACCGCAGTGCGACGGTCCATTGGTGTGAGGTCTCCACTCAGCCCGGGACTACGCTCGTCCATGACGACACCCCTGCCCCCTGCGAAAGCGGAGTTGCCGCCATGCCGTCCAATGACGCCCGGATCCTGGCCCAAGCCGCCGTTCCCACGGCCGCCGTCGGTGCCGTTGCCGCCGTCGTCAGTGGTGTGGTGGCGGGTGGCAAGGGTGCGATCGCCGCGGTTGTCGCGACGCTCGTCGTGGTCCTCTTCATGGGCATCGGCCTCTACGTGCTGCAGCGGACTGCCAAATCGCTTCCGCACCTCTTCCAGGCGATGGGTCTGATGCTCTACGCGGCGCAGATTCTTCTGCTGTTCATCTTCGTCGCGGCGTTCAAGAACACGACGCTGTTCAACCCGAAGGCGTTCGCCATCACGCTGGTCGTCGGCACACTTGCCTGGATCGCCGCGCAGGCGCGAGCGCACATGAAAGCCAAGATCCTTTACGTCGAGCCCGATTCGACGACGGGCGCGAAGCCCGAAAAGTCGGGGCACTCGTCGTGAGGGGTAGGGCCGGGATAAGCAGGCATGAGTTCTCCTGCTATCGTCCGGTGCCAACTGCGGCATCGAGGGCGCGGGCATCCGAGCTGACGCCTGCTCCATCGCGAGGCGAGATGCCCCCCAGCCGCCCCCACATCCGTAACACCAGTCCCGTGCCGAACTGCGGCCCTGTGCCGCGCCGACACAACGAGGTTGCCGTACCCATGCGTCACGCCGAAGGAGCCCGCGGTGAGTGCTGACCAGACCCAGCTCGCCTTTGACTGGAGCTGTCGGATCATGTCCGACAACGGGTGTGGTTTTCCGGCTCCGGGCCTGCACTCGTTCCTCTTCAAGCCGATTGGCACGGTCGGGGGGTACGAGTTCAACAAGGTGATGCTGCTCGCCATCATCACCACCATCCTTGTCATCGGTTTCTTCTGGGCGGCCTTCGGCAAGGCCAAGGTGGTGCCGGGCAAGCTGCAGATGGTCGGTGAGGCCGGTTACGACTTCGTCCGCCGCGGCATCGTCTACGAGACCCTCGGCAAGAAGGAGGGCGAGAAGTACGTCCCCCTGATGGTCTCGCTGTTCTTCTTCATCTGGATCATGAACATCTGGTCCGTGATCCCGCTCGCGCAGTTCCCTGTGTCGTCGATCATCGCGTACCCGGCTGTTCTGGCCGCGGTGGTGTACGTGACGTGGGTCGGCCTGACCTTCAAGCGACACGGTTTCGTCGGGTTCTTCAAGAACGTCACCGGCTACGACAAGTCGCTCGGCCCGGTACTGCCGCTCGTCATGGTCATCGAGTTCTTCTCGAACCTGCTCGTCCGGCCCTTCACACATGCGGTGCGACTGTTCGCGAACATGTTCGCCGGCCACCTGATGCTGGTCATGTTCACCGTCGCGTCCTGGTACCTGCTGAACAGCTGGATGATCCCGGCGGCCGGTGTCTCCTTCGTCATGGCCACGGTCATGATCGTCTTCGAACTTTTCGTGCAGGCCGTCCAGGCGTACGTCTTCGTACTCCTCGCCTGCACCTACGTCCAGGGCGCTCTCGCCGAGCATCACTGAGCCCCGAACACTCTCAGCCCCCAGAACGTCCGGTGGCCAACCCCCATCGGTCCTGAAAGAGAAGGAAGATTCAGCATGGCTGCCCTTGAGACCCTCGCCGCCGTCGAAGGCAACCTCGGCTCCATCGGCTACGGCCTTGCCGCCATCGGCCCCGGCGTCGGCGTCGGCATCATCTTCGGTAACGGCACCCAGGCCCTGGCCCGCCAGCCCGAGGCGGCCGGTCTGATCCGTGCCAACCAGATCCTCGGTTTCGCGTTCTGTGAGGCGCTCGCCCTCATCGGCATCGTCATGCCGTTCGTCTACTAAAGACGACCGGACGATCGAAACCTTTTAACGGAAGGCACTGATGTGATCGCCAACCTGGTGCAGCTGGCGGCCGAGGAGAAGCAGAACCCGCTTATTCCTCCGGGCCCCGAGCTGCTCGTCGGCACCATCGCCTTCGCCATCGTGTTCTTCTTCTTCTGGAAGAAGCTGCTTCCGAACATCAACAAGGTTCTGGAGGAGCGCCGCGCGGCGATCGAAGGCGGTATCGAAGAGGCCGAGACCATGAAGGTCGAGGCCCAGAGCGTCCTTGAGCAGTACAAGGCACAGCTCGCCGAGGCCCGGCACGAGGCCGCGCGCCTGCGCCAGGAGGCGCAGGAGCAGGGTGCCGCGCTCATCGCCGAGATGCGGGCCGAGGGCCAGCGTCAGCGCGAGGAGATCGTCGCCGCCGGCCACTCCCAGATCGAGGCCGACCGCAAGGCCGCCGCTTCCGCGCTGCGCCAGGACGTCGGCAAGCTCGCCACCGACCTGGCCGGCAAGCTCGTCGGGGAGTCCCTCGAGGACCACGCCCGCCAGAGCCGTGTGATCGACCGGTTCCTCGACGAGCTCGAGGAGAAGGCCGAGGCCGGGCGATGAACGGAGCGAGCCGCGAGGCCCTGGCAGCCGCACGTGAGCGTCTCGACGCGCTGACGGACTCCACGTCCGTGAACGCGGCTTCGCTCGCCGACGAGCTGGCCGCCGTCACCGCGCTGCTCGACCGCGAGGTGTCGCTGCGTCGGGTCCTCACCGACCCGGCGCAGGCCGCGGAGGCGAAGGCCGAGCTGGCCCAGCGCCTGCTCGGCACCCAGGTCAGCGGCCCCGCCGCCGACCTGGTGGCCGGCATGGTGCGCTCCCGCTGGTCGCAGTCCCGCGACCTGGTGGACGCGCTGGAGGAGCTGGCCAACACCGCCGACCTCACCGCCGCGCAGCAGGCCGGCAAGCTCGACGACGTCGAGGACGAGCTGTTCCGGTTCGGCCGGATCGTCTCGGGCAGCACCGAGCTGCGTGCCGCGCTGACCGACCGCAAGGCCACCGCCTCCGCCAAGGGCGAGCTGCTGCGCAGCCTCCTCGGCGGCCGGGCCCAGTCGGCCACCGAGCGTCTGGTCACGCGCCTTGTGACCGCGCCGCGGGGACGTAGCCTGGAGGCGGGACTGGAGTCCCTGTCCAAGCTGGCCGCCGACCGCCGGGACCGCATGGTGGCGATCGTCACCTCGGCGGTGCCGCTGAGCGACCCGCAGAAGCAGCGCCTGGGCGATGCCCTCGCGAAGCTCTACGGCCGCCGGATGCACCTCAACCTGGACGTGGACCCCGAGGTCCTCGGCGGAATCCGGGTGCAGGTCGGCGACGAGGTCATCAACGGATCCCTCGCGGACCGCATCGAGGACGCCAGCCGCCGGCTCGCCGGCTGAGCAGCAACTCAATAGGCACAACGTACTTACGACGGCCCTGGTTGGGCCGTGCAGAAGAATCCTGGGGGTCGCCCCCAGACCCCCTAAGAAACTTCGGGCCCAACAAGGAGAGCAGGGAACCCAGATGGCGGAGCTCACGATCCGGCCGGAGGAGATCCGGGACGCGCTGGAGAACTTCGTCCAGGCGTACAAGCCGGACGCGGCCTCGCGCGAGGAGGTCGGTACGGTCACCTTTGCCGGCGACGGCATCGCGAAGGTCGAGGGTCTGCCCTCGACCATGGCCAACGAGCTGCTGAAGTTCGAGGACGGCACCCTCGGCCTCGCCCTCAACCTCGAGGAGCGCGAGATCGGTGCCATCGTCCTCGGTGAGTTCAGCGGCATCGAGGAGGGTCAGCCGGTTTCGCGTACCGGTGAGGTTCTCTCCGTCGCGGTGGGCGAGGGCTACCTCGGCCGCGTGGTCGACCCCCTCGGCAACCCGATCGACGGCCTCGGCGAGATCGAGTCCGAGGGCCGCCGCGCCCTGGAGCTGCAGGCCCCCACGGTCATGCAGCGCAAGTCGGTGCACGAGCCGATGGAGACGGGCTACAAGGCCGTCGACGCGATGACCCCCGTCGGCCGTGGTCAGCGTCAGCTGATCATCGGTGACCGCCAGACCGGCAAGACCGCCCTGGCCGTCGACACGATCATCAACCAGCGCGACAACTGGCGCTCGGGCGACCCGAACAAGCAGGTTCGCTGCATCTACGTCGCCATCGGCCAGAAGGGCTCCACGATCGCCGGTGTGCGCGGCGCTCTGGAAGAGGCCGGCGCGCTGGAGTACACGACCATCGTCGCCGCCCCGGCGTCCGACCCGGCCGGCTTCAAGTACCTGGCGCCGTACACCGGTTCGGCCATCGGTCAGCAGTGGATGTACGAGGGCAAGCACGTCCTGATCATCTTCGACGACCTGTCGAAGCAGGCCGACGCCTACCGTGCCGTGTCGCTGCTGCTGCGCCGCCCGCCGGGCCGTGAGGCCTACCCGGGTGACGTCTTCTACCTGCACTCCCGCCTGCTGGAGCGCTGCGCGAAGCTCTCCGACGAGATGGGTGCCGGCTCGATGACCGGTCTGCCGATCGTCGAGACCAAGGCCAACGACGTCTCGGCGTTCATCCCGACCAACGTCATCTCCATCACCGACGGCCAGTGCTTCCTGGAGTCGGACCTGTTCAACGCCGGTCAGCGCCCCGCGCTGAACGTCGGTATCTCCGTCTCCCGAGTCGGTGGTTCCGCGCAGCACAAGGCGATGAAGCAGGTCTCCGGCCGTCTGCGCGTGGACCTCGCCCAGTTCCGTGAGCTGGAGGCGTTCGCCGCCTTCGGTTCGGACCTGGACGCCGCGTCCAAGGCGCAGCTGGAGCGCGGTCAGCGCATGGTCGAGCTGCTGAAGCAGCCCCAGTACCAGCCGATGGCCACCGAGGACCAGGTCGTCTCCGTCTGGGCCGGCACCACCGGCAAGATGGACGACGTGCCCGTCGCCGACATCCGCCGCTTCGAGAAGGAGCTGCTGGACTACCTGCACCGCAAGGAGCAGGGTCTGATGACCTCCATCCGCGAGGGCGGCAAGATGTCCGACGACACCCTGCAGGCCGTCGCCGAGGCCATCGCGGAGTTCAAGAAGCAGTTCGAGACCTCCGACGGCAAGCTGCTCGGCGAGGACACCCCGGCTGCCGGTAAGTGACGACGGAAGGGACCTGACTCATGGGAGCCCAGCTCCGGGTCTACAAGCGTCGCATCCGATCCGTCTCCGCGACCAAGAAGATCACCAAGGCGATGGAGATGATCGCCGCCTCGCGCGTCGTCAAGGCGCAGCGCAAGGTGGCGGCCTCCACCCCGTACGCGACCGAGCTCACCCGCGCGGTCACGGCGGTGGCGACCGGATCCAACACCAAGCACCCGCTGACGACGGAGGCCGAGAACCCGACCCGCGCCGCGGTCCTGCTCATGACGAGCGACCGCGGTCTGGCCGGCGCCTTCAACTCCAACGCCATCAAGGCCGCGGAGAAGCTCACGGCGAAGCTTGAGGCCGAGGGCAAGGAGGTCGTCAACTTCATCGTCGGCCGCCGTGGTGTCGCCCACTACAACTTCCGCGAGCGCAAGATCGCGGAGTCGTTCACGGGCTTCACCGACGACCCGTCGTACGCGGACGCCAAGAAGGTCGCGGCCCCGCTGATCGAGGCCATCGAGACGGAGACGGCCGAGGGTGGTGTGGACGAGCTCCACATCGTCTACACCGAGTTCGTGTCGATGATGACGCAGACGGCGATCGAGGCCCGGCTGCTGCCGCTCAGCCTCGACGAGGTCGCGGCGGAGGCGGCGCCCAAGGGCGAGATCCTCCCGCTGTTCGACTTCGAGCCCTCGGCGGAGGACGTCCTCGACGCCCTCCTGCCGCGCTACGTCGAAAGCCGCATCTACAACGCGCTGCTCCAGTCGGCCGCCTCCAAGCACGCCGCCACGCGGCGCGCGATGAAGTCGGCCACCGACAACGCCGGAGAGCTCATCGAGACGCTCACCCGGCTTGCCAACCAGGCCCGCCAGGCCGAAATCACCCAGGAAATCAGCGAGATCGTCGGTGGCGCGAGCGCCCTGGCCGACGCGACCGCGGGGAGTGACCGATAAATGACCACCACTGTTGAGACGGCCACGGCGACGGGCCGCGTCGCGCGGGTCATCGGCCCGGTCGTCGACGTGGAGTTCCCCGTCGACGCGATGCCGGAGATCTACAACGCCCTTCACGTCGAGGTCGCCGACCCGGCGCTGGCGGGCGAGAAGAAGACGCTGACCCTTGAGGTCGCCCAGCACCTGGGTGACGGCCTGGTCCGCGCCATCTCCATGCAGCCCACCGACGGCCTGGTCCGCCAGGCCCCGGTGACCGACACGGGCGCGGGCATCACCGTCCCGGTCGGCGACTTCACCAAGGGCAAGGTGTTCAACACCCTCGGTGAGGTGCTGAACACGGACGAGGTCCACACGGGCGAGCGCTGGTCCATCCACCGCAAGGCCCCCGCGTTCGACCAGCTCGAGTCGAAGACCGAGATGTTCGAGACGGGCCTGAAGGTCGTCGACCTCCTCACCCCGTACGTCAAGGGCGGCAAGATCGGTCTGTTCGGTGGTGCCGGTGTCGGCAAGACCGTGCTGATCCAGGAAATGATCATGCGTGTCGCCAACCTCCACGAGGGCGTCTCCGTCTTCGCGGGCGTCGGCGAGCGCACCCGTGAGGGCAACGACCTCATCGCGGAGATGGAAGAGTCCGGCGTTCTGGACAAGACCGCCCTGGTCTTCGGCCAGATGGACGAGCCCCCGGGCACCCGTCTGCGCGTGGCCCTGGCCGGCCTGACGATGGCGGAGTACTTCCGTGACGTCCAGAAGCAGGACGTGCTGTTCTTCATCGACAACATCTTCCGCTTCACCCAGGCCGGTTCCGAGGTGTCGACCCTGCTCGGCCGTATGCCCTCCGCGGTGGGCTACCAGCCGAACCTGGCCGACGAGATGGGCACCCTCCAGGAGCGCATCACCTCGACCCGTGGTCACTCGATCACCTCGATGCAGGCGATCTACGTCCCCGCGGACGACCTGACCGACCCGGCCCCGGCCACCACCTTCGCCCACCTCGACGCGACGACGGTTCTGTCCCGTCCGATCTCCGAGAAGGGCATCTACCCGGCCGTGGACCCGCTGGACTCGACGTCCCGCATCCTCGACCCGCGGTACATCTCGGCGGAGCACTACAACGCCGCGATGCGCGTGAAGAACATCCTGCAGAAGTACAAGGACCTGCAGGACATCATCGCGATCCTCGGTATCGACGAGCTCGGCGAGGAGGACAAGCTCGTCGTCCACCGTGCCCGTCGCGTGGAGCGCTTCCTGTCCCAGAACACCCACGCCGCCAAGCAGTTCACCGGCGTGGACGGTTCGGACGTGCCGCTGGACGAGTCGATCGCCGCGTTCAACGCGATCTGCGACGGCGAGTACGACCACTTCCCGGAGCAGGCGTTCTTCATGTGCGGTGGTCTCGAGGACCTGAAGAAGAACGCGAAGGAGCTCGGCGTCTCCTGACCCGGGCAGCGCTCGAGTCATGAGGGGGCGGGGTTCGTCCCGCCCCCTCATTCACGCCTACTAGACTTGTAACCAACACCCGGCACTCCCGCCGGGTGGTGACCCGAGGAGCCACCCTTGGCTGCTGAGCTGCACGTCGCGCTGGTCGCGGCCGACCGTGAGGTCTGGTCCGGCCAGGCCACCCTGGTCGTCGCGCGCACCACGTCCGGCGACATCGGCGTCATGCCCGGTCACCAGCCGCTGCTCGGTGTGCTGGAGTCGGGCCCGGTGACCATCCGCACGAGCGACGGCGGGACGGTCGTCGCCGCGGTCCACGGCGGATTCATCTCGTTCGCGGACGACAAGCTCTCGCTGCTCGCGGAAGTCGCCGAGCTGTCGGACGAGATCGATGTCCAGCGCGCGGAGCAGGAGCTCGAGCGCGCGAAGGCGGAGGACGACGCGGAGGCCCAGCGCCGCGCGGACGTCCGTCTGCGGGCTGCGACGGCGGCGCGCTGACCGAAGTCCGCCGTGTGATGACGTCACTCAGCCGCGGCTGGGTACCGGAGAGATCCGGGCCCGGCCGCGGCTGAGGCGGATGTGGGTGATTTTTACGTTCCGTTACCTAGGAGACGAGGAGGTCGGTGTCGATGGTCCTCGCTCTGACTGTGTGCGGAATCGTGGTGGCCCTCGTGGTGGTGGGCCTGTTCGTCTTCGGTCTGCGCCGTCGGCTGATCCAGCGCTCGGGCGGCACCTTCGACGCCAGCATGCGCTGGGACGCCCCGGCCGAGGGCGACACGGGCGGCAAGGGCTGGGCGTACGGGGTGGCCCGGTACAACGGTGACCGCGTCGAGTGGTACCGCGTCTTCTCGTACTCGCCGCGTCCGCGCCGCACTCTGGAGCGGTCCGCGATCGAGGTGGCCGGCCGCCGGGTCCCGGAGGGCGAGGAGGAGCTGGCGCTGCTCTCCGACCACGTGATCCTGGCCTGCCTGCACCGGGGCACGCGTCTCGAACTCGCGATGAGCGAAGACGCGCTGACCGGTTTCCTCGCGTGGCTGGAGGCAGCCCCACCGGGTCAGCGCGTCAATGTCGCCTAGGGTCTACGACCCTTCGAACTCCTCTTTGATCCGGCCTACTTCAGGCCGCTGTCGATGGCCGTCGCCAGCTCTCCGTTGGCGGTGTCGCCGCTGAACTCCCAGAAGAACGCGCCGCCCAGGCCCTGGTTCTTGGCCCAGCTCATCTTGCCGGCAATGGTCGACGGGGTGTCGTACGACCACCAGTTGCTGCCGCAGTGCGCGTACGCCGTGCCGGCGATGGTGCCGGTGACGGGGCAGGAGTTCTTCAGGACCTTGTAGTCCTCGATGCCCGCCTCGTACGTGCCCGGAGCCGCGCCGGTCGCCGAGCCGCCCGGGGCGGACTGGGTGACGCCGGTCCAGCCGCGGCCGTAGAAGCCGATGCCGAGGAGCAGCTTCTTCGCGGGGACGCCCTTCGCCTTGAGCTTGGTGATCGCGTCGGCCGAGTTGAAGCCCGCCTGCGGGATCCCCGGGTACGAGGTGAGCGGGGAGTGCGGGGCGGTCGGGCCGTCCTTGTCGAAGGCGCCGAAGTAGTCGTACGTCATCACGTTGTACCAGTCGAGGTACTGGGCGGCGCCGCCGTAGTCGGCCGCGTCGATCTTGCCCCCGGAGGAGCCGTCGGCGGTGATGGCCGCGGTGACCAGGTAGTTCGGGCCGAACTCGGTACGCAGTGCCGACATCAGGTTCCTGAAGGCGGCGGGCCCCGAGGTGTCGCAGCTCAGGCCGCAGGCGTTCGGGTACTCCCAGTCGATGTCGATGCCGTCGAAGACGTCGGCCCAGCGCGGGTCCTCCACGACGGCCTTGCAGGACTTGGCGAACGCGGCCGCGTTCTGCGCCGCCTGGCCGAAGCCGCCGGAGTAGGTCCAGCCGCCGAAGGAGTACAGCACCTTGATGTGCGGGTACTTGGCCTTCAGCTGGCGCAGCTGGTTGAAGTTGCCCCGCAGCGGCTGGTCCCAGGTGTCGGCGGTGCCGCTGACGGACTGGTCGGCGGTGTAGGCCTTGTCGTAGGCGGCGTAGGTGTCGTCGACGGTGCACTGGCCGTTCTTGACGTTGCCGAAGGCGTAGTTGATGTGCGTGATCTTCGAGGCCGTCCCCGACGTCACCAGGTTCTTGACGTGGTAGTTGCGGCCGTAGACGCCCCACTCGGTGAAGTAGCCGAGCTTGACCTTGTCGCCGGTGGGCGGCGGCTCGGTGGTGCCGCCGGTGGTGCGGACCCGTACGGCGCCGCTGACCGGGCCGGTCTGGTCGGCGGTGTCACGGGCCTGGACGGAGTAGGAGTAGTCGGTGCCCTTGGTCAGGCCGCTGTCCGTGTACGAGGTGGTCGTGACCGTGGCGACCTTCGTGCCGTCGCGCAGCACGTCGTAGTTCTTGACACCCTTGTCGTCGGTGGCGGCGGACCAGGACAACTTCACCGAGGTGTCGGTGACGCCCGAGGCGGTGGGGGTGCCGGGGGCGCTGGGCGCGCTGTCGCCGGGTTCGCTCGTGCCGCCGTCACAGCTGCCGCCGTTGAGCTTGCAGTTGGCGGGGGAGCCGGTGCCGCTGCCGTTGAAGCCGAAGGAGACGGAGGCGCCGGGGGCGAGGCTGCCGTTCCAGGACTTGTTCTTCGCGGTCCAGTGGCTGCCGGAGGAGGTGACGTCGGCGTCCCAGGAGGAGGTGACGGACGTGCCGGAGGGGAAGTCCCACTCGACGGTCCAGGAGCTGAGAGTCGTGGTGCCGGTGTTCTTCACCGTCCACTTGCCCTCGAAGCCGGAGCCCCAGTCCTGGGTCTTGGCGTAGGAAGCGGTGGCGGACGTCGCGGCCTGGGCCGGGCTCGCCAGGCCGACGAGGCCGGCCAGCGGGAGCAACAGGGTCGCGAACCCTGCCGCGGCTCTGTGTCTGAAGCGCATGCTGCGCCTCCTTGATGGAGTTGTGGGGGGCGTGACTGAGCCTCACGCCACTCGTGGTGCGGTGAGAATAGAAAGGTCTGGACCACCGGTCAATAGGTCTGGACCGCCGCGACCTGTGCCGATCCCCGCCGGATCAGATCCCCAACTCCTGGGCGAGCACCGCCGCTTGTACCCGGCTCCGCAGCCCCAGCTTCCCGAGCAGCCTGCTGACATGGGTCTTCACGGTCGCCTCGGCCATGTCGAGCCGCTCCGCGATGCCCGCGTTGGACAAGCCCTGGCCGAGGCAGGACAGCACCTCGCGCTCCCTCCGGGTCAGCTGTTCGAGCACCGCCGGATCGGCCGCGGGCTCCCGCGCGGGTTTCGCCGCGAACGCCGCGATCAGCCGCCGCGTCACCGCCGGGGCGATCAGCCCCTCTCCGCGCGCCACCGTCCGCACGGCCTCCAGCAGTTGCTTCGCCTCGGTGTTCTTCAGCAGGAACCCGCAGGCGCCCGCCCGCAGCGCCCCGAAGACGTATTCGTCGAGGTCGAAGGTGGTCAGCACGAGTACGTCCGCGAGCTGTTCCGCCACGACCTGCCGGGTCGCCGACACCCCGTCCAGGCGCGGCATCTGCACATCCATCAGCACCAGGTCCGGCCGCAGCTCACGGGCCAGCGCCACCGCCTGCTCACCGTCCGCCGCCTCGCCGACCACCTCGATGTCGGGCGCGCTGCGCAGGATGAGGACCAGACCCGCACGGACGGCGGACTGGTCCTCGGCGACGAGGACCCGGACGGGCGAGCTCATGCGATGTCTCCTTCGGCGCTGTGGCTGACGGGGAGGGTGGCGCGCACCAGCCAGATCCTGCCCTCGGGCGAGTCCTCGGGGGCGGCTTCGAACGTGCCGTCGAGCAGGGCCACGCGTTCTCTCATGCCCACCAGACCCGCGCCGGAGCCGGGGGCGCGCGGGCCGTCCCGGTCCCCGTACGGGCTGGTCACGCTGACGACGAGAGAGCCGTCCCGCCGGGCGAGGGACACGGCGACCGGGCCCGGGGCGGCGTGCTTGAGGGCGTTGGTCAGCGACTCCTGCACGATGCGGTAGGCGGCGAGTTCGACGGGTGCGGGCACCTCGCTCCGTTCGGCGTCGAGGGTGACGTCGAGGCCGTTGGTGCGGGCGCTGTCGACCAGGGCGCCCAGTCCGTCGAGGGTGGGCGCGACGCCGGGCTCGGTGTCGCCGCTGTCGTCCCGCAGGATTCCGATCAGCCGCCGCATCTCCGCGAGTCCTTCCACGCTGTTCTCGCGGATGACCCCCAGCGCCTCCTGCGAGGTCTTCGGATCGTCCAGGGAGAGTGCGGCGGTGGAGTGGATCGCGATCGCCGACAGGTGGTTGGCGACCATGTCGTGCAGCTCGCGGGCCATCCGGGCCCGCTCGGCGGTGACCGCCTGGGTGCGGTCCATCTCGGCGAGCAACGCGGTCTGTTCGGCGCGCAGCCGGGCCGCCTCGGCCGCGTCACGGTGGTTGCGGACGATCAGGCCCGTGGCGGCGGGGCCGAAGGACACGAGGCCGGTGACCACGCCGATCAGCAGCGCCTCGGGCTCGCGCCAGACGGCGAACGGCACCACCGCCCCGGCCACCGAGAGCAGCCCGGTGATCCGCGGGATGCGGTGGGCCGACGCGGGCGGGCCGTACAGGACGGCCGCGTACATCAGGTCCGTGTACATCAGGATCGTGACCAGGCTGCCCTGGGTGAGGACGTCCAGGACGATCGCGGCGGTGCCGATCAGCAGGGCGGTGCGCGGTGCGGTGCGCCGCAGCAGCTCGCAGCCGGCCATGACGAACAGCGGCAGCAGCACCGGCCAGCGGCCCGGCAGCAGCACGTACACCTCGGTGGCCGGGCGGGTGGCCAGCCCGAGTGCCCACAGCAGCAGCCCGCCCAGCAGACTGCCCAGGGCGACGTACACGTCGAAACGGCGTGGGCGGGGGAGTCGTACGGCCATGCCACCATCCAACACGGCCGCCGCATGCCGCGCGTGAGCCCCGCGGAGGGTCCCCGGCTGCATCTTTCGATGTACCGCGGGTTCGTCAGTCGCGACGACGAATCGGGCCGCGCCGGCCGGGAGCCTTGAAGGGTGACCGAGAGGAGCGAACCGTGATCGTCGCCTTGATCGCCGCCTGCGAGATCGGCTTCTGGGTGCTGCTGGCGGCCGGCCTGTCCGTCCGGTACCTGCTGCGCATGCCGCGTACGGGGCTGGCGCTGCTGCTGTGCGAGCCGCTGCTGGAGGTCGTCCTGCTGGTGGCCACCGCGCTGGACCTGAGGAACGGCGCCGAGCCGAACTGGACGCACGGTCTGGCCGCCCTGTACATCGGCTACACCGTGGGGCACGGCCACCGCACGGTGAAGTGGCTCGACGGCCACGCGGCCCACCGGCTGGGCGGCGCCCCGAAACCGGCCGGCCCGCCGCGCTACGGCATGGCCCGGGCGCGGCACGAGGGGACGGTGTGGCTGGGCACGCTGACGGCGGCCGTCGTCGCGACCGTGCTGCTCCAGCTGGCCATCTGGTACGTCGACGATCCGGGCCGCGTCACCTCGCTGGAAAGCTGGCGCTATGTGGCCTGGCGTGCGGCGGGGATCCACGGCCTGATCGCGCTGAGCTATCTGATCTGGCCGCGGAAGGCTCCCGCCGGGGAGGCCGAGGTGACGCTGGAGAAGGAGAAGGCGCGGCGTTAGGGCCGGTACCTCGGCCGCGGGCCGGTGGTGGCTGGCCGCGCCCACGCGGCGGAGCCGCATATCGCATCAGCCCCGCGCCCCTTTCGGGGCGCTTTCAGCGCTCCCCGCCCGGCACCCACAGCACGTCTCCGACCTCCTTGTTCGCCGTCCTGGCGAGGATGAACAGGAGGTCGGAGAGGCGGTTGAGGTAGGTGGCCGTCAGGGGGTTCATCGTCTGGGCGTGGACCTCCAGGGCGGACCAGGTCGAGCGCTCCGCCCGGCGGACCACCGTGCAGGCCTGGTGGAGCAGGGCCGCGCCGGGGGTGCCGCCGGGGAGGATGAACGAGCGGAGCTTGTCCAGCCGTTCGTTGAAGCGGTCGCAGTCGGCTTCGAGCTTGTCGATGTAGAACTGCTCCACCCGCAGGGGCGGGAACTCCGGGTTCTCCACCACCGGGGTCGACAGGTCCGCCCCCACGTCGAACAGGTCGTTCTGAACGCGGGTGAGGACCGTGACGATCTCCGCGTCCAGCCCGCCCAGCGCGATGGCCGTGCCGATCGCCGCGTTGGCCTCGTTGGCGTCGGCGTACGCGGCAATCCGCAGGTCGGTCTTGGCGACCCTGCTCATGTCGCCGAGGGCGGTGGTGCCCTGGTCGCCGGTCCTGGTGTAGATGCGCGTCAGATTGACCATGTGGCCAGCGTAGTTACGGTCAGGCGGTTCGGAACACGCGTGTGCCCACTGTCACGGACAGCGCCGTGAGGGCGACGGACACCAGGACGCCGTACAGCATGTTCGCCGTGGCGTAGTCGCCGACGTAGGCGTCCCGCACGGCGTCCACCAGATAGCGGAACGGCATGAGGTGGGACAGGACGTCCAGCCAGTCCGGGCCCAGGGACATCGGGAGCATCAGCCCGGACAGCAGCATGGACGGCAGGGTCAGTGCGTTGATCGCCGGACCGAAGCTCTGTGGGCTGGTCATCTTCATGGCCAGCGCGTACGACAGGGATGCCAGCGACAGGGTGAGCAGGGCGACGAACCCGAAGCCGATCAGGACGCCGGCCAGCGGGGCGCGCAGGCCCATCACCACCGCCGCCAGCACCAGCAACGCGGCCTGGAAGACGAACAGCGTGGCGTCCCGCAGCACCCGCCCGAGCAGCAGGGCCAGCCGGCTGACGGGGGTGACCCGCATCCGCTCGATCACCCCTTGGCCCTTCTCCATCAGGACCGTGAAGCCGGCGAACGACGCCCCGAGCAGGCCCAGTTGGAGCAGCAGACCGGGAACGAGCACCTGCCAGGAGCTGCCGTCCCCGCCGAGCGGCAGGTCCGTGAGCAGCGGGCCGAAGAACAGCAGGTACAGCAGCGGCGTCAGGACGCCGAAGAGCAGTGCGAAACGGGAGCGCAGGATCTGGCGCAGATAGCGGCCGTAGATCAGGGCCGTGTCCTGGAGCAGCATCTGGGACCTCCTATACGGCCACGGGCGTGGCGTCGGCCGGGGCGGCGCTGCGGCCGGTGATGGCGAGGAACGCGTCCTGCAGCGAGGCGTCGAGCGAGCCGCCGTACCGCAGCTTCAGTGCGCTCGGGGTTCCCTCGGCGACGACCACGCCGTGGTCGACGACGACCAGCCGGTCGGAGAGGGCGTCGGCCTCGTCGAGGTAGTGCGTGGTCAGGAAGACCGTCGTGCCGTGCTCGTCGCGCAGCCGGCGGACCAGGTCCCACAGGTCGGCGCGGCTGCCGGGGTCGAGCCCGGTCGTCGGCTCGTCCAGGAACAGCACCTTCGGGCGGTGGGTGAGCGCCATCGCGATGTCCAGCCGCCGACGCTGCCCGCCGGACAGCGTGCCGCACTTGCGGTCGAGCAGCTCAGTGAGGTCCAGGTCGCGGGCCAGTTCTCCGGCGCGTTCGACGGCCCGGGACCTGGTCAGCCGGTACAGGCGTCCCTGGGTGACCAGCTCCTCGCGGACGCTGATCTGCGGGTCGACCCCACCGGACTGGGCGACATAACCGCAGGCCCGCCGCACCCCGGCCGGGTCCGAGGCCAGGTCGTGGCCCGCGACGGTGGCGGCGCCGCCGGTCGGCTGCAGCAGGGTCGTCAGCATGCGCAGGGTCGTCGTCTTGCCGGCGCCGTTCGGGCCGAGGAACCCGAGGATCTCGCCCTCGCGGACGGTCAGGTCGATGGACCGCACGGCCTCCACGGGGCCGTTCCTGGTCAGGAAGGTACGGGCCAGTCCGGCCGTACTGATGATGGTCATGCCTACAGAAAAACAGAGTCTCCCAAAGTTTGCAATGACACCAAATTTTCACACCCCCCAGGGAAGCTAGGATTCGGACATGGCTGAAGGGCTCAGGGAACGGAAGAAGCGCGAGACCAGGCAGCGCATCTCGGACATCGCCACCGGGCTCTTTCTGGAACACGGGTTCGTGACGGTGACGATCGCCGAGGTGGCGGAGGCGGCCGATGTCTCCGTGAACACCGTCTACAACTACTTCCCGGCCAAGGAGGACCTGTTCTTCGACCGCTCCCAGGGCGTCGTCGACCGGCTCGCCCGCTGGGTGCGCGGGCGGGACGAGGGGGAGTCGGCGGCCCGGGCGGTGCTGCGCGAGCTGCGGGCCGAAATCGAAGCCGTCTCGCCCCGCATCGGCCTGACCGAGGGCTACGACCGCTTCATGCGCTGCATCGACGAGGCGCCGCCGCTGCGCTCCCGGCTGTGGAGCATCCAGCAGGAGGTCCAGGACAACCTGGAGGCGACGCTGCGCGAGGAAACCGGTGCCGCCGCCGGCGACCCGCTGCCCGGGCTGATCGCCGGTCAGATCTGCTGGATCCACGGCACCGTTTTCGGTGCGATCGGCCGCGAGATGGTCAAGGGGCGCAACCCGGACGAAGTGTCCCGGGAGATGCTCGTCCTCCTCGACGACGTCGAGGAGCTGTTGAGCGAGAAGGTGCTCAACTACGCCGTACGAGGCGCCCCGTGACCCCTGCCGGTGTGATGTCCGTCATGTGAGACGTGACGCGCATTACTTACTGGTCACACAGCCCCTCACGAGCGCTAGTGTCCGCCCGAGAGCAGACATGAGCAGCGCGTCAGGGGAGTCGCACAGTGGCACGGAAGCTTGCCGTCATCGGAGCCGGCCTCATGGGGTCCGGCATCGCCCAGGTCTCCGCGCAGGCGGGCTGGGAGGTGGTCCTGCGTGACGTCACCGAGGAGGCGCTGACGCGGGGCACCGACGGCATCAAGGCGTCGTACGACAAGTTCGTCGCCAAGGGCAAGCTGGAGGCGCACGACGCCGACGCCGCCCTGGCCCGCATCACCGCGACCACCGACCTGGACGCCGTGGCCGACGCGGACGTCGTCGTCGAGGCCGTGTTCGAGAAGCTCGAGATCAAGCACGAGATCTTCCGGGCGCTCGACAAGATCGTGAAGGACGAGGCGGTCCTCGCCTCCAACACCTCCGCCATCCCGATCACCAAGATCGCGGCGGCGACGGAACGCCCCGAACGGGTCGTCGGCACGCACTTCTTCTCGCCGGTGCCCATGATGCAGCTGTGCGAACTGGTGCGCGGCTACAAGACCAGCGACGAAACCCTCGCCACCGCGCGGGAGTTCGCCGAGTCGGTCGGCAAGACCTGCATCGTCGTCAACCGTGACGTCGCCGGCTTCGTGACGACCCGTCTCATCTGCGCCCTGGTCGTCGAGGCCGCGAAGCTGCAGGAGTCGGGCGTGGCGAGCGCCGAGGACATCGACCTGGCCTGCAAGCTGGGCTTCGGTCACGCCATGGGCCCGCTGGCGACGGCGGACCTGACCGGTGTCGACATCCTGCTGCACGCCACGAACAACATCTACACCGAGTCCCAGGACGAGAAGTTCGCGGCTCCCGAGTCGATGCGCCGGATGGTTGACGCCGGTGACATCGGACGCAAGAGCGGGCAGGGCTTCTACAAGCACTGAAACCGCACATGCCCAGGGGCCCATCACACCCCCGGGTGAATTCGGTATCGGTTCGCTTACAAGAAGCAACCTCTGACTCCTCCACACAGTCAGAGGTTGCATCACCCACATCCAGAACGCGGAGCACCATTCGCACGCACGGGGAGCGCATATGTACATCAGGGGCGACCACGCCGGGCTGGTCGTCGGGGGCCGCCTCGACGTCCGGAGCGCGGCGGACGCCCGTACGGTCCTGCACTCGGCCGTCGACGACGGAGTCGGGGACCTCGTGCTGGACCTGTCCGAACTGGACTCCTGGGACGCCACCGGCCTGGGTGTGATCATGGGAGCCCACCGACGGGCCGGCCGCTGCGGCCGGCGCCTGGTGCTGCGCGACGTACCGCCGCAGATGCAGCGCCTGCTGGTGGCCACCCGCCTGCACCGGATCCTGGCGATCGAGGGAGGCATCGGGGTGGAGACGCTTCCCCGCGTGTGACGGCTCGTACGGGTGTGAGCCGGGCGACCGGGGAGACCCGGACGCAGGGCGCCGCACCGGGCGACGCGCACAATCCTCACGAGACCGTGACGTTACGGACGGAGCGGTACCCCGGACTGTCGTAGATACTGTGCGAAGGTTTAGGGTTCGGCTGCCCGCTGCCTTGACACCCTTCGGCGGGACCGGACCAGAAGCGACAGCGCGGTGTGCAGCAAGGCCGGGAGGGGCTTTTCCGAGCACACACACGCTTTTGGGGGGCTTGACCTATGGATCCTGACAACCAGGGACCCGAGGAGTACGGCCACGAAGGTGACGGCCCCGCGCCGCGCCAGCGCCCTCCCAGGGAATCCCTCACGCCCGAATTCGCCCAGCACGCACCGGCGCTCGCCCGCACGGTGCAGCTCGTCGCCGGCGATTTCCTGCTGACGGTCAACCCCGTCGACGGCAGCGAGATCGAGGCCTGCCCGCCCACCCGACGGCCCGCCCGGCCCGTGAAGCTCACGGCGGCCGAGCGCGCCGAGGCCGAGCGCGCGGCCCGTCCGCCCGTCCCGCCCGGCCCCCCGCAGCCCGCCCTGCCGCTGCTGGCCCGCCAGGACGAACGCGAGCGCCTGGTGCGCCTGCTCGCCCGCGGCCGCTCCACCCGCCTCACCGGCCCGGCCGGCTCCGGCCGCACCCGCCTCCTCGACCTGGTCGCCGAGGACTGCTCCGACCTCGCCCCCGACGGCGTCGTCCGTCTCAACGGCTTCGGACGTACCTCCGACGACCTGCTGTACGGCCTGTTCCACGCGGTCTTCAGCGCCCCGCTGCACCGCCCGGACCGGGACGAGCTGCTCACCCACCTCCGTGAGATCGGCGCGGTCGTCGTCCTCGACGACCTGGAGTTCGGCGGCGCCGCGCTGGACGAGCTGCTGGAGGCGACCCCCGAGTGCGCCTTCCTGTTCGGCGCGACCCCGGACGTGCCGGCGCCCTCGGCCGACGCCGCCGTCGAGGAGGTCGTCCTCGGCGGGCTGGAGCGCGCGGCCGGGCTCGACCTGCTGGAACACGCCGTCGGCCGGAGCCTCACCGAGGACGAGTCCAACTGGGCCGGAGACCTCTGGTTCGAGTCCGAGGGCCTGCCGCTGCGCTTCGTCCAGGCCGGCGCCCTGCTGCGGCAGCGCGACCGGCTGCGCGCCGGCACCAGTGCCGTCGACGAGTTCGGCGTGTTCGAGGACGCGCCCCCGGCCGACAGCACCGAGACCTACGACCTCGGCGACGACGTGCCGCTGCCCGCGCTGGGCGAGGCCGCCGCGCCCGCGCCGCTGCTCGCCTCCCGGCTGAGCGCCTCCGCCCGCGCCACCCTGCGGTTCGCGCTCGCCCTCGGCGGCGAGGTCCCGCACCAGGCACATCTGCCCGCCCTGGTCGGCGACACCCACGCGGACGCCGCACTCGGCGAACTGGCCGCCTGCGGCCTGGTCTCCCCGGTCGGCTCCCGCTACCGCCTCGCGGCCGGCGTCCCGGCCCAGCTGGAGGCCGCCGGGTACGCCGACGACACCGAGGCCGGTGCCCGCAGCGCCGCCCAGCACTACTCCTGGTGGGCCGGGCACCCCTCGGTCACCCCCGAGCGCGTGTGCGCGGAGGCCGACGCGGTCCTCGCCGCCCTGGCCGTCCTCGGGCCGGTCACCCGTCCGCCCGCCGAGGGCGAGGAGAGCGCGGCCGTGCACCTGGCCCGCACCGCCGCCCCCGCGTTCGCCGCCGGACTGCACTGGAGTGCCTGGGAGCGGGCCCTGCGCTCCGGCGCCGAGGCCGCCCGGCTCGCCGGGGACGTGGCCGAAGAGGCCTACTTCCACCACGAGCTCGGCGTCCTCGCGCTGTGCGCGGGGCAGCTCGACCGGGCCCGCGCCGAACTGGAGGCCTCCATCGGCCTGCGCGGCGCCCTCGCCGACAAGCGGGGCACCGTCGCCGGCCGCCGTGCCCTCGCCCTGGTCGCCGACCGCTCGGGCACCCCGCTCGGGCTCGGACCGACCGCGGGGGAGGAGGTGCCCGACGCCCGTGACGAGGAGTCGGCGTCCCCGCCCGGCGGTGTCCCGGCGCCCTTCCCGCAGCTCCAGCAGCCGCCCTCCGCGACCCTGGTCACCCACCGCAGCTCGCCCGCGCCCTCGCGGGCGGCCCGGGGCGGCCTCAAGGGGCTGGCCCGGCGCAACCTCGTGGCCGCCGGCGCCGGTGCCCTGCTCGTCGCCGTCCTCGGCACGGTGGTGACGCTCGGTGCCACCTCCGACAACGACAAGAACCCGCCCTCCGGCCAGGTCGGCGTCAACCCGTCCGCCAGCCAGGGCGTCGTCGACGACAGCATCGGTGCCGACCGGCCGGGGAACGACAGCGGCGGCGGCACCGGCGGTGCGCCCGTCCGCCCGACGGACCCGGGCCCGGACGGGACGCCCGGCACGTCGGACGACCCGACGCCGACGGACTCCCCGAGCGGTTCGCAGGACCCGAGCGACTCGGCGTCGCCGTCGAAGCCGCCGTCGTCGTCCAAGCCGCCGTCCTCTCCTAAGCCGAGCTCGCCGAAGCCGCCGGCCTCCTCGTCCAAGCCGCCGACGAGCTCGTCGACACCGACCTCGCCGGCGCCCACCCCGACGGACACCGGGCAGCCCACGCCGACGACGACCCCGCCGACGACGAGCCCTTCCACCTCCGACTCGGCCAGCGGCCCGGCGCCCAGCGCTCCCACGAGCACCTCGGCGAGCGCGTCGCAGAGCACCACGGGCACGCCGAGCGGCCCGGAGACGGTGATCTGACGCCCGTGCACACGGCGGGGCCGGGTCCGTTCCTCGGACCCGGCCCCGTTCGTCGTCGTCCGGCTGTCAGAACAGCCGCAGCTTGTCGTCCTCGATGCCGCGCAGCGCGTCGTAGTCGAGCACCTGGCAGCCGATGCCGCGGTCGGTCGCGAGGACGCGGGCCTGGGGCTTGATCTCCTGGGCCGCGAAGACACCGCGCACCGGGGCGAGATGGGGATCGCGGTTGAGCAGTTCCAGGTAACGCGTGAGCTGCTCCACGCCGTCGATCTCGCCGCGCCGCTTGATCTCCACGGCGACGGTCCTGCCGTCGGCGTCCCGGCACAGGATGTCGACCGGTCCGATGGCCGTCGGGTACTCGCGGCGGATCAGCGTGTAGCCGTCGCCGAGTGTCTCGATACGGTCGGCGAGCAGTTCCTGGAGGTGCGCTTCCACGCCGTCCTTGATCAGGCCGGGGTCGACGCCCAGTTCGTGCGAGGAGTCGTGGAGGACTTCCTCCATCGTGATGATGAGCTTCTCGCCCGCCTTGTTGACGACGGTCCAGACGCCTTCCTCCTCGCCGGTGCCCTCCTTCAGGGTGCAGGGCGGCGACATCCAGTTCAGGGGCTTGTAGGCCCGGTCGTCGGCGTGGATCGAGACGCTGCCGTCCGCCTTCACCAGGATCAGGCGCGGGGCCGAGGGAAGGTGGGCGGTGAGCCGCCCGGCGTAGTCCACGGAGCAGCGGGCAATGACGAGACGCATGGTCGGCAACGCTACTCGACGGGCGCCTGTCGACGCGATTCGCCCTGGAAAACACGTGTTCGGTAATGGCCGATTGTGTGCATGGTGTGCTCATTGGGAGTGTCTCATCTGCGCATTTTCCTGGTGCCGTCACCCCGCGTTGCTTACCGTATGAACGGGAGGTCGCGGTGCGTGTACGCAGCGTGTCCGGCGTCGCGGACTTCCCTTTCTGTCCGGCAACCCCTGCCCGCCGGGCGGGGGTGCGAGAGGAGAACTCATGTCGCTCGACGTCTCACCGGCCCTACTCGAACAGGCCGAGCGAGGCGAGGTCGACGAAGCGGAATTCGTCGACTGCGTCCGGACCTCCCTGCCCTATGCGTGGGAGATGATCAGCTCACTGGTGGTCCAGCTGAAGGTGGACGGCGGTGCGTTCGCCGACAACCAGACGCCCCCGCCGGACGAGCAGGCACGCGGTCAGCTGCTGCGTGCGCTTGCGAGTGACGCGATACGCGGCGCGCTGCAACGGCACTTCGGTGTGCGCCTGGCCTTCCAGAACTGCCACCGGGTGGCCGTGTTCCCGCTCGACTCCTCGGTCGACGAGAAGCTGGACCGTTTCACCTCGGTCCGCAGTCAGGTGCTGAACCAGTCTCCCGAGTTCCGGGACTGCTGACGCGGCGCCACTTGCTTGCCGCTCCGTACGCGGGAGGTGCGGTTCTGTACCGGAGCGGCAAGCCCCCAGGAAGTCACCGCGCTCTCAGGCGAGTTGGGGGAGCACCTCGGTGCCCAGCCGCCGCACGTTCTCCTCGGTCGCCGCCAGGTCGCCGGAGCCCTCGACGAGCAGCGCGAAGCGGGAGATCCCCGTCCGCTCGCTGGTCGCCGCCAGCCGGTCCGCGCACAGCCGCGGAGTGCCCACCGGGTGGAGTCCGCAGAGCAGTTCGGTGTAGGCCAGCGGGTCGCGCATCCGGCGCGTGCGCCCGTCGACCGTGACATGCGCCTCCAGGCCCTGCTTCAGCCAGCCCGGCATCGCCTTCATCAGCGTCTCCGCCGCGTCGACCCGCCGGTCCGCGATCTGGCAGACGCCGGCCGACACATGGGACGCACCCAGGATCTCCTCCGGCGACCGGCCGCAGGCCCGTGCGTGCTGCCGCCACAGCGCGACCATCTCGGCCTTCTCCTCGTCGCCCACGTGCATCCCGAGCAGCATCGGCAGGCCCCGCTCGGCGGCGAGCCGCACGCCGGCCGGTGAGGTGCAGGCGACGACGAGCTCGGGCCCCGGGCCCTCCGCCAGGGCCTCCGACGGCCGCGGCACCACCGGGACTTCACGGAAGCGGAACCGCTCCCCGTCGGCCGCCACGGACGACTCGCGCAGCCACCGCACCAGGAGCTCCAGAGACTCCGGGAACCCCTTCTCGTAGGCCTCCAGGCCCGCGCCGAACACCTCCAGGTCCACCCAGGGGCCGCCGCGGCCGACACCGAGCGTGAAGCGCCCGTCGCTCGTGTGGTGCAGCAGCGCCGCCTGTTCGCCGAGGGCCACGGGGTGCGCGGTGGGCAGCACGCTCACCGCCGTACCGACCCGGATGCGCCGGGTGCGGCCCAGCAGAAAGGCGGCCAGGGTGATGGCCGACGGACAGGTGCCGTACGGCACGAAGTGGTGCTCGGCCAGCCAGACCGTGTCGAGCCCGGCCTCCTCGGCCACCTCGGCCGAGCGGACCGCGCGGTGCAGCGCCTCTCCCTCGCCCTGACCGGGGAACCGGGCCGCCAACACGAAACTTCCAACGCGCATCGCTTTCCTGCTTCCTTGGCTCCGACACGGAGCTCCCCCACACCGCATAACCGTCCGACACGTGCCGAGGACACGGCCGGGCGGAGTATTTTGCGGATTGTCTGCAGAATGGCCGTTCGTCGGCAGCCGGGGAGAGGGACGTGCCGGGGGGCGGTCCGGCCGGACGCGTGGGGCACTCAGGGCGATTCGTGCCGTACGCGTACCTCTCTGCGCGCCGCGTAGGCTGGATACGGCCCGTGCTTCCTGTATAGCCCCGAGAGGTGTCCCGTGTCCCCGCGTCGCAACCGAGCCAAGGACGCCGGTTCTTCCGGCCGGAGCGCCGAGGACGACCGCCCCGGCCGCTACGGCGGCTGGCAGTCCTCGCAGAACTGGCAGGGCGAGAACTGGAACGTGCGGCACGTGGCCGGTGCGAGCGCGCAGGGAAAGTCGTACCGCTGCCCGGGCTGCGACCAGATGATCCCGGACGGAGTGCCGCACGTGGTGGCCTGGGCGGACCACGCGGGCGTGGACGACCGGCGGCACTGGCACAAGGCCTGCTGGAACGCGCGGGACCGCCGCACCCCGGGGGTGCGGCGGTCCCGTAACGCGCCGAGATTCTGACCGGGCTCAGACGTCCCGCTTCTCCTGGAGCACGAAGGCGCCGCCGAAGGTGACGGCCGTGACGCCGAGGATGATCCACAGCGGGTCCCAGCCCGACGGGCCGGACTCGCTCAGGGAGTTGGCGTAGAAGACGCTGAGCTGGTTCGGGATCGAGTACTCGAACAGTGCGTCGCGCACCTTCTGCAGGGACTCGGAGAACATGAACAGCGCGATCACGAGCGGGGCCAGTACGGCGCCGATCATGATGGTGATGGCGCCCGCCGAGTGCCGGATGATCGAGCCGACGAGCAGGGAGAGCAGGCCGAGCAGCGCGATGTAGAGCGAGATGCCGACCGTGCCCTTCAGCCACTCGCCGCCGGAGGGGGACTTGGCGCCGTCGCCCTCCAGCATCGCCACGTGCAGGAACGCGACGAGGGACGCGGACACCAGCGTCACGGCGAACGCGGTCAGGAAGAACACCACGGCCTTCGCCGCCAGTACCCTGCCCCGGCTCGGGCACGCGACCATCGTGGTGCGGATCATGCCGGTGCCGTATTCCGAGGCCGTGGTCAGCACGCCCAGTGTGATGATGCACATGCTGCCCAGCAGCAGCCCGAAGAAGCCCAGGCCGAGGGGGCTCTGACCGCTCAAGGCCGGGTCCGACTCGGCCACCACCACGCCGGTCAGCGTGCCGATGCCGATGACGAGCAGGACGAACACACCGAGCGTCCACAGGGTGGAGCGCACCGACCTGATCTTCGTCCACTCGGACGCGATGGCGTGACCGAGGTGCGTGCGCACGACCGGGATCGGCGAGGTGTAGCCGGCGCCGCCGCCGTAGGAGGCGGAACCGGGAGCCGCCTGCCAGGCGGGCGCGGCCTGCGGCATCTGGGACTGGGGGCTGCTCATCGGGCGTCCTCGGGCTTGGTCAGGTCGGAGGTCGGGGCGGCGGCGGGCGCGGACGGCGCGGCGGCGGGCTGCGCGGGCTGCGGAGCGCTCGCGGGCGCGGGCGGGGCGGCTGCCGGGGGCTGACCCGGGGCGGCCTGGGGCGCGGGCCGGGCGGAACCCTGCGGAGCATTCTGCGGCGCCTGCTGCGGGGCACCCTGGGGCGCCGGAGGCGTCTGGGGCGCGGGCTGGGCGTACGGGTTGGCGGTGCCCGGGCCGGAGGCGCTCTGGGCGGAGCCGTAGGGGCCCGCCGGAGCCTGGCCCGGCGTGCCGCCCGGTGCGCCCTGCGGCGTGCCCGGGAAGGGCGCGCCGCCCTGCTGGGGCGGCGGCGGGGCGTACCAGCCCGGCTGGCCCTGCCCGGGCACCGGCATCGGCGGCTGCGCGCCGGGCGGCAGCGGCTGCTGGAGCCCTTCCTTCTGGTCGATGGTCGAGCGGTAGTCGACGGCGCCCTGCGTCATCCGCATGTACGCCTCCTCCAGGGAGGCCTGGTGCGGCGACAGCTCCCACAGCCGTACGTCGGTGCCGTGCGCGATGTCGCTGATGCGGGGCAGCGGCAGACCGGTCACACGCAGCGCGCCGTCCTGCTCGGGCAGGACATGACCGCCCGCCTCGGTGAGCGCGGCCGACAGCTTCTCGCGCTGCTGCGGTTCGGTGTCGGGCGTCCGCACGCGCGCGAAGTCCGCCGAGTTCGCCGAGATGAAGTCGGTGACGCTCATGTCCGCGAGCAGCTGACCGCGCCCGATGACGATGAGGTGGTCGGCGGTCAGCGCCATCTCGCTCATCAGGTGGGAGGAGACGAAGACCGTGCGGCCCTCCGCCGCCAGCGCCTTCATCAGGTTGCGGACCCAGAGGATGCCCTCGGGGTCGAGGCCGTTGACCGGTTCGTCGAACAGCAGCACCTGCGGGTCGCCGAGCAGCGCCGCCGCGATGCCGAGCCGCTGCCCCATGCCGAGGGAGAAGCCCTTGGACCGCTTCTTGGCCACGTCCTGCAGACCGACGACCCCGAGCACCTCGTCCACCCGCCGGGCCGGGATGCCCGAGAGCTGGGCCAGGGACAGCAGGTGGTTGCGGGCGGACCGGCCGCCGTGCACCGCCTTGGCGTCCAGCAGCGCGCCGACCTGCCGGGCGGCGTTGGGCAGCCTGCGGTACGGATAACCGCCGATCGTCACCTGCCCGGCCGTCGGGTTGTCCAGGCCGAGGATCATGCGCATCGTCGTCGACTTGCCCGAGCCGTTCGGCCCGAGGAAGCCGGTGACGGCTCCGGGCCGCACCTGGAAGGAAAGGTTGTACACAGCGGTCTTGTCGCCGTAGCGCTTCGTCAGGCCGACTGCTTCGATCATGCTCCGCACCCATCGCAAGGTTCAGGACAGCGGGGCACACGCCCCCGTAAGGGTTAGGAGGATATCGAGGCGCTGACGGTTCCTTCCAAGAGGAGGTAAAAGACCGGCCCGCATCCGTCCCGCTAGGCGTCGCGCTTCTTCAGCAGCACGTAACCGCCGACGAGCGCGGCGAGCACCCACAGCCCCATGATTCCCAGGCCGCCCCACGGTCCGTACGGCGTGTCGTCGCCGGTCGGCGTGACCACCTGCATGATCTTGCTGCCGGCCTGGTCGGGAAGAAACCGCCCGACCTTCTTCGTCGCGTCGACATTGCCCAGGATGTTGGAGATCAGGAAGAAGAACGGCATCAGGATGCCCAGCGACAGCATCGGCGAGCGCAGCATCGCGGCGACGCCCATGGAGAACATCGCGATCAGCGCCATGTAGAGACCCCCGCCGAGCACGGCCCGCAGCACTCCCGGGTCGCCGATCTCCGCCCGGTGCGAGCCCAGCATCGCCTGCCCCAGGAAGAAGGCGGCGAAGCTGGTGACGAGACCGACCAGCAGGGCGAGCCCACTGGCGACGGCGATCTTGCTGAACAGGAAGGACCCCCGCTGCGGCACCGCGGCCAGTGAGGTGCGGATCATGCCGGTGCTGTACTCGTTCGACACGACCAGCACCCCGAACACGATCATCGCGAGCTGACCCAGGCTCATCCCCGCGAAACTGATGAACGTCGGGTCGAACTCCGCCCGGTCCTGCGCGTTCATCGAGTCGAACTCGTTCTTCGACAGCGCCGAGATCAGCATGCCGAGGGCGACCGTCACGACCACCACCAGCGAGAGTGTCCACACCGTGGATGCCACCGACCGGATCTTGGTCCACTCCGACCGGACGACCTGCGTCACCGCCATGCCTCAGCCCCTCTTCCAGCCGTCGCCCCACTGCTGCCGCGGTGGCTCGGGGCTCGTCGCGCTCGTCCCGCTGTGTGCGTGGTACTCGACCGACTCCGCGGTCAGCCGCATGAACGCCTCCTCCAGCGAGGCCTGTTGCGGACTCAGCTCGTGCAGCGTGATCCGGTGCTGCGCCGCCAGCTCACCGATCCGCTCGGCCTTGCCGCCGTCCACCTCCAGCACCCCGTCACCGCTCTGCACGGCCACGATCCCGGCCTGCTGCAGCACATCGAGCAGCCGCTCCCGCTGCGGGCTGCGGACCCGGACGTACGAGCGTGAGTTGCGGTCGATGAAGTCCGCCATGGAGGTGTCCGCGAGGAGCCGCCCCTGCCCGATCACGACGAGGTGGTCGGCCGTCAGGGCCATCTCGCTCATCAGGTGGGAGGAGACGAACACCGTCCGCCCCTGCGCGGCGAGCGACTTCATCAGGGTGCGGATCCAGTGGATGCCCTCGGGGTCGAGGCCGTTGACCGGCTCGTCGAACATCAGGATCCTCGGATCGCCGAGCAGCGCGGCCGCGATGCCGAGCCGCTGCCCCATGCCCATCGAGAAGCCCTTGGTTTTCTTCTTCGCGACCGCGGTGAGCCCGACCGTCTCCAGCACCTCACGCACCCGGCTGCGCGGAATGCCGTTGCTCTGCGCGAGGCACAGCAGATGGTTGTAGGCGGTGCGCCCGCCGTGCCAGGCCTTGGCCTCCAGCAGGGCACCGATACAGGTCAGCGGGTCCTTGAGCTGTGGGTAGTGCTTGCCGTCGATACGGACGTCGCCGGCGGTCGGATGGTCGAGACCCAGGATCATCCGCATGGTCGTCGACTTGCCCGCGCCGTTCGGCCCGAGGAAGCCGGTGACGATGCCCGGTCTGACGGTGAAGGAGAGGTTGTTGACCGCCACTTTCTCGCCGTACCGCTTCGTCAGCCCCTCGAGCTCAATCATGCCGCCACGCTAGAACGTGGCAAAGCCCTCTGCCACCCGAGCGGCAGAGGGCTTTGCGGAGGTTCAGACTCCGTATGCCTGGCTGTTACCGGGACTGCTGGGCCGGGACCCCACGGGAGATCGGCTCGTCCTCGGCCGGCGTGCCGGCGGCGGCCACCGCGGCGCCCGTGAGCGTCGCGAGCATCTCGCGGACGTTGGTCAGCTGGGCGTTGATGCTGTCGCGGCGGTTGGTGAGGGCGGCCAGCTCGCGCTCGGATTCCGAACGGATGCGGTCGGCCTTGGCGTTGGCGTCGGCCACGATGTCCTCGGCCTGGCGCTGGGCCGTCTCGACCGTCTGGCGGGCGCGGCGCTCGGCGTCCGTGCGCAGCTTCTCGGCCTCCAGGCGCAGCTGCTCGGCGCGGTGCTCGATCTCGGCGAGGCGCTTCTCGGCCTTGGCCTGACGGGAGGCCAGGTCGCGCTCGGACTGCTCCCGGCGCTTGGCGAGGTTCGTCTCGAAGTCGGCGGCGGCCTGCGCGGCCTTGGCGCGGGTCTCCTCGAAGAGGGCGTCCGCCTCCTCACGCTTGGACTGCGCGTCCTTCTGCGCCTCGGAACGCAGCTGAGCGGCGTCACTCTTGGCCTTCTCGACGATCCGCAGGCCCTCGTCCTCGGCCTTCGCCTTGCGGTCCGCGGAGTACGACTCGGCGTCGTTGCGCACCTGCTGGGCCGCCGACTCGGCGAGCTCGCGGTGCTGCTCGGCCGCGCGCCGGGCCTCCTCGCGCAGGTCCTTCGCCTCTTCCTCGGCGAGACGGAGGATCTTCTCCACGCGCGCGCCGAGACCCGCGTACGACGGCTCGGCGTCGGTGATCTGGGCCTGGGCGTTCTGCGTCTCGAGGTGGAGCTCTTCGATGCGCTTTTCCAGAGCGGTGATGCGGGAGAGAGCGCTGTCACGGTCGGAGACGAGCTTGGAGATACGTTCGTCCACCTGAGCGCGGTCGTACCCACGCCGCACAAGCTCGAAGCCGTAGGGGGAAGTGTCGCTCATGGGGTTCCTGTCGAATGAGACCGGTGAGGTGATAGGTGGAATCCTAGGGGCCGAAACGGTGTGTCATCGAGCGGATGCGCGTTTGACTTGGAAAATGAGACCCCTTTTGGGTGGCTAAGCGGCGGATCACTTGCCAAAACTTGGTCAAAGCCCCCGGATGGCCCCGGAATCGGGCTGCCCGGCCCGGCCGGACCGCTAGCCGTCCGAGGACTTGCCACCCGATCGGGGCGCGCCGACCGTCGCGCCCGCCTTGACTCCGTTGTCCTTGGAACCGGCGGGGGCCTCGAAGGATTCCAACGCCTCAAGGACGTCCTGGACACGGGAGATCTCGGCGTTGATGTCCTCACGCCGGCGGACCAGGACCTCCAGCTCGCGCTTGCCCTCCTCGACCGTGCGCTTGGCCTCGCGGATCGCCTCGGCCTTGAGCTCCTCGGCCTCGCGGACCAGCGTGGTCTTCTTCTGCTCGGCCTCCTTGAGCAGCCCCTCCGCCTTCTTCACCGCGGCGATGCGCACCTTGCCGGCCTCGGAGTTGGCCTCCGAGACGATCTCCTTGGCCTTCGCCTGCGCCTTCGCCAGCTGCTCCTCCGCCGCCTTGACGAGCGCGTCGCAGCGGTCGCCGGCCGACTTCATTGTCTCGGCCGACTCACGGCGGGCCCGCTCGTGCAGCTCCTCGATCTCGGAGGTGATGCGGTCGCGCAGCTCCTCGGCACGCTCCCTTATCTGCGTGGCGTCCCGGCGCGCACCGACCAGCAGCTCGTCGGCGTCCGTACGGGCCTTCTCCACCAGCGAGTTGCCCTCGACCGTCGCCTCGGACACGAGCCGGTCGGCCTCCTTGCGGGCCGCGCCCACCATGGTGTCGGCCCGCGACTCGGCCTCCGCGGTGGTCTTGTGCGCCTGCTGCTGTGCCTCGGTCAGCAGCTTGTCCGCCTCGGCCGTGGTCTCCGTGATGAGCTTGTCGACCTGCTCGGCCGCCTCCGAGCGCCGCTTGTTGGCGTCCTTGCGGGCCTCGTCCAGCGTGCGGTCGGCCTCCTCGCGCGCGGTGGAGACGAGGCGCTCCGCCTCCGCCTCCGCGTCGGTCTTGACGCGCTCGGCCTCACGGCGGATCCGCTCGGCGTGCTGCTGCGCCGAGCCGACCGTCTCGGCGGCCTCGGCCCGCAGCCGCTCCGCCTCGCCGGCGGCCTCCGCCACCAGCTGGTCGGCCTTGGCCACGGACTCGGTCCGCACCCGGTCGGCCTCCGCGGCCGCCTCGGACCGCACGCGCTCGGCCGCGGACAGGGCCTCCGTGCGAACCCGCTCGGCCTCGTTGACCGTCTCCATCCGCAGCCGGTCGGTCTCCTGGACCGTCTCGGTGGTGAGCCGCTCCGCCTCGGCGCGCGCCTCGCCGATGAGGGTGTCCGCCTGCGTCGCCGCGTCCGACCGGATGCGGTTGGCGTCCTCACGGGCGTCCGCACGGGTGCGCGAGGCGCTCTGCTCCGCCTCGGCGATCGCGTCCGACGCCTCCGTGCGCACCCGCTGGGCGTGCTCGGCGACCTCCGTGCGGATCCGCTCCGCCTCCGAGATCGCCTCGGTCATCGTCCGCTCGGCGAGCGCCTTGGCGGCCTCGGTCTCCTCGTGCGCCTCGCGCCGCAGCCGGCCCGCGTCCTCGCTCGCCCGCTCCCGCTCGGCGTAGGCGTCGGAGCGGACCCGGTCCGCCTCCTCCTGGGCCTCCCGGCGGGTACGGTCCGCCGCGTGCTCGGCGGCGGAGCGCAGGCCGGTGATCTCCTCCTGGGCCTGCTCGTGCAGCCCCGCGACGGAGTCCCGGACCTGCTGGGCGTGCTGCTCGGCCGCCGACACCATCTCGGTGGCACGACGGTCGGCCTCCTCGACCAGCCGTACGGCCTCGGTCTGCGCCTCCTCCACGCGCTTGCGCGCCGAGGCCAGCAGCTCCTCGCTCTGCTCGCGGGCCCGCTCGCGCTCCTGGTCGGCCTCCTGGCGGGCGCTGCCGAGGACCTCCTCGGCCTCGCGGCGACGCCGGTTGGCCTCCTCCTGGGCGGCGGCCAGCGTCTCGGACGCCTCCGTGGCGAGCCGCTCGGCCGCGGACTGCGCCTCCGCGCGCATCCGGTCGGCGCTCTCCTGCGCCTCCGACTTCAGCCGCTCGGCCTCGGTCGCCGCTTCCGAACGCAGCCGTACGGCGACGGACTCGCCCTCGGCCCGCGCCGCGGACGCGTCCGCGGCGGCCTCGTCGCGCAGCCGCTCGGCCTCCGCCTCGGCCTGCTGCCGGAGCGTACGGATCCGCTCGGCGGCCTCGGCACGCAGCCGCTCGTTCTCCTCGGAGGTCTCCCGGCGGAGCCGCGCGGCCTCCTCGCGGGCGTCCGACAACGCCTGCTCGGCGGCCGTCAGCCGCTCCTCCGCCTCCGTCTGGAGCCGGGTCAGCTCCTCGGCGGCCTCGGCCCGACGGGCCTCTATGGCCCGCTCGGTCTCCTCGTGCAGCTCCCGCGCCGCGCGCTCGGCGTCCTCCTTGAGCGCCTCGGCCTGCTCGACGACCTCCTCGCGGTGCCGCTCGGCCTCCTGCCGGGTGCGCTGGAGGGTCTCCTCGGCCTGCCGGCGCAGGGTCGTCGCCCGTTCGATGGCCTCGGTGCGGACCTTCTCGCTGTCCGCCTGGGCCGTCGTGCGCAGCTCGTCCGCGTCGGCTTTGGCCTTGGCGAGCAGTTCCTCGGCGGACTTCGCCGCCTCCTCGATCTGCGCCACGGCCTCCTTGCGGGCCTCGGCGCGGATCTTCTCGCCCTCGTCGACCGCGTCGGCGCGCAGCTGCTCGGCCTCGCCGCGCAGCCGGCGGGCCTCCTCCTGCAGCTCGACCGTCTTGGCGCGGTACTCCTTGGTGTCGTCCTTCGCCGCGCCCTTGAGCTGCTCGGCGATGTCGTGCGCCTCGGCCCGCAGCCGGTCCGCCTCGGCCTCGGCCTCGGAGCGGATCCGCTCGGCCTCCTCGGCCGCGGCCTTGGTGGTCTTCTTGGCGTCCTCCGACGCCTTGTCGAGGACCTCCTCGGCGGTCCGGGCCGCCTTGGACAGCTGGGTAGCGGTCTCCTCGGCGGTGAGCGTGCGGGCCTTCTCGGAGGCCTCCGCGACGATCTTCTCGGCCTCGGCCTTGGCGTCGGCGACGAGCTGCTCGGCCTCGGACTTGGTGTTCTCGGCCTCCTTCGTGGCCTCCTCGACCAGCCGGGCGACCTGCTCCTTGGCGGTGCGCGTGCGCGTCTCGTTCGCCGACTCGGCGCTCGCCAGGGCCTTGGCGGCGGCCTCCTTGGCCTCCGCGACCAGCTTCTCCGACTCGGCCTGCGCCTTGCGCAGCGCCTCCTCGGCCTCGGCCATCCGCTGCTCGGCGGCCTTGCTCAGCTCCTGGGCCTCGCGGCGCGCGGACTCCGACTCGGTGACCGTCGACGTACGCAGCTGCTCGGCGTGGTCCGTGGCCTCCTGTGCCTGCGTGGAGGCGGCGTTGAGCAGGCGCTCGGCGTCCGTACGGGCGCGGCGCAGGATCTGTTCGGCCTCGGCCCGGGCCTCCTCGGCCGCGCTCGTCAGCCTCTGCCGGGCCTCCGTCGCCAGCCGCTCGGCCTCGGCGCGGGCGGTGGCCAGGGACTGCTCGGCCTCGGCCCGGGACTCCTCCAGCAGCCGGCGCGCCTGCTGCTCGGTACGGGCCCGCAGCTGCTCGGCCCACGCCACGTTCTCGTTGACGTGCGACTCGACCGTCTGGCGGCGCTCGGACAGCTCCTGGTCCAGCTGCTGGCGGCGGGTCACCGCCTCCTGGTGCAGCTCCGCCTGGAGCCGGGCCGCCTGCTCGGCGTGCTCCTGGAGGATCCGCTGGGTCTGGGCCCGGGCCTCGCTCAGCTCGCGGTCGGCGTCCGCGCGGATCTGGTCGGCCTGCATCTGCGCGTTGCGCAGCAACTGCTCGGCCTGCCAGCCGATGTCGCCCCCCTCGAAGGAGGGCCGGGACATGATGGTGCGCCGCGCCTCGTGCAGCTTGGCGCGCAGCACCTCGACCTGGTAGCCGAGGTCCTCGGCGTGCTGGATCGCCTTTTCCCGTTCGGTCTTCAGCCGCTTCATCTCGGCTTCGAACCGAGAGAGGTGGTCGACGTCAGCCGCCGGCTCTCGCTCCTGGCTCTCGTAGCCCCGCACTGCGCGGTCCCATCCGTCCCCTGGTCGCAACTCTTTCCGAACGAGCTCCGTCCATCCGCCGAACGGGGCCCCCGGGGAATGGTGTCAGATCATCGGCGGAGCAGAGGCTGCTGCCCCGACGCTCGTCCCCCGAAACCCGGACCCCGGTGGTCCTGCCGTCACACGGCGGGACCGCGGTCACCCTGGACTGAGCGGCGACCGCCCCCAACCCTACCGGCCCCTATGTACGAGGGTCAGTGCTCAGGTGACTCAACAGGCGCCGAAGTGACCAGTTCTGTCAGTACGCCGTGACAGTCCTTGGGGTGCAGGAAGGTGATCCGTGACCCCATGGAACCGACTCGGGGCTCTTCGTACAGCACGCGTACGCCCTTGCCCTTGATCTCGTCGGCGTCACCGTCGACATCCGCCGTACCGAAGGCGATGTGGTGCACGCCCTCGCCGTTCTTGGCGAGCCACTTGGCGACGGTGGAGTCCTCGCGGGTCGGCTCCAGGAGCTGCAGGTACGTGGCGCCGCCGTCGGACGTCTCGTTGATCTTGAGCATGGCCTCGCGCACGCCCTGCTCCTCGTTGACCTCGGAGTGGAACACCTCGAAGCCGTAGGTGGCACGGTAGAACTCGACGGTGTTGTCGAGGTCGAAACAGGCGATTCCGATGTGGTCGATTCGCGTCAGCATGGATTCAGTGCAGCGCCCCCGGGGTGGTTACGCAACGTGCGCGCGATCACACCGACAGCCCGATGACGGCACGGAGTGCCACTCAGTACATTCGAAGTAAACCCTCGTTCACTCCTCGGCTGTGCAGCCGGTAAGGGGATCGCAGCTCATGTCTTCTGGAACTTCCGAAGCGAACAGCTCGGTGATCGTCGCGGGCGCGCGGACGCCCATGGGCCGGTTGCTCGGTTCGCTCAAGTCCTTCTCCGGAGCCGACCTCGGCGGCTTCGCGATCAAGGCCGCCCTCGACCGTGCGGGGATCGGTGGCGACCAGGTGCAGTACGTGATCATGGGGCAGGTGCTCCAGGCCGGTGCGGGGCAGATCCCGGCCCGTCAGGCCGCGGTCAAGGCCGGTATCCCGATGAACGTGCCCGCGCTGACCATCAACAAGGTGTGTCTGTCCGGCCTCGACGCCATCGCGCTCGCCGACCAGCTCATCCGCGCGGGTGAATTCGACGTGGTCGTCGCCGGTGGCCAGGAGTCGATGACCAACGCCCCGCACCTGCTGCCGAAGTCCCGCGAGGGCTACAAGTACGGCGCCGTCCAGATGCTCGACTCCATGGCCCACGACGGTCTGACCGACTCCTTCGACGGCGTCGCCATGGGCGAGTCGACGGAGAAGCACAACACCCGGCTGGGCATCGGCCGTGCCGAGCAGGACGAGATCGCCGCGCTGTCGCACCAGCGGGCGGCCGCGGCGCAGAAGAACGGCCTGTTCGAGGCCGAGATCACGCCCGTCGAGATCCCGCAGCGCAAGGGCGACCCGGTGCTGTTCAGCAAGGACGAGGGCATTCGCGGTGACACGACCGCGGAGTCGCTCGGGAAGCTGCGTCCGGCGTTCTCCAAGGACGGCACGATCACGGCCGGTTCGGCCTCGCAGATCTCCGACGGTGCCGCCGCCGTCGTGGTGATGAGCAAGGCCAAGGCGCAGGAGCTGGGCCTGGAGTGGATCGCCGAGATCGGGGCGCACGGCAACGTGGCGGGGCCGGACAACTCGCTGCAGTCGCAGCCGTCCAACGCGATCCTGCACGCGCTGAAGAAGGAGGGCCTGGAGGTTTCGGACCTCGACCTCGTCGAGATCAACGAGGCGTTCGCGGCCGTCGCCGTGCAGTCCATGAAGGACCTCGGCGTGTCCACCGAAAAGGTGAATGTCAACGGTGGTGCGATTGCCCTGGGTCACCCGATCGGGATGTCCGGTGCGCGTCTGGTGCTGCATCTCGCGCTGGAGCTGAAGCGGCGCGGGGGCGGTGTGGGTGCGGCCGCGCTGTGCGGTGGCGGCGGGCAGGGTGACGCGCTGATCGTGCGCGTGCCCAGGGCCCAGGCCTGAGTTTCGGTACGTCCCCTATCTGAACGGAGCTGTGATGCAGGACGTCTCCACCCTGGTGGCCCAGGCCAGGGAAGGCCGGCCGCGGGCCGTGGCCCGGCTGATCTCCCTGGTGGAGGGGGCGTCCCCGCAGCTGCGGGAGGTCATGGCGGCGCTCGCGCCGCTGACGGGTGGGGCGTACGTGGTCGGGCTGACCGGGTCGCCCGGGGTCGGCAAGTCCACGTCGACCTCGGCGCTGGTCTCCGCGTACCGCAAGCAGGACAAGCGGGTCGGCGTGCTCGCCGTCGACCCGTCGTCACCCTTCTCGGGCGGTGCGCTGCTCGGGGACCGGGTGCGGATGTCGGAGCACGCGTCCGACCCGGGCGTCTACATCCGCTCGATGGCGACGCGCGGGCATCTGGGCGGGCTGGCGTGGTCGGCCCCGCAGGCCATCCGGGTGCTGGACGCCGCCGGCTGTGACGTGATCCTGGTCGAGACGGTGGGGGTCGGGCAGTCGGAGGTGGAGATCGCCTCGCAGGCGGACACGTCGGTCGTGCTGCTGGCGCCCGGGATGGGCGACGGGATCCAGGCGGCCAAGGCCGGGATCCTGGAGATCGGCGACGTGTACGTCGTGAACAAGGCGGACCGGGACGGGGCGGATGCGACGGCCCGCGAGCTGAACCACATGCTGGGGCTGGGGGAGTCCCGGGGGCCGGGGGACTGGCGGCCGCCGATCGTGAAGACGGTCGCGGCGCGGGGCGAGGGCGTCGACGAGGTCGTCGAGGCGCTGGAGAAGCACCGGGCCTGGATGGAGGAGCGGGGTGTCCTCGCGGAGCGGCGTCTTTCCCGGGCGTCGCGGGAGGTCGAGACGATCGCGGTGACGGCGCTGCGGGAGCGGATCGGGGACCTGCACGGGGACCGGCGGCTCGGGGCACTGGCGGAGCGGATCATCTCGGGCGAGCTGGACCCCTACCGGGCGGCTGACGAGCTGGTCGCGGGGTTGACGGAGGGCTGAGGCGGCTTCGGCTTCTCGGCGGTGGGGTGCGGGTGGCTGCGCCTGTCGCCGGGTGTGGGTCGGGGCCGCGCCGGGGGGTGTCCGTCCTCGGAACGTCGCGATGGGGTCTGACGTCGACTGGCTGTTCGTTGACGCGACAACCGCTGCGGGCGGACACCCCCCGACACGGCCCCTTCTCGCCGTACGCGGGTGCCGGTGCGCTCTGGCCCAGCTGCGGGCATGCGTGCCGCTGGGGGAGGCACCCCGCCCCGCCGGGCCGTGCGACGCCCCGGCGTCCGTTTGGACACCGGGGCGGAGGGGATCAGGGCAGGGGCGGTCAGTCCTGGTCGTCCGAGTCGTCGTCGTCCTGGGCGTCCGAGCGGTCCGCCGTGACCTTGCCCGACTTGAGGTCGATCTTCCAGTCCTGCTCGGCTCCGCCCGACTTGCGGGTCTCGGCCTCCCAGGACTTGTTCTTGCCGTCCTCGTCGAGGCCGACCGACGTCACGACACCCTTGCCGGCGGCAGCCTTCGCGGCCTGCTCGGCGGTCACCGACGAGCCCTTCAGGGCTGCGCGCACCTGCGCCGTGTCGTCCTCGTCGTCGGTCTGCGAGCCCAGGACCTTGCCGCTGGACGGGTCGACGCTGACGCTGTGCCAGGTGTTGTCGCCGGACAGGACGTCGACGTTCCAGATCACCTTGTCGCCGTCGTCCTCGTCGTCCAGCTCGGCGGAGACGACGGTGCCCGAGGTGTGCTTCAGCGCGGAGGCGATCGCCTCGGACGCGGTGACGTCCGCGGAAGCGGCCCGGGCTGCGTCGTCGTCCCGGTCGTCGCGGTCGTCCTGCGCGTCGTCGTTCACCGGCTGGGTGGTGGCCGCCTGCCGCGCCGAGCGCTCGTCGTCTCCCGTGGTCGCGAGGGCCGTGGCCGTACCGCCTCCGATCAGAGCGGCAGCGGTCACAGCGGCGATCACGATGTTGCGCTTCATGCGGATTCCTCCCGAGTCGTTTCGTTTTCGATGTCTTCGACTCTGGCCGACGGAGGCTGAGAGGAACCTGAAGCCCCCTGAAGTGATCTTCAGCTTGCTTTTGCCACTCTTTACGCATGCGCCTGTTGATCGTGGAGGACGAGAAGCGGCTGGCCCTGTCGCTCGCCAGGGGCCTGACGGCCGAGGGGTACGCCGTGGACGTCGTCCACGACGGGCAAGAAGGGCTGTACCAGGCCTCGGAGGGCACGTACGACCTGGTCATCCTCGACATCATGCTGCCCGGCCTCAACGGCTACCGGGTCTGCGCCGCCCTGCGCGCCGCCGGGCACGACGTACCGATCCTGATGCTGACCGCCAAGGACGGCGAGTACGACGAGGCCGAGGGGCTCGACACCGGCGCGGACGACTACCTGACCAAGCCGTTCTCGTACGTCGTGCTCGTCGCCCGGGTCAAGGCGCTGCTGCGGCGGCGGGGACAGGGGGCCGGGGCGTCACCCGTGCATGTGCACGGTGACCTGAAGGTGGACACCGCGGCCCGCCGGGTGTTCCTCGGTGACGACGAGATCGCCCTGACCGCCAAGGAGTTCTCCGTACTGGAGCAGCTCGTGCTGCGGGCCGGCGAGGTGGTGTCCAAGTCCGAGATCCTGGAGCACGTCTGGGACTTCGCGTACGACGGTGACCCGAACATCGTCGAGGTGTACGTCAGCACCCTGCGGCGCAAGCTGCGGGCGGGGCTGATCCGGACCGTGCGCGGGGCCGGCTACCGGCTGGAGACCTCGCCGTGAGGCGGTTGTTCGGGTCCGTCCGGGCGCGGGCCACGCTGGGAGCGACCCTCGTGGTCGCGGTGGCGCTCGTCGCCGCCGGGGGCGCCGTGCTGCTGTCCCTGCGGTCCAACCTGATCGGCGAGGCCGGTACGCAGGCGGAGCGCTCCGCGCGGGCGGTCGCCTCGGAGCTCGCCGCCGGGACGCCGTACGACAAGCTGTCCGGGCTGGACGGCGACGACGGACCGGTGCAGGTCCTGGACGAGCACGGGCGGCTGGTCGCGGCCAGCGAGGATCTGGAGAAGATCAGCGGGACCGACAGCGGGCAGGTGAAGCCGCAGCCGGCGGCCAAGCCCACCGGGGACGACAACGACGACACCGAGGACGCGGGCGAGGCCCTCGAACCCGGTGAGATCTCCGGGGAGAGCGTCTTCAGCAACGGCTCCGCCACGATCGACGGCGAGGCGGAGGACTACCGCTTCGCCGCCGTCGAGGTGGAGACCCAGGACCGGGGGCACCTCAAGGTCTACGCCGGCTCCGCGCTGGCCGCCGAGCACGGGGCCGTGCGGACGGCGCTGACGGTGATGCTGATCGGTTTCCCGCTGCTGCTCGGCGTCGTCGCGGCCGTGACCTGGCTGGTCACCCGGCGGGCCCTGCGGCCTGTGGAGGGGATCCGGCGCGAGATGGCCGCGATCACCCACTCCGAGGACCTCGCGCGGCGCGTTCCGGAGCCGGACACGCACGACGAGATCGCCCGGCTCGCCAGCACCACCAACGAGACGCTCGCGGCCCTGGAGACGTCCGTGGAGCGGCAGCGGCGGTTCGTCGCGGACGCCTCCCACGAGCTGCGCAGTCCGATCGCCTCGCTGCGCACGCAACTGGAGGTGGCCGCCGCGCACCCCGAGCTGCTGGACCTCGACGGGGCCGTGGAGGACACCGTCCGGCTGCAGCGGCTGGCGGCCGATCTGCTCCTGCTGGCCCGGCTGGACGCGGGGGAGCGGCCCGGCGACGCCAAGGTCGACCTCGCGGGACTCGCCCGGGAGCAGGCCGAGGGCCGGACGGGTGTCGCGGTGGACGCGGAGCCGGCGGAGGTGGCCGGATCGCGGGGGCAGCTGGGGCGGGTCCTCGCCAATCTGCTCGACAACGCCCAGCGGCACGCCCGGTCGGCCGTCACCGTGACCGTGCGGCGCGAGGGAGACCGGGCCGTGGTCGGTGTGGCGGACGACGGTGACGGGGTGCCCGAGGCCGACCGGGAGCGGATCTTCGAACGGTTCGTCCGGCTGGACGCCGCCCGCAGTCGCGACGACGGCGGCGCCGGGCTGGGGCTGGCCATCGCCCGGGACGTCGCCGTCCGGCACGGCGGCACCCTCACGGCCGGGCGGGGACCCGCAGGCGGAGCCCTGTTCGAACTCCGCCTGCCGCTCGTCTAGCGGGAATCGCCGCTACGGACGCCCGCGCTGGCCGCGCAGGTGCTCCGCGATGGGCTTGAGACTCTTGTCCAGCTCGGTCAGGGCCTCGGGGGACAACAGGTCGATGAAGTGCCTGCGCACGGATGCCACATGGTGGGGCGCGACTTTCTGCATCGTCGCCATGCCGTGGTCGGTGAGGACCGCGTACAGGCCCCGGCGGTCCGACTCGCAGTTCTCCCGCCGGACCAGGTTCGCGTTCTCCATGCGCGTGATCTGGTGCGAGAGGCGGCTCTTGGACTGCAGGGTGGCGGAGGCGAGGTCGCTCATCCGCATTCTCTGGTCGTCGGACTCGGAGAGATTCACCAGGATCTCGTAGTCGTTCATTGTCAGGCCGAACGGCTGCAGGTCCTTCTCGAGCTGGTACGTCAACAGCCTGTTGACCTCCAGGTGGGTGCGCCAGGCGCACTGCTCCGCATCGGTCAGCCAGCGAGTGGCCGTCTCGGTCTCCATGAATGAAGTCTACCTAAAAGGTTGAAAGGTGAACTAGTGAGGGGTGGCGTGTGACGGTGCACGCCTGGCGGACAGCAGTGCGCAGGCGTTCGATGTCACACTCCGCAGACTACCGCTCACAGCCCGAAGCGACGCTGGAGGTCCCCCAGCTGTCCGGGAAGGCGCGGTACGCCCGACTGGCCCGCCTGGGGGCTGTGCGGCCCGCCGCCCGGCACCCCGGCCTGGTGCGGAACAGCCCCCGTGACCTGCTCGGCCATCAGGGTCTCGGACGACTGGAGCAGCACCGTCCCGGCGCCGACGAACTCGAACTGGTGCTCCTCGCCGGAGGCGCCTCCGAGGCCCGTCAGCGCACGTAGACCGCCCATGACGCCGGTCATGTACCCATGGTCGTAGTGGTGGCACGGGGAGGGGCAGTCGGCCCAGCCGACCAGGGCCTGGGGGTCGACCCGGATGGGGGGTTCCATGAACACCACCGGTCCGTTGGACGCGGCCACGAACTTTCCGGTTCCGATGAGGGTCAGAAAACCCGGCACGATTGATTGCTTCAGTGCGAGAGTTGGCTGAAAAGCGAGCAGGTTGCCCGAGCGAATGGTCAGATTGCCGTCCTCGAGGTCGTACGAATTGACGTCGAAGGCCCGGTCGGCGAGGAGCATCTTGCCCGAGCCCTCGGCCACGACCCAGTCGCTCGCGTGCAGTGGCGAATGGAACGAGGTGCGCACGAGGCGGTCCAGCCGGCCGTGCCCGACGCCGTTGAAGTCGATCGAGCCGTAGTAGGCGATCATCTTCCCCTTCTGCAGGAACCACTGGCTCCCCTTGAGCTCCACGCAGAAGGTGTAGGGATTGACGTTGTCGTCGGGCGGCAGGGTCGCCGGGTCGAAGACCACGGGGCCGGCGCCCGGGGTTCCGTACGTGCTCACAGCTTCTCCTCCGACGCCTGGACGTACACCGCACCGCTGCCGCTGAGCTCCAGCTGGAAGGCCTCGCCCGAGCCGCGGCCCACCATGTCCCGCCAGCCCAGTGCCGTGGACAGCTTGTTGCGGACGTCGCCGTGGTGGGCGACGTAGGCCTGCGGGTCCACGTGGACCGGGCGCTGCGGGCTGATCGGGATCTCGATGACACCGCCATGAGCCATGACCGCGACGGCCCCGTGCCCCTTCAGCGTCGTCGTGAACAGCCCCTGGCCGCTGACCTGGCCGCGCACCATGCCCATGACGCCGCCCTGCGAGCCCAGGAACATCGTGCCCTGCTGGAGCGTGCCCTCGAAGGCCAGGAGCCGGTCCGCCTCGACGTAGAGCGTGTCGCCGGTGAGGCGGATCACCTGGACGTGGTGCCCGCCGTGCCCGAACAGGACCGTGCCGCTGCCCTCGACGGACATCAGGGGCGTGTCCTCGTTCGCCACCCGGCGGCCGATCATCGACATGACCCCGCCCTGGCCGCCCGCCGTGTTGGGCGTGAACGACACCTCGCCCTTGTACGCGAGCATCGCCCCGCGCTGGCTGAACAGCCGCTGACCCGGCGCGACGGTCGCCTCGATCATCTTCCCGTTGATCTCCCGGAAGGCCATCTCACACGTCTCCCGCGATCGTGTTCCGCTCGCTCGGCTGCACGTACACCAGCCCGTCCCCCTCGAACCGCATCTGGAACGCCTCGCCGCCGCCCTCTCCGAGCAGCGTGCGGAAGGTCACACCGGACTGGAAGGACTGCCGCAGATTCCCCTGGTGCGCCACGTACGCCCCCGGGTCGACGGTCAGCGGGTACTGCGCGCTCACCCGCAGCACCACCGCCGGCCCGTCCGACATGATCGCCGCCTGGCCGTGGCCCTCGACGGTCGTCGTGAACAGCCCGTTGCCCTGCGAGGCGCCGCGCAGGCCGGTGAACTCCGTGCCCGTGCGCAGCCCGCCGTCGGTCGCGAGCAGGTTGCTCGACTCGACGTAGAGCTTGTCGCCCTGGACGCTGACCAGGTTTATCTCGGAGGCCCGGTCCGCGAACCAGCAGGTCCCGCGCCCCTTCACCTCCATCAACGTCATCTGCTCACCGGTCAGCCGCCGGGTCACCATTCCCCGGATCCCCTCGCCGCCGCCGCTGAGCTTCTTGAAGGCCATCTCCCCGTCGTACGCGACCATCGAGCCGTTCTTCGCCTTCACGGCGTCTCCGGTCATGTCGACGGCGAGCACCTTGCTGCTCTGAAGTCGGAACATCGCCACGAGGGGAAGGTATCCGCAGGCCGGGCCTCACGGACAGGGCCCGTGGGTGGAGAACGACCCCGATGGCACCCCTACGGGATGCCGGGCGATCCGGGCGGCCCCCCGGCCGGAGGGCCCGGGGCGGTTTGCCACAATGGGCGGGACGCTTGTGCGCGCGTTCACAAACCGTGGGGCCCGTGCCAGCCGAATCGATCGACCACCGCCGCGTAACTTCCACCGAAGGTGACCCGTGGACCTCAAGACCGCCACCGCCATCCGCCGCCTCCGCCTGGTCTCGGCCCCCGAGGCGATCTCCTTCCTCATCCTGCTGGTCTGCTCGGTGCTGAAGCGGACCACGGAGTTCAACGCCGTGCCGGTGATGGGCGCGGTGCACGGCTTCCTGTTCGTCCTGTACGTGATCTTCTGGGCCGACGCCTGGAACCGGGCGAAGTGGTCGCTGAAGACCGCCGCGCTGTACTTCGTCCTCTCGGTGCTGCCCGGCGGCGGTTTCGTCGCCGAGCGCAGGCTCCGGCGTGAGGCCGAGGACGCGGTCATCGCCTCCCGCGCGCGCAAGGAAGGCGTGGTGGGCGCATGATCGTCGCCTTTTCCGTGACGCCGCTCGGGGTCGGCGAGGACGTGGGGGAGTACGTCGCCGACGCCGTGCGGGTGGTGCGCGAGTCCGGACTGCCGAACCGCACCGACGCGATGTTCACGTCCGTCGAAGGGGAGTGGGACGAGGTCATGGACGTCGTCCGGCGCGCGGTCGCCGCGGTCGAGCGCCGCGCGCCCCGGGTCTCCCTCGTCCTCAAGGCGGACATCCGCCCCGGCGTGTCGGACGGCCTGACGTCCAAGGTGGAGACGGTGGAGCGGCACCTCGCCGGGTAGCCGCCGGGAACAGCGGCGCGGGCACCGGGGCCGGTGCCCGCGCCCGAAGGACGAGACGGGGCTGACCACCATGTGACCGGCCGGTAAGGTCGGCTTCGTGCCGAAGCCGCTCAGTCTCTCCTTCGATCCGATCGCGCGCGCCGACGAACGCTGGAAGCAGCGCTGGGGGAACGTGCCGTCCATGGCCGCGATCACCTCGATCATGCGTGCCCAGCAGATCCTCCTCGCCGAGGTCGACGCGGTGGTCAGGCCGTACGGGCTGACGTTCGCGCGGTACGAGGCGCTGGTGCTGCTCACCTTCTCCAAGTCCGGCGAGCTGCCGATGTCCAAGATCGGCGAGCGGCTCATGGTGCACCCCACGTCCGTGACGAACACCGTGGACCGGCTGGTGAAGTCGGGTCTCGTCGCCAAGCGGCCCAACCCGAACGACGGCCGCGGCACCCTCGCCAGCATCACCGCCAAGGGGCGGGAGGTCGTGGAGTCGGCCACCCGCGACCTGATGGCGATGGACTTCGGGCTCGGCGTGTACGACGCCGAGGAATGCGCGGAGATCTTCGCGATGCTGCGGCCGCTGCGCGTCTCGGCGGGCGACTTCCAAGAGGAGTGACCCGGGGCAAGATCCCCCGGAACGGGTCGTTACGCTCGACGGCATGAAGAAGAGCGTGCTGACCCGCTACCGGGTCATGGCCTACGTCACCGGTGTGCTGCTCGTCGCGCTGACCCTCGGCATGATCGGCAAGTACGTCCTCGATCTGGGCGGCGCGGCTGACTTCACGCAGGTGGTCAGCATCGCGCACGGCTGGTTGTACGTCGTGTACCTGATTTTCGCCTTCGACCTCGGCTCCAAGGCGAAGTGGCCGGTCAAGAAGCAGCTGTGGGTACTGCTCGCCGGCACGATCCCCACGGCCGCGTTCTTCGTGGAGCGCAGGATCAGCCACGAGCTGGAGGGCAGGATCGCCGAGGACGCGCCCGCGCCGGTCAAGGCGTAGCCGGACCCGGGGCCGCCGCCGCAGGCGTGCGTGCGGCGGCCGTCCTCACCCGTTCGCCAGGTCACTCCCGTCAGCCATCGACATTTACTAGGACGTCCAAGTAAATTCGAGGGTATGGACGCTGACGCCATCGACGAGGGCCGCCGCCGCTGGCAGGCCCGGTACGACGCCGCGCGCAAGCGCGAGGCCGACTTCACCACGCTCTCCGGCGACCCCGTGGAGCCGGTGTACGGGCCCCGGCCCGGTGACACCTACGAGGGGTTCGACCGGATCGGCTGGCCGGGGGAGTACCCCTTCACCCGTGGCCTGTACGCGACCGGCTACCGGGGGCGGACGTGGACCATCCGGCAGTTCGCCGGGTTCGGCAACGCCGAGCAGACCAACGAGCGCTACAAGATGATCCTCCGCAACGGCGGAGGCGGGCTCTCGGTCGCCTTCGACATGCCGACGCTGATGGGCCGCGACTCCGACGACCCGCGCTCGCTGGGTGAGGTCGGGCACTGCGGGGTCGCCATCGACTCGGCGGCCGACATGGAGGTCCTGTTCAAGGACATCCCGCTCGGTGACGTCACGACGTCGATGACCATCAGCGGCCCGGCCGTCCCCGTCTTCTGCATGTACCTGGTCGCCGCCGAACGGCAGGGCGTCGACCCGTCCGTCCTCAACGGCACGCTCCAGACGGACATCTTCAAGGAGTACATCGCCCAGAAGGAGTGGCTCTTCCAGCCCGAGCCGCACCTGCGGCTCATCGGCGACCTCATGGAGTACTGCGCGGCCGGCATCCCCGCCTACAAGCCGCTGTCCGTCTCCGGCTACCACATCCGCGAGGCCGGCTCGACGGCCGCGCAGGAGCTGGCGTACACGCTCGCGGACGGGTTCGGGTACGTCGAACTGGGCCTGTCGCGCGGGCTGGACGTGGACGTCTTCGCCCCCGGCCTGTCCTTCTTCTTCGACGCGCACGTCGACTTCTTCGAGGAGATCGCCAAGTTCCGCGCGGCCCGCCGCATCTGGGCCCGCTGGATGCGCGACGTCTACGGCGCGACGTCCGAGAAGGCGCAGTGGCTGCGGTTCCACACGCAGACCGCGGGCGTGTCCCTGACCGCGCAGCAGCCGTACAACAACGTCGTGCGGACGGCCGTGGAGGCGCTGGCGGCCGTGCTCGGCGGGACGAACTCGCTGCACACCAACGCCCTCGACGAGACCCTCGCGCTGCCGAGCGAGCAGGCGGCCGAGATCGCGCTGCGCACCCAGCAGGTGCTGATGGAGGAGACGGGGGTCGCCAACGTGGCCGACCCGCTGGGCGGTTCCTGGTACGTCGAGCAGCTGACCGACCGCATCGAGGCGGACGCGGAGAAGATCTTCGACCAGATCAAGGAGCGCGGTCTGCGGGCGCACCCCGACGGGCAGCACCCGATCGGCCCGATCACCTCCGGGATCCTGCGCGGCATCGAGGACGGCTGGTTCACCGGCGAGATCGCCGAGTCGGCCTTCCGGTACCAGCAGGCCCTGGAGAAGGGCGACAAGAGGGTCGTCGGCGTGAACTGTCACGACGGCTCGGTGACCGGGGACCTGGAGATCCTGCGGGTCAGCCACGAGGTGGAGCGCGAACAGGTCCGGGCGCTCGGCGGACGCAAGGCGGCCCGCGACGACGCGGCGGTGCGCACCGCGCTCGACGCCATGCTCGCCGCCGCCCGCAGCGGCGCCAACATGATCGAGCCGATGCTGGACGCGGTCCGGGCGGAGGCCACGCTCGGGGAGATCTGCGGAGTGCTGCGGGACGAGTGGGGGGTGTACACGGAGCCGGCCGGCTTCTGACCGGGGGCCTCCCTCCGGGCGGCGGCCTAGCCGCCCAGCCCGTGCAGCAGCACCCTGGTGAAACTGCGGACCCATTCCTCGTCCGCCGGTTCCGCGCTCACCAGGGTGCGGTGGACCACCGCACCCGCCACCATGTCGAAGATCAGGTCCACCGTGCGGTCGGCCGCGGCGGGGTTTGGCTCCGGGGGGAGTTCGCCCCGGGCCTGGGCCCGCGCGCGGCCCTCCAGGACCAGGCGCTTCTGGCGGTCGACGACCGAGGCCCGGATGCGTTCGCGCAGCGCCTCGTCGCGGGTGGCCTCCGCCACCACCGCCATCAGGCCGCTCCTCGCTTCCGGAAGAGCCAGGATCGTGGCGAACTGCAGGACCACGCCCTCGATGTCGGCGGCCAGGGAGCCGCGGTCGGGGAGTTCCAGCTCGTCGAAGAGTTCCGCGACCGCGTCGACGACCAGTTCGTTCTTGCCCGCCCAGCGGCGGTAGAGCGTCGTCTTCGCAACCCCGGCGCGCGTCGCGACGTCTCCGAGGGTGAGTTTGGACCAGCCGAGTTCCACGAGCGCCTCGCGCGTCGCGGCCAGGATCGCGGCGTCCGCCGTGGCGCTCCGCGGGCGCCCGGTGCGGCTGGCTGGGCTGCGGCTCTGCATCTGTCGACCATAAACCGGCCATTCCCGCGGAGGGCCGTGAGGGAGATCACCGGGGGGTGGTGTCCCGGCGGTACGGTGTGGCATTACGCTACGACTCGTAGCGAAAGCCCGTGAAGGACGTACACGGGCCTCGGTACACCCGGCGCGGGGTGGGGACCCGGCGCCGAACGGCACGGACCGGCCTTGCTTTGACACCGTTTTTCACACACGCGCGCAGGACGGGGGAGGATAGACGCATGCAGCCACGGAACATGTCCATGAGCGGAGTCGTCGACCTCGCCGCGGTGAAGGCGGCCCAGGAGGCCAAGGCGAAGGCGGAGCAGGCGCGCGCGCAGTCCGCCCGGGAGGGCGGGACGGGGGCGATCTCCCCGGCCGATCTCGTCATCGACGTCGATGAGGCGGGGTTCGAGAGGGACGTCCTGCAGCGTTCAGCCGAGGTCCCCGTCGTCATCGACTTCTGGGCCGAGTGGTGCGAGCCGTGCAAGCAGCTCAGCCCGGTCCTGGAGCGGCTGGCCGTCGAGTACAACGGCCGCTTCCTGCTCGCCAAGGTCGACGTCGACGCCAACCAGATGCTGATGCAGCAGTTCGGCATCCAGGGAATCCCCGCGGTGTTCGCGGTCGTCGCGGGTCAGGCACTGCCGCTCTTCCAGGGGGCGGCGGGCGAGGCGCAGATCCGGCAGACCCTCGACCAGTTGGTGCAGGTCGGTGAGCAGCGCTTCGGCCTGACCGGTCTCACCGTCGACCCCGAGGCCGTGCCGGGCGGTGCCCCCGCGGCTCCCGAGCGGCCGGCCGGCCCGCACGACGGGCTCCTCGAAGCCGCGGTGCAGGCCCTCGACTCGGGCGATCTGTCCGGTGCCGTCCAGGCGTACAAGAACGTGCTGAACGAGGACCCGGGCAACGAGGAGGCCAAGCTGGGTCTCGCGCAGGCCGAGTTGCTCCAGCGGGTGCAGGGCGTCGACCCGCAGCAGGTGCGCCGGGACGCGGCCGAGAAGCCGGCCGACGTCCAGGCGCAGATCGCCGCGGCCGATCTGGATCTGGTGGGCGGCCACGTCGAGGACGCGTTCGGCCGGCTCATCGAGACCGTGCAGCGCACGGTGGGTGACGACCGGGACACCGTGCGGATGCGGCTGCTGGAGCTGTTCGAGGTCGTCGGGCCCGACGATCCCCGTGTGATCGCGGCCCGCAGGGCCCTGGCGCGCGCCCTGTTCTGACCAGTCGTTAAACACGCGGGCATGTGGTGCCCGCGTGAAAAGTTTGCCCACAGCAGGTCACTGCGGCCGCGCTTTACCAAAACTTGGTAATCGCGGCCGCTGTTACTAGGAGTAAGTCACGGGCGTTGATCTGTCGGATTCTGTCCATTGATCAACAGCTTTGCGCCGCCCTCCGGCGCCACCCTGAGTCGTCGTCCGAGACCGATGGGTCGTTGTTCGGTTATCCGGCCGTTACTAGCGAGTAACGAACCCCCTTGTGCGGGCGGCGAGAATGCACCACGATCGGCCACGCTCGGTCCATTCCCGTACCCCGGCAGCCGGTTGGGTCGCGGGACTACCTGGGTCCCCACCGAGCAGAGCCGGCGGCAGTGGCGCCGGCTCTTGGACAGGGGGGTCTTCGCCCTTCCGGCGAAGCCTGTCCAGCAGGGTTGTGCGTGATGCGTGTCAGGCGCGACCAGTGGTTGTCGCTCGGGGGTGATCGCCGGTGATTCGGGCGCAGTTGCGCCGCCGAGTGCAGGCGCTCTCCTTCCCGAGGACGTAGCACTTCTCCCATCCCTGCCCGGCTGAGCCGCCAATCGGGGCGAGCCAGGACAGGAGATGTACGTCCGAGAAGGAGGAAATATGGAGTCCCAGGTGCGTGGCGGGACCAGATGGAAGCGGTTCGCTGTGGTCATGGTGCCCAGCGTCGCCGCCACGGCTGCGATAGGTGTCGCCCTCGCGCAGGGCGCTCTCGCCGCGTCGTTCAGCGTCTCCGGCCAGTCGTTCAAGGTCACGACCGACCAGCTCGTCGGTACGGGCTTCTCGCAGTACGGCGCCCTCGATGAGGGATACACGCTTGACGGCAAGAAGTCGGTGCACCCGGTCGCCGTCTCGTCGTTCAAGCAGGCGACGATCAAGAACCTGTGCCAGTCGGTCGTCACCCCGAACATTCCGGTGCTCGGGAACGTCAGCCTGATTCTGCGTGCGGGTCAGGGTGCCAAGCCGGTCGAGGCCCAGAACCTCTACATCGACGTCGCCGACCTCAGTGCCGACGCGACGTTCGAGAACATCGACATCGGTGTGGCCGCCAAGGACGCCAACAAGGGTCCGGCCATGAGGAAGGGCGAGACGGCGAACCCGTACGGCTTCGCCCAGCAGGCCGACAAGGCGACCCTGACCGACGTGAAGCAGACGGCGTGGGCGACCACCGCCGGAACCTTCAAGCTCAGCGGCCTGAAGATGTCGCTGTCGACGGGTGTCAAGGAGTGCTACTAAGCACTCGATGACGGGCGGGGGAGCCGGTGGCGCCCCCGCCCGTCCACCTTCCGGCCGCGCCTTCACGCGGGGCCCACATCACCACCACAGCAACGCTGTACCAGGGAGCTGTTTTTCCATGAGCGCCGAGACTCCTGCCGCCACCGGCCAGTTCACCGTCCGGAGGCAGCAGTTCCGCGCCTGGCGGGGTGAGCGGCCGTTCTGGGCCGGGCTGTTCGTCCTCCTCAGTGGACTGCCCATCGCCTACTTCCCGTACGCGAACCTCCAGATCGGTCACCTGACGCTGGCGATGGCGACCACCGCGGGTGCCGGATCCCTGATCATCGGCGTGCTGCTCGTCGTACTGGGCGTCAGCCTCTGGTTCCAGAAGCACGTCCGCGTCTTCGCGGGAGTCGCGGCCATCCTGCTGGCGCTGGTGTCCATCCCCGTGTCGAACATCGGCGGCTTCCTCATCGGCTTCCTCCTCGCCCTCGTGGGCGGGGCGATGGCCGTGGCCTGGGCGCCGGGCGCACCGCCCGCGGGACAGCCCGCCGCCATGGCCGGCACGGGCATGGGCGGAGCTCCCGAGGCCACGGACCACGACACCACGGTGCTCAAGCCCGTGGACGGGGCGGGCGAGCCGAACGATCTTTCAGGAACGAACCCGGCCAACGGGGCGAACGGGAGGCACAGTGCCGGCTGACGAGGTGACCCACGGGGTTGATGTGGAGGCGTCCCCTGTGAGAACCGGGCCGCGCCACGCGGCACCCAAGAAGCCGCTGTTCACCAGGTTCAGCAGGCCGACCGGCAAGGCGATGGCCATGGCGGCGATGCCGACGGCGGTGCTCATGGGCATGGGCTTCACGTCGACGCTCGCCATAGCCGACAGCGCCAACCCGGCGGCGCCGTCGTCGAAGAGCCTGACGGCCGACGAGTACAAGGACTGTGTGGCGGCCCTCGAGGACGACGGCAAGGCCGACGACTCCAAGGGCGAAGACTCCGCCTCGCCCACCCCGTCCGCCTCGGCGAGCGACGGCGCGGCGGACGAGAAGGACGAGCAGGGCGACACCGCCCCCGAGCCGTCCCCCTCAGGTGGTACGGAGGCGAACAACGGCGGTTCCTCTTCGTCGGATTCAGGTTCCGACGACAAGCCCGAGCCGCAGCCGTCCCCGTCCACGAGCGCGCCCGCCGCGGGCGACGAGGAGGAGGCCACGCCGTCCCCCTCGCCCTCCGAGGGCGGCGGCAACGTCCTGGAGGACATCGGCGACGCCATCGGTGGCATCTTCAACGGCGGCAACGGCGGGGACACGGCTGAGGAGAGCCCCAGCCCCACCCCGTCCGCCTCGGCGTCGGAGAGCACCGAGAAGCCCGCCGAGGACACCTCCGGTGCCGGGCAGGACACGACCGGCAAGGCCGCCGGCACGGTCGAGGACACCGTCAAGGACACCACCGGCAAGGCGTCCGGCACGGTGAAGGACACCGGCAGGACGGTGGAGGACACCACCAAGGCCGTCGAGAAGGCCGCCGAGGACGCGGCGGAGAAGGCGAAGGAGGCCACCGCCTCGCCCAGCCCCTCCCCGAGCGCCACCACGGACGCCGACGACTGCCCGGCCGCCACCGACGCCGAGGGCGGCGTCGACAACAAGGTGCCGCTGCCCGACGACCCGTGGTTCCTCAACGCCAGCTCGCTGACGCTGAAGGGCGCCGACTACAAGGGCGTCGTCGAGGTGCGCACCGCCGACGGCACCGTCAAGAAGGTGCTCAAGTACGTCATATCCGGCGGCACCGACATCGGCGACCTGCACCAGACCGTCAAGGACAAGCAGTCCGGCAAGACCTACCACGTGCAGGCGGCCAAGGGCTCGACGTCCACGATCCGCGACGGCGACACCGTGATGTACACGGAGAGCATCTCGGGCAACCTGCTCGGCCTGATACCGATCACGTTCGACCCCGAGCACCCGCCGCCGCTGAACATCCCGCTGATCTACTTCACCAACGTGAAGGTCCAGCAGGCCGGCCAGTTCGGCGGCACGCTGACCGTGCCGGGGCTGCATCAGTACGTCACGGACTGACGTCTCCGCCGGAACCGAGGGCGCCCCCTGGCCACCAGAGGGCGCCCTCTCCACTGCCTCGGAGGGATAGGGGATGGGGTGATCGCGGCATGACCATAGTGGACGTGCTGACGAAATTCGCCGAGTCCGGCGGCATCGGCGTTCTCAAACCGGGGGCGTCTCTCGCTGACGTGTCCGAGCGGCTGGGGCCGCCGAAGGATGGGGAGTACTTCCCGGGCCGGCGGCGGAAGAGGGGTGAGCCGCGCAACGTGCGCTATGGCGATGTCCGTCTCGAGGTCTGTTGCGACAGGATCCTGAGCGTGGCATTGAGCACCGGGAGCGAGTCCGTCGACCTGCCGAGCGACGTAAGGGGAGAGACAGAGGAACTGCGCTCGGCCGTGACCGCTGCGCAGCTGCGCGACGCGTTCGCTACTGCCGGGATACGTGCCGAGGAGGGGCTGTGGCCCGAGCCGGCCGACCAGTTCACCCTCGTGGTGCCCCATTCCCCGGCGGACGTGCACTTCACCTTCCGCCGGACCGACGCGGACGGATCCGGGGACAGCGGTACGGTCCTGCACAGCGCGATCGCCCGGAGCCACCACGCCTGCGGCTGACGCAGGAGTGGGGGGCCGACCCGCAGCGCGGGCCGGCCCCCTTCAGTTCTGCATCGGCGCCTACCCGACACCCTTCTGCCGGCTGATCTCCTTCAACGCCTCGACGAGACGCCTCAGTTTCGGCGCGAAGTTGGTCTGGCAACCCCACCGCAGAGCACGGGGTTTCTGACCGGGCTGCAGGTTCTCGTTGTACTTCTGGTTCGCGGCGTCCTGGTTGAAGATGCGCATCGCCTCGGTCGACTTGGCGATCAGATCCTCGCGCAGCCGGTCGTCGTCGATGAGCGTCTGGACGACCGCGCGGATCTCGTCCTTGGTGGCAGCTCCCGCCGTGACGTCGATCGCGTAGCCCATGATGCCGCCCTTGACGTGGGTGGTCTGCAACCCCACCTCACGGCCGTTCTTGAGTTGACGTGCGCACCTCGCTTGGTGCACCAGTCCCCGTCGATCGGCGAGATGTGGTGGATTCCGCAGAACCGCTTCTTGCCGCCTGCGGCCTTGGCGGCGGCGAGCCCCTTGGCCTTGGGCGCCCCGGCCGCGCTGCTGAACAGGTCCGCCGCGTCCAGCACGCACTCGCCGAGCTGGCCCTTGCGGTACTTCTCGATTATGTCCTTCAGCCGGCGAGGGTCTTCCTACCTCACGCGGCCTTCTCGAAGAACTCGGCGATACCGCCAGCGACCCGGACAATCGCCTTGCCGACAGCGGGGAGTTTGCCTTGACGTTGTTGACGCCGAGCACTTCCAGGAGGATCTCGCCGCCGCTGGCCTTCAGCCAGTCGATCACGCTCAGTGAGACAGCCGCCTGAGCCGCGCGGTAGTCATCGACGCACTGCTGGCCGCACTGGGCCCGCAGGATGGCCTCGTCGTCGGCGCTCAGGGCCGGGCCCGTGGAGCCGCCGGGTACACCGGTGCCGCCCGCCTCCATCGCCGCACGGCGCTGTGCTTCGAGCCGCTTGCGCTCGTCCTGTTCCGCACGATCGGCAGCCTGGTCCGCTTCCTTCGCGGCGCCGTCGGCGTTCTTCGCCGCCGACTCGGCCGCCGTGGCGTCCTGCTCCGCCTTGGTGGCGGTGCCGCGAGCGCTGGCCGCGTCCTTCTCCGCGGCGCCGGCGGCGGAGCGGGCGCTGGCCGCGTCCTTCTCCGCATCGTCGGCCTCACGGTCCGCCGCAGCGGCCTCTGATTCCGCCTCGTTCGCGGCCATTCCGGCGTAGACGGCATCTGTGCCCGCTTGCTGGTCGTACTTCTGAGCGTTCGCGTCGGCCTGCTTCGCCGCTTCCGCGGCGGTGGCAGCCTCGGCCGCGGAGGCGTGCGCGGCTGCCACCGAGACCGCTGCTTTCGCTGCGTCGTCGGCTGCCGCAGCGGCGGCCTCGGCGGCCCTTGGCGTCGCCCTTCGCCTTCTCGGCCAGAGCTTTGGCCTCCTTGGCCGCCTTGGCGGACTCATCGGCCTTGGCCTTGGCGGCGGCTGCCTGGCGCTGCGCGATCGGTTTGGACGTCTGCCCCACGAGAACCGCGAACGCGGCCGAGACGTCGGTCTCCTTGAACGGAGTTCCGATGGCGATGGCCTGGTTGGCGGGCTTGATCACTTCGGCGGCGGAGTCTCGGGCGGCGGTGGCCGCCGCACTCGCGGCGAAGGCGTATCCGGCCGTGGTGGCGGCCCACGCGGCCGTCTTGGCGGCCTCGGCCTTCGCGGCCGTGGCTTCCTTGCGTGCCGTAACCGCCGAGGCGGCGGCCTTCTTGCCTTCGGCCTCGGCGTCGGCGGCGTTCTTCGATGTGCAGCGCCGTACCGGCCACGCACCGGTTCGTCCGGGCGTCCGCCCCGAGACTGATCCGGAACTGGCCGGCGTCCGGGTCCTCGGTCGGCGGGTCGTCGGCCCGGGCGGGTGTCGCGTACACCAGTCCCGTCAGTACGGCGGATGCCGCTACCAGGGCGGTGCCGGCTAACCCCCGTGAGCGCAGGGCTCTTCGCATGTCGTCGCCTGTCTGCTGGATGAGTGGTCGACCCAGGAGGAGGGCAGGCGGACATGGCTGCGTGGCGGCCGTGGTCGGCCGGCAGGTGACTTCCGTCAGGAGACGTCCGTATTCTCAGTGGCAAACGCCACCATCGAGACGAGGGCGCCCGCTGGATTCCAGGAGGCGCCCTCGGTTCCGTCTACGGGCCATCACGGCCCTTTGCGGATCAGCCCTTGGCCTCGCCCAGGTGGTGGACCCGCACCATGTTGGTGGTGCCGGGTACGCCGGGGGGCGAACCGGCGGTGATGACCACGATGTCGCCGGCGTTGAAGCGGTTGAGCTTGACCAGCTCCTGCTCCACGAGGTCGACCATCTCGTCGGTGCTGTTCACGAACGGCACCACGTACGGCTCCACGCCCCAGCTCAGCGCCATCTGGTTGCGGGTGCCCTCGTCGGTGGTGAAGGCGATGATCGGCTGCTGCGCGCGGTAGCGGGACAGGCGGCGGGCCGTGTCGCCGGACTGGGTGAAGGCCACCAGGCCCCGGCCGCCGAGGAAGTCGGCGATCTCGCACGCGGCCCGGGCCACCGAACCGCCCTGCGTGCGCGGCTTCTTGCCCGGCACCAGCGGCTGCAGGCCCTTGGACATCAGCTCCTGCTCGGCCGCGGTGACGATCTTCGACATCGTCTTGACGGTCTCGATCGGGTACGCGCCCACGCTCGACTCGGCGGACAGCATGACCGCGTCGGCGCCGTCCAGGATCGCGTTGGCCACGTCGGAGGCCTCGGCGCGGGTCGGACGGGAGTTGGTGATCATCGACTCCATCATCTGGGTCGCCACGATCACCGGCTTGGCGTTGCGCCGGCACAGCTCGATCAGGCGCTTCTGCACCATGGGGACCTTCTCGAGCGGGTACTCGACGGCCAGGTCACCGCGGGCGACCATCACGCCGTCGAACGCCATCACGACGTCCTCCATGTTCTGCACCGCCTGCGGCTTCTCCACCTTGGCGATGACGGGGACCCGGCGGCCCTCCTCGTCCATCACGCGGTGCACGTCGGCGACGTCCTTGGCGTCCCGGACGAACGACAGCGCGACGAGGTCGCAGCCCATGCGGAGGGCGAAGCGGAGGTCCTCGATGTCCTTCTCGGACAGAGCGGGCACGTTGACGGCCGCGCCGGGCAGGTTGATGCCCTTGTGGTCGGAGATGACGCCGCCCTCGATGACGATCGTCTTCACCCGGTGGCCCTCGACCGCGGTGACCTTCAGCTCGACGTTGCCGTCGTTGATGAGGACCTGGTCGCCCTTGGTGACATCGCCGGGCAGACCCTTGTAGGTCGTCCCGCAGATCGTCTTGTCGCCCGGGACGTCCTCGGTGGTGATGGTGAACTCGTCACCGCGCACCAGCTCCACGGGACCCTCGGCGAAAGTCTCCAGACGGATCTTCGGGCCCTGGAGGTCGGCGAGGACACCGATGGCCCGGCCGGTCTCCTTGGCGGCGGCACGGACCCGGTCGTACCGGCCCTGGTGCTCGGCGTGGCTGCCGTGGCTGAAGTTGAAGCGGGCCACGTTCATGCCGGCTTCGATCAACGCGACAAGCTGATCGTGGGAGTCGACCGCGGGGCCGAGAGTACAGACGATTTTCGAACGGCGCATGGGGGCGATCCTATCGGTTTGTTTCGCAAGGGAATATTCCGTCTGGCGGAAAATACAAAAGGGCGGGATGCCGCTCAGGTGTGATTCCCCGAACCAATTACCAGCGCGTAGGTCTGAGTCGCGATCTCCAATTCCTCGTCAGTAGGTACCACCGCCACCGCCACCCGGGCGCCGTCGGGCGAGATCAGCCGCGCCTCGTCGCCGCGCACGGCGTTGCGCTCGCCGTCCACCGCAAGGCCCAGCTCCTCCAGGCCCGCCAGGGCGGCCGCCCGCACGGGAGCCGCGTTCTCGCCCACACCGGCGGTGAAGGCGACCGCGTCCACCCGCCCGAGGACGGCGTAATAGGCGCCGATGTACTTCTTCAGCCGGTGAATGTAGATGTCGAACGCCAGCTCCGCCTGCTCGTCGCCCTCGTCGACGCGGCGGCGGATCTCCCTCATGTCGTTGTCACCGCACAGACCGATCAGACCGCTCTTCTTGTTGAGAAGAGTGTCGATCTCGTCGGCGGACATTCCACCAACACGCATCAAATGGAAGATGACGGCCGGGTCCATGTCTCCGGAGCGCGTACCCATCACGAGCCCCTCCAAAGGCGTCAGCCCCATGGAGGTGTCCACGCAGCGTCCGCCCCGTACGGCCGAGGCGGACGCCCCGTTGCCCAGGTGCAGCACGATGACGTTGGTCTCGGCGGGGTCCTTGCCCAGCAGTTCGGCGGTGGCCCGGGAGACGTAGGCGTGGGAGGTGCCGTGGAAGCCGTAGCGGCGGATGCGGTGCTCGTCGGCCGTCTTCACGTCGATGGCGTAGCGGGCGGCCGACTCCGGCATCGTCGTGTGGAACGCGGTGTCGAAGACGGCGACCTGCGGCAGGTCGGGCCGCAGGGCCTGTGCCGTGCGGAGGCCGGTCAGGTTGGCCGGGTTGTGCAGCGGCGCGACGGGGATGAGCCGCTCGATCTCCGCGAGCACGGCGTCGTCGACGACGGTCGGTTCGGTGAAGTGCTTCCCGCCGTGCACCACCCGGTGGCCGATCGCGGCCAGTTCGGGTGAGTCCAGGCCGAGGCCGTCCTTGGCGAGCTCCTCCGCGACGGCCTTCAGGGCGGCGTCGTGGTCGGCGATCGCCCCGCCGCGCTCCCGGCTCTCGCCGCCGGCCGGGGTGTGCTTCAGACGGGAGGTCTGCTCGCCGATGCGCTCGACCAGGCCCACCGCCAGCCGGCTGTTGTCGCGCATGTCGAGCAGCTGGTACTTCACCGACGAGGAGCCGGAGTTGAGGACGAGGACACGGGTGGGGCTCACTGGGCGGCTGCCTTCTCGCTCGGGGACGGGGCGGGGGACTGGGCCTGGATCGCCGTGATGGCGACGGTGTTGACGATGTCCTGGACCAGGGCGCCCCGGGACAGGTCGTTGACCGGCTTGCGCAGACCCTGGAGCACCGGGCCGACGGCGATCGCGCCGGCCGAGCGCTGCACGGCCTTGTAGGTGTTGTTGCCGGTGTTCAGGTCGGGGAAGATCAGCACGCTCGCCTGCCCGGCGACCTCCGATCCGGGCAGCTTGGTCGCCGCGACCGACGGCTCCACGGCGGCGTCGTACTGGATCGGGCCCTCGATCTTCAGGTCGGGCCGGCGGGAGCGGACCAGCCCGGTGGCCTCGCGCACCTTGTCGACGTCGGCGCCGGAGCCGGAGGTGCCGGTGGAGTACGACAGCATCGCGATGCGCGGCTCCACGCCGAACTGCTCGGCCGTGGCCGCCGACTGGATGGCGATGTCGGCGAGCTGCTGGGCGTCCGGGTCCGGGTTGACCGCGCAGTCGCCGTAGACGAGGACCTTGTCGGCCAGGCACATGAAGAACACGGACGAGACGATGTCCGCGTCCGGCTTGGTCTTGATGATCTCGAAGGCGGGACGGATGGTCGCGGCCGTGGAGTGCACCGAGCCCGACACCATGCCGTCGGCGAGGCCCTCCTGGACCATCAGCGTGCCGAAGTAGTTCACGTCGGAGACGACGTCGTAGGCCAGCTCCACGGTGACGCCCCGGTGGGCGCGCAGGGCCGCGTACTGCTCGGCGAACGTGTCCCGCAGCTCGGAGGTCGCCGGGTCGATCAGCTGGGACTCGCCGAGGTCGATGCCGAGGTCGGCGGCCTTCTTGCGGATCTGGTCGACCGGGCCGAGCAGCGTCAGCTCGCACACGCCGCGGCGCAGCAGCACCTCGGCGGCGTGCAGCACCCGCTCCTCGGTGCCCTCGGGCAGGACGACCCGGCGCAGGTCGGAGCGGGCCTGCTCCAGCAGCTTGTGCTCGAACATCATCGGCGTGACGCGGTCACTGCTCGGCGCGGAGACCCGGCGGGCGAGGTCGGCGGTGTCGGCGTACCGCTCGAACAGGCCGAGGGCCCGCTCCGCCTTGCGCGGGGTGGCCGCGTTCAGCTTGCCCTCCAGGGAGAACAGCTGCTCGGCGGTGGGGAAGCTGGTGCCCGCCACCGACAGCACCGGGGTGCCGGGGGCGAGACGGTCGGCGAGGGTGAGGATGTGGTCGCCGGGCACCTCGTCCAGGGTGAGCAGCATGCCCGCTATCGGCGGGGTGCCGGCGCTGTGCGCGGCGAGCGAGCCGACGACCAGGTCGGAGCGGTCGCCCGGGGTGACGACGAGGCAGCCCGGGGTCAGGGCGCTCAGGAAGTTCGGCAGCATCGCCCCGCCGAAGACGAAGCCGAGCACGTCCCGGGCGAGCCCCGAGTCGTCGCCCAGCACCACCTTGGCGCCCAGGGCGTGGCCGATCTGGGAGACGGTCGGCGCGGACAGCGCGGGCTCGTCGGGCAGCACGTAACAGGGCACGGGCAGCCGGGAGTCGAGCTGGCCGGCGATCTCGTCGCGGTCCTCGCGGGCCACCCGGTTGGTGACCATGGCCAGCACGTCGCAGCCCAGGGTGTCGTAGGCGCGGTAGGCGTTGCGCGTCTCGGCCAGCACGGACTCGACGGTCTGCTTGCGGCCGCCGACGACGGGGATCACGGACGCGCCGAACTCGTTCGCCAGCCGGGCGTTGAGCGACAGCTCGTCCGGGAGCTGGGTGCCGGCGTAGTCGGTGCCGAGGACCAGCACGACGTCGTAGTCCCGGGCGACCAGGTGGAAGCGGTCGACGAGCGTGGACACCAGCTCGTCCGTGCCGGCCTCGGCCTGGAGCGCGGACGCCTCGTGGTAGTCCATGCCGTAGACGGTCGCCGGGTCCTGGGTGAGCCGGTAACGGGCGCGCAGGAGCTCGAAGAGCCGGTCGGGCCCGTCGTGGACCAGGGGCCGGAACACGCCGACCCGGTCGACCTGGCGGGTGAGGAGCTCCATGACCCCCAGTTCGACGACCTGGCGTCCGTCGCCGCGGTCGATGCCGGTCACGTACACGCTGCGGGTCACGCGCGCTCTCCGTTTCGTCTCGAGTGGGGGGAGGCCTCACACCCACGGCTTTCCAGCCACGGGGCACAAAAATCGCCCACCGAGGTGAGCAGAACCATCTTGACAATACCTCTGCCGCTGGATAAGGCGCCCGTCAGGACGGGGTGCCGCAGCGGGCTGTGGAGCGTGAAACAATCGGCAGTGGCTCACCGGTGTCAACAGCGAGCAGGAGACACAGCACGATGCGTATCGGAGTTCTCACCGCAGGCGGCGACTGCCCCGGCCTGAACGCCGTGATCCGGTCGGTCGTGCACCGGGCGGTCGACAACTACGGGGACGAGGTCATCGGTTTCGAGGACGGGTACGCGGGCCTGCTCGACGGCCGCTACCGCTCCCTCGACCTGGAGTCCGTCAGCGGCATCCTCGCCCGCGGCGGCACCATCCTCGGGTCGTCCCGGCTGGAGCGCGACCGGCTCCGGGAGGCCTGCGAGAACGCCTCCGACATGATCCACCAGTTCGGCATCGACGCGCTGATCCCGATCGGCGGCGAGGGCACGCTGACGGCCGCGCGCATGCTCAGCGACGCCGGCCTGCCCGTCGTGGGCGTCCCGAAGACGATCGACAACGACATCTCCTCCACGGACCGCACCTTCGGCTTCGACACCGCGGTGGGCGTCGCCACCGAGGCGATGGACCGGCTGAAGACCACGGCCGAGTCCCACCAGCGGGTGATGGTGGTGGAGGTCATGGGCCGGCACGCCGGGTGGATCGCCCTGGAGTCCGGCATGGCGGCCGGTGCGCACGGGATCTGCCTGCCGGAGCGGCCGTTCGACCCGGCCGACCTCGTGAAGATGGTCGAGGAGCGCTTCTCCCGCGGCAAGAAGTTCGCGGTGGTCTGCGTCGCCGAGGGCGCCCACCCCGCCGAGGGCTCCATGGACTACAACAAGGGCGCCATAGACAAGTTCGGCCACGAGCGCTTCCAGGGCATCGGCACCGCCCTCGCGCACGAGCTGGAGCGGCGCCTGGGCAAGGAGGCCAAGCCGGTCATCCTCGGCCACGTCCAGCGCGGCGGTGTGCCGACCGCCTACGACCGGGTGCTCGCCACGCGGTTCGGCTGGCACGCGGTGGAGGCGGCGCACCAGGGCCGGTTCGGCCGGATGACCGCCCTGCGCGGGACGGACATCGTGATGGTCCCGCTCGCGGAGGCCGTGACCGAGCTGAAGACGGTGCCGAAGGACCGCATGGACGAGGCCGAGTCGGTCTTCTAGGAGTCGGCTTTCCCGGAGTGTCGGACGTTCAGCCTGCCTCCGGGGCCGTGTCGCCCTGGAGCTTCGTCCAGAAGTGCTCCACGATCCGGTCGAGGAAGTCCCGGCCGGCGTCGCCCGCGTCACCGCTGCCGCCGCCCCAGCTCAGGGTGGCGGCCATGTGACCCTGATAGTCCTCGTGCAGGCCCTGCAGGGCGTGCTCCAGCAACCGCCGGTCCAGGGGCACGAGTTTGGCCACCGGGCGGACGTAGGCCTGCCAGCGGGTGGTCGCGGCGCTGCGCAGCAGATCACCCAGCCGGGCGTCGCGGCCCGTGACGGTCACGAGGTCGGGCAGCGCGAGTCCGAGCAGACCGGCGAGGGCGGCGGCCTGGCGTTCCGTGCCGCGCCAGCCGCCGGTCTCCTCCATGCGCAGGTACGCGTGTACGTCGTGCCCCACGGCCCGGGCCACGTCCTCCGGGGCGAGGCAGCGGGCGATGCGGTGTTCGCGCAGGGTGCGCGGTCTGCTGATCAGTTCGGAGGGCGAGCACCACAGCACCCCCGCGAGCGCGGTGAGTTCGGAGTCGGTCGGGGCGGCGGTCCCGCGTTCCCAGGCCATCACGTGGTCCGGGGTGACGTGCGGATGTCCGTACGAGACGCGCATGCCGTGGGCGACGTGCTCGGGTGCCATGCCGAGGGCCGCGCGCAGCCGGCGGGCGGCGGGGGCGTTGAACGGCCGGGTGGTGGGGACGGCCGGTGCGGGGGGAGAGGGGGACGGGCGGTCGGGTCGGGCTGAAGGTCGGCGCACGGCCCACAAGCTAGGGCGGCCGGGAGGGGCTGACTACGGTCTGTTCGGCCAGGATCACGGATTGTAGGAAACTACGGCTACCGGCGGGTTCGACCGGGGCTGAAGATCGTCTGTCGGCAGGGGCACGGACGCGGCGAGGATGGCGCGGGGCCTGATGAACGCAGGCCCGGAAAGGCGGTGACTCACGTGAACGGCAAGCTCAACGGGCATATTCGCGAGCGGCTCCTCGCGCCGAACTTCTGGCATCTCGCGACGGTGGGCGCGGACGGAGCGCCCCAGGTGTCGCCCATGTGGGCGGACGTCGAAGGGGAGTACGTCATGGTCAACACCTCGGTGGGGCGGGTGAAGGAGGAGAACCCGCGGCGCAATCCGTTCGTTTCGCTGTCGCACCACGACCCCGTGAACCCCGGTTCGTGGAGGGCGAGGAGGCGGAGCGGGCGATGGACCGGCCGGCTCGGAAGTACCTGGGCGAGGACCGGTATCCGTGGCTCCTGCCGGGCGAGCGCCGGGTGATGCCGCTGATCGAGCCGACGCGGGTACGGAGGCTCGACGGTGTCGAGCCGTTCCGGGCGGGCGCGCTGCCGGACGAGGCGGTCGGCTGAGCCGTCTTCTCAGGGCAGTGGATCACGACGTCCCGGCTGACGGGCCGTCACTGCCCTGTGACCCAGCGGTACTGCAGCTCCGGTCGTCCCACCGTGCCGTACTGCGGGCGGCGCGCGGCGCGGCCCGCGTCGACCAGGTGTTCCAGGTAACGGCGGGCCGTGATGCGGGAGATGCCCACGGCCTCGGCGACTCCGGCGGCCGTCAGGCCCTCCGCGCTGTCGCGCAGGACCACCGTCACCCGTTCCAGCGTCGGCGCGCTCAGTCCCTTGGGCAGCGCGGCCGGGCCCGGCGCGCGCAGGGCCGCGAGCGCGCGGTCCACCTCGTCCTGGCCGCTCGCCTCGCCGACGGCCGCGTGGAACTCGGCGTAGCGCACGAGGCGGTCGCGCAGGGTCGCGAAGGTGAACGGCTTGAGGACGTACTGCACGACCCCGAGGGAGACGCCCTCGCGGACGACGGCCAGGTCGCGGGCCGACGTCACCGCTATCACGTCCGCGTGATGACCGGCCGCCCTGAGGGAGCGGGCCAGGTGCAGTCCGTGCACGTCCGGCAGGTGCAGGTCGAGCAGGAGGAGGTCCACCGGGGTGCGCTCCAGGGCCCGGCGGGCCTCGGCGCCCGTGTGCGCCTTGCCCACGGCCACGAACCCGGGCACCCGCCCGACGTACAGGACGTGCGCGTCGGCGGCGACCGGGTCGTCCTCCACCACGAGGACACGGATGGCCTTCTCGCTGCTCGTCATGCGTCGCCTCCAGCGCCTCTGGCCACCGGGGCGGCCCCGGAGGGCACGGTGTCCGCGGGTGTCCCCGGCTGCCGAAGCGGCAGCCGTACCTCGAACTCGGCGCCGCCGCCGTCGGCCTCCGCGACCGTCAGGGAGCCCGCGTGCCGCTGGGCCGCCTGCCGGACCAGCGCCAGTCCGAGGCCCCGCCCGCCCGGTCCCGCCGGTTTCGTCGAGAAGCCGCGCTGGAAGACCGCCTCGGCGTGCTCGGGGTCCACGCCCGGCCCCGTGTCCGAGACCCGCAGCACCAGCTCCGGGCAGTCGCCGCAGTCGCGGGTGTAAGCCGCCACCGTCACCCGGGCCCGCGCGCTGCCCTGGGCGGCGTCCACGGCGTTGTCGATGAGGTTGCCGAGGATGGTCACCAGGTCCCGCGCCGGCAGGGTCTCCGGCAGCAGACCGTCGTCCAGGCTGCTGTCCTCCGACACCATCAGCTCCACGCCCCGCTCGTTCGCCTGGGCCGTCTTGCCCAGCAGCAGCGCCGCCAGCACCGGCTCGCTCACCGCCGCCACGACCTGGTCGGTCAGTGCCTGGGCCAGCTCCAGCTCGGCCGTCGCGAACTCCACCGCTTCCTCCGACCGGCCCAGCTCGATCAGCGAGACCACCGTGTGCAGCCGGTTCGCCGCCTCGTGCGCCTGCGAGCGCAACGCCTGTGTGAAGCCCCGCTCGGAGTCCAACTCGCCCATCAGCGACTGGAGTTCGGTGACATCGCGGAGGGTGACGACGGTACCGCGCCGCTCACCGCCCGACACCGGCGAGGTGTTGATCACCAGCACCCGGGACGCCGTGAGGTGCACCTCGTCCACCCGTGGCTCCGAGGCCAGCAGGGCGCCCGTCAGCGGGGCGGGCAGCCCCAGCTCCGCCACCGACCTGCCCACCACGTCCCCGGCCACGCCGAGCAACTCCCGACCTCCGTCGTTGATCAGCGCCACACGGTACTGCCCGTCCAGCATCAGCAGCCCCTCGCGCACGGCGTGCAGGGCGGCCTGATGGTAGTCGTGCATCCGGCTGAGCTCGGTCGCGTTCATGCCGTGGGTGTGGCGGCGCAGCCGGGCGTTGACGACGTACGTGCCGACCGCGCCCAGCACCAGCGCGCCGACCGCGACGCCGAGCAGGGCCGTCAGCTGGTCCTGGACCCGCTGGGTGATCTGCTCGACCCGGATCCCCGCGCTGACCAGGCCGACCACCCTGCCGCCGTCCTGGATCGGGGTGACCGCGCGGACCGACGGGCCGAGCGTGCCCGTGTAGGTCTCGGTGAAGGTCTCGCCCTTCAGGGCCCGCTCGGTGTGCCCCCGGAAGGTCTGGCCGATCTGCCGGGGGTCGGGGTGCGTCCAGCGGATGCCCCGCGGATCCATGATCGTGATGAAGTCGACCTCGGTGTCCCGCATCACCTTCAGCGCGTAGGGCTGGAGCTCGGCCGTCGGGTCGGGGGTGTGTGTCGCCGCCAGCACCGACGGGGAGTCCGCGACGGACCGCGCCACCGCCCTGGCCTGCCGGGTCGCGGCCTCTTCCGCCTGGCTGCGGTCGCTGACGTAGGAGAACAGCGCGTATCCGGCCACGACGACCGCTATCAGCACGGCCTGCATGGCGAACAGCTGGCCCGCCAGACTGCGGGGACCGGGGACGGTGAAGCGCATGTCGTCAGTCTGCCTCGTGGCTGATTGTGAACTAAATGAACGGAAGGGTGACCGCGCTCACAGAGAACGACATAGTCACGGCATTCCCCATAACGCATCTCCGGGAGCCCCGCTCGGTGTTTCCCGAGTTTTCCCGGAGTCTCCCCGGACGTGAGCCGCACGCCGGTGATGCCGACGACGTCGTCAAGGAGGGCCGCCGTGACCAGCGCAGCCGATACGGCACCTGCCGCACGCAAACCCAAGCGGGACCGCACGCACTACCTCTACATCGCGGTGATCATCGCGGTCGCCGCCGGTATCGCGGTGGGCCTGGCCGCTCCGGACTTCGCTGTCGGGCTGAAGCCGATCGGCACCGGGTTCGTGGCGCTGATCAAGATGATGATCTCGCCGATCATCTTCTGCACGATCGTGCTGGGCATCGGCTCGGTACGGAAGGCCGCCAAGGTCGGTGCCGTCGGCGGTATCGCCCTGGGCTACTTCATGGTGATGTCGCTCGTCGCGCTGGGCATCGGCCTGGTCGTCGGCAACATCCTGGAGCCGGGCACCGGCCTCGCGGTCACCGACGCGATCAAGGACGCCGGTCACGCGCAGGTCGATTCCGAGGCCAAGGACACCACGGAGTTCCTGCTCGGCATCATCCCGACGACCATCGTCTCGGCCTTCACCAACGAGTCGGTGCTGCAGACCCTGCTGATCGCCCTCCTCGCGGGCTTCGCGCTGCAGGGCATGGGCTCGGCCGGCCAGCCGATCCTGCGGGGCATCGAGCACATCCAGCGGCTCGTCTTCCGCATCCTCGCCATGGTCATGTGGGCCGCCCCGATCGGTGCCTTCGGCGCCATCGCCGCCGTCACCGGCTCGGCCGGCCTGGATGCGCTCAAGAGCCTCGCCGTGCTGATGCTCGGCTTCTACGTGACCTGCTTCCTGTTCGTCTTCATCGTGCTCGGCGCCCTGCTGCGCGTGGTCTGCGGCCTGAACATCCTCACGCTGTTCAAGTACCTGGGCCGGGAGTTCCTGCTGATCCTGTCCACGTCCTCCTCCGAGTCCGCGCTGCCGCGGCTCATCGCGAAGATGGAGCACCTGGGCGTCAGCAAGCCGGTGGTCGGCATCACCGTCCCGACCGGCTACTCGTTCAACCTCGACGGCACCATGATCTACATGACCATGGCCTCGCTGTTCATCGCCGACGCCATGGGTACGCCGATGTCGATCGGTGAGCAGATCCCGCTGCTGCTCTTCCTGCTGGTCGCCTCGAAGGGCGCCGCCGGTGTCACCGGTGCGGGTCTGGCCACGCTGGCCGGCGGTCTGCAGTCGCACAAGCCGGCCTTGGTGGACGGCATCGGCCTCATCGTCGGCATCGACCGCTTCATGAGCGAGGCCCGCGCCCTGACCAACTTCGCCGGCAACGCCGTGGCCACCGTGCTGATCGGCACCTGGACGAAGGAGATCGACAAGGAGCGGGTGGGCCAGGTCCTGGCCGGTCAGCTGCCCTTCGACGAGAAGACGCTGCTGGACGACGGCCACGGCGGCCCGGCCGACGACCACGTCGAGGCCGAGGTGCCCGAGAAGGGCGGCGAGAAGGAGCTGGCGAAGGCCTGACGGCCGCGCCGCCCCCACGGATTCCGGGCGGCTGGGTGTCCCCCCGTCACTCAGCCGCCCGGTCCACACATCGAGAAGTTCACGCGTTCAGCTTCGCCACCAGCTCGGTGGCCCTCGAGGCGGGCACGCCCGCCGCGGTCAGTACGGTGACCGCGGCGCAGCGGCCCGCCTCTCGCGCTGCCAGCAGACCGTCGTTCACGGCCTCCATCACGGCGAACAGCATCTGCTCGTGCACGTACGCCAGGGCCGGAGCCGGCAGCGGCGAGCTGAAGACGTTCTCGTCCAGCCCCTGCTGCAGCAGCCCGATGCTCGCGTCCCGGACCGGGGCGAGCCGCTCCCGGATGCCCTGCATGGTGACCGTGCGCTGGGCAAGGGCGACCAGCAGCCGGTAGCGGTCGGCGATCTCCCACACCGCCAGCACCGAGCGCGCCACCGCCTCCGCCGGTTCCCGCACGTCCTCGCGACCCGCCGCGTGCGCGGCCGACAGCGCCTCCACGGCCTCGTCGACGAGCGTGCTGATCAGCGCCTCGCGGCTCGGGAAGTGTCCGTACACCGTGCGCCGTACGACGCCCGCTGCCCGTGCGATCTGGTCCATGGACGCGTCCGGGTCGCGCAGCAGCTCGGTCAGGGCGACGTCGAGGATGCGGCGGCGGTTGGCGTCGGCGCGGCTGGTTCCCGTGGTCATGGACGTCATTGTGCCCCTTCCCTCATCGAGTTGCACAGTGCTGTGCAACGGCGTAGATTGCACAGTGTTGTGTAAATGCACAGCCATGTGCAACCACGAGCTGGGAAGGCGACCCCTGTCATGCGACTCGTCATGAACGAACCGGCCGAGAGGATGGACCACCCCTATCCGCGCCGCTGGTGGGCGCTCCTCGTGCTCTGCCTCAGCCTGCTGATCATCGTGATGGCCAACACCGCCCTCACCGTCGCGGCGCCCGCCATGACCGAGGACCTCGGCCTGTCCAGCGCGGACCTGCAGTGGGTGATCGACGGCTACACCGTCCCGTACGCCGCGCTGATGCTGCTGCTCGGCGCGATCGGCGACAAGTACAGCCGCCGGGGCGCGCTCGTTCTCGGTCTGGTCGTCTTCGCGGGCGGCTCCGTCTTCGGCTACCTCGCCGACAGCTCCACGACGGTCATCGCCGCCCGGGCCGTGATGGGCGCGGGCGCTGCGATGATCATGCCCGCCACGCTGTCCCTGCTCGCCGCGACCTTCCCCAGGGCCGAACGCGCCAAGGCCATCACCCTGTGGACCGCCACGGCCGGACTCGCCATCGCGGCCGGACCGCTGGTCGCCGGGGCGCTGCTGGAGGACCACGGCTGGTCGTCGACGTTCCTCATCAACGTCCCCGTCGCCGTCCTGGCCCTCGCCGGCGCCTTCGTCCTCGTACCGCCGTCCAGGGCCGCGGACCGCGGTCGCATCGACTACGGCGGCGGGCTGCTGTCGGTGGTGTGGATCGCCGCGCTGGTCTACATGATCATCGAGGGGCCGCACTTCGGCTGGGGCGTCAAGGCCGTCACCGCGGCGGTCGTCGCCGCAGCCGGGCTCGTCGCCTTCGTCCTCTGGGAGCTGCGCCACCCGCGTCCGCTGCTCGACGTCCGCCGCTTCACCGACCGCGGTTTCGCCGGCTCCAACCTCGCCGTCGCCCTGTTCTTCCTCGCGGTCTTCGGCGCCTTCTACTACCTGACGCAGCACCTCCAGTTCGTCCTCGGCTACGACGCCCTGGACACGGGCCTGCGCATGCTCCCGCTGGCGGGTGCCGTGTTCGCGGGGGCGGCCCTCACCGGCTTCCTCACCCCCCGGGTCGGCATGAAGTGGACCGTCACGGCCGGCATGGTCGGCGGCACGGCGGCCCTGGCGCTGCTCACCCGGGTCGACTCCGGCGCGTCCTACGGCGACTTCGTCGCGCCGCTGATCGTCCTCGGTCTGTCGATCGGGCTCGCGCTCTCGCCCTGCACGGACGCGATCATGGGGGCGTTCCCGGAGTCGAAGCTGGGTGTCGGCGGTGCGGTGAACGACACGTCGCTGGAGCTCGGCGGTTCGCTGGGCATCGCCATCCTCGGCTCGCTGCTGGCGACCTCGTACTCCGGCCACCTCTCGGACGCGACGGCCGGCAGCAAGCTCCCCGCGTCCTCCCTCTCCACGGCCCAGGACTCCGTCGGGGCGGGGTACGCCGTCGCCCGGGGCATCGGTGACAAGGCCCGGCAGCTCACCGAGCAGGCCGCGCACACCAGCGACCCCCAGCAGGCCGAGCGGCTCCGGGCGCAGGCCGGGCAGCTCGGCGGCGGGGCCAAGCAGATGGCCGAGGCGGTCGGGTCCTCCTTCTCCGACGCGGTCGCGCACACCAGCCTCATCGGGGCCGTGATCCTGGGCGTCGGCACGGTGGTGGTGGCGCTGCTGCTGCCCGGCAAGGACAAGACGGTGGCCGAACCCGCCGAAGAGAACGAGGAGAGCAGGGAACCGGAGTCCGCAGGGGCCCGCTAGGGCCGCGGGAAGCCCCGCCCGCCCGCTCGCCGGGTGGGCGGGGCTTCCCGGGCGCTCCCTCAGCCGTGCGCGCGAGCGTCCTGTGCCGCCCCGGCCGCCACGTCCAGCCGGGTCCGTTCCTCCGGTGTCAGCAGCAGGTCCGCCGCGGCCGCCGAGTCCCTGATCGTCTCCGGCCGGCTCGCCCCCGGGATCGGGACGACCGCCGGGGACCGCGCCAGCAGCCAGGCCAGCGCCACCTGCTGGGGACTGACGCCGCGTTCCGCCGCCACCGCGTGGAAGGCGGCGAAGCGCTCTTCCCCCTCCGTGCGCGACGGCCCGTCCAGGGAGCTGCGGGCCAGCCCGCCCAGCGGACTCCACGGCAGGAACGCCAGCCCCAGCTCCGCGCAGAGCCGCAAGGCCGGTTCGCTGTCCCGCACGGCGGGGGAGTACCGGTTCTGCACCGACACCAGCCGGTCGCCGAGGATCTCGCGGGCTCTGCGGATCTGGTCCGCGTCGACGTTGGACACACCGGCCAGCCGGATCGTGCCCGCGTCGAGCAGCTCGCGCAGCGCGCCGACCGACTCCTCGAACGGCACCGCGGGGTCCGGCTTGTGCAGCTGGTAGAGGCCGATCGCCTCCACGCCGAGCCGCTTGCGCGACGCCTCGGCGGCGGCCTTGAGGTGACGGGGCGTGCCGTTCACCGTCCAGTCGCCGCCCGCCGGCCGGCCGCGTCCGCCCTTCGTCGCCACCAGGACGCCGGAGGTGTCACCGCCGTAGGAGGCCAACGCCCGGGCGACCAGACGTTCGTTGTGCCCGGGCTCCGCTCCCGGGAGATGGTACGAGTCGGCCGTGTCCAGGAGGGTCACGCCCGCGTCGAGGGCGGCGTGCACGGTGGCCAGGGCGCGTTCCTCGTCCGGCCGGCCCTCGATGGACAGCGGCATCGCGCCGAGCCCGACCGCGCTCACCCGAAGTCCGCCCAGTGTCCTGTACCGCATGTCAGGCGCCCTTCCCGAGCGTCTCGGCGACGGCATGCGGCAGCCACTGGCGGGCCTCGCCGAAGGTGAAACCGAGCCGGGCGGCACGGCCGTTGTCCACGCCGTAGGAACGGCGGAAGGAGAACGGCGAGACCTCACCGACCTCCACCGGCAGGAACTGGACCCGACCGCCGGGCACATGAGCGGCCACCGCCACGCACAGCTCCTCGGTGCTCAGCACCCCGCAGGAGGCGGCGTTCACCGGCCCGGTGAAGTCCTCGCCCGCCGCCCAGGCCAGGAACCGGGCGATCTCCTCCACGTACACATAGGTGGCGGGCCGGTTCACCGCAGGCACGGCGATCGGCTCGCCGGTGCGTATCCGCTCGGCGTAGTGGGCCAGCCTGCCCGTGAAGTCGTCGTTCCCGCCCAGCACATGGGCGACCCGCACCACCGTGGACTCGAACTCCGGTCCGGCCGCGAGAACCGCCTCGGCCTGCCGCTTGCCCTCCCCGTAATGCGCCTCCGCGAACGCGGGGTCGTCCCAGGCCAGGTCCAGGTCGACGGGGACGGTGGACGGGTCGACGGCCTCCTCGCGCACGAGAGCGGGGGAGTCCTCGTACTCGTACACCTCGACCGTCGAGGTCATCACGTAGCGGCGTGTGCGGCCGGTGAAGACACGGCGGGCGATCGCGGCCTGGCGCGGGGTGTAGCAGACCTGGTCGACGACGACGTCGAAGACGCGGGAGCCGAGCGCGTCGGTCAGTGACCGTTCGTCGTCCCGGTCGGCGCACAGGTGCTCCACCCCGGCGGGCGGCGGGGAGGAACCCCGGTTCAGGACGGTGACGCGGTGGCCTTCGGCGAGCAGCCGTGCGATCAGACGCTTTCCGACGTATCGATTGCCGCCGATAACCAGGATGTTCAGGGCCTTTTCCATGGCCATAATTCTCCCGGCGTACATCCACGCTCTGAAGGGGGAACCATGGGAGTTCAGGCCGCCGCACCGAAAGAACCACGGCAGTCGCGGACCGTCGCCGACGAAACGTCGGTGGCCTTCGACGCGCTGGACCGGCAGATCCTCCAGCTGCTCCAGGCCGACGGCCGGATCAAGCTCAGCGAGCTGGGCCGCCGGGTCAGGCTGAGCCCCGCGGCCGTCACCGAGCGGGTGCGGCGGCTGGAGGCGGCGGGCGTGATCAGCGGCTACGGCGCCCACGTCGTGCCGTCCCGGCTCGGCTACGGCATCCAGGCGTTCATCCGGGTCAATCCGCACGGCGGTTACACCCTGAAGCACCCCAGGACCCTGGAGCTGATCGAGCGGCCCGAGATCACCGAGGTGCACCACGTGGTCGGGGAGGACTGCTGGATCCTCAAGGTCGCGGTACGGGACACCGTCCATCTGGAGGACGTCCTGGAAGCCGTCTCCGCGCTGGGCCGCACCACGACGTCGATCGTGCTGACCTCCCCGGTGGAACGGAAACCGCTGTTGCCTTGACGCCGGGGTCAAGGATTACGTTCGAGCGCATGCGAATCGGCGAGCTGGCCGCACGGGCCGGAACCACGACGCGGACGCTGCGGTACTACGAGTCGCGCGGGCTGCTGCCCGCGCGGCGCACCGGCAACGGATACCGGAATTACGACGAGAGCGACCTGCGCCTGCTGCGGCAGATCAGGACGCTCCAGGACTTCGGGTTCGACCTGGAGGAGACACGGCCCTTCGTGGAGTGCCTGCGTGCCGGGCACCCCGAGGGAGACTCGTGCCCGGCATCGCTCGCGGTCTACCGGCGCAAGCTGGACGAACTCGACGCGCTGATCGGCCAGCTGACCGGCGTGCGGGAGACCGTCGCACGGCAACTTGAGCGGGCCGAGCTGGCGCGGGCCGAGCTGGCCGCCGAGGCGGAGGTTCCGGGTGGTCCGGAGCCCGTGTGCGAGCTGGGAGGGGAACCATGGTGACGAAAATGGCCGCAGTGACCGGCGTTACCGACGTGACGGACGCGGACTTCGAGGCGGAGGTGATCCGCGCGCAGCTTCCGGTGCTGGTGGAGTTCACCGCCGACTGGTGCCCGCCCTGCCGGCAGATGGGGCCGGTACTCAAGGCCCTCGCCGCCGAGGAGGGCGACCGGCTGAAGGTGGTGCAGCTCGACGTGGACTCCAACCCGGCGACGACCAACGCCTACAAGGTGCTGTCCATGCCGACGTTCATGGTGTTCCGGGGCGGTGAGCCCGTGAAGTCGATGGTCGGCGCACGGGCCAAGCGGAAACTGCTGGAGGAGCTGGCCGACGTGATGTAGGCGACCCGCCCGGACAACAGGAAATCCCCCGAGCAATTGCGCTCGGGGGATTTCCTTGCGTATATTTGTCTGTTCGTGACTTCAAGCAGATTGCGGTCACGTGAAGTTCAGTGAGCACAGTATATCCGGGCGGGAGCGGAATTGTCAAACACCGAATTTCCGGACGATGAATTGCGACAGGAACAGGAATTCATCGACGGGTTGTACGCGCGCGTGGACGCGCTGCGCGGCGACGCCGAGACCTCCGTCGCGGACGCGCTCGCGCAGGGCAACACGCCCCAGCAGGCCAGACTCGAGCGGGACATCCTCGTCGCCGAGCGCTCCGGGCTGCTCGCCGCGCTGAACGCGGTGGACGGCTCCCTGTGCTTCGGCCGGATCGACCTCACCTCGGGCGTCACCCACCACATCGGCCGCATCGGCCTGCGCACCGACGACGCCGAGCGCACCCCGGTGCTCATCGACTGGCGCGCCGATGTCGCCCGCCCCTTCTACCTGGCCACCGGGCACACCCCCATGGGTCTCCGGCGCCGCCGGCACATCGCCACCGACGGCCGCCGGGTCACCCAGCTGCACGACGAGATCCTCGACCTCGGTGACGAGACCCGCACCGGCCACGAGGACCCGACGGGCGACGCCGTACTGCTCGCCGCCCTCAACTCGGCGCGCACCGGCCGCATGGGCGACATCGTGCAGACCATCCAGGCCGACCAGGACCGCATCATCCGCGCCCCGCACCGCGGCGTCATGGTGGTGGAGGGCGGCCCGGGCACCGGCAAGACGGCCGTCGCCCTGCACCGCGCCGCCTACCTGCTGTACGAGCACCGGGAGCTGCTCGCCAAGCGGGCCGTGCTGATCGTCGGGCCCAACCCGGCGTTCCTCGGCTACATCGGTGAGGTGCTGCCCTCCCTCGGTGAGACCGGTGTGCTCCTGGCGACCGTGGGCGAGCTGTTCCCCGGGGTGAAGGCGACCGCGACCGACACGCCCGAGGCGGCCGCGGTGAAGGGCCGTGCCGGCATGGCCGACGTGCTCGCCGAGGCCGTGCGCAGCCGGCAGGCGCTGCCCGATCCCGTGATCGCCATCGAGCACGACCGCGAGGTCCTCATGCTCGACGACGGCCTGGTCAACATGGCCCGCGAACGCACCCGCGCCGCCAAGCTGCCGCACAACGCCGCCCGCGAGCACTTCGAGGGCCACATCCTCAACGCCCTCACCGACCTGTACGCCGAGCGGATCGGCACCGACCCCTTCGACGGGTCCAGCCTGCTCGACCCCAGCGACATCACCCAGATCCGTGACGACCTCGCCGAGAACCCCGAGGTCTGGGCGGCCGTCGACCGGCTGTGGCCGCTGCTGACCCCGCAGCGGCTCGTCGCCGACCTCCTCGCCGCGCCCGAGGAGTTCCTGACGGCCGAGGACGCCGACGCCGTACGCCGCCCGGTGACCCGGCGCTGGACGGTCGCGGACGTGCCGCTGCTCGACGAGGCCGCCGAGCTCCTCGGCGACGACGACCGGCTCGCCCGCGACCGCGCCGAGCGCGAGCGACGGCGGCAGATCGCCTACGCCCAGGGCGTGCTCGACGTGTCCTACGCCTCCCGGACCTACGAGTTCGAGGACAAGGAGGAGGACGACCCCGAGAGCTCCGAGGTGCTGTCCGCGCACGACATCATCGACGCCGAGCGGTTCGCCGAGCGGCACGAGGAGGACGACCACCGCAGTGCCGCCGAACGCGCCGCCGCCGACCGCACCTGGGCGTTCGGGCACATCATCGTCGACGAGGCGCAGGAGCTGTCGCCGATGGCGTGGCGGCTGCTGATGCGGCGCAGCCCGACCCGCTCGATGACCCTGGTCGGCGACCCGGCCCAGACGGCGGAGGCGGCCGGGGTCGGTTCCTGGTCGGGCATCCTCTCGCCGTTCGTCGAGGACCGCTGGGAGCACACCCGCCTGGGCGTCAACTACCGCACCCCGGCCGAGATCATGGACGTCGCCGCGGCCGTGGTGCGCGCCGAGCACCCGGACTTCGAGCCGCCCAGCTCGGTCCGTTCGACCGGCGTTCGCCCCTGGGCGCGTGCCACCGACGACCTTCCGGGCGCCGTCGCCGCGGCGGTCGGGGAGCTCGTCCCGGCCGAAGGCAGGCTCGCGGTGATCGCGCCGCGCGACCTCCACCGCTCCCTCGCGGCCCGGCTGGACGGCGTCACGGCGGGCTCCGAACCCGACCTCACGCAGACGGTGGTGCTGCTCGACCCCCGCCAGGCCAAGGGGCTGGAGTTCGACTCCGTCCTCGTGGTCGAGCCCGGCCGGTACGGCACCAGCGACCTGTACGTGGCCCTGACCCGGGCCACCCAGCGGCTGGGCGTGCTGCACACCGGGAAGCTGCCGAAGCCCCTGGCGGCAGCGCTCGGGTAATGGAGCGGCCCCGTACCCGCCCGGGTACGGGGCCCTCCTACCGCAGCAGCGACCTCGGATCCCGCAGGGCGTGCCACAGCCCGGCCGCGAGCGGTACGACCGTCAGGGCGAAGAAGACCCAGAAGAGGAACTCGGCCCCCGGCGCGAGCTCGTAGACGGTGCCGTCCTCCCACAGGCAGTAGGCCCGCGGCGGAAAGGGGGTGGAGACCCCCGTGACCTTTCCGCTCCCGAGGACGCCCTTGAGGTACGGCTCCCGGGGGCAGGGAGCGGTCTCCGGGAACAGCACGGGATCGTCCGCCCCCATGATGTACGCCCAGGTGAGGGCGCCGAGCGGTACCGACCAGAAAACCGAGGTCCTCACCCACAGCGGCAGCAGCGGATGCGCCAGGAGTCCCCGCAGCGAGACCCAGCACACCACCAGGACGACGAAGACGGGGAGCAGTGTCATGACGACACGGCCGCCTTCCGGGCGCGCAGTTCGCTCGCGCAGCCCACGCCGATGACGAGCAGGGCGGCGGTCAGGGCGAGGGACGCGCTCGCCCCGTTCATCCACCCGTAGTCCGGATCACTGGAGTAGACGGAGCCGTCCTCGCGCACGCAGTCGAAGCGCAGCGGCAGGTACGAGGACCGGTGGTGGGACAGCCCGTCCCGCGTGGCCTCGTCGAATCCGTCGCGGCAGGCCGGGGCCGGGATCGAGTCGGCGCCGTCACCGAACGCGTGCTCGGACGCCAGCACGGAGGAGAGCCCCAGCGCGTACACGGCCGCCGCACCCCACGCGGCGGCCGCCGCAACACGGCGCAGCAGATGCGCGGGCCACGGCTCGGGCCGGCCGGGAAGCGCCATCGCGACGGCACCGGCCGCGGCGACGAGCGCGCCGACGGCACAGGCGACCGAGACTCCGAGCCCCGTCAGCACGGCGGAACCTTCGAGGTGGTGTCCATGCGGCCACCCCAGCAGTTCCGGCCCCGGGCGGGCAGTGGTGGAAGCCACTCCTCCGGTCACACCCCTGTCACAGGCAACGGGCTCACCCCGCCGCGGGTGCGCGTTCGCGGGCTGCTCGGGCAGCCAGTCGCGCGCCGGATCGTACTCCGGCCACCGGCTCGGCCCCGCCTGCGGCGGCGCGGAGCGACTGGCTGCCCCCGCTCGCCATCGGCATCTCCCGCACGCGCTGACGGGAGCGGCGGTGTGAGCCGCTCCCGTCCACGCCTTGTGCCTTCCCCTGCCCGGCTCCTTACGCCGGCCGCAGCCACACCGTCGCCAGCGGCGGCAGCGTCAGGCGGATGCTGGCCGGGCGGCCGTGCCAGGCCACGGGTTCGGGCTTGACCGGGTCGGGGTTGGTGACGTCGCTGCCGCCGTAACGGGCCGCGTCGGTGTTCACGGCCTCGTGCCAGGCGGGGACGTCGTCGGGGACACCCAGGCGGTAGTCCGGGCGGGTGACCGGCGCGAAGTTGGACACCGCCAGCACCGGGACGCCCTCCGGGTCCAGCCGCAGGAAGGCGAGGACGTTGTCGTCGGCGGCGTCCCCGACGATCCACTCGAAACCGGCCGGGTCCGTGTCCAGGCGCCACAGCGCCGGGGTCGCCCGGTAGACGGTGTTCAGGTCGCGGACCAGGTCACGCACCCCGCGGTGGTCGGGCTCCGCCCCGTACCCCGGATCCAGCAGCCACCAGTCGGGGCCGTGCGCCTCGGACCACTCGGCGCCCTGTGCGAACTCCTGCCCCATGAACAGCAGCTGCTTGCCCGGATGGGCCCACATGAAGCCCAGGTAGGACCGGACCCCGGCGCGCTGCTGCCACCAGTCGCCGGGCATCTTCGACACCAGGGAGCCCTTGCCGTGCACGACCTCGTCGTGCGAGATCGGCAGGACGTAGTTCTCGCTGTAGGCGTACACCATGGAGAAGGTCATCTCCCCGTGGTGGTACTTGCGGTGCACCGGCTCGTGGCTCATGTACTGCAGCGAGTCGTGCATCCAGCCCATGTTCCACTTCAGCCCGAACCCGAGCCCGCCGAAGCCGCTCGGGCCCTTGTGGTGGGTGGCCCGGGTGACACCGTCCCAGGCGGTGGACTCCTCGGCGATCGTGACCACGCCGGGCACCCTGCGGTACACCGTCGCGTTCATCTCCTGCAGGAACGCCACCGCGTCCAGGTTCTCCCGGCCGCCGTGCTCGTTGGGCGTCCACTGACCCGCCTCACGCGAGTAGTCCAGGTAGAGCATCGAGGCGACGGCGTCCACGCGCAGGCCGTCGATGTGGAACTCCTCGCACCAGTACACGGCGTTCGCGACCAGGAAGTTGCGCACCTCGTTGCGGCCGAAGTCGAACTCCAGGGTGCCCCAGTCCGGGTGTGCGGCCCGTAGCGGATCCTCGTGCTCGTACAGGGGCCGGCCGTCGAACTCGGCCAGCGCCCAGGCGTCGCGCGGGAAGTGCGCCGGCACCCAGTCCATGAGGACGCCGATGCCGGCCTGGTGCAGCTTGTCGACCAGGTACCGGAAGTCGTCCGGCGTGCCCAGCCGGGCCGTCGGCGCGTAGAAGCCGGTCACCTGGTAGCCCCAGGAGCCGCCGAACGGATGCTCCGCGACCGGCATCAGCTCGACGTGCGTGAAGCCCAGGTTCTTCACGTAGCCGGGGAGCTGCTCGGCCAGCTGACGGTACGTCAGACCGGGCCGCCAGGACGGCAGATGGATCTCGTACACCGAGAACGGCGCCTCGTGCGCGGGGACGTCCGCGCGCCGGGCCACCCAGTCGGCGTCGCCCCACTCGTACCGCGAGGACGTGATCACCGACGAGGTGGCGGGCGGTACCTCCGTGCGGCGGGCCAGCGGGTCGGCGCGCAGCGTCTTCGAGCCGTCGGGGCGGGTGATCTCGAACTTGTACAGCTCGCCCTCGCCGATGTCCGGCAGGAACAGCTCCCACACCCCGGACGAGCCCAGCGAGCGCATGACGTGCCCGGTGCCGTCCCAGAAGTTGAAGGTGCCGGCCACACGCACCCCGCGCGCGTTCGGCGCCCAGACCGCGAACCGGGTGCCGGTCACACCCTGGTGGGTCATCGGGTGCGCACCCAGCGCCGTCCACAGCTCCTCGTGCCGGCCCTCGCCGATCAGGTGCAGGTCGAGGTCGCCCAGGGTGGGCAGGAAGCGGTAGGCGTCCTCGGTCTCCAGGACCGTGCCCTCGTACTCCACGATCAGCCGGTACGCCGGGACCTCGCGCAGCGGCAGCAGCCCCGAGAAGAACCCCTCTCCGTCGTCGTGCAGCTCGGCCCGCAGCTCCCCGGCGACGACGGTCACCCCCAGGGCGTACGGCCGGAACGCCCGGAAGGCGACGCCGCCGGGCACGGGGTGCGCGCCGAGCACGGAGTGCGGGTCGTGGTGCGTGCCGCCCAGCAGCCGCTCCCGGTCCGCCGCGGCGACGGCGGGCGAGACGGCGACTTCCATCTCCGGCGGAACGACCTGGGCGGCAGCGGCCCGGTCGGCGGGTGCCTCCGGGGCCGGGGCCTTCCTGGCCGCGCTCTTCTTCGGGAGGGTCTCCGCGGGCACCTTGGACGCGGTGTTCTTGACCGCGGCGGTCTTCTTCGCGGGGGCCTTGGCGGGGGGCACCTTCTTGGCGGTGGCCTTCTTGGCGGTGGCCTTGGTGGCGGCGGCCTTCTTCGCCGTGGCCTTCTTCGCGGCGGTCTTCTTCGCGGTGGCCCCGGCCGCAGGAGACCCGGCAGCCGTGACGTCCGCCGCCGCGGTTTTCGTGGCGGTGTTCCTGGCCGCCGTCGCCCTGACCGCCGTGGCCTTCTCGGCAGCGGTCTTCTTGACGGCAGTCTTGGCCGCGGTCTTCTTCGCGGCGGTCTTCTTCACAGCCGTCTTCTTGACGGCGGTCTTCTTCACGACCGCCGCCTTCTCCGACGAGGGCTGTCCGGCCGGCGTCTTCTTGGCGGGAGCCTTCTTCGTCGCCGCCATCCCGGCCACGGTCTTGGCGACGGTGGTCTTGCCGGCGGCGGCCTTCTTGGCGGTCGCCTTCGCCGGGGCCGTCTTCTTCGCCGCTGCCTGTTTGGGCACCGCCGTCTTCTTCGCGGCGCTCTTCTGCTGGGCGGCCGTGGGCTGCTCGGGGATCTTCTCCCCGGCGGTCCCCTTGGGACGCGAACCGCTGGACTCAGGGCGGGGGGTCACGGGCGGAGCCTCCAGGGCGAGGGGTCGGTCAGGTCAGGTGGCCGGTCGCGGCGAGCCGGTCTATGGCGGCCAGGGGCACCGGCAGCCAGTCGGGGCGGTGCCGGGCCTCGTACACCACCTCGTAGATCGCCTTGTCCGTCTCGTAGGCCCGCAGCAGCACCGGGTCGGTGCGCGGATCGCGGCCGGAGGCCTCCGCGTAGCCGGAGCAGTACGCGGAGCGGCAGGTCTCGGCCCAGTCCGGCTGGGGCGGGTCGGCCGAGCGTGCCGCGTAGTCGAAGGACCGCAGCATGCCGGCGACGTCACGTACCGCCGGCTGCGGCATGCGGCGCTCGGCCAGCGGCCGGGCCGGCTCGCCCTCGAAGTCGATCAGCCGCCACTCGCCGGACGGCGAGCGCAGGCACTGCCCCAGATGCAGATCACCGTGCACCCGCTGCGCGGTCCAGGTGCGGCCCTCGGCGGCCAGATCGCCCAGCGCGGTGAACGCCGACCGCAGGCCGCGGGCGTACGGCCGCAGCGCGGGCACCGCCTGGACGGCGGCTTCCAGCCGCTCGATCATGCCGCCGACCATGAGCTCGAGCTGCGTGTGACCGAGTGTGACGGTCGGCAACGCCCGGGCCAGCGCGGTGTGCACCTCGGCGGTGGCCCGCCCCAGTGCCCGTGCCTCGGCGCCGAAGTCCTCGCCCTTGGCCAGCTCGCGCAGCGCCAGCTCCCAGCCGTCGGAGGCGCCCTGCAGGAACGGCTGGAGCACCCCGAGGACGTACGGCCGGCCGGCGAGGTCGCCCGGGCCCGCCGCGACGACCGGGTCGGCCGTGGGGGCGATGTCCGCGACCATCCAGGCCGTCGGCGCGGGCACCCGGGGGCAGTTCTCCCGGGCCAGCGCGAGAGGCAGCTCCAGATCGGGGTTGACCCCGGGCACGATCCGGCGGAGCAGCTTCAGGATGAACGTATCTCCGTAGATGATCGACGAGTTGGACTGCTCGGCGGTCACCACGCGTGGCACCAGCCCGGAGCGGATGTCCTGGCCGGGGTCGCGCTCGAAGCGGAGCCGTCCGACCCGGGCCTGGGCGCGCAGCGCCTCCAGAAGCAGCTCGGCGGGCCGGGTGTCGTGCAGTGCGTCGTAGACGGTCCGGCCGGCCAGCGGTCCCGTCGGCACGTGTCCGATCAGCGCGGGCGCCAGCCGAGGCGGCAGCGCCTCGCGCACGCCTATCAGCAGCTGGTAGCAGTCACCGGGGTGATCCGGCGCCCCGTGGGACGGCGTGACGGGCTGACGGGCGCGGACGAGCAGGTGGTAGAGCCCCAGCTTGGACGTGGCCGGGAGCAGCTCGGTGGCCTCGACCAGCGTGAACCCGGTGACCGGCCGCCCCTTGCCCGCGAACCAGCGCTGCCGCGGCAGCCATTCCCGCAGCAGCGGATCCAGGGAGGACAGAAGGCCGGGCGGGGTGGTGACGGTGCGTGTGACGGCTTCCGACATGGCGTCGCGTCCTTTCACCCATGTGTGGTGCGCCTCCGGCGCCTGCGAGCGGCCCCGGACGGCGCCCCTCCGGCTCACGCGGGCGGGCGGGGTGTTACTGATGCGTGCCCCGGGCGGGGCGGAGGAAACGCCCCGCCGCCGGGGTTTGCGGCCCGTCCCGCGGATCGGGCCTCAACAGGCCTTTCCAGGCCTCACATGCTCTCCTTGCGGAGCCTGAACCAGTAGAACCCGTGCCCCCCGAGGGTCAGCAGGTACGGCAGCTCGCCGATCGCCGGGAAACGGACCCCGCCGAACAGCTCCACCGGGTGCCGCCCCTCGAAGGCGCTCAGGTCCAGCTCGGTGGGCTGCGCGAAACGGGAGAAGTTGTTCACGCACAGCACCAGGTCGTCCTCGTACTCGCGCAGGAACGCCAGTACGGCCGGGTTCGTCGAGGGCAGCTCGGTGTACGAGCCCAGTCCGAAGGCCGGGTTCTGCTTGCGGATCTCGATCATGCGGCGGGTCCAGTGCAGCAGCGACGAGGGCGACGACATCGACGCCTCGACGCTCGTGACCTGGTAGCCGTAGACCGGGTCCATGATCGTGGGCAGGAACAGCCGGCCCGGGTCGCACGAGGAGAACCCCGCGTTGCGGTCGGGCGTCCACTGCATCGGCGTGCGCACCGCGTCCCGGTCGCCGAGCCAGATGTTGTCGCCCATGCCGATCTCGTCGCCGTAGTACAGGATCGGCGAGCCCGGCAGGGACAGCAGCAGGGCCGTGAACAGTTCGATCTGGTTGCGGTCGTTGTCCAGCAGCGGGGCGAGCCTGCGGCGGATGCCGATGTTGGCACGCATGCGGGGGTCCTTGGCGTACTCGGCCCACATGTAGTCGCGCTCTTCGTCGGTGACCATCTCGAGCGTCAGCTCGTCGTGGTTGCGCAGGAAGATGCCCCACTGGCAGCCCGAGGGGATGGCCGGGGTCTTGGCCAGGATCTCGGAAACGGGGTAGCGCGATTCGCGGCGTACGGCCATGAAGATGCGCGGCATGACCGGGAAGTGGAACGCCATGTGGCACTCGTCGCCGCCGCTCGGATAGTCGCCGAAGTAGTCGACGACGTCCTCGGGCCACTGGTTGGCCTCCGCCAGCAGCACCGTGTCCGGGTACTGCGCGTCGATCTCCTTGCGCACCCGCTTCAGGAAGTCGTGGGTGGCCGGGAGGTTCTCGCAGTTCGTGCCCTCCTGCTGGTACAGGTACGGCACCGCGTCCAGCCGGAAACCGTCGATGCCCAGGTCCAGCCAGAACTTCAGCGCGGAGATCATCTCCTCCTGCACGGCCGGGTTCTCGTAGTTGAGGTCCGGCTGGTGGGAGAAGAAACGATGCCAGTAGTACTGCTTGCGGACCGGGTCGTAGGTCCAGTTGGAGGCCTCGGTGTCGACGAAGATGATCCGCGCGTCCTGGTACTGCTTGTCGTCGTCCGCCCACACGTAGTAGTCGCCGTAGGGCCCGTCGGGGTCCTTGCGCGACTCCTGGAACCACGGGTGCTGGTCGCTGGTGTGGTTCATGACGAAGTCGATGATCACGCGCATGCCGCGCTGGTGCGCGGCGTCGACGAACTCGACGAAGTCCGCGAGGTCACCGAACTCCGGCAGCACCGCCGTGTAGTCGGAGACGTCGTAGCCGCCGTCCCGCAGCGGGGACTTGAAGAACGGCGGGAGCCACAGGCAGTCGACGCCCAGCCACTGCAGGTAGTCGAGTTTCGCGGTCAGGCCCTTGAGGTCGCCGACGCCGTCGCCGTTGCTGTCCTGGAACGAGCGGACGAGCACCTCGTAGAAGACGGCGCGCTTGAACCACTCCGGGTCACGGTCCCTGGCAGGAGTGTCCTCGAAGGTGTCCGGAACGGGTTCGTTGACGATCATGTTGTGGCTGACCCTCCGATCTCCGGGGTGGACGGTCGCAGAACCGTGAAGACGTGCGCGGGCCGGTGGCCCGGTTCGAGGCGCACATAGTTGGCCCTGCCCCAGTGGTAGGTCTCGCCGGTGAGCTCGTCGCGCACCGGCACCGACTCGTGCCAGTCGAGGCCGAGTTGCGGCATGTCCAACGAGACCGTGGCCTCCTGGGTGTGGTGGGGGTCGAGGTTGGCGACCACCAGAACCGTGTTCGAACCCTTCCGCTTCGAGTAGGCGATCACCGCCTCCTGGTCGGCGTGGTGGAAGTGCAGGTCGCGCAGCTGCTGGAGGGCCGGGTTCTCGCGCCGGACGGTGTTGAGCCGGGTCAGCAGCGGGGCGATGGTGCGGCCCTCGCGTTCGGCGGCCTCCCAGTCGCGGTGGCGCAGCTGGTACT
>NZ_JBEZWO010000003.1:223849-679226 GCF_040637515.1 Streptomyces sp. NPDC029041 | reverse complement strand
CGCGCACTTGTTGTCCTTCGAGAGCAACCCTCGGATCAACATTCAGGTGCTGCCTTTCTCAGCTGGTGCGCACGCGGGACTGCAAGGCTCGTTCGGCGTCTACCGCTTCTCCAGTGACCCCACCATCGTCTACACGGAGGGGTACGACAGCGGGCATCCGACCGCCAACCCGCACACGGTCACGGAGTGTTCGCTCCGTTACGATCACCTCCGGGCCGCCGCACTTTCCCTCAACGACTCGGCGGAGCTCATCCGGCGCGTGATGGAGGAACGGTATGGAGATGCAGTGGCGTAAGTCGACGTACAGCGGCGACCAAGGCGGCCAGTGCCTCGAAGTCGCCGAAGCCCCGGACACCACCGTCGCTATACGCGACAGCAAGACCCCGGCGGGACCGGTCCTCACCCTCGATCCCGCCAGCTTCACCACCTTCATCAACTGGACGTCTACAACCGCTGAATGATCGTGCCGGTGGCCAAACCGCCCCCCGCACACATGGTGATCAGCGCGAACTCCTTGTCCGCGCGCTCCAGTTCGTGAAGTGCCGTCGTGATGAGCCGGGCCCCGGTCGCTCCCACCGGGTGCCCGAGCGCGATCGCGCCGCCGTTGACGTTCACCTTCGACAGGTCCTGGTCGAAGACCCGCGCCCAGCTCAGCACCACCGACGCGAACGCCTCGTTGATCTCCACGAGGTCGATGTCCTTCAACGACATCCCGGCCTTGCCCAGCACGGCGTTCGTCGCGTCGATCGGGCCGTCGAGGTGGAAGTGCGGGTCGGAACCGACCAGCGCCTGGGCCACGATCCGGGCCCGGGGCCGCAGCTTCAGCGCCCGCGTCATCCGCTTGGACGCCCACATGACCGCCGCCGCCCCGTCGGAGATCTGCGACGAGTTCCCGGCCGTGTGGACCGCCGTCGGCATGATCGGCTTCAGCGCGGCCAGGCCCTCCGCCGTCGTGTCGCGCAGTCCCTCGTCCTTGTCGACCAGGCGCCACATGCCCTGCCCGGCGTGCTGCTCCTCCTCGGTCGTGGGGACCTGGACCGCGAACGTCTCCCGTTTGAAGCGTTCCTCCGCCCAGGCGTGCGCGGCCCGTTGCTGCGAGGCGAGACCGAGCGTGTCGACGTCCTCGCGGGTCAGCCCCCGGTGGCGGGCGATCCGCTCGGCCGCCTCGAACTGGTTGGGCAGGTCGACGTTCCACTCGTCGGGGAACGGCTTGCCCGGCCCGTGCTTGGAGCCCGACCCCAGCGGCACCCGCGACATCGACTCCACCCCGCACGAGATGCCGACGTCGATCACGCCCGCGGCGACCATGTTGGCCACCATGTGCGAGGCCTGCTGGGAGGACCCGCACTGCGCGTCCACGGTCGTCGCGGCCGTCTCGTACGGGAGCCCCATGGTCAGCCATGCCGTGCGCGCGGGGTTCATGGACTGCTCGCCGGCGTGGGTGACCGTCCCGCCCACGATCTGCTCGACGCAGTCCGCGGGAATGCCGGTGCGGCCGAGGAGTTCGCGGTAGGTCTCGCCCAGGAGGTAGGCGGGGTGCAGATGGGCGAGCGCGCCGCCGCGCTTGCCGACGGGGGTGCGTACGGCTTCGACGATCACGGGTTCGGCAGCCATGGGTGCGGGTCCTCTCCGGGAGGCTCAGCGGAACTAGTACGCGTTCTAGTTCTGCAAGCAGTGTGCTGAGGGCCGCTCGGTGACCGCAATAGTCGTGCGGGCAATTGGCGGGCCCGTGCCTCTTGCTACTTGTAGAACCCGTTACTACCTTCACCGCAACTCCGCACAGCTGATGGGCCGTCAGTCCGATGAGCCGGTACGAGTGGTGGGAGCCGCCCATGCCCTGTCCCGCGCTGCCCGACGGGTTCGACTTCACCGACCCCGACCTGCTGCACCACCGCGTGCCCCTGCCGGAGTTCGCCGAGCTGCGCCGGGCCGAACCCGTCTGCTGGGTGCCGCAGCGGGCCGGTCTCGCCGGCTTCCAGGACGAGGGCTACTGGGCCGTCACCCGGCACGCCGACGTCAAGTACGTCTCCACGCACCCGGAGCTGTTCTCGTCGTCCCTCAACACGGCGATCATCCGCTTCAACGAGCACATCGAGCGCGACTCCATCGACGCACAGCGGCTCATCCTGCTGAACATGGACCCCCCGGAGCACACCCGGGTCCGGCAGATCGTGCAGCGCGGGTTCACGCCCCGGGCGATCCGGGCGCTGGAGGACAGGCTCCGGGCACGGGCCCGGGCCATCGTCGCGTCCGCCCGCGCGCACACCGGGCCGTTCGACTTCGTCACCCAGGTCGCCTGTGAACTGCCCCTGCAGGCGATCGCCGAGCTGATGGGCGTCCCGCAGGAGGACCGGGACAAGATCTTCGACTGGTCCAACAAGATGATCGCCTACGACGATCCCGAGTACGCCATCACCGAGGAGGTCGGCGCCGAGTCGGCCACGGAGATCATCGCCTACGCGATGAACATGGCCGCCGACCGCAAGCAGTGCCCGGCCCACGACATCGTCACCCAGCTCGTCGCGGCGGAGGGCGAGGGCAACCTCAGTTCCGACGAGTTCGGCTTCTTCGTGCTGATGCTGGCCGTCGCGGGCAACGAGACCACCCGCAACGCCATCACCCACGGCATGCACGCCTTCCTCACCCACCCCGACCAGTGGGAGCTGTACAAGAGCGACCGGCCGGAGACGGCGGCGGAGGAGATCGTGCGCTGGGCGACCCCGGTGGCCGCCTTCCAGCGCACGGCCACCCAGGACACCGAACTCGGCGGCAAGCGCATCCGCAAGGGCGACCGGCTGGGCCTGTTCTACGCCTCCGCCAACCACGACCCCGAGGTCTTCGACGACCCGGACACCTTCGACGTCACCCGCGACCCCAACCCGCACCTCGGCTTCGGCGGCGGCGGCCCGCACTACTGCCTGGGCAAATCCCTCGCCGTGCTGGAGATCGACCTCATCTTCAACGCGATCGCCGACGCCATGCCGGGTCTCCGGCTGGCCGAGGAACCGCGTCGATTGAGGTCGGCGTGGATCAACGGGGTGAAGGAACTCCGGGTTCGGGCTCAGTAGCGGTCAGTGCGGTCGGCGCAGTCCCGCGACGAGGAGCGCGACCAGTCGGCGTGCGTCGTAGCGGGGGTCGCTGTCAGCGCCGACGCACAGGTTTCCGATGCCGCGCATGAACGGGTAGGCGTCCAGGTCGGAGCGGATCTCGCCGGACGCGGCGGCGGCTTCGAGCAGTTGCGTGCACACCGGTAGGAGGCGTTCGAGGAAGTAGGTGTGCAGCGGCCCGAAGCAGGTGCTGTCCCCCTGCATCGCGGTGGCCAGACCGTGCTTGGTGACCAGGAAGTCGACGAAGAGATCGACCCAGCGCACCAGGGCGGCATGGGGCGTCGGGCCGGCCGCCAGCAGGGCCGGGCCGGCTTCGGCGCAGGCATCGACCTGGTGGCGGTAGACGGCGATGACGAGATCTGCCCGGGTGGGGAAGTGGCGGTAGATCGTGCCCACCCCGACGCCGGCCCTGGCCGCGATGTCGCGCACCGGCGCGTCCACGCCCGAGCTGACGAAGACCTCGGCGGCCGCGTCCAGCAGGGCCTGCTGGTTGCGCCGGGCGTCCTTGCGCTTGGACCGGGCTGAGCTTCCGGCGCTCTGGCCGCTGTCGTTCACCGAGTGTCCTTCCCCGAGGTTGCGTGCGGTTGTGAAGCGGAACGGTGTTCCGTATCGTGAGCCCTGTAATCGGAACGGCGTTCCGTTTCTTTCATGATGACAGACCTGACCGGAAGGCACCCCCATGCCCGGCACTTTCCTGTCCGACTCGACCATGGTGATCTCCGCGAAACCGGTGGTCCTGCCCGCCCCGGGCCGCGGTGAGGACCTCCAGGTCCGCGTGTCCGCCCCCGCGACCGGCGGTGATCTGCCCGTCGTCGTCTTCTCGCACGGCTTCGGCTGGTCGATGAACGGCTACGCCCCGCTGGCGGACCACTGGGCCGCCCAGGGCTTCGTGGTGGTGCAGCCCACCCACCTGGACTCCAGGACGCTGGGCCTGCCTCCCGAAGACCCCCGCACGCCGCGGATCTGGCGCGTCCGCATCGAGGACCTCACCCGCGTGCTCGACGGACTCGACGTTCTCGAAGCCTCCGTACCGGGCCTCGCCGGACGCCTCGACCGCGACCGTGTCGCCGTGGCCGGCCACTCCTGGGGAGCCCAGACGGCGAGTACGCTCCTCGGCGCGCGCGTACTCGACTCCGACGGCGTTCCCGGCGAGGACATGTCCGACCCCCGTGTGAAGGCGGGTGTGCTGCTCGCCATGGCCGGCCTGGGCGACGACCTGACCCCGTTCGCCGTCGAGCACCTGCCCTTCATGAGGCCGTCCTTCGACACCATGACCACACCTGCGCTCGTCGTCGCCGGGGACAACGACGACTCCGCGCTGACCACGCGCGGACCGGACTGGTTCACCGACCCCTACACCTACAGTCCGGGGAACAAGAGCCTGCTCACGCTGTTCGGGGCGGAGCACTCGCTCGGGGGCATCCCCGGCTACGAGGTGGCGGAGACGACCGACGAGAGTCCCGCACGCGTCGCACTGCTCCAGGGCCTCACCACCGCCTACCTGCGCAGCGCCCTGTACCCCGGGGACACCGGCTGGAAGGCGGCGGCCGCCGCGCTGGAGGAGGATCCCGAGCCGCTGGGGAAGCTCCGGAGCAAGTAGGCGACGGCGTAGACGAAAGTGAAGGCGACGGCCCCGGGGATCGAGGGGCCGTCGCCTGATCGTCCAGAGAAACAGGGCTCGAGCCGCGCCCGCAAAGACCCCTCGTACTAGGTTCGGCCGCATGTGGGGGATGGGTGAGCCGGTGTGACCTGCGGCTTGTGTCTACGGCCTCGCTTCGTACGTGACGCGGGTCATGTGGGGCGCTTCACTGCCGGACGCCTCGAACGTGACCGGAGCCTCGAAGGCCGCCCGTCGCGTGGCCCGGCGCAGCGCCCTGAGGACCGCGGGCCCCACGACGAGGGTCAGCACGACCGTGACGAGGGCCCGGCCCAGATCCCAGCCGAGCGATGTGGCGACGCAGTACGCGACGAAACGGGCCAGGTTCTCGGCGACCGGCGCCTGCGGGTCGAAGGCCACGTTCGAGGCGAGAGCGCCCATGAAGGGCCAGCCCGCCATGTTCATCACCGTCCCGTAGGCGAACGCGGCGAGGAAGCCGTAACCGGCGAGCAGCGCGAGCTCGGCCCGGCCGCGCAGCCGGTCCGGGCCGGGCAGCAGGCCCGCGCCCATCGCGAACCAGCCCATCGCCAGCATCTGGAACGGCAGCCACGGCCCGACCCCGCCCGTGAGCAGCGCCGACGCGAACATCGTCACCGAGCCGAGCACGAACCCGAAGCCCGGGCCGAGCACCCGGCCGCTCAGCACCATCAGGAAGAACATCGGCTCGACACCGGCGGTACCGGCGCCGATCGGCCGCAGGGCCGCTCCCGTGGCGGCCAGCACGCCGAGCATCGCGACCGCCTTCGGGCCGAGACCGGACTCCGAGATCGCCGCCGCCACCACCGCCACGAGCAGTACCAGCAGGCCCGCGAAGAGCCACGGTGCGTCCTGCGCGTGGGCGCTGAGCCGCGAGGTGGGCGGGGTCAGGAACGGCCAGCCGATGGCCACGACGCCCACGGCGCTGACGAGGATCAGGGCGGCGACCGAGCGGGGGCCGAGGCGGACGGCCCGGGCTTGCTTCTGGGTGTTCACGAGCGGGCTCCGGACGGAAGCGCCGCGCGGACCTCGGCGACCGTGAGCCAGTGCTGCGGGGCCAGGATCTTGGTGACCTGCGGTGCGAACGACGGCGAGGAGACCACGACATCGGCCGTCGGGCCGTCCGCGATCACCTCGCCCTCGGCCAGCAGCACCACCCGGTGGGCGATCTCCGCCGCGAGCTCCACGTCGTGCGTGGCCAGGACGATGGCGTGCCCCTCGGCGGCCAGCGCGCGCAGCACCGCCACCAGCCGGGCCTTCGCCGCGTAGTCCAGGCCCCGGGTCGGCTCGTCCAGCAGGAGCAGCGGGGGCCGGGCGGTCAGCACGACGGCCAGGGCGAGCGCGAGCCGCTGCCCCTCGGAGAGGTCACGGGGGTGGGTTTCGTCGGTGACGCCGGGCAGCAGCTCGGTGACCAGGGCCCGGCAGGTGCCAGGGGCCGCGCCCGCGTCCTCGTCGGCCGCCGCGCACTCGGCGGCGACGGTGTCGGCGTAGAGCAGATCCCGCGGCTCCTGCGGGACCAGGCCGACCTTGCGGACGAGGTCCTTCGGTGCGGTGCGGTGGGGGGTGGCGTCGCCGAGGCGGACGGATCCGGAGCTGGGCTTGACGAGGCCGACCAGGGCGTTGAGGAGCGTGGATTTGCCGGCGCCGTTGCGGCCCATGAGGGCGATGGTCTCGCCGGGGGTGACGGTGAGGTCGATGTGGCGCAGCGCTTGGACGCGGCCGCGGGTGACCGAGAGGGCCCGTACGTCACCCAGGGGGGTGGTGTGTGCGGATCGCTTGCGGGTGCGGGATGTCCGTGGCTTGTCGCGCAGTTCCCCGCGCCCCTCGGGAGCGGCGTCTTCCAGCTCTTGCTTGAGATCTCCCGCCCTGCGACGGGCGTCGCGGACCGTCAGGGGAAGGGGGGTCCAGCCCGCGAGGCGGCCCAGGGCCACCACCGGCGGGTACACCGGGGACACGGCCATCACCTCGGCCGGATCGCCCAGGACCGGGGAGGCGCCCGGGGCGGGCAGGAGGACGACCTGGTCGGCGTACTGGATGACGCGTTCCAGTCGGTGTTCGGCCATGAGGACCGTCGTGCCGAGGTCGTGGACGAGCCGCTGCAGGACGGCCAGCACCTCCTCGGCGGCCGCCGGGTCCAGCGCGGAGGTCGGCTCGTCCAGGACGAGGACGCTCGGGTGCGGGGTGAGGACCGAGCCGATCGCGACGCGCTGCTGCTGGCCGCCGGAGAGGGTGGCGATCGGCCGGTCCCGCAGACCGGCCAGGCCGAGCAGGTCGAGCGTCTCCTCGACGCGGCGGCGCATCACGTCCGGGGCGAGGCCCAGCGACTCCATGCCGTAGGCGAGTTCGTCCTCGACGGTGTCGGTGACGAAGTGGGCGAGCGGGTCCTGACCGACCGTGCCCACGACGTCGGCCAGTTCGCGCGGCTTGTGGGTGCGGGTGTCGCGGCCGGCGACCGTGACCCGGCCGCGCAGGGTGCCGCCGGTGAAGTGCGGCACGAGACCGCTGACCGCGCCCAGCACCGTGGACTTGCCCACGCCGGACGGGCCCGCCAGCAGGACGAGTTCGCCTTCCGGGACCTCGAAGTCGACGCCCCGCACGGTGGGTCCGTCGGCCCCGTCGTAGATCACGGAGACATCCGCGAAGCGAATCACGACGGCTCCTTGGGGTCGGGGGCGACGAACGCCGGAAGCAGGCCGAGGAGTACGGCCGCAGCCGGCCCGAGGGGGAGGGTCGGGGCCACCAGGGGGACCACGCCCGGGTGCAGGGCCGCCGGGTCGCGGGCCGCGGCGAGGGCGAGCAGGGCCGCGGCCGCGACGCCGGAGGCGACGACCAGCCAGGCGCGCACGTCCCAGCGGTCCGGGCGGTAGCGGGTGCGCAGGGACCGGCGGCCGCCTAGCTTGAGGCCCGCGAGGGCAGCGGTGAGACCGGCGAGCAGCACGGGCAGGCCGTACGCGCCGCCTTCGGCCGTGAGCAGGCCGTACGTTCCCGCGCAGACGCCCAGCAGGCCGCCGAGGGTGAGGGCGGCGGTGGTACGGCGTACGGCGGGCGGGACGTCGGCGGTACGGCCGTAGCCGCGGGCGTCCATCGCGGCGGCCAGGGAGACCGAACGCTCCAGCGCGCCCTCCAGGACCGGGAGCCCCACCTGCAGCAGGCCCCTGATGCCCCTGTCCGGGCGGCCGCGCAGGCGGCGGGCGGCGCGCAGGCGCCGGACGTCGGCGATGAGGTTCGGGGCGAAGGTGAGGGCGACGACGACCGCGACACCCAGCTCGTACAGGGCGCCCGGCAAAGACTTCAGGAGGCGGGAGGGATTGGCGAGGGCGTTCGCGGCGCCGACGCAGATGAGGAGCGTGGCCAGTCTCAGTCCGTCGTACAGGGCGAAGGTGAGGGCCTCCGCGGTCACCTCGCCGCCGAGGCGGATGCCCTGGGCCCAGGCGGGGAGCGGAAGCTCGGGGAGGGTGAGGAGGGGGTGCGTGCCCGGGATGGGGGAGCCGAGGACGGTCGCGAAGAGCAGGCGGACGAGGATCACGGCGAGGGCGAGTTTGACGAAGGCGCCGTAGGAGCGGGACCAGGGGGTGTCCGGGCGGCGGGTGGCCACGACGTAGGCGGAGACCATGACGAGGAGGGCGAGGAGCAGGGGGTTGGTGGTGCGGGTGGCCGCGGTACCGAGGGCGAGCGCCCAGAGCCACCAGGCTCCGGGGTGCAGTTGGGCTCGGCCTCGACACCGAGGGCTGCTACCCACGCCGGCGTACCTGCCAGATCGCCGCGCCGCCCAGGACCACCACCACGGCGATGCCGCCGATCAGGCCCAGGGACGGCCCGTCGTCCGAGGGGGAGTTCTGCTCCACAGCCGGCTTGCGCTCTCGCTGCTGCTGGGAGACCTGTTCGCCGCAGCCCTTCCGCGGATAGCCCGAGATCGCGCACAGCAGGGCGTTGGTGTCGTAGCGCAGCGGCTCGGCCACCGTGGCAAGGGCCTCGGCCGTCGTCGCGTCGGGGGAGACGCGGGCGCAGGCCGTGCGGGCGGCGGGCGGGGATTCGCCCCCCGGTGCGTCCGACGGTGTGCCGAAGTCGATGACCAGGGCCACCCGTTTCCTGCCGTCCTGCGCGGGCGTCTTCGCGCAGATCGCCGCGAAGCGGGCCGCGCCTCGTGGCCGGGCCGCGTCCGCGGAGTCCTCGCTCACCGCGAAGCGGAAGCCCTGGACGTCACCGTCCGAGGGGCGGGCCTGGGACGGGCCCTGGGTGGCGTAGACCCAGTGGCCGGCGTCGCGCTCCCAGAACGACCAGTACCGGTAACCGGCGGCCTGGGCCTGGCCCGCCCCCGCGCACAGCAGGAGCGAGGCCAGGAGAAGCAGAAGGACCCGGCGCGTCACAGCTGCTGCTTCTTGCGGCCGGTGAACAGGAAGCCGATGCCGATGCCGGCGACCAGGCAGACGCCGACGTACCACCAGACCCCGAAGAAGCCGGAGCCGGAGTCCTCCTTCTCGTCCGAGGCCTTGGTTCCGGTCTTCCCGGCGGTCTGCGGGGCCGGGCCCGTCGCGCCCAGCTGCTTGACGAGGTCGGCGCCGCCGAAGTCGCGCGGGTTCGTGCCCGTGGCGTGGGCGGCGAGGATCAGCTGGGCGTAGGCGGCCGGACCGCTCCGGGCGGCCCAGGACGCGGAGTTCTTCTCCAGCCAGCGCACGGACTTCTCCGCCTGGGAGGCGTTCCCCTGCGCGGCGAGCGCGACGACCGCGTCGGCGGTGTTGCCGTAGTCGGGCTGGGGCTCGGCACCGGCCAGGGCGGACATGAGGTGGTTGCCGTCCTCGGCGAGAGCGGCGGTGAGGTAGCCCGCGCCGTTCGCCGCCGCCTGCTGCGGCGTCGTGGCCTTCTCGCAGGTCGCCTCGGACTTCCTGCCGGGCTCGACGACCATGCCCTTGCCCAGGGCGCCGAGCACACCGGCGGCCGTGGCGTCCGCGTTGGCGGCGAGCCCGCCCTTCTTGTCCGGCTGGAACGCGAAGGCCCCGCCGCCGTCCCCGCCGCAGGGCAGGGCGAGCTTCAGCAGCGCGTCGTAGGGCGACTTGCCGTCCTTCTCGACCCGGCCGGGCTTCTCGCCCGCGGCGGCGAGCGCGCCGATGACGACCGACGTCGAGTTGGTGTCGCTGGCCCCGCCGGGCGAGTAGCCCCAGCCGCCGTCCTCGTTCTGCACGGACTTCAGCCAGCCGACGGCCTTGCGGGTGGTGCCGTCGTGCCCGCCGAGCGCGGCCAGGGCCTGCACGGCGGCGGACGTGGCGTTGGTGTCGAGCATCGTCTTGGCGTCGCACGCGGTGGTGGGGTCGGGCCGGTAGGAGGCGAAGCCGCCGTCGGCGCACTGCTGGCGCACCAGCCACCGCACGGACTTCTCCGCCGGCTTCACGCCCACCGTGTCCTGAGCGAGCAGGGCGAGCGACTGCCGCCACACACCGTCGTACTTCGGGTCGGTCGAGCCGTACAGGGCGGAGGGGAACGCCTGGGAGGACGACGGGGACGGGTCGGCGGCGGCCGGGGTGGCGGCGCCGATCACGGCGACGGCGGCCAGGACCGCGGCGCTGCGGCGGACGTTCATGATCGGCGGGTGCCTCTCCCTGCTGGGGAGCCGGGCAGCGCGGGACACCCCCGGGCGGCTCGGCTCCGTATACCTCGACGGTGCCGCGCACCGGCGGGCTGCCGGGCACGCGAGCCGGTCACGAACCGTACGCGGCGATCCGGCTCCCGCCTGTGCGCGGCGGTCACGGTTGCGAGTCAGCGCCGGAATTGCACCGGCTTCCCCCCGTACGGTGTGATGACGACCCGCTTACTGTACCCGCACGTAGGAAACGGGTTGAGGGGGTGCCGGGTGGGCCGGAAAGCTTCGCCCCATGCCGACCACACCTCCACCGGGAAAGCTGCTCGGCTCGGGGCGTCGTGCCGATGTGTACGAGATCGACGAGGCGTGGGTGCTGCGCCATGAGCGCGACGGCGGGGGTGACGCGGCCACCGAGGGCGCGGTGATGGAGCATGTGCGCGCCCACGGGTATCCGGTGCCGCGTGTGCGCCCGGCCGGTTCGCGCTCCGACCTGATGATGGAGCGGCTCTCCGGCCCGACGATGCTCCAGGCCTGCCTGGCGGGCACCTTCGACCTGACCGAGGCGGGCTCCCTCCTCGCCCGGCTGCTGCGCGACCTCCACGCCGTCCCCGCCCCGTGCTCCACCGACCCGGCCGTCAGCGTCCTCCACCTGGACCTGCACCCGGAGAACGTGATCCTCACCGCCGACGGCCCCCGGGTCATCGACTGGTCTGATGCGGCGGAGGGGGACCCTGGGCTGGACTGGGCGACGACCGCGGTGATCCTCGCGCAGGCCGCCGTCGCCGGAGACCTCCTTTCCGCACCCGCCGACGTCATGCTGACCGCCCTCCTCGCCGGTCCGTCCCCGCTCACCCGCCCCTTCCTGACCAAGGCCCTGTGCCGCCGGGGCGCGAGTCCGGTGATGAGTCGGCGGGAGGTCGAACTGCTGGGATGCGCCGAGGAGTTGATCCTCTCTCGGGGGTGGAGGGGCTAACGTGGGGCTCCCCGACCACACACGCAGGAGCGTCCATGACCGACCAGGCGGAGACCCCCGAGCAGGAGCCGTTCCCCAAGATCGACACCTCGGTGCCGCACTCGGCCCGGATCTGGAACTACTGGCTGGGCGGCAAGGACAACTACGAAGTCGACCGGGTCGCCGGTGACGCGTTCCGCGAGGTGTTCCCCGGGATCGAGACCGGGGCCCGCGCCGCCCGCTACTTCCTCGCCCGTGCCGTGCGCCACCTCGCCGCCGAAGAGGGCATCCGCCAGTTCCTGGACATCGGCACCGGCCTGCCCAACGTGGACAACACCCACCAGATCGCCCAGCGGGTGGCGCCGGAGAGCCGGATCGTCTACGTGGACAACGACCCGCTGGTGCTGGCCCACGCCCGTGCCCTGCTCACCAGCACACCGGAAGGCGTCACCAACTACGTGGACGCCGACCTGCGCGAGCCCGGCACGATCGTCCGGGAAGCCGCGAGGACACTCGACTTCGACCGGCCCGTCGCCCTCATGCTGATGGGCATCCTGGGCCACATCGAGGACCACGACGAGGCCCGCTCGATCGTCCGGCGGCTGGTGGACGCGCTGCCCCCAGGCAGCTACCTCGTGCAGTACGACTCCACCGACACCAGCGAGGACTACGTCCGGGCCATCCAGACGTACAACGACGGCGGTTCGATCCCGTACATCCTGCGCAGCCCCGAGCAGATCGCGCGCTACTTCGACGGCCTGGAGCTGCTCGATCCGGGTGTGGCGTCCTGCTCGCGCTGGCGTCCCGACGCGGCGGCCCTGGGCCTCCCGGCCGAAGTCCACCAGTACGGCGGCGTCGCCCGCAAGAACTGAGCCGTCAGGTCTCCTGAAGGATGCGGTGCAGGAGGGTCGGAGTCTCGTCGGGCGACTCGGCTTCGACCACCAGCCGGTTCATCGCGTCCCAGTAGCACTCGATCTCGGCCGGCCGGTCCGGATAGAGGGCCCCGGTGAGCTGCTCCAGGTGGACCACGTCGGGCAACTGCCCACCGGGCAGCCGCAAAATGGTGACCGAACCGCACTCCGCGGCGTGCGCGCCGGCGCTGAACGGCAGGATCTGCACCGTGACGTTCGGCAGCCGGCAGCTGTCGATGAGGTGCCTCAGCTGCTCGCGCATCACACGGACGCCGCCCACGGGGCGGCGCAGCGCCGCCTCGTCGATCACGGCCCACAGCCGGGTCGCCGGCTGCCGGTGCAGGATCCGCCGGCGTGCCATCCGCAGCGCCACCCGGCGGTCGGTCTCCGCCGCGCCGGCGTCCGGGTGCGCGAGCCGGACGGCGGCCCGCGCGTAGTCGGCGGTCTGCAGCAGACCGGGAACACGCTGGACCCGGTAGCAGCGGATGACGCTCGCCGCCTGCTCGGCCCCGAGGTAGGTCTGCGTCCAGGCGGGCACGACATCGCTGTAGGACCGCCACCAGGCGGGGGTGTTGGCCTGCTCGGCCAGCGCCAGCAGGGTGGCGCGCTCGGCCTCGTCCGTGACGCCGTAGAGCGTCAGCAGGTCAGCCACGTCGCGCAGTTTGAAGCCGTGGCGGCCCGCCTCCATCCGGCTGATCTTGGACGAGGAGGCGCGGATGACATGCCCCGCGTCCGCCCGCCCGATGCCCCGCTCCTCCCGCAGCCCGCGCAGCCGGGCCCCCAGGGCCAGCCGCGGCACCATGGGCCCGGCGCACCCGCTGTCCAGGGACCCGCTGCCGGTCGTCGTGCGTGCGGCTTCGTCGGTGCCCATGGGCGTCTCTCCCGGTGCGAGCGTTGCTTCCGACCATCCTAGGGGGCGTCCGGCGGCATCAAGGGCCTTGTGGGGCAGGCGGGTTCGGGTGCGGCGCGGGTCCGCCGAAGGGAAGGTGGAGGGGGCGTGAGGCGAGCAGCCGGGACCCGTCGCCGACCCGGCGGAACGTGTCCTCGTAGTGCCCGATCCGGACCGGCGGCCCGGCCGGGACGACACCGCCCCCGCAGCCGTCGACGCGGTACGTCGTGAAGCAGGAGACCGCCCCGGCGGTGTCCGGCGATGTCACCGTGCTCGCCCCGCCCCCTGCTTGCGCGGCCTTCACACCGCCACGTACGTCACCGGCTCGCTCCCGGGTACCGCCTCCGCCCGCCCCAGCTTCACCAGCCGCCGCAGATGCGCCTCTGCTTCCGAGACGGCGATGGTGCGGGAGCCGTAGGGGATCTGGTCCCAGGGGCGGTTCCACTCCATGCGCTCGGCGAGCTGCCAGGGGGTGAGGGGCTCGGCGAGCAGCGCCAGCAGGTCCGTCAGGCGGGACTCGTGGTGGGTGAGCAACTCTCGTACGCGCCCGGTGGCGTCGGAGAACGGGTGCTGGTGGGCCGGGAGGATCTCGGCGGGGGTGAGGCGGCCGACGCGTTCCAGGGAGTCGAGGTAGTCGCCCAGGGGGTCGGTGATGGTGGCGTCGTCCGGGTCCTCGTAGAGGCCGATGTGCGGGGTGATCCCGGGCAGCAGGTGGTCTCCGGAGAACAGGCGTCCGCGGCCGGGGAGTTGCCCCGGGTGGGTCTCCTCCAGGTGGAGGCAGACATGGCCGGGCGTGTGCCCCGGGGTCCAGATCGCGCGCAGCCGGCGGCCGGGGAGGTCGAGGAGTTCGCCGGGGACGATGTCGCGGTCGGGCAGGGCGGGGGAGAGGCCGGGCAGGGCACGGGGGCGGGCCCGGCGCAGGGGCGCGAGGTGCTCCTCGGGCGCACCGGCCGCGGCGAGTTTGGCCGCCATGTACGCGTACCAGCGCTCGGGACGCGCCTCCCGGGTCCGCCGTACGACCGCGGTGTCCGCCGCGTGCATCGCGATCCAGGCGCCCGACGCCCGCCGGACCCGGCCGGAAAGGCCGTGGTGGTCGGGGTGGTGGTGGGTGACGACCACGCCGTGGATCTCGGCGGCCGAGGTGCCGCAGGCCGTGAGGCCCCGCGCGAGGGTGTCCCAGGACTCCGGGTCGTCCCAGCCGGTGTCGATCAGCACCGGGCCGCGGTCGGTGTCGACGACGTACACCAGCGTGTGACCGAGCGGGTTGTCCGGGATCGGGACCCGGAGCGACCGGACGCCTCCGCCGTGGTCGGTCACCTGTGTCATGGGGTCCCCCGTCGCCGGCTCCCCGTCACTATAACTAGAACGGGTTCCAGCGAGGAGTCTCCGTGTGGTGCGCGGTCCGTGGACTCCTCGGGGCGGGGCTGGTATCAGTGGGCGTATCTGATGAACCGTCAGAGAACGCTCCCGGGGAGGCAGTCGGCCATGACCGAGCTCGTGGAACACGGACAGCTGTTCATCGGCGGGGAGTTGACCGACCCCCTGGGCCAGGACGTCATCGAGGTGGTCTCGCCGCACACCGAGGAGGTCATCGGACGCGTCCCGCACGCCTCGGCGGCGGATGTGGACCGGGCCGTGGCGGCGGCCCGGCGGGCGTTCGACGAGGGGCCATGGCCGCGCATGAGCCTCGCCGAGCGCATCGAGGTCGTCGGCCGGATCAAGGACGCCGTCACCGCGAGGCACGACGAGATCGCCCGCGTGATCTCCGCCCAGAACGGCTCGCCCTACTCCTGGAGCGTCCTCGCCCAGGCCCTCGGCGCCGTGATGGTGTGGGACTCGGCGATCACCGTCGCCCGGAACTTCACTCACGAGGAGCGGCGCGACGGGGTGCTCGGCAAGATCCTCGTACGGCGCGAACCCGTCGGGGTCGTGGCCGCCGTGGTCCCCTGGAACGTCCCGCAGTTCATCGCCGCCGCCAAGCTCGCCCCCGCGCTGCTCACCGGCTGCACGGTCGTGCTCAAGCCCTCGCCCGAGTCACCGCTCGACGCCTATCTGCTCGGCGAGATCGCCCGCGAGGCCGGGCTGCCGGAGGGCGTGCTGTCGATCCTGCCCGCCGACCGGGAGGTCAGCGAGTACCTGGTCGGGCACCCCGGCATCGACAAGGTGTCCTTCACCGGGTCGGTCGCGGCCGGCAAGCGCGTGATGGAGGTCGCCGCCCGCAACCTCACCCGCGTCACGCTCGAACTCGGCGGAAAGTCCGCGGCCGTCGTCCTGCCCGACGCGGACGTCGAGACGGCCGTGGCGGGCATCGCCCCCGCGGCCTGGATGAACAACGGCCAGGCCTGCGTCGCCCAGACCCGCATCCTCCTGCCGCGCTCCCGCTACGACGAGTTCGCCGGCGCCCTCGCCGCCGCGGCCGGCGCCCTGACGGTCGGCGACCCGCTGGACCCGGCCACCCAGGTGGGCCCGCTGGTGGCCCGGCGCCAGCAGCAGCGCAACCTCGACTACATCCGCATCGGCCAGGAGGAGGGCGCAAAGATCCTCACCGGCGGCGGACGCCCGGCCGGCCTGGACCGCGGCTGGTACGTCGAACCGACCCTCTTCGGCGACGTCGACAACTCCATGCGCATCGCCCGCGAGGAGATCTTCGGCCCGGTCATCTGCCTGCTGCCCTACGACGACGAGTCCGACGCCGTGAAGATCGCCAACGACTCCGACTACGGGCTGAGCGGCAGCGTCTGGACGGCGGACGTCGAGCACGGCATCGACATCGCCCGGCAGGTCCGCACGGGCACGTACTCCGTCAACACCTTCAGCCTGGACATGCTCGGCCCCTTCGGCGGCTACAAGAACTCGGGGCTGGGGCGGGAGTTCGGGCCCGAGGGGTACGGCGAGTACCTGGAGCACAAGATGATCCACCTCCCGGCGCAGGCCTAGCGATGGGCGACCGCTGGCACATCGAGGTCGACCGCTCGCTGTGCATCGGCTCCGCGCAGTGCCTCCACCGCGCGCCGGACGGATTCCGCCTGGACGCGGCCCGCCAGTCCCGTCCGGCGTCCCCGGACATGGACGCGAACGAGCGGGTGCTGGAGGCGGCCGAGTGCTGCCCGGCGGAGGCGATCGTCATCACCTTGAGGGACAGCGGGGAGGCCGTGTTCCCGCCGGACGAGTAACGCCAGAAAAATCATGGATTGAGGGGTTCCATTCCCTTTCAGGCGTTTTATTCTGGAAATCGGCCTACGAGGCGAGTGAGGGAGTCCGACCGGAGTAGCCGACGTCGGCGGGAAGCTTCAGTTCCGGCTTCCGCTGGTGCCGACTGCGACGGTAGGGCTGAGAGGCCGGAAGGCGCAGGGCCGAAAGGCCGGGCGACCGGAAGGCGACCCCCATCACCTGATCCGGACCATGCCGGCGAAGGGAACCCGTCTCGTAGGTCCTTCGCGTGCCCAGGGGTCCGCGGCGCTCACGGCGCGGTCGGCGCTGTCAGGTCGATCAGCCGGCACACCGTCTCGATGTCGATCTTCACCTGGGCGATCGAGGCCCGGCCCGACAGCCAGGTGACCAGCGCCGAGTGCCAGGTGTGCTCGATGACCCGGACCGCCGAGAGCTGCTCCGGAGTCGGGTTCTCCTGGCCCATCGCGTCCAGGATGATCGCCGTCGTCTGGCGGGAGACCTGGTCGACCTCCGGGCTCACGCTGCGGTCGGCGAACGTCAGCGCGCGGACCATCGCATCGGCCAGATGCGGCTCGCGCTGCAACGCCCGAAAGGCCCGCATCAGCGTCTCCGCGACCCGCTCGGCCGCCGTCTCGCCCTGCGGCGGCTTCTTCCGCAGGGTGCCGTGCATGTGCTCCAACTGGTCCTGCATCGTGGCGACCAGCAGGTGGATCTTGGACGGGAAGTAGCGGTACAGCGTGCCGAGCGCAACCTGGGAGGACTCCGCGACCTCCCGCATCTGCACGGCGTCGAAGCCGCCCCGGCTGGCCAGCTGCGCACTCGCGTGCAGGATGCGGCGACGGCGGGCCTCCTGCCGTTCCGTGAGGGGCGGGGAGGCGGGGGCTGCCGCTCTGGCTTCCACCTTGGCCGGCTTGTTCACCTTGGCGCTCACCTTGGCTTCCGCGGGCATGTGTCGGTCCCGTTCCGTGACCGTCCGTGAGGACGAGTGATCACACAGCATGGCACGGGCCCGGTCGTGGCGTGAATCACCTGATCCACTGCTCACAGCACCCTTACCTGCCGGTAGATTCAGAGCCTCCGAACGATCAAGTCTGAAACTTGTTCTAGATTAGCGTCCCGGCGTAATCTCGCGGGACAGAGCAGGGAGAAGGGGGCCCAGAGTGACCGCTGAGGCCAGGGAGGCCGGGGCTCCACAGGCCCCCGCTGCCGACGGCTTGCGACCGCTCAACATCGCGCTCCTCACCTATAAAGGGAACCCGTTCTGCGGCGGCCAGGGCGTCTACGTCCGGCACCTCTCGCGCGAACTGGCCCGGCTCGGACACCGGGTCGAGGTCATCGGCGCCCAGCCGTACCCCGTCCTCGACGAGGGTCACGACGGGCTGAGCCTCACCGAGCTGCCCAGCCTCGACCTGTACCGCCAGCCGGATCCCTTCCGCACACCCGGGCGCGGCGAGTACCGCGACTGGATCGACGCGCTGGAAGTCGCGACGATGTGGACGGGCGGTTTCCCGGAACCCCTGACGTTCTCGCTGCGCGCCCGCCGTCATCTGCGCGCCCGCCGCGGCGAGTTCGACGTCGTGCACGACAACCAGACCCTCGGCTACGGCCTGCTGGGCGATGTCGGCGCGCCCCTGGTGACGACCATCCACCACCCCATCACCGTCGACCGGCAGCTGGAGCTGGACGCGGCGGACGGACGGAAGCGGCGCCTGTCGGTGCGGCGCTGGTACGCCTTCACCCGCATGCAGAAGCGCGTCGCACGCCGGCTGCCGTCCGTGCTGACCGTGTCCGGCACGTCACAGCAGGAGATCGTCGACCACCTCGGAGTCCGGCGGGACCGCATCCACGTGGTCCACATCGGCGCCGACACCGACCTCTTCTCGCCGGATCCCTCCGTGCCCGTCGTACCGGGCCGGATCGTCACGACGTCCAGCGCGGACGTGCCGCTGAAGGGCCTGGTGCATCTCGTCGAGGCACTCGCCAAGACACGGACCGAGCACCCCGGCGCCCATCTCGTCGTCGTCGGCAAACGGCCCACCGAAGGACCCGTCGCCCAGGCGATGGAGCGGTACGGCCTCGAAGGCGCCGTCGAGTTCGTCAAGGGCATCTCCGACGCGGAACTCGTCGACCTGGTGCGCTCGGCGCAGGTCGCCTGCGTGCCCTCGCTCTACGAGGGGTTCTCGCTGCCAGCCGCCGAGGCCATGGCCACGGGCACGCCCCTGCTCGCCACGACCGGCGGTGCCATACCCGAGGTCGCCGGCCGCGACGGGGAGACGTGCCTCGCGGTGCCGCCCGGCGACGCGGACGCCCTCGCCGCAGGCCTCGGCCGCCTGCTGTCCGACGCGGACCTGCGCGCCCGCCTCGGCGCGGCCGGACGGGAGCGCGTGCTCCGGCACTTCACCTGGGCCAGGGCCGCGGAGGGCACGGTGGCCCGCTACCGCGAGGCGATCGAGCGGGCCGGGGTCGGTGCCGTGCCGCGGGTCTCCGGCCGTTCGGCCCCCACGACAGGTGCTGCAGCCGCAGCCCCCGCAGTCCCGGCAGGTGCTGTCCCGGCAGCCCCGGCAGATGTAGAAGGCGTCAACTCCGAAAGCAGGGCCACGTGCTGACCGTCGACTTCTCCCGGTTCCCGCTCGCCCCGGGGGACCGGGTCCTGGACCTCGGCTGCGGGGCCGGACGGCACGCGTTCGAGTGTTACCGGCGCGGCGCGCAGGTCGTGGCGCTGGACCAGAACGCCGAGGAGATCCGCGAGGTCGCGAAGTGGTTCGCGGCGATGAAGGAGGCCGGTGAGGCGCCCGAGGGCGCCACCGCCACCGCCATGGAGGGCGACGCCCTCGCGCTGCCCTTCCCCGACGAGTCCTTCGACGTCGTGATCATCTCCGAGGTCATGGAGCACATCCCGGACGACAAGGGCGTGCTCGCCGAGATGGTGCGGGTGCTCAGGCCCGGCGGGCGCATCGCCGTCACCGTCCCGCGCTACGGCCCCGAGAAGGTCTGCTGGAGCCTGTCCGACGCCTACCACGAGGTCGAGGGCGGCCACATCCGCATCTACAAGGCGGACGAACTGCTGGAGAAGATCCGCGAGGCCGGTCTGGAGCCCTACGGCACGCACCACGCCCACGCCCTGCACTCGCCCTACTGGTGGCTCAAGTGCGCGTTCGGCGTCGACAACGACAAGGCGCTGCCGGTGCGGGCGTACCACAAGCTGCTCGTCTGGGACATCATGAAGAAGCCGCTGGCCACCCGGGTCGCCGAGCAGGCGCTGAACCCGCTGATCGGCAAGAGCTTCGTGGCGTACGCGACCAAGCCGCACCTGCCGCGTCTGGCCGACACCGGGGCGGACGCACAGTGACGACTCCCCGGACGGAACATCTGGTCCTGCCCGGGGTCCTCACCGCGGGGCAGGCCGCCGCGACCGTCGCCGGCATCCTCGCCGTGCAGCGCGAGGACGGTGCGATCCCCTGGTTCCGGGGGCACCACCTCGACCCGTGGGACCACGTCGAGGCGGCCATGGCCCTCGACACGGCCGGCGAGCACGAGGCCGCCGAGCGGGCCTACCTGTGGCTGGCCCGGCACCAGAACGAGGACGGCTCCTGGTACGCCGCCTACACCGACGGCGAGTTCGACGCGGTCACCGACCGCGGCCGGGAGACCAACTTCGTCGCCTACATAGCCGTCGGCGTCTGGCACCACTACCTCTCCACCGGCGACGACGCCTTCCTGGACCGGATGTGGCCGGCGGTGTACGCGGCCGTGGAGTTCGTGCTGCGCCTGCAGCAGCCCGGCGGGCAGATCGGCTGGCGGCGCGACGACGACGGCACGGCCACGGCGGACGCCCTGCTGACCGGAAGCTCCTCCATCCACCACGCGCTGCGGTGCGCGCTGGCCATCGCCGAGCAGCGCGAAGAGGCACAGCCGGACTGGGAGTTGGCGGCCGGCGCGCTGCGGCACGCCATACGCCATCACCCCGAGCGGTTCCTCGACAAGAACCGGTACTCGATGGACTGGTACTACCCGGTGCTCGGCGGCGCGCTGACCGGCGCGGAGGCCAAGGCCCGGATCGAGGAGGACTGGGACCGGTTCGTCGTCCCGGGGCTGGGGGTGCGCTGTGTCGTTCCCAACCCGTGGGTGACGGGGGGTGAGTCGGCCGAACTCGCCCTGGCGTTGTGGGCGATGGGGGAGTCCGACCGGGCGCTGGAGATCCTTCAGTCGATCCAGCACCTGCGCGATCCGCGGAGCGGCCTGTACTGGACCGGGTACGTCTTCGACGACCAGGCGATCTGGCCGCGGGAGTTGACGACGTGGACCGCGGGGTCGTTGCTGCTGGCCGTCGCCGCGCTGGGGGGGCATGAGGCTACGTGCCAGGTGTTCGGTGGGGACCTGCCCATGGGGCTTGAGTCGGACTGTTGCGCCTGAGAGCTCGGCGAGTGCGCATGCAGTGCGGGCGCGGGTGGTGTGCGGTCGATCGCGCAGTTCCCCGCGCCCCTGAGGGACGTGCTCCCTCTGGCGTTGTCAGTGGCGGGTCCTGTTGGCGATGGCGTGGCCCACGAACAGGTACACCACCGCTGCCAGTCCGTAGCCGCAGACCACTCGGGCCCATGCTTCGTCGAACGTGAACAGGTCGTGCGACCAGCCGGCGAGCCAGCGGGCCGCGTCGTGGATGAACTGGACGAACGAGTTGCCGGGGTTGGCGTCCAGCAGGTACATCAGGATCCAGAGACCCAGGATGAGGGCCATGATGTCGGCCACGACCGCGACGATCGTGCCGGCCTGACTCGCGCCGTTGCGATACCGAGGGGACATAGTCTCCGGATTGCCCTTGAACTCTGGATGAAACCCGGGGAATCGCTCAGGAGTTCAACTCCGCCAGAACCCGCAGGGTGTGCGGGTCGGGGCTGAGCACGAGGAGGTCCGTCACCGGGCCCTTGCGCCACAGTTCCAGTCGCTCGGCGATCCGTTGGCGGGGGCCGACCAGGGAGATCTCGTCGGCGAAGGCGTCGGGGACCGCCAGGACGGCCTCCTCCCGGCGGCCGGAGAGGAACAGCTCCTGGATGCGGCGGGCCGCGGCCTCGTAGCCCATGCGGGCCATCAGGTCGGCGTGGAAGTTGCGGGCCGCGTGCCCCATCCCGCCGATGTAGAAGCCGAGCATGGCCTTGACGGGCAGCAGGCCTTCGGTGACGTCGTCGCAGACCCGGGCCCGGGCCATCGGCGCGACCAGGAACCCTTCCGGCAACTCCGTCAGGGCCGGGCCGTAGACCTCCGGCCGGGTCGGCGCCCAGTACAGCGGCAGCCACCCGTCGGCGATCCGGGTCGTCTGCGCGACGTTCTTCGGTCCCTCCGCGCCCAGCAGGATCGGCAGACCGGCGCGGAGCGGGTGGGTGATCGGCTTGAGGGGTTTGCCGAGGCCCGTGGCGTCCGGGCCCCGGTAGGGGTGGGTGTGGAAACGGCCCGCCACTTCGACGGGGGCCTCGCGGCGCAGCACCTGCCGCAGGACGTCGACGTACTCGCGGGTGGCGGTGAGCGGCGAGGCGGGGAACGGGCGGCCGTACCAGCCCTCGACGACCTGCGGGCCGGACAGGCCGAGGCCCAGCATCATGCGGCCGCCGGAGAGGTGGTCCAGGGTGAGGGCGTGCATCGCGGTCGTGGTGGGTGACCGGGCCGCCATCTGCGCGACCGCCGTGCCGAGCCGGATACGGGAGGTGTGCGCGGCGATCCAGGTGAGCGGGGTGAACGCGTCCGAGCCCCAGGACTCCGCCGTCCAGACCGAGTCGTAGCCGAGCCGCTCGGCCTCCTGGGCGAGGGGCAGGTGGCCGGGGGAGGGGCCGCGGCCCCAGTAGCCGAGCGCGAGACCGAGCCGCATGCCTGCCTCCTGACGATGTGTCAGCTGACGGAGGCGACGACTGTACGGCAACGGCCCCCCACCCGGAAGGGCGAGGGGCCGTGCGAGAGGAGTGCGGGATCAGCCGCGCTGGATGCCCGACGTGTCCTGCAGGACGCCGCGGCGGCCGTCCTGCGTCTGGGCGACCAGGGCCGCTCCGCGCTGCTCGACGGCCAGGTACCAGGTACCCGGGGCGAGTTCGGCGATGGGCGTGGGCGAGCCGTCCTCCGCGAACAGCGGCCGCGGCACCGGCACCGCGAACCAGAACGGGGAGAAGTCCCCGGCCGGCGGCTGCGGAGCCTGGGCCTGCTGGGGCTGAGGCTGACCGCCGTACGGCTGCCCCGGCTGCGGCTGGCCGTAGCCGCCGGGCTGCTGCGCGCCCGGGTAGCCGTAACCACCGGGGGGCTGGGCGCCGTAGGGCTGCGGGGCGGCCGGGCGGGGGGCCGGGATGAGGGCGCCCTTGAGGACCGGGACGAGGGGGGTGGCGAGGGCGGCGGCGGCCATCAGCAAGGTGGCGACGAGAGCGAGGATGATGCCGATGCCCGGGCTCGGGGCGCCCTCGCCGCCGTTCTCACCGATGTTGTCGTAGCCACCGGGCACGTCGAAGATGTTGCCGAGCGCGCTCCAGGCGGCGAACACCGTGAAGGCGACGCCGAACGGGACGAGTTCCAGCCCCGCGATCTTCGGGGCCTGCGGCAGGCCACGCCCGACGACGACGAGCGCTGCGCCGATGATCCCGGCCAGCACGACGCTGAACACGACCGGGCCGCTGCCCCACAAGCTGGGGAGGTCGACGCTGTCGGGGACATTGTCGAACGAGTAGAGGTCGAGGAACGACGCGATCAACAGCAATACCGCTGCTCCGATCACCACGCCGTCGCCCCGAGTGAGGGAGCGGATATTCACTTCAGGTCCTTCGTAGGTCGTCTCATCGTCGGTAGAGGCGTCGCTGTCACCATGCCGCCGTCCGGACTCGGTGTGAAGCGCGGGGGTGGCCCCTCATCGTAAGGAGGACCCTATCGTCCGCCAGGTCAGGGTGTCCGCCGGGATCTGCCGGTCCGCCACTACCCGCGCAGAAAACTCACGATTCCCTCGGAGATCCCTTGCGCCGCCTTCTGTCGCCACGCGCCGCTGGTGAGCAACGCCGCGTCCTTGCTATCGCGCATGTTGCCGCACTCGATGAACACCTTGGGAACCGTTGACAGATTGAGACCGCCCAGGTCCTTCCGCGTGACGAGACCGCTGCCGTCGCCGATGTAGTTGGAGGGCGCGCTGCCGGTGACCGCCACGAAGCGGCCCACGACGCGCTCGCCGAGATCGCGGGAGGGGCCGACGATCGCCCGGGTGTCCGCGGCGCCCGCGTGCACCGCGCCGGGCAGGATCACGTGGAAGCCGCGGTTGCCGGTGCCCGAGCCGTCCGCGTGGATCGAGACCACTGCGTCCGCCTTCGCCTGGTTGCCGATCCGGGCCCGCTCGTCCACGCACGGGCCGAAGGGCCGGTCGCCGTCCTGCGTCAGCTTCACCGTGGCGCCCTGCTGCTCCAGCAGCGTGCGCATCCGGTGCGCCACGTCCAGCGTGAACTTCGCCTCGGTGTAACCGTCGTTGGTGGACGTGCCGGTGGTGTCGCACTCCTTGCGGTTCGTCCCGATGTCCACCGTGCGGTTGATCTCGGACGGGTGCTGGAAGTTGCCCGGGTTGTGCCCCGGGTCGATGACGACGACCTTGCCCTTGAGCGGGCCGGTGGCGGCGGGCGCGGAGGCCGACGGGGTGTCCGTGGGCTCCGGGGAGGTGCTCGGCTCCTTGGCGTCGTCTGAGGGCTCGTTCGACACGGCGGGCGAGGAGGACCGCACGGTCGCCCGCCCTGAACCCCCGTCGTCTCCCGAGCCGCCCACCGTCTCGTACACGAGCCAGCCGAGCAGAGCCCCCGGCACCAGCGCGGCGAGCGCCACGGTCAGGGGGCCGCGGCGGGGGCGGCGGGGCTGGGAAGGTTCGAAGTCCGGGCCTGCGTACGACACGTCTGCCACCCTAGCGGCCGTCGGCGGGGGCGGCGGGCCGAGGACGACCCGACGGGTGGCGGCAGGGCCGTGTCCGGACCTCGCGGACCCGGGCTACGCCCCGTTCCCGCCGTCGCCCCCGTGCCGTACCGCCTCCTTCACCCGCGCCTCCACCTCCTGACGCGGCGTGCCCTCCTGCTTCGCGTACCCGGTCACCGCCGCCTGGACGTCCCGGGCGAGATCGCGCCAGGCGCGCCAGGCCGTCTCCCAGGTGCTGGTCTGCTGCTCGCTCCACTTGGTCTGGGTGGGCGGCCCGTACGCGTCCTGCAGCTGACGCACCAGGGCGTACGCCTCGTCCGCCGCGCGCTGCTTCTCCACGAGCTCTTCGAAGGTGTGTGCCACGCGCCCGGATCCTTGGGCAGTGACGGTCGCCCACCGAAGCGCCACGCCGCCCGTGGGCCGACCGGGCGGGGGTGCGTCCGGCGCAGTTCACCCGCCCGGGCGTCTGCTGCCGCGGCCTCAGATCCCCGGCCCCGTGCGCCGCAGCACCCGCAGCGAGTCCGTCGCCGAGACCTCGGTGAACGCGCCGGAGGCCAGGGCGCGGAGGTAGACGCGGTAGGGGGCCTGGCCGGTGAACTCGTCCTCAGGGTCGGGGAAGACGTCGTGGATGAGCAGCAGCCCGCCCTCGGCGACGTGCGGGGCCCAGCCCTCGTAGTCGGCCGTGGCGTGCTCGTCGGTGTGGCCGCCGTCGATGAAGACGAAGCCCAGCGGCGTCCCCCAGAACGCGGCGATCTGCGGGGAACGCCCGACCAGCGCCACCACGTGTTCCTCCAGGCCCGCCCGGTGGAGCGTGCGGCGGAACGTGGGCAGGGTGTCCATCAGGCCGATCTCGGGGTCGACCGTCTCCGGGTCGTGGTAGTCCCAGCCCGGCTGCTGCTCCTCGCTGCCGCGGTGGTGGTCGACGGTGAGCGCGCTGACCCCGGCCTCGCGGGCCGCGTCGGCGAGCAGGATCGTGGACCGGCCGCAGTAGGTGCCGACCTCCAGCAGCGGCAGCCCGAGCCGCCCGGCCTCCACGGCCGCCGCGTACAGCGCCAGGCCCTCCCCGGCGGGCATGAACCCCTTCGCCGCCTCGAACGCGGCCAGGATCTCGGGCTTCGGCGCCGCGGGCATGGGGTTCCTCTCGGTCGTACGACGGTCAGGGCGCCATCGTGCCGCACCCCCTGCCGCGAGCACGACAGGGGGTACCGGTGAGTAGGGGGAGGGGGCGGCGGGTCAGGCCGGGACCGTCCCGCCCGGCAACGACAGGTCCAGGTCGACCGGGCGCTCGTCGCCCGCGTGGGTCGCGGACGAGGCGAGCGGGCCGTGACCCGTGGCGCGGGCGGCCACGACGTAGGAGCCCTGGGCGGGGACGGTGAGCGCGTAGCTGCCGTCCTCGGCGGAGAGCGTCGCCCCGGCCTGGCGGCCGCGGCGGTCGATCAGCGTCACCCTGGCCCGGGCGACGGGGGAGCCGTCGGCGCCCAGCACCCGGCCGCGGAAGCCGCGCAGCACCTGCTCGGCACGCTCCAGTGCCGCGTCCTCCTCGCTGCTCGCGCGCAGCTGCGGCTTGTTCGACGGCCGGCGGCCCGGCAGGAACAGCGCCAGCAGCAGGCCCACGGCCACCGCGCCCGTCGCGATCAGAAAGGAGACCCGGAAGCCGTGCATGGTCGGGATCTCGACGCCGCCGACGTCGTTCGCGGTGTTCGCCAGCACCATGCCGATCACGGCGCTCGACACCGACGTGCCGATGGAGCGCATCAGGGTGTTGAGGCCGTTCGCCGCGCCCGTCTCCGACGCCGGGACCGCGCCCACGATCAGCGCGGGCAGCGAGGAGTAGGCGAGGCCGATGCCCGCGCCCAGGAGGACCGAGATGACCAGGCTCTGCCAGGCGGCGCTCATCAGGCCGAGGCCGGCGCCGTAGCCGACCGCGATGATCAGCAGGCCGAGGATCAGGGTGAACTTCGGGCCGTACTTCGCGGACAGCCGGGCGTAGACGGGCGCCGTGAACATCATCGTCAGACCGAGCGGCGCGACGAGCAGACCCGCGACGACCATCGACTGGCCGAGGCCGTAGCCCGTGGACGTCGGCAGCTGGAGCAGCTGGGGCAGGACCAGGGAGACGACGTAGAAGGAGACGCCGACCATGATCGAGGCGAGGTTGGTGAAGAGGACGGCCGGGCGGGCCGTGGTGCGCAGGTCCACCAGCGGGGCCGCCAGGCGCAGCTCCATCACGCCCCACAGCACGAGCACGACCGCCGAGGCGGCGAACAGGCCGAGCGTGGTGCCGGAGGACCAGCCCCAGTCGCTGCCCTTGGTGATCGGCAGCAGGAACAGGACGAGCCCGGCGGACAGGCCGAGCGCGCCCGGCAGGTCGAAGGAGCCCTCGGCGCGCATCGGGGACTCCGGTACGACGAGGAGGGTGAGGGCGATGGCCACGACGCCGAGGCCGGCGGCCCCGTAGTAGAGGGTGTGCCAGTCGCTGTGCTGGGCGACCAGGGCGGCGGCGGGCAGGGCGAGGCCGCCGCCGACGCCGATGGAGGAGCTCATCAGGGCCATCGCCGAGCCGAGCTTCTCGCGGGGCAGCATGTCGCGCATCAGACCGATGCCGAGCGGGATGGCGCCCATCGCGAAGCCCTGCAGCGTACGGCCGGTGATCATGAGCAGCAGATCGCTGGTGAGCGCGCTGACCAGGGCACCGACGACCATCACGGCCAGGCTCAGGATCAGCATGCGGCGCTTGCCGTAGAGGTCGCCGAGGCGGCCCATGATCGGGGTGGCCACCGCGCCCGAGAGGAGGGTCGAGGTGAGGACCCAGGTGGCGTTGCTGGGGGCGGTGTCCAGCAGCTGCGGCAGATCCTTGATCACCGGAACCAGCAGGGTCTGCATCACCGCGACAACGATGCCCGCGAAGGCGAGCACCGGGACCACGGCCCCGCTCGCTCTGCCGGCGGGGCGGTCTGTCGTCGTCTGCGTCATTTGAGGAGGGCCTCCGGGCCGGGGAGCGTCGGGTTACGTGGAGTCTGAACCTTGTATGTCCAGGCAACTATTCCGTTGCTTCGGCACCCTAACGAAAACTTGACCTTCCCTTGATCCTGGCGGGGGAGTACAGACGGATCCATCCCGGTTCGCCCGGAGGCCCAGGTCCCGGGACCTGGACCCCGGCCCGGCGAAATCCCGATGCAAGGGGCGCAAGGCGGTTGAGAGCATGACACCCATGCTCGAATCCGCCGATGCCGCCGCCCGCCGCCCCCGCATACCCCGGCTGTCCCGGCTGCGTCCGCGCGGAGCGCCGCCGATGTGGCTCGTGGTGGCGCTCACCTGCGCCGGGCAGTTCCTCGTCGTGTTGGACGTGTCCGTCGTCAACGTGGCCCTGCCGTCCATGCGGACCGGCCTCGGGCTCGGCGAGCAGGGCCTGCAGTGGGTCGTGAACGCCTACGCCATCGCCTTCGCCGGGTTCATGCTGCTCGGCGGACGCGCCGGGGACCTCTACGGCCGCAAGCGCATGTTCCTCGTCGGGCTCGGCCTGTTCACCCTGGCCTCCGCGGCCGGCGGGCTGGCCCAGGACGACTGGCAGCTGCTGGTGGCGCGGGCCGTGCAGGGGCTCGGCGCGGCGGTGCTGGCGCCCTCGACGCTGACGATCCTCACGTCGTCGGTGCCGGAGGGTGCCGCGCGGGCCCGGGCCATCGGGACTTGGACGGCCGTCGGCGCGGGCGGCGGCGCGGCGGGCGGTCTGGTCGGCGGGCTGCTGGTGGAGACGCTCTCCTGGCGCTGGGTGCTGCTGATCAACGTGCCCGTCGGGGCCGTGGTGCTGTGCGCCGCCGCCTGGTTCCTCACCGAGGGCCGCGCCGGGGACGGCCGCCGCCTCGACCTGCCCGGCGCGCTGCTCGTCACGGCCGGTCTCGGCACGCTGGCCTACGGCATCTCCCAGACGGAGGCGGCGGGCTGGACGGCACCGGCCACCCTGCTGCCGCTGCTCGCCGGTCTTGTCCTGCTCGGGGCGTTCCTCGCGGTCGAGGCCCGCACGGCGAGCCCGCTGATGCCGCTCGGCCTCCTGCGCGTGCGCTCGGTGTCCTCGGCGAACGTCTCGATGTTCCTGTGCGGCTCCGCGATGTTCTGCATGTGGTTCTTCATGACCCTCTACGCCCAGAACGTCCTCGGCTACACCCCGATCGAGGCCGGCCTCGCCCTGGTCCCGAGCTCCCTCGCCGTCATCCTCGGCTCCAAGCTCGCCCCGCGCCTGATGCGGCCGGTCGGCCCGCGCAACGTCGCCGCGCTGGGAACCCTCGTCGCCGTGGCCGGGTTCGCCTGGCAGTCCACGATGACCCCCGACGGCTCCTACGCCACGGCGATCCTCGTCCCCGGCGTCCTCATGATGCTCGGCGCGGGCCTGGCGGCGACCCCCCTCGCCTCCCTGGCCACGTCCGGCGCCGCCCCCGAGGAGGCGGGCCTGGTCTCCGGCCTCGTCAACACCTCCCGCACGATGGGCGGTTCCCTGGGCCTGGCGGTCCTGTCCACCCTGGCGGCAGCGGAGTCGGCGGGCAGCACGACCCCCGCTTCCCTGACGGCGGGCTACGCCCTCGCGTTCCGCGTGGGGGCGGCGGTGCTGACGGCCGGGGTCGTGCTGATGTGGGTGTGGCTGCCGCGGCGGGCGGACCGGGCGCCGTAAGCGCGAGCCGGGCAGCAGCCGGTCCGGGCGCGGGCCTCGCGGAGGGCTTCCATACGGTTGCGGTCCGCGAGCAGCACACGGCTGCGCCGGGCGGTCAGGGGAGCGGGGTGGGGCGGGCGGTGTCCAGCAGTGTGGCCAGCGTCCGCGTGAAGGACGCCGCCGAGTGGTCCGCGTGGTCGCGGATGCGTGCCGCGACCGTGTCCGCGCCGCCGCCCTCCAGGAGGCCCACGATCCGGTCCAGGTCCTGCCCGTGCCCCTCCTGGGTGGTCAGGTAGAAGTCCGTCGCGTCGTACGCCATGTGGAAGACGTGCTTCTTCACATCGCTCAGCGTCAGGTAGTCGTCGTGCGTCTTGGGGGTCGGCTCGGGCGCGCCGACGCACACCGCGGGGGTGCCGGCGCCCCACGCGTTGACGGCCAGGTGGTACGTGTCCGTGATGACGAGCCGGTAGCGGGGGAGGACCCCGACCAGATCGCCGACCGTGGGACTGCCCGGGCGGGCCGCGATGTGGCTCACCGCGGCGGGGACGTCCCGGTCGAACCAGGGCAGCCACTCCAGCGGGGCGCCCAGACGGTCGGACAGGCCCTGGCAGAAGGCGGGCAGCCAGTCGGGGATCGGCGTACGGGCGCCGAGGAAGACGCCGACGGCCCCGCCCTCGGGCACCGACCGGGACCACTGCGAGGCCGGGAGGTGGTCGAGGTCCCCGGGGCGGGACAGCAGCGCCGCGTCCGAACCGAAGTGGTCGGTCGTACGGTCTCCGCGCAGATGCGCGAGCTTCGCCGCCGAGAGCGGGTCCCGCACCCACATCCGGTGACTGCCCGTCACCAGGCGCGAGAACAGCGGCCCGTACTCCTTGTCCTCGTAGTCGGACTGCGTGTTGTGCAGGATCGTCCCGCCGTAGCTGAGGGTCCGCGCGAGGACCTCGTCCGGCTGGTCGGCGAGGAGCAGGGCCCGGTTCAGCTGCGCCCGGGCGTCGTCCCGGTCCGTGGCGAAGCCGAAGTCGAGCAGACGGTTCGTCGCGTCCTGCGCCAGATAGTGCCGGGTGTGCAGGAAGTCGCCCCAGAAGACGACGGCGTCATGGTCGCGGAGCGTGCCGAGGTGCTCGGCGAGCGGCTGGAAGCGGAACGGGAAGGCGGTGCCGCGCGCACCCTCGCGCAGCGGCACGGTCTCCGGCGTGTGCAGCGTGTACCAGCTGGCGTCGAACGCGGTGTCCATCCGCCGCCGCAGGGACTCGAACGCCAAGTCCACGGTCAGCATGCCCGTGTTGCGGTACCCGATGTTCGGCGCGGTGATGACGGCGACGCGTCCCATGTGCTCCCGTTCCCCTGGGGTCCTCATCCGGTGCCGGCGGCCTCGACGTGCGGGCGCGCGGACCACCGGCCAACGTACACGCCCGGGTCGCTGCGGAAACCTCCCGGGTACGGACCCGCCGGGCCGGATGCGCTGTACGGACCGCGGCAGGACACACGTCACCGCCACAGCGATCTGACACGGCGTCAGGAGCCTTCACAACTGAGGAGGCCTCGGCTATACAGAGGGCGCGGGACTGGAACGCGTTTCAGTTCGCGTCCTGGTCCGGCCCCAGACGGCCTCGGTGCGGCCGACGGTGCGGACGGCCGTACCGAGGTCCTTCCTCCGGCGATCAGGAGCCCCATGCCCATCGACGCAGCCAAGGCGCTCGCCGCCGCACCCCGGACCGGTGAACTCTCCTGGGACCACAAGGACGTGCAGCTCTACCACCTGGGCATCGGCGCGGGCAGCCCCGCCACCGACCCCGACGAACTGCGCTACACCCTGGAGACCCGGCTGCACGTCCTGCCGAGCTTCGCCACCGTCGCCGGCGGCGGAAAGCCCGGCGTGACCAGCGGGCTGTCCATGCCCGGCATCGAGGTCGACCTCGCCCGCGTCCTGCACGGCGGCCAGAACCTCGTCATCCACCGGCCCATCCCGCCGACGGGCACCGCCACCGCCACCCACCGGATCGCCGCCCTGTACGACAAGGGCACCGCGGCCGTCCTCGTGCTGCGCACCGACGTCACGGACGACGACGGCCCGTTGTGGACCAACGACGCCCAGATCTTCATCCGCGGCGAGGGCGGCTGGGGCGGCGACCGCGGCCCCTCCGCCCGCCTCGAACCCCCCGCCGGGGAACCCGACCGGACCGTCGAACGGCCGATCCGCGACGACCAGGCCCTGCTCTACCGCCTCTCCGGCGACTGGAACCCGCTGCACGCCGACCCGGAGTTCGCCAAGCATGCCGGATTCGAACGGCCCATCCTGCACGGCCTGTGCACCTACGGCGTCACGCTCAAGGCGGTCGTCGACACCCTGCTCGGCGGGGACGTGACCCGGGTGCGGTCCTACGCCACCCGGTTCGCCGGCGTCGTGTACCCGGGGGAGACCCTGCGGATCCGCATGTGGCACACACCCGGCTCCACCCGGGTCGCCGTCAGCGCCGTCGAGCGTGGGGACGCGCCCGTCCTCGCCGACACCGTCGTCGAACACACCTGACCCAGCACGCCGTACGAGGGGAGCCCGCACCATGCGCGCAGCCGTACTGCACGAGATCGGCCAGGACAAGCTGGAGGTCCTCGACGACGTCGAGGCGGTGGGGTTCGGGCCGGGCAAGGTGAGGATCCGGGTGCGCGCCACGGGGCTGTGCCACTCGGACCTGTCCGCGATGAGCGGCGTGCTTCCGCAGCCCGGCCCCTTCGTCCCCGGCCACGAAGGGGCCGGGGAGATCGTCGAAGTGGGCGAGGGCGTCAGCCGGCTGAAGGCCGGCGACCGGGTCGTCGTGTGCTGGCTGCCCGCCTGTGGCGCCTGCCCCGCCTGCAAGCGCGGCCAGACACAGCTGTGCCTGGCCGGTTTCGTGAACGCGGGCACCCCCAACTTCAAGCGCCCCGGCGGGGACGTCTTCGGCTTCGCAGGAACCGGAACCTTCACCGAGGAGGTCGTCGTCGACGCCGGCTGCGCCGTGCCCGTACCCGACGACGTGCCCTTCGACATCGCCGCCCTCATCGGCTGCGGCGTGACCACCGGCCTCGGCGCCGCGCTCAACACCGCCGACGTGGCGGCCGGTTCGTCGGTCGCCGTCATCGGCTGCGGGGGCGTCGGCATCTCCGCGATCCAGGGGGCCCGGCTGAAGGGCGCCGCCGAGATCGTCGCCGTCGACCCGGTGGCCGCGCGCCGCGAGTCGGCCCTGAAGTTCGGCGCGACGCGGGCCGTCTCCCCGGAGGAACTGCCCGACGCCAAACAGCAGGTGACCGGCGGCGAGGGCTTCGACTACGTCTTCGAGGTCGTCGGCAGGTCCGCCACCGCCCGCACCGCCTACGAGAACACCCGGCGCGGCGGCACCCTCGTCATCGTCGGCGCGGGAGCCATGGACGACTTCCTCCAGCTCAGCATGTTCGAGCTGTTCTTCGACGAGAAGCGGATCCTGCCGTCCATGTACGGCGGCGGTGACGTACTGGCCTCCTACGAACGCACCATCGCCCTGTGGCGCGCGGGCCGCATCGACCTGGCGGGCCTGATCACCCACCGGGTGCCGCTCGCCGACATCAACGAGGCACTGGACCAGATGCGCACCGGGACCGCCCTGCGTACGTGCATAGAGATCTGAGGACCCCACCCATGTCACTGCCACTGGAAGGGCTGTCCGCGGTCGTCACGGGCGCCGGCCGCGGGCTCGGCCGGGCCGAGGCGCTGGAACTCGCCCGGCTCGGTGCCGCCGTGGTCGTCAACGACTACGGGCAGCCGGGCCGCGACGGTTCGGGCGAGGCGTCCGCGGGCCCTGCCGAGGAGGTGGCCGCCGAGATCCGCGCGGCGGGCGGGAGCGCCCTCGCGCACACCGGCGACGTCTCCGACTTCGCACAGGCCCGCGCGCTCGTCGAGGCGGCCGTCACCGCCTACGGCAAGCTGGACGTCCTCGTCAACAACGCGGGCATCCTGCGCGACCGCATGGTCTTCTCGATGACCGAGGAGGAGTGGGACTCCGTCCTCGGCGTCCACCTCAAGGGCCACTTCAACACCACCCGGTTCGCCGCCGCGCACTGGCGGGAGCGGTCCAAGCGGGCCCGGGGGCCGGTGTTCGGGCGGATCGTCAACACTTCCTCGGAGGCGTTCCTCGCCGGTTCCGCCGGCCAGCCCAACTACGCCGCCGCCAAGGGCGGGATCGTCGGCCTCACCACCTCCACCGCCCTCGCCCTCGGCAAGTACGGCGTCACGGCCAACGCCATCTGCCCGCGCGCCCGCACCCGGATGACCGAGGACGTCTTCGCGGGCATCGAGCAGCCGTCCGGCACCGGCCTCGACCCGCTCGCCCCCGAGCACGTCGCCCCGCTCGTCGGCTATCTGGCCTCGCCCGCCGCCGCCCACGTCAACGGGCAGCTCCTCGTGGTGCACGGCGGGATGGTCGCCGTCGTCGAACGGCCGCGGGTCGCCGCCCGGTTCGACAGCAAGCAGGACACCTTCACGTACGAGGAACTGGAGGCCGTCCTCGGCCCGTACTACGCGGACCGGCCGGCGGGGGAGACGTTCGCCGCGACGGAGGTACTGGGTCTGAAACGCGGGTGAAGGCAGGTGTGACGGACACGGAACGGCCCTCCCCGCTTGTGGCGGGAAGGGCCGTTCGCCGTTGGGTGACCGGCGCGCCGTCAGACCGCGGTCACGGCCTGCTCGGTCTCCGTCACCGGCTTGCGGTGACGTCCGCGCGGAGCCGTCCGGCCGTCCTGCGTGGAGACTTCACCACGGTGCCGGCCGGGGCCGGAGGAAGGCTGCTGGACGTCGGCATCACTCGTCTGGTTCGTGCTGGCGTCGCTCATCGGATGGAATTCACCCCGTCAACATGATCTTTTTTACAGCCGGGTGAGTCTAACCGGCACCCCTGACCTCGGATCCAGGCGGGCACGCCAACCGGCACTGGTTCGTTACAAGGCGTCCCAACGGCGCTTCCCGAAGGGGCACAGGACGGGCGGCCGAGGGCGCCGGAGGCGGGGCGGCCCCGGCTGCGGCCGGGCCCTGGGGCTCGGGCTGGGGGCGGGGCTCGCCCGGTGCCGCGAGCCGGCCCGGGTGTCCCGGAGGCACGGCCGTCGGCTGCGGCGGCGACGGCGGCGACTGTTCCGGCCGCGGCGCCGGCGCGGCCCCCGGCTCCGGCTCGGCGACGGGCGGCGGACTCACCTGCGCGACCCCGCACGGCACGGCCGCCGTCGCGTACGGCAGCCGCAGCACCCCTTCCGGCGTCCACAGGCCCGCACCCGTCAACCACCCCTCGGGCGCCCGGAGATGGTGCAGCCGCCGCTCGGCCGGACGCCAGACCCCGACCCAGCTGCCCGCCGGCCCGTCCACCCGCAACGCCACCGCACAGCTCTCCGGCGTCAGCACCTGCCCCGGCTGGATCGCGAACGGTGTGACGGAGCAGTCCCGTACACGCAGGCACTCCGGGAAGCGCACCGGCAGCGTGCTGCCGAGGACACCCCAGCCCAGCCGGTCCTGCCCCGGCGAGGGCGCGTCCGAGCGGACGATCAGCAGCCCGCTGTCGTGGTCGGCGAGCAGCACCCGGTCGTCGCTGTCGTCGGCGATCTGCAGCAGCGGCGACACCTCACCGCCGCACTCCAGGTCCACCACGACGGCCTTGGTGCGGCCCTCGGTCTCCCGGTCCAGCGCCAGCAGCCGTGCCGACCGGTCCAGCCAGACCCCGCCCGAGCAACGGCCGGGCAGCTCCGCCAGCCGCTCGGGCCCGAAGGCACCGCCCGCCACCAGCCACACCGACGTCGTACGCGGCCCGACGGCGAGGGCGTAGGCCCGTTCACCGCCCGGGGCGGGCGGCAGCAGCCGCAGCCGGGCGGCCGGGTCCGGGCAGCCGACCGCGCCCAGGGGCAGCTCACCGGTGCCCGGGCCGGTCGGGTACAGCAGTGAGAAGGCGTGCCGCCCCGCCACCACCCGGTGGATCAGCACCCGCCCGTCGGCCATCGGCTGCACCTCGGTGCCGGGCTCCTCCGGCTGGTTGCGCGGCAGAGGCACCGCGTACGGCTCCGGGCCGTCCAGGGTCCAGCGCTCCGGGAACCAGGAGCCGCCGGCCGACGCGAGACGCGCACCGTAGGCGCCGTCCGCGGTGAATGTGCAGCCGGCCGGTACGGACCCGTGCCCGCGGCCGCCCCCGCCTCCGTCCTCGTCACCGTCCTCGTATCCCGCCGAAGGCTCGATCGCACAGACCGTCATCGCTCGGTCACCTCCAGTGACGAAGGTAGTTCGCCCGCACGAACGTGGAATTCCGCTCCAGCGGGCTTCACACATAAGGGTGTTCCAGGAACGATTCGCCTGAGGGAAAGGGGGCGATTGTGCTGAGCGGGGCGACGGGTACCGGGAGCGGGCGGTGGCGGTGCAACGCCACAGATCAGGCGGGTAGCCTTGCTCCCGTGCCCCGTCTGTCAGAAGTCATCGCCGCGCTGGAGACCCTGTGGCCCGCCGAGCGGGCCGAGTCCTGGGACGCGGTCGGCACCGTCGCGGGCGACCCCGACCAGGAGGTCACCCGCGTCCTGTTCGCCGTCGACCCGGTCCAGGAGATCGTCGACGAGGCGGTGAAGCTGGGCGCCGACCTGCTCGTCACCCACCACCCGCTCTACCTGCGCGGCACGACGACGGTCGCGGCGACGCACTTCAAGGGCCGTGTCGTCCACACCCTCATCAAGAACGACATCGCGCTGCACGTCGCCCACACCAACGCCGACACCGCCGACCCGGGCGTCTCCGACGCCCTCGCCGGCGCGCTGGACCTGCGGATCACCGGGCCGCTCGTGCCCGACCCCACCGACCCCGAGGGCCGCCGGGGCCTCGGCCGCCTCTGCGCGCTGGACCACCCGGTGACCGTCCGCGAGTTCGCCGCCCGCGCCGCCGAGCGGCTGCCCGCCACCGCGCAGGGCATCCGCGTCGCCGGCGACCCCGAGGCGCTCGTGCGCACGGTCGCCGTCAGCGGCGGCTCCGGCGACAGCCTCTTCGACCACGTCCGCGCGGCCGGGGTCGACGCCTTCCTCACGGCAGACCTGCGCCACCATCCGGCGTCCGAAGCCGTCGCCCAAAGCCCCCTCGCGCTGCTCGACGCCGCGCACTGGGCCACCGAGTGGCCCTGGTGCGAGCTGGCCGCGAGCCAGCTCGACGAGATCTCCGACCGGCACGGATGGGACCTGCGCGTCCACGTCTCCAAGACGGTCACCGACCCCTGGACCGCGCACGCGGCCTCGCCCCCTTCTGATCCCCTTGGAGCCCCGAACTGAACGCCGCGCCCGCCGACCAGATCCGTCTCCTCGACGTCCAGGACCTCGACGTCCGCCTCCAGCAGCTCGCGCACAAGCGCAAGTCGCTGCCCGAGCACGCCGAGATCGAGTCGCTGACCAAGGACCACACCCAGCTGCGCGACCTGCTCGTGGCCGCGCAGACCGAGGAGAGCGACACCGCCCGCGAGCAGACCAAGGCCGAGCAGGACGTGGACCAGGTGCGCCAGCGCGCCACCCGCGACCAGCAGCGCCTCGACTCGGGCGCCGTCACCTCCCCCAAGGACCTGGAGAACCTCCAGCGCGAGATCGCCTCCCTCGCCAAGCGGCAGGGCGATCTGGAGGACGTGGTGCTGGAGGTCATGGAGCGCCGGGAGTCCGCGCAGGAGCGCGTCGCCGAGCTGACCGAGCGCGTCACCTCCGTCCAGTCGAAGATCGACGACGCGACCGCGCGCCGCGACGCCGCCTTCGAGGAGATCGACGGCGAGGTCGCCACGATCACCAAGGAGCGCGAGGTCGTCGCCGGCTCGATCCCGGCCGACCTGCTGAAGCTCTACGACAAGCTGCGCGGGCAGCAGGGCGGCATCGGCGCGGCGAAGCTGTACGCGCGCAGCTGCCAGGGCTGCCGGCAGGAGCTCGCCATCACCGAGCTGGCCGAGATCCGCAAGGCGGCGCCCGACACGGTGGTCCGCTGCGAGAACTGCCGCCGCATCCTGGTGCGCACGTCCGAGTCCGGCCTCTAGGCCTTCAGGGAGCCCATCCGGTGCGGGAGTTCATCGTCGAGGCCGACGGCGGGTCGCGGGGCAATCCGGGGCCGGCCGGCTACGGGGCCGTGGTCAGCGACGCGGCGAGCGGGCAGACCCTGCGCGAGACCGCCGAGTACATCGGCGTCGCCACGAACAACGTCGCCGAGTACCGCGGCCTCCTCGCCGGCCTGCGCGCCGCCCACGCGCTGGACCCCGAGGCGACGGTCCACGTCCGGATGGACTCCAAGCTCGTCATCGAGCAGATGTCGGGCCGCTGGAAGATCAAGCACCCCGACATGAAGCCCCTGGCCGCGCAGGCGGCCCGGGTCTTCCCGCCCGGGCGGGTCACCTACGAGTGGATGCCGAGGGAGCAGAACAAGCACGCCGACCGGCTGGCCAACGAGGCGATGGACGCGGGAGCCAGGGGCGAGCGGTGGTCGGAGGGCGACTCGACGGCGGAGCTGGACGCGGCTGCCGGGGGTGCCGGGGGTGTTGTCCCGCCGGAGCCGCCCGGTGACGCGGCGGCGGGTGCGGCGCGGGTGCGTGGAGCTTTGGCGCAGGGCCGCGCGTCGGCCGCAGGGGCCGACGTGGACCGTGATGCCATGAGGGCGTCGACGGGACCCGGCCGGGGCGCCCCGGCCGGAGCTTCTGCCGGCTCGGCGACGGGGGACGCCGATGCGCGTGCCGAAGCCGATGCCGACGCCCGAGCCGCAAAGGCCGAAACCGACACCCGAGCCGCAAAGGCCGAAACCGACACCCGAGCCGCAAAGGCCGTGGCCGCACCCGGCTGGGCGCCCGCCGACATGGGCGCCCCCGCCACCTTCGTGCTGCTGCGCCACGGCGAGACCCCGCTGACGCCCCAGAAGAGGTTCTCCGGCAGCGGCGGCACGGACCCCTCCCTCTCCGACACCGGCCGGGAACAGGCCGAGCGGGCCGCCGCGATGCTGGCGCGGCGGGGCACCATCCAGGCCGTCGTGTCGTCGCCGCTCGCCCGCACCCGGGAGACCGCCGGGATCGTCGCGGCCCGGCTCGGGCTCGACGTGAGCATCGACGAGGGACTGCGCGAGACCGACTTCGGCGCCTGGGAAGGCCTCACCTTCGCCGAGGTGCGCGAGCGCCACCCCGAGGACCTGAACGCCTGGCTGGCCTCCCCGGACGCCGAACCCACCGGCGGCGGCGAGAGCTTCGCGGCGACGGCCACCCGGCTCGCCGCCACCCGCGACAAGCTGGTCGCCGCCCACGCGGGCCGCACGGTCCTGCTCGTCACGCACGTGACCCCGATCAAGACGCTCGTCCGGCTCGCCCTGGGCGCCCCGCCGGAGTCCCTGTTCCGCATGGAACTGTCGGCCGCCTCCCTGTCGGTGGTCGCCTACTACGCGGACGGCAACGCCAGCGTCCGCCTCCTCAACGACACGTCCCACCTGCGCTGAGCGCCGCCGCCTCCCGGGCCAGCGCCTCGACGCGCCCCCAGTCGCGGGCGGCGACCGCGTCCGCCGGCAGCATCCAGCTGCCGCCCACGCACCCGACGTTGGGCAGGGCCAGATAGTCCGGCGCGGAGTCCGGGCCGATCCCGCCCGTCGGGCAGAACCGCGCCTGCGGCAGCGGCCCCGACAACGACCTGAGATACGCCGTACCGCCCGCGGCCTGTGCCGGGAAGAACTTCATCTCCCGCACCCCGCGCTCCAGCAGCGCCACCACCTCGGACGCGGTCGACACCCCCGGCAGGAACGGCACCCCCGACGCCCGCATCGCCTCCAGCAGCACGTCCGTCCAGCCCGGGCTGACCAGGAACCGGGAACCCGCGGCCACCGCCTCCGCGACCTGCCCCGGCCGGATCACCGTCCCCGCCCCGACCACCGCCCCGGGAACCTCCCGGGCGATCCGCCCGATCGCCTCCAGGGCCGCGGGCGTCCGCAACGTCACCTCGATCGCGGGCAGCCCGCCCGCCACCAGCGCCCGTGCCATCGGCACGGCGTCGCCGACGTCCTCGATGACGACAACGGGGACGACGGGGGCGAGGCCCAGCACGGAAGCGGGCAGGGGAGAGGAGACCATGGCGTCATCCTGCATTCGGAGTGCAGACTGCGCAAAGGTCATTGCATTCAGTGCAACGCGAGCTAGTGCACCTCGTCCACCAGCACATCCAGCGACCAAGCCTGCCCCGACTTCTTGGGCGCCTGCGCCTCCACGACGTAGCCGAGATCCCGGAGCGCCTCCACCAACTCGGCCGGGCCCTTCGGATCGGCCCCGGAGGTCAGCAGACCGCGCACGATCCGCCCCTTGGTCGCCTTGTTGAAGTGACTGACCACCTTCCGGGTGGGAGCGTGCAGCACCCGCACGGACGCCGTACGCCCGGCGACCTCACCCTTCGGCTTCCACGCGGCGGCGTACGCGGCGGACCGCAGATCCAGCACCAGCCCGCCCCCGGCCACCTCGGGCAGCACCGACGCCATCGGCGTACGCCAGTGCGCGCCCAGCGCCCCGAGTCCCGGCAGCTTCACACCCATCGAGCAGCGGTAGGACGGGATCCGGTCCGTCACCCGCACGGCACCCCACAGCCCGGAGAACACGAGCAGCGACCGCGCGGCCCGCCGCTTGGCGGCCGTGTCCAGCGACGCCAGGCCGAGGGCGTCGTAGAGCACGCCGGTGTAGATCTCCCCGGCCGGCCGGGTGCCCGCGGTCCGCAGCTCCGCGTTCTTGGCGACCTCGCCCCGCAGCCCCTCGCTCAGCCCCAGCACCTCGCGTGCCTTGTCCTCGTCGCCGGCGCACAGCTCGACCAGCTCGGTGAGAACGGCCTCCCGGGCGGCGGTCAGCCCCGGCAGCGCCAGGGACTCCGGCTTCAGCGGGGCACCGCGGCCGGAAGAGGCCTTGCCTTCGGACGGCGGCAGCAGGACAAGCACGGGGTACTCCTTCGATCGAACTCCGCCCGCCAGCGTACGGGGAGCTCAGACGCGGGCCCGGCCGAGGGCGCGCACGAGCCCCTCGGGGTCGTCGGCGTGGAAACGGACGACCCGCACCTCCCGGCGCCGCCCGAGGAAGCCGACGTGCGTGACCGGTTCCGCCAGTTCGAGCGTGACGGTGGTCTGCGAGCCGACCTCCACGGCCAGCTCACCCTCGGCCCGCTCGTGCGTCATCCGCAGTTCCCGCCGCACCGAGGTGATCCGCTCCAGCGGAACGCACAGATCGACGTGGACGTACCGCCGTATCCGCAGGGTGCCGGCGGCCCCGTTCAGTACATGCGGACGGACGACGGACGAGGCGTGCAGCGCGACGACGAACACGATCGAGTACACGTCCAGGAAGAGGAACACGGCGTGCACGACGGGCCGGTCCCTCAGCAGCACGGACAACGCGACCGTCTCGACGACGCACACGAACGCGAGCCCGGCCGTCATCGCGCCCTGCCCCCGCGAGTACCCGAAGGCCGTTCCGCGGCCCGTCCCGTGCGTACGCCGCGCCACCCACAGGGCGAGACTCGCCAGCAGCCGCGCCTCGTGCCGGATCAGCAACCACCCCACCCTCATCGCCGCTCCTCGGAGAGGAACCGCAGCGCACGGCGGACGGCCTCCGCCTGGGCCGGGGCGAGGTCGTCGTAGAACGCGCGCAGCACGCTGTCGTGCTGGTCGATCTCACCGATCTCACCGATCTCACCGGTCTCACCGATCCCCGGGAACAGCGTCGGCGGAATGCAGTCGGCGAGGGCCCGGGCCGCCTCGTCGACGCGCGGGTCGGCGGGCTCGGCAGAGGCGAGCGCGTCGAGCAGCGCGTAGGCCTCACCGGCCCGCGCCATGGCCTCCGGACCGCCCAGCGCCTCACCCACCGACGACACCAGCCGCTCCCGTTCCCCCTCCGGCACGGCGGTCTCCAGGAACGCGATGATCTCGCGGTCCTTGACGGCCATGGGCGAGTCGGACAGATGCGCGGCCCGGGCGAACAGCGCGGCCAGCTCCGGCGACACCGGCCCCTCCGCCGGCACCCCGCCCTCCGCCTCCAGCAGCACCCGCAACCGCGCCCGCCGCTCCCGCAGGGCCTCCTCCTGCCGCGCCAGATCCTCGTCCAGCTCGGTCAGCACCTCGACGAGGTCCTTGCCGGCCTCGTCCGCGAGCACGTCCCGCACCTCCGCGAGCCCAAGACCCAGCTCGGTCAGCCGCCGGATCCGCGCCAGCACGACGGCGTGCCGCAACCCGTACTCCCGATACCCGTTGGCCCGCCGCTCGGGCTCCGGCAGCAGCCCCAGATGGTGGTAGTGCCGCACGGCCCGAGTGGTGACGCCGACGACGCCGGCGAGTTCTCCGATCCGCATGCGACCAGTGAAGACGTTGACGTCGCGGCAGGGTCAAGTGACCACGATCGGTGGAACTGCTCCCTGTTCCCGCCCAGGTCATCCGGGTCAGGTCTCAGTCTTGCCGGTGACCGCGGCAAAGGAGCGTCAACCTCATGGACCTGGACCCGTACACGCAGAAGCTACTTCTGGACTGGTTCCTCGACCTGGACACTCCGGAGGGCTTCCGCGCCGAGTTGATCGAGGGCGAGTTCGTCCTCACTCCACAGCCGGACGGTCACCACGAGCACTGCATCAGCCGGATCGTCAGACAGCTCCACCGGCGCTCGCAGCTCGACGTCCTGTGTTCGGGAAACAAGGGCCTGCGACTGGGCGCTGCGCACGGTCATCCCGTGGATCACGTGATCCCCGACGGCACGATCGTCGCCCAGGAGGCAAGGGCCTTTCGGGGTGCTCCCCCTTGGATGCCCTGCGAGGGGGTCACCATGGTGCTGGAGGTGACGTTCACCAGGCCGAAGATCGACAGAGTTGCCAAGCGGCGTTGTTACGCCCGCGGCGGCATCCCCTTCTACCTGCTCGTCGACCGCGGCACTTCCTCGACGACGCTGTTCACCGAGCCGGACGGCGACTACCTCCGGTCCCGCACCGCGGCCTTCGGCAGATCTCTCACTCTCCCGGACCCCTTCGCCTTCGACCTGGACACCACGGACTTCCTCTGATCCCCTGTGAGCCGGGGGGTACGAGGTGAGCACACAAGCGCAGATCCGAGAACAGGCCAGCTGGACCAGGGCGCGACTCGGCCGCGCCGGCCCGCCCCTGGACCTCCTCACCGCCCACTTCGACCAGCACGTCTACGCGCCCCACGCCCACGACGAGTTCACCATCGGCGTCACCGTCGGCGGCTCCGAGGTCATCGCGTACAGGGGCGGGCACATCCACTCCTACCCCGGCTCGATCGTCGTCCTGGAGCCGGGCGAGATGCACACCGGAGGACCGGCCGCCTGCGACGGCTATGCCTACCAGGCCCTTTACGCCGAACCGGGCCTCCTCACCGACGGCACCCTCGGCGGCCTCCCGCACTTCCGCGACGCCGTCCTCCACGATCCGGAACTGGCGGTGGCCCTGCGCGCCGCCCACACCGACATCAGCGCCTGCCCGGACCCGCTGGAAGCGGAGTCCCGGCTGCCCTGGCTGCTCACGGCCCTGGCCCGCCGCCACTCCACGGCCCGGGCGACCGACGACACCGTGCCCGGGGCGGTGGGCATCGCCAGGACCGTACGCGACCGCCTCGCGGACGAACTGCTGGACCCCCCGTCCCTGGCTGCCCTCGCCACGGACCTGGGTCTGTCCCGCTACCAACTGCTCCGCGCCTTCCGCACGACGATGGGGGTACCGCCGTACGCCTGGCTCGCCCAGCACCGGGTGGCCAGGGCCCGCGGCCTCCTGGAAGCCGGACTGCGCCCCGCCGAGGTCGCCGGCCTCGTCGGCTTCGCCGACCAGGCGCACCTCACCCGCTGGTTCCGCAGGGTGCTGGGGGTGACCCCGGCGGCGTACCGCAGCAGCGTTCACGTCGCGGCGTACCGCAACAGCGTTCAAGACACCGTGGGGTGACAGGCCCGACACTCGTCGCATGACTGCACGCGGCTGGTTCCTGTTCTCCCTGATGGGAGTCGTCTGGGGCGTCCCCTACCTGATGATCAAGGTGGCGGTGGACGAGCTGTCCCCCTCCATGGTGGTGTTCGCGCGCTGCGCCCTCGGCGCCGCACTCCTGCTCCCCTTCGCCCTGCGCCAGGGCGGCTTCGGCCGTACCGTGCGGGTCCACTGGAAGCCGATGCTGGCCTTCGCCGTCATCGAGATCGTCGGCCCCTGGTGGACGCTGACCGACGCGGAACGCCACCTGTCCAGCTCCACCGCCGGGCTCCTCATCGCGGGCGTGCCGATCGTCGCCCTCGTGCTGGCCCGCTTCTTCGGCGCGGCGGAGCGGGTGGGCACCCGCCGCGTCGCGGGCCTGGCCCTCGGCCTCGCGGGTGTCACCGTCCTGACCCTGCCGCACCTCACCGGGGGCGACGCCCTTTCGATGGCCGAGGTGCTGGTGACGGTCGTCGGCTACGCCACGGCCCCGCTGATAGCGGCCCGCTACCTCAAGGACGTCCCGACGCTCCAGCTGATCACCCCGTGCCTCACGCTGGCCGCCGTCGTCTACGCCCCCGCGGCCTTCCTGACCAGGCCCGCGACGATGCCCTCGGGTGAGGTCCTGGCAGCCCTCGCCGGCCTGGGCGTGGTCTGCACCGCGATCGCGTTCGTGGCGTTCCTGGAGCTGATCAAGGAGGTCGGCCCGACCCGGGCCGGGGTGATCACGTACGTCAACCCGGCGGTGGCGGTCGCCGCGGGCGCCCTGCTTCTGGACGAGGAGCTGACCCTCGGCATCGGTGTCGCCTTCACCCTGATCCTGACGGGCTCGGTCCTGGCCACGGCCGCGGCGCCGAAGCGCGTCGTCCGCCGGGTACCATGGTCGACACGGCAGACGAGCCGGGCGGACGGCCGCGTGGAGTCCCCCTGACGGGGAGCTTCCCGAGGAACGTCCGGGCTCCACAGGGCAGGGTGGTGGCTAACGGCCACCCGGGGTGACCCGCGGGACAGTGCCACAGAAAGCAGACCGCCGGGGACCTCGGTCCTCGGTAAGGGTGAAACGGTGGTGTAAGAGACCACCAGTGCCTGAGGTGACTCAGGCAGCTAGGTAAACCCCACCCGGAGCAAGGTCAAGAGGAGACACCTCGGTGTCTCTGCGCGGACGATCGAGGGCTGCCCGCCCGAGTTCGCGGGTAGACCGCACGAGGCCGGTGGCAACGCCGGTCCTAGATGGATGGCCGTCGCCCCGACGACCGCGAGGTCCCGGGGTACAGAACCCGGCGTACAGCTCGGCTCGTCTGCCGCTGAGGGTTTTGGCCATCGGGTGCTCCTCGGAACCCCCTCTTTCCTTTTGTTGAGGGGTAGCGGCTCGGGCCGCTGGGTGGCGCGAATCTCGTGCCCGGATGCTTGCCGTCAGCGAGGTGCGTGTACGACGTCAACATACTCGGTCATTGATGGAGTAATGGCGCCCGTGTACGGTGACGCACATGGTAGACCATCCCGCCCCGCAAGTCGGCGGACCTCTTGTCACCGGCTCTGAGATCGCTCGGCTCGCAGGCGTCACGCGTGCCGCGGTCTCGAACTGGAGGCGTAGGTACGAGGATTTCCCCGCTCCCGCGGGTGGCGGTGCGAACAGTCCGTTGTTCGACCTGGCCGCCGTACAGGTGTGGCTGGACAAGCAGCGCAAGGGCCAGGACGTCTCGGTCGAGGTCCAGCTGTGGCAGGCCCTGCGAGCGGCCTACGGTGACGACATGATCGGCGGGCTCGCCGATGTGGCCCAGCTGTTCGCCGGTGCCGAGGGCGAGTCTCCGGAAGGTCTGCCGACCGACGCCGTTCGACTGGCGCGGCAGCTCGGCGACGGTGAATCACCCGGCGACGTGGTGAGCGCGCTTACCGAGCGCTTCACCGACTCGGTGCGCCGGGCCGGGTCCGACCAGGTCACCTCACCGCGCATTGTCCGGGCGGTGAGGCACTTCGCCGGAGAGGTACCCAGCGATACGACCCTGTTCGATCCGGCTTGTGGAATCGGAACGCTGCTGTTGGCTGTCGGACCCGAGGCCGGCCCTCAGCGGTGTGGTCAGGAGGTCGACACCCGCAGTGCTCGATTTGCACAGCTGCGAGCGGAGCTCACAGGGCGCACCGGTATCGACATCCGCACCGGGGATTCCATGCGCGACGACCACTGGCCCGATCTCAAGGCGGATCTCGTCGTTTGTGATCCGCCTGTCGGTGCCACGGACTGGGGCCGGGAGGACCTGCTTCTCGACCCTCGGTGGGAACTCGGCACACCGTCCCGTGCCGAAGGTGAACTCGCCTGGCTGCAGCACGCTTACGCACACACCGCGCCGGGTGGGCGCGTCCTCATGGTCATGCCTGCCTCGGTCGCCTACCGCAAGGCCGGTCGCCGTATCAGGGCGGATCTCGTGCGGCGCGGCATCCTCACGGACGTCATCGCCCTCCCACCGGGAAGCGCTGTGTCGCACGCGCTCCCCGTGCACCTCTGGCAGGTGCGTCGCCCGCAATCCCCGGAAGATGCCGTCGCCGGGGTGCGCATGGTCGACCTGACGGCGAACGATCCCGACGGCCCGTTGGAGCCATCGCCCGACCAGACGGTGCACGTGCCGCTGATCGGACTCCTCGACGAGGATGTGGATCTGACTCCCGGCCGTCACGTCGGGGAGTCCCACCGCGACTACGCGACCGAGTACCGGGCGCTGCGGCAGGAGTTGGCCGAACAGGTGAGTCTGCTGGCTGACCTGCTGCCGTCCTTGATGGGAGTTGACGGCGCCAGCGCTCTGGAAGGGCCGTCCGTCAGTGTCGCCGACCTCGCGCGTGCAGGGCTGGTCGAGTACGGCGATCCGGAGCCGGTATCGGTGAGCGAACAACTCGACACCGACTACCTCCAGGGTTTTCTGCGCAGCGCGGCGAACACCCGTAGATCCACCAGCACCAGCGGCACCTACCGACTCGACGGCAAGGGCGCTCGCATTCCGCAGATGGACATCGCTGAGCAGCGTCGATACGGAGCCGCGTTCCGCGCACTGCAGGAGTTCGAGGAGCGGGTGCGGAGGGTGACCGAACTCGGCAAGCAGGCATCGGCGCTGGCAAGGGACGGCCTCGGCAACGGGGCTCTCGCGCCGAGAGATTGACGGCAGCCACACTACGAGGAGGAGCTGTAAGTCACCTCGCCTGCGGAATGAACGGACTGGCCGATCCGCTCCACGACACTGCCAACGCCTCCCGCGCCCGCGTGCACGCCACGAACAGCAGACACCGCTCCCGGAGCAGGTCGGAGGCGTGCTGCAACGCGTCCACGGACGCCGGTGTCACTTCGCGGGCGAACGGCAGCGCGCTAGCCGTGACTCCGAGGACGGCGACACAGCGGAACTCCAGCCCCTTCATGGCGTGCATCGTGGCCAGCCGTACGCCGCCTGTTCCCGGCCCCGGATTGTCCCTGACCCGCACCACCGGCACCCGGGCCGCGGCCAGCTTGTCGTACGCCTTGTCGAGCAGGACGTTGAAGCGGGCGCAGACGCCGATCTCCGACGGACGTATGCCCTGAGCGATCCAGCCTTCGACGCGCTCGACCAGCGCCGCGACCTCGGCCTGCTCCGAGCCGTACCCGTCCACGTGCGGTCTACGGCCGTGCAGGAGCGACCGGTAACCCGCCAGGGTGTCGCTGCCCTCGCCGCCCAAGTCGTCGACCGACACCGGGCTGAGGAGGCCCGTCGACCAGACGAGGATCTCCTCCGTGCTGCGGTAGTTGACGCGCAGGCGGTGGGTGCGCCCGGTCACCGAGATGCCGAGCGAACCGAGGGAGACCTTCGAGTCGTAGATCCGTTGGTGCGGGTCGCCGGTGATGAACAGGTCGTCGCTGCGGGCCGGCACCGCGCCGCGCAGGACGCGCCACTGGGCCGGATGCAGATCCTGCGCCTCGTCGACGACGACATGGTCGTGCGTGGGTGCGGAAGCGGCCAGGAGCTCGGCCGCGCGGGCGCACACCTTGAGGTGGGTGGTGGCTTTCTGGTCGCGCAGCATGGACTCGAACAGCTCGACGGCGGGCCACAGCTGCTCCCGTCTGGTCGCTGACAGTGCGCTGCCGCGACCGCGCCGGGAGGTCGCCCGGTAGTCGTCCAGGGTGCGCAGATCCTGGGCGAGGACGACGTGACGGTACTCCTGCGCCAGGAACTGCTCCGTCCAGGGCAGGCCGAGCTTTTTGACGACCCGCTGCCACACCTGCCTCTCCTCCCGGTCGCCGATCGGGGAGGGCACCCGGCCATCGAAGCGGGTCACGATGCCATGTGCGTAGGCGTTGACCGTGGTCACCTCGACGCGGGTGAGCAGCGACTCGTCGTCGTCCAGGAGGACGGCCAGGTTCTCCCGCAGCGACGCGGCCAGCGCGTTGGTGAACGTGGTGAGCAGCACACGGGTGTCCGGGGAGCGGGTGAGCAGGTGCTTGACCCGGTGCAGCGCCGCGACCGTCTTGCCGGTGCCCGGGCCGCCGGTGACCTGCACGGGGCCGCCGTACGACGTCCGGTAGGCGACGCGACGCTGGGAGGGGTGCAGGAACACCCGCCAGGCCGTGAACGGCTTCTCCAGGATGTCGGCGAGTTCCTCCGGGCCGGTGACCAGGGTGATGCGGCTCGTGGTGTTGGCGATGACGACAGCGAGGCTCTCGTCCGGGTCGGGCCCCGCGTCGACGGGCCGCCGGACGGCGACCACGTCCCGGTAGACGTCTTCGGGACTGAAGCCCTCGGCGAGGTACTGCAGCACCTCGCACTGGTCCTCCGGCAGCAGCGTCTCGAAGGCCCGCAGCTGCGCCTTGTCGACGATGGTCCGCACGGCCCTGAGCACCTGCTCGTCGATGCCGAGTTCGCGCAGGACCGTGTCCGAGTACGTCGCGAAGAGCAGCGTGTCGGCGGCCGCGGCGGCCTTCTCCAGGGCCGGGGTCAGCTGCTCGATCGCCGTGACGTTGCGGACCTCCAGCGCCCGGGTCGCGGAGTTCGTGGTGTACAGCCGCTTCGCGGCCCAGGTGTAGGCGTCGTCGTGCGGGACGACGTTGACGAGCAGGAAGACGTCACTGCCGTCGTCGGGGGCGAGGACGACGCCGCGCCAGAAGTCGTTGATGCGGATGGTCCGCATGCGCGGGTCGCGCGCCTTGTCCACGGACTCCAGGTGCAGCCCCTTGTCCGCGTGCAGTTCGGGCACGGTGAGCTGCTGGAATTTCTGCATCGCCTTGCGCACACCGGCTTTGACGGGCCGCTCCAGGACGTCGTAGCTCTCCCAGAAGCTGTTGGCGAACGCGAGCTGCGGCACGAGGCGCACTCCCCACCCTGAACGGACACTCCGCAGTCGATCATACGCGTGGGGTGTTCACCAGCCGGCCGGCCACCTTCACCACGTCCGAGAGCAGCCCGGAGGGCTCCTGGTCGAGGTCGAGGGCGTGCTGGTGGATGACGATGCCCGTGTGCCGGACCACGTGGGCCGCGTGTGGCGCGTTGCCCTTGGCGTACACCAGGTGGCCTTCGGGCAGGCCCAGGGCGGTGCAGTAGGCGAGCATCTGGTAGAGGTCGGCGTCCGGGAAACCGTCCCGCTTCTCGGCCTTGTACTTGGCGTCCACGACGGCGCACGGGGTGCCGTGCGGCCCGTAGAGCACGAAGTCGGGCTTCATGCGGATCGCGGACGCCTCGTCGAGGTGATGCGGATCCTGGAGCCGCGCCGAGTGCCCGAGGGCCCGGCACGCCTCGCGCAGTGCCACCGTCACGAAGTCCTCGAAGAGCTTGTTCATGTCGAACAGAAAGCCCTCGACGCGAAGTTCACCGGGGGCGTGCTCGACGGAGGCGTTCTCCAGGACGATCCGGGCGAGACGCAAGGCGTGCTGGTAGCGCGAGTTGAGCCGACTCGGCTGCCAGGCGGGCAGCGGCTGACCGCGCACGATCACCGTGACCTCGGCCAGGCGGGCACGCTGGTGGAGCAGCCCGCGACGCACGTCGTGGGGCACGCCGGGCAGCCGCAGGAGGCGCTCCACGGCGGCCCGCAGCAGGCGGTTCTCCGCGATGTCGGTGGTGAACTCGTCGTACTCCACCTCCACCGGCAGCGTCGCACCGAACCGACGCCGAATCTGCTCTGCTTCCCGGATGCGGCCCCGGACGACCAGGGACGTCTCCTCGGTCGCCCGATACCCCTGGAGGAGGCCCTGCCGCAGGGCGCGGTCGATCTGCCGCTCCACGGCGTGGGCGAGCGCGGGCAGCAGATCGCGGTGCCCGGTGACATCGACGTCCCCGTCCCGCCGGCCGCCCTTCGGGTCGAGGCTGTATCCAAGGAGGAAGAACAGGCGGGCGATGGGGACCTTGGGAGTGACGCGGACAGTGATCGGCTCGTCGTTCCCCGGCACCGCGACCGCTACCGCCCCGACCTTGCTGCCGGCCCGCAGGGACCAGTGCCCCGGGACATACGGATCAGGAGCCGCGTCCACGATGTCCCCGGCCGCCAGTGCTCGTCCGACCGCGTCCGGCAGGGCGACGCCCACGGCCGCCGCGTGCTCGACGAGTTCGACGGCACGGGTCACCTCGACGACTCCCGCAGGGTGGCGAGCCCGTACCGCTTCTCGACGTCCACACCTTCCCCGTAGTGGTACTCCTCCAGCAGCGGCAGGATCTTGGTCCGCCAGGTTCGTTCGAGGCCGCCCTCCCGATAGACGCCCCGCTTCATCAGATACGAGGGCCCGATGCGGAAGTCGGCGTCATCGATACGGGAGTTGAGCGCGTCGAGCAGGTCGGCCGGCTCGGGGTCGTGGCCCTCGCGGGTGAGCCAGCGGCGCAGCAGTCCGCTGGTCGGCTCGGTGCGCGGGGACAGTTCGACGAAGGCGAAGCGGCGGCGCATCGCCGCGTCGACGAGGGCGATCGACCGGTCGGCGGTGTTCATCGTGCCGATCACGAAGAGATTGGGCGGCAGGGCGAAGTCGTCGCCGGAGTACGTCAGCCGGACCGACTTGTTGCGGTACTCCAGCAGGAAGTACAACTCGCCGAAGACCTTGGCCAGGTTGGCTCGGTTGATCTCGTCGATGATCAGGAAGTGCGGGATGTGCCGGTTGCCCTCGCGGGAGGCCAGATCGGCGAGTTCGCGCAGCGGACCGGCGGTGAGTCGGAAGGCGACCTCGCGGGTCTGCGGATCCTCCTGCGGCCGGAAGCCCTCGAAGAAGTCCTCGTACGCGTACGACGGATGGAACTGCACGAGCTTGACCTGTTCGGGCCCGCCGCCGAGGAACTCGGCGAGCTTCAGGGCGAGATACGTCTTGCCGGTACCGGGCGGGCCGTACAGCACCAACTGCCGTTCGTCCCACAGTAGGTCACGCACCTCACGCAACCAGTCGGTGTCGTGCACGAGGAGCTCCGCGGCCAACTCGACCGTAGGCTCGGGCAGCTCCAGCTCACGCCGGGCGGTGAGCGCGGGGATCTCCACGCTGGGGTCCCGGTCGGCGGCCTCGGCTTCCTCGATCAGATCCTCGTCGCTTATCCCCAGGCCGTCGATAAGATCCTTCACCGCGGTCAGGTCGACGACGTCATGCTGCGCGGAGAGCTTCTGCTGGAGCGCCTCGGGCAGGCCCTCGTACGCGTGCCCGTCGTCCGCCCAGTCCACCGGTCGGCGTAGATCCGACCGGCCGTCCTCGGAGGCGAGCTGCTCGGCGTCGCCCGTGATCTTGCCGACGTACAGACGACCGCCCGAGATGGTGCACATGGTGTCGCCGGGCCTCATCCGGGAGAGGAACATGTGCAGTTCCTCGACCAGCTGCACCTTCTGGTTGTACGTCGCGGTGGAGGCGTAGTCCTCCTCGACGGCCGTGCGCAGACGGTCTTTGCTGACGCCCTGCTCGACACCTTGGCGCAGGTGACGTGCTTGCAGGGTCACCAACCCCTCGGGCAGCCACAGACGCCGGACGAGGTCGAGGCCGGAGACATTGGACCCGCGCACCAACCAGGCCCGGTTGGGCCCCCACCACACCTGGTCGAGATAGTCGGAGAGCGGATGGCCGTCGTCCGTCTTCCACTCCAGCCAGCCGTTGGCACTGCGACCGACCAGGATCTCGGCGGCGGCAGACGGCGAGTTGCACTCGACGTCTTCAATGAGCTCCATCCAGCCGGGCCAGGTTTCCGAGTCCACGAAGATGTCGTCAGCGATCAACCGTTGCCTCAGCCGGTACGACGACGGCATGCGCACGGGGAACGACGGCACCACCTCGGACCGGCCGGGAGAACCGGCCAGGACGATGAACTTCTGGCTCCCGTTCGTCCCCTTCTCGGTCAGCAGCCGTCCCCGGGCCTCGGGGCCGCCGTTGGGCAGCCGGAGCCGGAACTCCGGGTACTGCGGGTCGTCGTCGGCCATGGGTTCCCCCTTGCACAGCTGGTGCGATCTTGATTGCAGCGTACGGGTCGGCACTGACAGGCCTGCAAGAGATCCAGAAGAGGCCGGCTCAGCTGCCCATGGCGCGGAGGACGGTCAGGAGGCCGGTGACCTCCCGCAGCCGCCCGTGGATCTCCTCCGGACGTGGCGGCAGCTCGTGCGTTCGGTAGTGGCATGCCGCGCTGAGCGCCGACCAGGTGGTGCGGCATCGGCGGGCGGTGTCGCGGCCCGCGTACCACTCCAGGCACAGCATCCGGTGCTTGCCGACCCGCGTCATCGACGGAGTGACCTGCTGCCAGTAGGCGTCCAGGGCCTGGTCGAGTGCCATGCGCAGCAGGACCGCGGCGGCACGGGCGCGCAGTCCGGGGGGCAGGGTGGTCACGGTGCCGGGGGCGGGCAGGAGGAGTCGGGCGGCGGCGGCCACCAGGACCTCAGGAGACGCGCTCATCGGTTGCCCCCAGTGCCCTGGGCCCCGGCGCTGCTCCGGATCGCCGCCGCGAGCGCCTTGGTCCGGCGGACGAGGTCCTTACGGTCTTCGACGGTCGGCAGGGGCGTGTGAGCACCCGAATTGAAGGCCTCGATCAGCGCCCAGCCACCGGGACAGATCCGCTCGACGGCTGCACGGGCATGCTGATGCTCGTCGCCGAGCAGGGCGAGCGACACGTACGTCTTGGTGCGATCGAGGGACTCCACGCGCCCCTCCACGGCCCGAAGTCCGAGCCCCTCCTCGTCGCGGAGCCTGCGCCGTGCCGTCTCCAGGCAGGCGGCCTCCACCGCCACCCTGCACATGGCGGGCAGCACGTGGTCGGCCACGTCCTGCGGCAGGCTGCGGTCCAGGGAGACGGCCCGCGCCTCCGCGAGAGCCTGCTCCACCGGATCGGTGAGCGTCTCCACACCCACCACGGAGTCCGTCTGGCGGCTCACGCGCAGGACGGTCGCCTTGATGCCGAGGTGGGCGATGGCCTGCTGGAGCCGGGTGTCATGGGTGAAGACGATCACCTGCCGGTCCTGGGCGCGCGCGTCGAGCACCCGGGCCAGACCCTCGACCTTCTCGGGGTCCATGGACTGCACGGGGTCGTCGATGACGAGGAACCCGAACGGACTGTCCGCGTGCGTGGCACGAGGCAGGAAGAGCGAGAGCGCGAGCGAGTGCAGCTCGCCCTGGCTCATCACGCTGTAGGCGGGGGCGGACATGTCGTCCACGGAGACGTCGAGCTCGACCTTCCCGCGACCAGGCGTGCCGGCGAGGGTGACGGAACCGAGCGTGACGCTGCTGTGCTCGCACAGCTTCTGCCACACCTCCTGCGACCGCTGGGCGAACGGCCGCAGTCGCTCGTCGCGCAGCTCGTCGATGATCGGCCGCAGCCAGGCCCGCGCCTTTCGCGCGTGCTTGCGCCGCTCGCGCGCAGCTTCCGCCGCTTCCTCGGCTCCGAGCCACTCGGCCAGCCGTACGGCGAACGGCTGCCAGGCGACGTCATGAGCGGAGAGCCGCTGAACGGCTTCCTCCCGCACCTGCCGGCAGGCGTCGTCCAGGGTCGCCGCGGCGCGCTCGACGCGGTCCGCCAGCTCGCGGGGGTGGGTGACGTCCCGGCACTGGACCCACTCCTGCCAGACCACCGTGAGCGGGGAGTTCTCGCCGCGCAGCCACACCGGAACAGGCTGCACGAGCCCGTGCACGGCCCGCACGGCCACCGCCACCTCCTGTCGCGCGGCCTCGGCGCCGGCGGCCTCCGCCTGGAGTCGCTCCACCTCCGTCCGCGCCTGCTCGGCCCAAGCATGGTCCAGCCGGCTCTCGGCCCCGCAGACCGGGCAGTCCGGGCTTCCCGAGCGCCGCTGGTGCTCGATCGCCGCCTCCAGCAGCTTGGCCAGGCGGCGCGCCTCCTCGGCACTGCCGTACCGGGCCTCCTCGGCAGCGGCGGCGGCCTCCCGCAGCCGGCCGACGGCCCCTCCGACCTCCGCCAGATCCGGCCCGGCGAGGCTCGCGAGCTGTCGCAGCCGGGCCAGCTCGGCCTGGGCGGCCGGGGTACGGCTCCCCAGTACTGCACGCACCCGGCCGAGGTCGCGCTTGGCCCCCGACAGCGCCTGGGTGGCCTCGCGGGACCTGGGGTCGTCGAGCGTGCTCAGCGCGTCGACTAGCTGCGCGGTGAGGGCGTCCGCGTGCTTGATCGCCTGCTCGCACTCGCTCGCCGTGTCCTTGACCCGGCCGTCGAAGTCGGCGAGCAGTTCGAGCCCGAGAAGCTTGAAGAAGGCGTCGTGCAGACCCCCGAGCGTGCCGTTGATCATCGAACCGAGTTCGCTGTACGGCAGGAAGGGCCGGGCGAGGTCGAGCGCCTCGGCGTCGACGACCTCCTCCAGCTTCCGCTCCGAGCCGTCCGGCCCCTCGACCTCGGTGCGCGCTTCGTCGACCTTGAGCCCGTGCCAGGTCCGCCGCACGGTCACCGCCTCGCCCCGCTCGCCGACGGCCAGCTCGACGCAGACCTCGGGGGTGACGTCGGGACTGTGCAGGTTGCGCCAGCCCTTCTGCCAGTCGGTGGCCCGCCGTCCGGCCCACCGGGAGTTGCGTCCCGTCAGCGCGGTCTCGGCGGCCTCGGCGAAGCTCGACTTCCCGGAGCCGTTGGGACCCGCGACGACGACCAGCCCGGGGCCGGGCGGCAGTTCGATAGTGGTCCGCGGACCGACACCGCGCCAGCCGGCCGCGGTGATGGACCGCAGCTGCACGGGGCCGGCGCGACCTCCGCTGTTCCCGGCCGGCTCGTCGGGGACCAGCTCGCGCAGCAGCTCCTGCACCTGAGGCGCGAGGTCCGAGTGGCGCAGGCGGTCGAGGAGGAGAGCGCGGAGGGAGGCAGGGGGCTGATCGGTCATGGTCGGTTCCCGTTGTCGGGCGCGGCAGGAGGGGCCACGCGGGTCACGCGGACTGGAGTCACGCGGTGTTGGCGATTTGAGCATGACGACATCCTGTGAGCACTGTCAACGCATTTGCAGATTTCGACAGGCTCGAATTTGTGTACGCACGGGGGTGGATCGCCTTAGAGGTCGTGTTGCGATTTTCGCAACCCATCCCTACGGTGAACCTATGAGTGAGTCCGTGATCGATCGTGTACGCAAGGTCATGGCAGCGGCCTCGATCAGCCAAGCGGCGTTCGCCGAGGTCGTCGGGTTGTCGCCTGACAAGCTGTCGAAATCCCTCAGTGGCGTCCGCAGATTCACCTCGTACGACTTCGCCCGGATCGCGGATTTCGGCGGCACCACGGTCGACTGGCTGCTGACCGGTCGCGAACCGTTGCGCCCCGACGTCGCGGCCCGCACCAGCGCCCCGCCGGTGGACGACCCGGGGCGCGGTCAGCTCAAGGATCTCGTCGAGAGGTTCACCACGGCACATGAGGTGATCGACCTACTGGGTCTTTCGCCGCGACTGCCCGAACTGCCCGGCGTCCGCGCGGACATGAGACGTTACGTCGACCAGGGTGCGGTTCTCGCGGAGGACGCCCTTGCCGTACTCGCCGCCGCAGGCTCACCGACCGTCAGCGATCTGGGCACGGCCGATCTGGTTCAGGCTTTGGAGCGTGCCTTCGGCATCGACGTCGCGAAGCTCGGGCTGCCGGACGGAATCGACGGCGCGGCCTGGCAGGCGGACGAGTTCCGGCTCATCATGATCGCCCGGACGAAGGTGCCGACCCGGCAGCGCTTCACCCTCGCCCACGAACTCGGTCACATCCTGGCCAGGGACGCCCAGGACCTGCTGACGGAGACGTATCTGTCGCCCGGACGTCAGAAGGACCTGACCGAGGTGCGGGCCAATGTGTTCGCCGCTCACTTCCTGATGCCGCACAGTGAGATCAGTTCGTGGACGGGGGGAAAGGACATCACCGATGAGCAACTCGCCTCATTGGTCGTGCACTTCCAGGTGTCCCCAAGCGCTCTCGCGGCACGGCTCACGCAGTTGGGCCTGATCACCTCGGAGGCAGCGGACAGGCTGCGCGGACTCACGACGCAGGACTGTCATTGGCTGACCGGACAGAGCGATCTGTTCGAGGCCCGCAAGACGTGGTCGTTGGCAAGACGACTGCCCTTCCGTCCCGCTCAGTTGCTCTACGAGGCCTACCTCGCGGGGGACACGACACTGCGCCCGCTGGCCGCCTACACGGGCCAGGATGTGGACAAAATGCGCGAACTGCTGGAACCCGAACCGGCTCCGCCGGAGGATGTGCCGTCCGGCAGCGACATGGACGAAGGGGACCTGGTCTTCCAGCCATGACGCGCCACTGCTGGTTCCCCGACAACACCGTGCTGTGCAACTTCGCCTCGGTCGACCGGCTGAGTCTCCTGGAGAAGGTGCTTGACGGTCGGGGCCGTTGGACACAGGCCGTGGCCGCCGAGGCCGAGCAGTCTGCGCGGTTCTGGCCGAAGCTGCACCGGGTGCGGGTCGATGGCTGGCTCGGTGATCCCATCGAGATCGACGATCCCGCCGAAACCGCCTTGGTCGACCGCGTCCGCCGAGTCGTCTTCGCGGGCTCCCCGACCCGTCCGCTGCAACACCTGGGCGAGGCCGAGACCCTGGTTGTCATCGAGCATCGCAGCGATTTCGCCGACTCGGTGTGGATCACGGACGACGGCGAAGCGGGCCGGTACGCGCACCGCAAGGGCATCTGCGTGAAGGACAGCGTCGACATGATGCGTGAGGCCGCCGTAGGCGGTCTGGTCACGGCCGAGGACGGCCATCGTCTCCTCCTGCGCATGGAGCAAGCAGGGCGCCACTTACGGGGTATTCCACGCCGAGCGGGGGATCTGCTGTGCTGAGCGGGAGTACGCGCGTGACCCCGAGGCCCCGCACGGCGACTGGCGCGCAGTGACGTTCAGCAGGTCAGATCGCCGGTGAAACCCGGTTCGTTCTCAGAGTCGGACCGTCCGGCAGGAGCCCTGCCGTTGCGTGTCATGCTGTGGCGGTCTTTGAAGGGGAGGGTGAGATGACCGAGAAGCCGCTGACGCACAAGCAGGCGCTCGCCACGATGATCCAGGCGCTGGGTGGCACCTGGGACACGGGACGTGCCGTACTGGCTCTACGAGTTGCCGGGTATCAGCCGGTGAGCGACGAAGCCGCGGGTAAGGAAGCCCGCCACAACCTGCGCGAGCTTGCCAAGGACGGTCTGATCGTGCGGCCGGACCCGGATCAGGCCGTGTATCGGCCGGCGTAGTCGCCGTGGCAGCGGTGCGGCACCGGCCAGTCAGGGGACGACGGGCTCCTGGAAGCCGTTCGTGGTGATGTGGGCGATGGCTGATGGGTGGCTGGTCAGCCACGCGCCGCACACCCGCCAGCGGGGAGAGGTGCCGTCGCTGAACTCGGGCCGTACTTCCGCGACGAGCTTGTGGTCGCACTCGCCGCGCGACGCCATCGAGCAGATCACGTCGCCCTGTTGCTCAACAGCCGGTACGTACGGGTGGAGCGACAGGATCGGAGAGCGCATCTCCCGTGCTGCTGCATGAGGCATGACGGGGAGAGTAACAATGTGGCTCCGCCGGCCGCTTACACACCGTGCGATGCCCGGAGGGCGGTCACGACTCGTCCTCGTCTCCCAGCTCGTTGACGAGCGGTACGAGGAGTGGGTGGACGGAGAAGCCGGACGCGGGGCCGGGGCCCGCGTTGTATTCGGCCTTCAGTACCTGGACGGCCGCCTCCGGGATCTTGCCCAGGCTTCGCAGCAGGCCGGTGATGCGGGTGACCGGCTTCGTGAAGCCTCTGAGGGAGCGGTCCTCGGGGTAGTGGCAGATGTCGTAGACGCTCTTGGCGTCGGCGACGCCGTCCTTCTCGGCGGCGTACTTGATGACGGCGACCCTGTCTTCGTAGTTCTCGTACGTCAACCGGTCGAAGAGTTCCTGGAGCGCGTCGGTCGTCCAGCCGCCGTAGGTTCCGTCGTCGGTCCCGATCCGTTCGACGCGTTCGATGTCCTCGACGGACCCCTCCCGGAGGCCGAACTCCAGGATCGGCGCGGCGACCTCCAGGAACCGTTTCGGCGTAAGCATGAAGAGGCGCCCGCCACCCCGGGTCCTGAGCTCCTCGGTCAGTTCCGGCCGCGGGCCACGGTTGAAGCCCTGCTCCTTGCGCCACCAGTCCTCCTTGACGTCCGCCGTCACGAACAGCACGTCGCACCGGCGGCGGCCGGCCTCCCGGAGGATCTGCTCCCACACGAGATAGTCGGCGGCGGCTCCCACACCGTCCTTCGTCTTGTCCATGTATCCCGGAGGCAGCCGCTTCTCGACGCGGCGCATGCCCTCCGCGATCGCCTTGTCGTGGTCCTGCGGACTCAGTGGAGCGCCGACCCGGCCGTCGAGCGCGGGCTCCAGTTCCGCGATGACCGGATCGGTGCTCGTGTCATGGGTGATGTTCTGCCATTCGCCCTCGCCGACCTTGACGATCGCCTCCTGCACGTCGTCGAAGACCTCGTTCAGCTGACTGCGCAGACGGTCGGTCTCCTCCTCCGGCAGGGCCACGCGATTGGCCCAGGTGCGCAGGGTGCGTTCCGCCTGGGCCGCATGACCGGCCATGTCCTCGGCGGCCTGCGCACCGGACGACCGGGCGTCGCTGAGGGTGCTCTCACGGTTCCGCCAGAATTCCACGAGTGCCTGGTGGGGCACCCACAACCGGTCCTCCACGGCGCCGAGCGCACGCAGCAGGTCACCGCGCGCCTGCTCGGTGTAGCGGTAGAGGTTCAGCAGGACGTTGGCGTCGGGGGCGACCAGGCCGTGGGTCAGCACAGAGGTGAAGTCGTCGGTGGTCGGCGTCCGGAAGGCGCCGAAGTCGTCGAAGAGGCCTCGGTTGTCCGCCCCGGCCGTCGTGTCCTCCGCCATTGCGCCCCCTTCATTGCCATACGCCGCGTCCGAGGGGTAGGCATACCGGCCCGCCCCCCGCCCCCTCACGCTCGCCTGCTGGGAACGTAGCGCGTCGAAGGTGACGACGGGCAGTGAACGGGCAACTTACGCCGATCAGTTGGTCGGGAGGCTCCCCGTCAACTGGGCCGGGGACCCACCTCGGTCTGGCGCCAGTGCGAGTGCTGCTCCAGGAGTGGCCCGGTCGGCTACGAAGGATGCCGACCGGGGGCCGTGACGCTTCTGTCAGGCGCGGGCTTGGACGATGAGCGTGCCGATGTGCCCGGCTCTCGGGGCATCCACCACCGTCGCCTCAGTGGACGTGAAACCAGTTCGGAGCAGGTGCCGCTCCCACACTGCGGGCTTGTGCTGTATCAGTACGTGAACATGGCCTTCCCCGCGAACCCGCCCGTGTACATGCCCTGCGGCCCGTAGGCGCCCGGAATGGCCGGCGGCTGGGAGAACACGAAGACGCCGCCCGGGACGAGGCGCTCGCGGACGAGGGGGAAGAGGCGGGACGGGTCGGTGAACCAGACCGCTCCGAAGACGGAGTACACGGCGTCGTACCGGCCCCCGTCGGCGGCCAGCCAGTCGAGGACCTCCGCCCGCTCGATCCGCACCCCGAGTGGGGCCCACTTCGCGCTCGCGAGCGCCACCATGCGCGGCGACAAATCGACCCCCGTGACCTTGACCCCTGGTTGTGCGAGGTGGGCGAGGGCGCGGCCGGTGCCGCATCCGATCTCCAGCACGGTCTCCGGGCTGCCGAGGAGTTCGGGTCCGGGGCCGTGGCCGGCGTACTGGGTCCAGCAGAACGACGGCTCGGCGTCGTCCTTGAACGCGGATTCGGCGTAGGCGTCCCACAGTTCGATCTCGGCGGCGCTGTCGTGTGGTACGGGCACAGCGGTTCCTCGTGTAGTCGGCAGCGGGAGCACCCGCCCTCGGGGAGCCGTGAGGACGGGGGCGACTGTAGCGGGGCTCAATGGCTGTCGGGGACCTTGTCGTCGCACGGTGAGCAGTCCGCTCCGTTGATGGCCCAGAGCTCCACGTTGATCGCCGAGCCCTGGGAGCGCGCCCGTCACGGGCGGGCTGGGCGTCACTCGTACAAGCCACTGGTAGGTCTGGCAACGGGGCTCACCTCGGCCCGAATGGTCTTGCCGCCCGGCGGGTGCGGTTCGGTGCCCCAGCGGTCGGCCAGTGCACCGACGAGGAGTAGACCTCGGCCGGACTCGCCGTACGTCGTCGAGTCGGTGGGTGCGACGGGGAGTTGGTCGCCCTTGGCATCGGTGACCGCGATGCGGAGGAGGGCGGCTGTGGTGTCGAGAGTGAGGGCGAGCCGGAAGTCTCGGCCCTGGACGCGGCCGTGCAAGGTGGCGTTGGCGGCGAGTTCGGCGACGATGTGCTCGGCTCGCTCGGTCACTTCGGGTGACAGGCCCCAGGCGCGGAGCTGGGTGGTGGCGAGAAGGCGTGCGAGGCGGGCTCCTCGGCGGGTGGAGGACAGGAACTGGGCGAACGTGGCCACGGTGCTGGGCGGTTGGGGGAGGGTTGCGCTCATGGGGCCAATGTGGCGGGCGTGCGGGGGTGCGTTCCAGGAGGGACGCCCGTACGGTGCGTCAGTGTACGGACACATTCTGTGGACTGTACGCGGGGTCCTCCGTCACGCTGGGTGCTGTCGGGTGTGGAGCGACGGACAGTGCGTGTCAGGTGTACGGAACGGGAGGTGGCCGCGTATGACGGGCGGCATCGACATCATGGCCGAGGGCTGCGGCGACGGGGAGGCGGTCGGCGGTGAGCCGGATCGTGAGCCCGACCCCTCCGACAGTCTGCGGACCTGGGGAGCCGTCCAGCAGGCGCTGCGCGAGCACGCCGGGTACAGCAGGGCCGAGTTCGCGGGCCTGGTGCGCTTCTCCAAGCACACCGTGGAGTCGGTGGAGCTGGGGCGGCGGATGCCCGACGAGTCGTATGTGGTGCGGTCGGAGGAACTTCTCGGGAACACCGGGGCGTTGCGGAAGTCGTCGAAGTACGTGACGCGGGGGCGAGGGGATGTGGGGCTCGCGGCTTGGTTTCGGCAGTGGGCTCGGTTGGAGCGGGTGGCGGAGAGCCTGTGTACGTATGAGTGCAGGTTGGTGCCGGGGCTGTTGCAGTCGGAGGGGTATGCGCGGGCGGTGTTCGAGGGGACCGTTCCGGTGGCACCGGACGACCAGATGGAAGACTTCATGGCCCGGCGGATGGAGAGGCAACGGATGCTGTTCGAGCGGCCGACGACGCCGTTCAGCTTCATCGTCGAAGAGCACGTCTTTCGGCGGCGGTTCGCGGACACGGAGCTGATGCAGGAGCTGTTCGACCATGTACTGGAGCTGAGCGCGCCGCGCAATGTGACGCTGCAGATCGTGCCGTTGGAGGCTGGGTTGCACGCCTGCCTCGATGGTCCATTGCAGCTTCTGGAGACTCCGAAGGGGCAGCGGCTGGCGTACTCCGAAGGACAGCAGAACGGCCGCCTGATCTCCGACCCGGAAGAGGTGAGCCTGCTCTGCCAGCGCTATGACACACTGCGCTCGCAGGCCCTGAACGCCAAGGACTCGCGGGGTCTGTTGGAGCGACTCCAAGGAGAACTATGAGCACGACGGGACTGGCGTGGTTCAAGTCCAGCTACAGCGGCAGCCAGGGTGACAGCTGCGTCGAGGTCGCCGTCACCGAACAGGCCGTCTGCGTACGGGACTCCAAGGACGTGACACGCCCCCACTTCGCCGTCGGCCGGGATGGTTGGTCGCGGTTCGTGGAGTTCGCGGCAGGGGCCTGAGTACGTTCGTCCCGGCGGTCGTGTGATGACATCCACCGCCGGGACATCGGCCCGCCGCAGTCTCAGTCGCCCGGCCTGACAAGCTTCTCTGCCTCGTCGCGGAGGCTCCTGATTCCTTCCAGCGCTGTTTCACGCGCAGCGCTGATCTCCGCACCCTGCTTCGTGAGACCGCTGAGCGACTGCTCCACCTCGGCGATCCACTCGCTGAGATGCTGCTCACCGGTGTCATTGAGGTCGGTCCGCTGTCTGAGCGCCACGTCGGCGAAGTGATCCCGGAGCGCCTGTCGGCGCTTCTTGATCGCCTTCCACTTGCTCTGGTCCTGCACGATGCTCTTCCCGTCCATCAACGGGCCCATGGCCGCCAACGCCCACTGCGCCTTTCCGGCCGCACCGGCGAACTTCTGGGTCGCTTTGATCCTGCCCCACGGCTTGAATTTGCCGACGCCGTCGGTGATTTTCCCGCTGGCGTCGAACACCTTCTGGCCCGCGCGGGTCTTGTTGAGCCAGTTCACGATCTTGGCTGCCGCTTCCGGCTCTCCGGCGACCTTCTCGATCCACGCGTGCAGTCTCTTGGCGCCCACCTTCGCGGCCTTTTCGGCGGCTTCCCTGATGGCCCGTTCGTACGGTGTCTCCGTGGGCGCGGCGAGTGTCGCCTCGGGGGCGTCGACGTCGTTCACCCAGGCTTCCGGCTCGGGTACGGCGTCGCCGTACTCGGCGACCAGCGCATCGAACACCGCCTTCATCGATGAGGAGAACCTGATGTCGAAGTCGGTGCGGGCATCGATCAGTTCTTCGGTGACGTCGGTGGCGATGTCGACGGGGACGGCACCGTTCTTCTCGGAGACGCTGTCGGCGGCTCTGCCTCCCGCCGTTCTGATCCTGGAGGCGGCGATCTCGCTCTCCCGCTCCAGGGTGTCCAGCACCGCCGTCCTCGCTCGGGAGATCGACTCCTCGGCCTTCTTCGTGGTCCGCGCTGCGTCGAGTTCCTCTCCGTCCAGTTCCCACCGTTGCTCGGCGTCCGCCAGAACCCGGATGAGTTCGTGCGCCTGCGCCTTGGGCCGCATTCCCTCGACACCAGGTGCCGTGATGGTCCGCAGCTCGGCGGTGAGGGCGTCGATGCCACTCTCCGCCACGAGCAACTCACGGTGTTCATCAGTGAACCGGGGTTCGTTGCCCGCGTCGACATAGTCGCGCGCGTCGGTCGGGATGACCGGGACACGATCGGCGAAGGGTCCGAGCCGTTTGCGGATCTCGTCGAGGATGACCTCGCGGTCGCTGTTCTCGGCGCTCATCTTGTTGACGACGACGACACTGCGGTCAGCGAACCCGTCGGCATCGAGCGCCTGCAAGATCGCCTCGGTCTCCGCCTCGCCCGGCAGTTCGCTCGTTGTCACGATCATCAGCGCGTCCGCGTCGCGCACTCCACGCCGGGCTGCCGCGGAGTGTTCGTCGTTGCCGGACAGTGTTCCGGGCAGGTCGACCAGCGTCAGCCCGTTCCAGGGATACGGCGTCGCCTCCTGTGTCTTGGGTGCCGCGTCGACGAGCTTTTCGACCTCGGCCGCCGGAAGTCGACGCAGTGCCGCGATGAGCATCGACTTCCCGGCGCTGTACGGCCCCAGGAGCGCGATCCGCAGCGGGCTTGTGTCCGCCTCCGGCAGACTCGCTGTCAGGCCCCGGGTACGAGGGTGAGCGTTCAGGATCTCCTTCGCCTGTGCACTCAGCGCGAGTACGCGGGCGTCCAGCCTCCCGTCAGTCATGCGCGGTCCCATCTCCATCTCCGCTTATAAATTCAGAGCAAATCTCGATCCGCTCGGTGAGGACGTCTATGATTCGCTCCTGCAAGCACGCCCGCACGTCCGCGACGCTGGACGCGTCGGTCCAGACGCGAAGTTCGACTCCTGGCGTTCGGCGTGCGGAGCGGACGGTCGCCGGGTCACCGCCCACAAGGACCAGGAGCCGGCGCACTAGTACGAGGTCGATCGCGTCAAGGGCAGAGCGCACGGCCGACCTCAGTCGGCGGAGCTGCTCGAAACGCTCCCGCGTGCGACCGATGTCTGCGGACTGAGCTTCGAACTGAGCATTGACTTGAGCCGTTGTGTCGTCGACGACACGAGCCACCTGCGCTTCGCGCCCGTCGAACAGCTCATCGAGCCTGGCCTCGGCTGCGGCCGTGGTCTCGCAGGTCCACTCGTCCCGCGCCTGTCGCAGGCGATCAACCTCGCCGCTCACTGCTTTCGCCGCTCCGGTCAGGGGCGTCAGTACGTAGTCCGCCACCACCACGGGAGGGGGAGCGAGCTTCTTGGGGATTCCCTTGGCGGCGACGGAGCCCAAGAGGGCTGTCACCGCCCCTTTGGCAGCAGCCGTGCTCACGCTGCCGGGCTTCACGTCGGGACGCGGCCGCACTTCCAACTGCTCGTCGTCCTGAGACTCTGGGCCGCGTGCCCGCGTGCGCAGAACCTTCCCCCGTTTCCGCGCCTCCTGATCGAGGTCACTTCCGAGACTTGAGACCAGTGCCTCCAAATCCAGACCGGTGACGAAGTCGCTCCACCGCTGCGCGTGAGCCGCGCCGCCCAGCTCCCGAACCACATCCGGCAACCGCTCTTTGGCACGGTGCCGCTCGGTTTCGAGCCGGCCACACGTGTTCCGGCCCGCGGTCCGGAAAGCTTCGAGCAACGCGGCCCGTTCATCCGGCGCCGAGCGTTCTAGTTCGCCAAGCGCGACGTCGATCACGGGGAGTTCCACGGTCAGCCGATCGTGGATCGCGGCGAGCGGCGCCCGTACGCCTTCGGCCAGCCGGACGGCGCGAAGGGGAATCGCGCGCTCGGCCAGGAGCTGTTCGAGGGACCGCTCCAGCTCGGGCAGCCTGCTCGCCCGAAGGGCCTTGTCTCCCAGCTCGCGATCCTCCGTGGACAGCGCCTCGTGCGCGGCGCCGGAGTGGACCGCGAGGATGACGGGCGGCGCGACCTCGACCGCTCTGGCCACCTGTTCGATCCGGACGGCGTGCTCCGGCGCTGACTTGAACTCTCTGTTCGGGTGATCGGCGAAGAGCTCAAGACGGACAGGTGTGTTGACCAGCCCCTTCACATTGACGACAGTCAGCAGAGGTTTCCCCGACAGGAGAAGTCGCTGAAGTTCGGCGGACTCCTCGTCGCGCAGCGTGTCGGCGTAGTTCCAGATGACGGCGTCGGCACTATCGCATGCGTCTCGGGCAAGCTGGGCGTCGAAGTCGTCGTCCTTCGCGGCGACGCCGGGTGTGTCGAGGTAGGTCACGGAGCCGACATCGAACGCGGAGGTCTTCCGTGTGGTGCGGTGTGCGCCTCGCCCGATCCCGGTTCGGTCCGCATCGCCCATGAGGGCCTTGCGGAGCGTGGTCTTCCCGGACTTGGTTCTTCCGGCGATGGCCACAAGCAGTCTGCCACCCACCGCGGGCACGGTCCGCACGGCATCGTGCAGTTCGCGTTCGAGCGAGCCGATACGGCTGATGGACCGGACGAGATCCTCGCTCTCGATCGCGTACGGGGAGTACGACGTCCGCTGAAGGCCGGCTTCGGCCTTGGCCCGGAGGATGGAGTGGACATTGCGGTAGGCCGAGCGACTCACGTCCACCGCCCCGGGCGGAAGCGCGAGCTCGCCGACCAGGGACTCCAGGGCCTCGCCGAGACCCGGTTCGGTTCGTCGCGCGTCCATCGCGGCGGCCACGCGGTCGAACGACTCGACGTTCTCCGTGTACCAGGACTCAAGAGCACGCAGCTTGTCGATGTCGGTCTGGGAGGCGACCGCCAGTAGCCCCGTCGCGAGCCGCGCGGCAGAACTCGTGGCCGGCGCTTCGAGGGAAGCGGTCGGGCTCACGAGCGCCGTCGAGAGCCCATGCTCGATCACTGCCCACGCGCGGTCGTCCGCGAGCATTTCCAGAGTGCCTCCCGAAACGACGCCGGTGTCGCGAGCCCCGATCGCCCAGACCAGGGCATCACGCCGATCCGCCCTGAACGTGAACGGCACGTTCGTCCCGAGCCAGCGCCACCATTCCGGTTGCACGGACAAAACCGCCTCGTACGACTCATTCGCGGCGATGAAGTCCTGCACCTTCCCAAGCCGCGTCACCAGATCCTGGTTCCGCAGATCCCGCGCTGTGGAGACACTGTGTTTGAGCACGAGCTCACGTGCACCTGACGCCTGCCGACTACGCCGGCGGCGACTCAAGTCGGTCACCGCGCGATCGACGTCGACCTCAAAGATCGAACGCCAGATCTCCTCGGGCCACCCCTGATCCGCACGATGACACCGCTCCAGGACTCCAGGCAGTGTCCGTTCCGCGAGCGCCACAGCCGCAAGGTCTGCCCTGAGCGCCTCAGCCGTCACGCCCTCGAGCGCCTGGAGATGAGAACGCAGTCCTTCGAGCCGCATCAACTCTCGGAGGGCTCTGGCCTCGCTCGGTGTCAGAGTCCGACCCCGAGCCGTTGCCAGACGGACCAGTTCCCCTTCTTCGACGCACGACGCCACGGCTTCGGACACCCACCGGAGAGTGCTCCCGGACGGTGGCAGACCGGCACACCCGCATGCTTGGGCAACCGCCTCCACGCCCTTGGCCAGCCGCTGGAGTGGTGCTGGCCCGCCCGTGGCGTCGACGCCCAATGGTTCGAGCAGGAGGGCAAGCACCTCAGCTCTGAGACTCTCCGTGTCATTCAATGCCGTGTCATTCACCACTACTCCTCGTGAGGGCGGTGGTATCTGAACTCGGGGAGGCGGCCGGAGCTCGGGGGAATCAGGGCCCTCGACTGCGGAGGCACCTCCGCTCGTACGATCTGGTGGCGAGGCGGCACGCAGGTGCGCGGTGTGAAAACCCACATGCCTTTCGACAAGGTGACCCCGAGCACCCGTTCCTTGTCCCGCAGCCAGGGATATCTGTTCTGCAACTCGACATAGTTGTCGTTGGTGACGACGGTCCCGCCGGTGTCCTCCGCGATTGCTGTGACAAGAGCGTCGCCCTTGCCCTCGGTTCCGGCCGGAGGCTGGATGAGGTCCCCTTTGCTGAGCGCCGAGTCCACTGCCGCGCGTTCTCCCTCCACGACCTTGTGTCTGAACGTGGCATCGACGACAACGTGGAGTACGGCGTCGGGATACCGCGATGACAGGGCATCGCGGGCGGACAGCAGTTGGGCGAAGGACGGCCGGTCGCCGCTGTCGTACACACCAGGTCGCCGCGGTGACCTGCCGATCCACGCCAGGTTGGAGCCGTCCACCACGAGCACTGCGGGTGCTGAACCCGTGGCTTGCTTCCGGGGCTGCGCCGCCAGCGGCCTGGTGACGGTGTTGCCCGCGAGCAGATCATCGAGTTCCTTGCGCACGGCCGGCGTCGGACCACCGGAACTGAAGCTCTTGATCTCCTCGTTCAGCACCTCTTCGCCGGTGCGTTCAAGGGTCGCCTTGACATGCAGGAGCCCGTTCGTGTCGTACGTGTACTCCAGCAGGAAGCGGGAGTCCTCACGAGCACGGGGGTCCTGATATGTGAACGGGAGGTCTGTCAGCTTCACGTTGTCGGGGTGGTCCAGGGGCCGATCCGGGTCACCCTCCCAGATCTCCACGATGAGACTGCGTGCGTTGTCCTGGCGTGGCGTGTAGCTCTTGCGCTCCTTCCACGGCAGCGGCGAGTTGCGCGGAATGATCTGACTGAACTTCTTCTGTCCGGCGGCGTCCTTGACGACCGTGCCCAGGGCATGGCTCGTCGCCACCTGGATAACGCCATCCTCCGCCCCCGACAGCACGGCTGCCGCGATGGAGGCGCCGCGGGCGACCGCCGTCATGGGATCGCAGAGATCGACCTCTACGGGCTGCTGCTGCATGACCTCGGCGACCGCCGCCCGGACGCTCGGGATCTGGCTCGTACCGCCGATCATCAGCACCGCGTCCACGTCCAGAGGCGCCATGTGCAGGTCGGCGAGGCACTGCTCGATCGGCGCGAGAGCGCGGTCCACAAGGTCGGAGATGGCGTCCTCCAGCTCCTCCTGCCAGACCTCGACGGTGTCACCGTCCGGAGTCCTGACCGTGACGGAGTCTTCGGAGGACAGGCGGATCTTGCTCCGCTCCACGTCCAGCCCGAACTGCCGCTCCTGCGCGGGCGTCCACAACGATCGCGCCGGAGCCCGTTCAAGGATGAGGTCACGCAGACGACGGTCGATCTCCAGACCGCCCAGCTCGGTCACACCCCGTGACGCAAGCTCCTCGAAGAACCCGTCCTGGTAGTCGAGCACGGTGACGTCGATCGTTCCGCCGCCCCAGTCGAAGACCAGGATGGTGGGGTCCTTCTTCAGCTCATGTAGGTCATTTCGTAGATCTTGCGCGTACGAGATCGCTGCTGCCGTCGGCTCGTTGAGCAGCGCCAGGACATTGATGCCCGCGAACTGCGCGGCGGCGCGGGTGCGATAGCGCGCTGCTCCCGTGGCGTTCGCGGGGACGGTGATCACGGCCTGGTCGATGGCGGTGAGGTTGTGCTCCGCGCCCTTCCGCATGGCCTGGAAAACACCGGCGGCCACCGTCGTGGCCGCGAATCTGCGGTGCTGGATCGTGACGTACTCGTCGCTCTTGAGGAGTCGCTTGCAGGCCTCGGCCGCCTCTTCGGAGCGGAGCTTGGCCTCCCATCCGAACAACGCTCCCCGGCGCAGCGAACTCATGCCCACCACCGACGGGAAGAGGTATTCGAAGCCCGGATGGCGCCAGTCGGCGTCGATGTGGTGGGCGTCCAGCAGCAGTACGTCAGCCTCATTGCCCAGCCACTGGGCCACCACGGAGTTGGTGGTTCCGAAGTCGATCCCGGTGGCGGTCACATGCCCTCCCCGTTCGTCGCCTCGTCCCCGGCAGAGTGGTTTCCTCCGTCTGACCCGGGCAGGCGACGCAGCTGTCCGGAGAGCACCAGCTTGCCTGTGGCCCCGTCGACATAGGCCGGACGCAACACCTCGAACGCCTCACCGTCGCCTTCCACCACCACGAAGAGCTCACGTTCGCCGTCGGGCGTGTCCACGCACCGTACGCCTTGGTCCAGCAAGGCGGTGCGGATGCCCTTCCGAAGTGAACTGGCACTCTGGTTGGGTGCGCCGGCGAGCAGGTCGATCTCGACCATCCGGGCCACGTACTCCTCCCGCGAGCGAAAGGCCTCCAGAACGGCCTGACGCAAGGCAGCCGTCACAGCGGCCTGTGTGGGGCGCTCCTCTGCCGGGAGAGTGGTCAGAAGGTCGGTCGCCCGCTCGGTGAAACGGGAGAGGAGCATGGGAGGGCTGAGCAGTTCCTCGGGGCGGTAGGTGCGCGGGGAGTCCGTGGGGACGTCGGCCGCCGCCCGCCGCTTCTCCCGACGATGTTTGAGACCGTTGTTCCCCTTGGGGGTGACCCGCTTGGGGGCCGCCGTGGTCTTCCGCTGGCTGCGGGGCACCTTTTTCACTGTCTGTGCATCCTTGCGTTGCGATCGGGGCGCCGAGGCGCGTTGAGCAGGTGCGGCAGCAGATCCGCCACCGCCCGCTGCCGGACGAGCGCCAGACTGTCGGGGGAGCGAGGCGTCGTTCGCCTGGTCAGCGGGGCCAAAGGCGGGACCAGCGTGACGGGCACCTCGTCCGGAAGCTCGAACAGGTCCAGGTCGAGTGGCAGCACGAAGAAGCCGGACCAGTCCTCGTCGCGCTCGGCGTCTCTGATGCGTTTCATCGCGCTGTTGAGCCGCGCGCTCATGTCCACGTCGTGCACATGCTCCCTGCGGAGGTCCCGGTACCGGCTCTCCCAGCTCGGCGCGCCGTGCGGCAGTCCGAGATCCAGATAGGGGTTGGACGCCGCCGGTCTGTCGTTGCGGGGAACCGCCCGACGCTGCTCGATCATGCGGAGGTTGGACTCGGCCAGCTCATGCGATCCATTGATCCCCTTGAGGACGACGGCCGCCGCGTTCAGTTCCTCCCGGAGCAACAGCGTGTACGCATGGAAGTTGAGGGCCTCGGCTCGGTAGGCCGGGGCAGCGGTCTCGAACGACACCAGCTTGTCTATCTGGGACGACGCACGGGTGAGGTCGTTCAGGCACAGCAGGTCGTAGGCCTGACGCAGGGCCATGAGCGCATGCAGGGGCGAACGCGACGGGTTGACGGCTGCCTTGGGCTCCCACAGAGAGAAAATGAGTCGCCACAACCCCCTGTCTTCCCAAAGGTCACGGTCCCAGTTGCCGACACCGACCCCGTCCAGGAGCCGGCGCAGCCGGAGCACCAGATCGCGGGGCAGCATCCCTTCGAGCTCCTTCACCACCGAGGCGTCACCGTCGGCAACACGCTCCAGGAGGTCGTAGACGTCGCCGACGGGGGGCACGGGCTCGCCCCCGGCGAGGAACGTGCGTCGCCGCTGGAGGGCCGGCCACTCCAGTGCAGCTGCCTGCTCGGTGGTTACCTGCTCGGGTACCAGCCGGGCTATGAGGTACGCGTGCTCCGTCTCCTCGGCCCGGTACTGCCAGGGCTGGTGCTCGGGGCCGACCCCCCCAGCGTCGATGAGGTCGTCGAGGACGCTCAGCGGTATCCAGGGAAGCACACGCGGCAGCATCCGAGGGGGGAAGGCGGCTGTACCATCCGTCGCGAACGCACTGAGGAGGGCGAAAGCCCCGTAGGGGTCCTCGCTCCCAGAGACGACCCCGTAGGGGTCCTCGCTCCCAGAGACGGAGAGCGTGTCGTCGCCCTCGGCAAGGGCGGTGAGCCGTTGCTCCCCGACCTCGGACAGCCACAGGAAGCCGCCCGCGTGGACCGCCGTGAGCGTCGCGGCGATTGTGGCCGGGTCTGCCCGTTCGAGGACGGTCCGCACAGCGGGCAGTAGCCGGTCGTCCGGTTCGTTGCGCAGGGCGTCGGCCAGGGCGTCGTGCGTCGCGTCCTGTGCGAGTGTGGCGAGCTGTTGGAGCAGAGCGAGGGCCTGCAGTACCGCCTGTGCTCCGAACACTCCCACCTTCCGCCACCTGCGTACGGTGAACCCGTCGACCCCCGCGTCCGGGCTCTGCGCCTCCCGGCGCTCTCTGAGCGCCCTCAGCCGCTCCCGCTCCCGTGCGACCGCCTCGGCCCGCGCCCCCGACACCGGCTGCCCCGGCCCGCCGGTCGGCGGCGGACTCGTCACTCTCCGGCTCCCTCGCGGCGGGGGCCGTGGCCGAGGGATGGGGTGAGAGTGGAGGTGTAGTTCTCACCGTCCACGAGGGGGGTGTCCTGGGTGAGGCCAGCAGCGGCTAGGCGGTCGTACTTGGCGAGGACCAGGTCCCTTGTGCGGTATGTGCCGTACCTGCGGATCTCGTTGCGCTCCAGGGCTGGGAACGTGGTGAGGATGTGCTCCATGTGCTTGCGATCGAGCTGGAAGAGGTGGCGCGCGACGACGGAATCGATCTCAGCCCTGGCTTCGGCGCGAGCTTGACCATCGAGCAGCGCTTCTTCTGGGACCTTGTCCTCCGGGACGGGAGACGTCCAGCCGTACTGCGCCATGGAGTTCCAGAACTGTGTCATATCAGGGCTGGTGCAGGTGAGGCGCAATACGAGAGGGGCTAGTCGATCCAGTAGAGGGTCGCCAGGGGAGATACGTGGGAAAGGAAGGCTGTCCACGACGTTTAGTGCCATTTTGAGGGCAATCTTTTTACGTGCCAGGAAGTCCAAACATACCGAATTGGCGGAGGCGAGCCAGATTAGGTACGCCCACTGACATTCAAGTGGATAAAGAATCGTTGGGACTTTGTCGCCGCAAAGCACGCCTGGCGGGATCAGCGCAGCCACGAGTGAGCGCTCGTTGCGTGGTGCAGCTACATCGCAGAACCCGATGCGGTATCGAATGAAGCGATCCTTGACTTTATTCGGAATGTTTCGTCGAGGCACTACCCATTGTGGAACGATGGCTTTCTTGGTCGTACCGAACTCAAGCTCATCCCAGATGGCTGACCGCCCGCGGCCCGAGACATAGATCTTGGCTCTGTGGTCGTACTGCCCCACCATCCGGCCCTCGTATAGGGGTAGGCCCGGTTCGTCATCGGTGAAGCGGTCACGATCGTTCCCCATGTGAATTTCTGTCTGGTAGATCCGGTGTGGGAAGTCTGCCGAAGCAGTTCCGAACGGAGGCCATTGTTCATAGAGGTGATCGGTGATTTCGGAGTCGATGCCTCCGATTGTCTCACTGATGGCCAACGCCTCCGGTGACTGGCTGCGGACGGTATCCACGGACAACTGGTACGGCTTCTCGAGCGCGGCGCCGAGGTCTGTGGGATTTCTGATCTGGAACCCAACAGAGAAGTCGGTTGTACAGCCCGAATGCCGAGCCGAGTAGGCGCCGAAGCGCATCGTCTGATCAGCGCCGTCGAACCACACTTCGCCCGTGTTGATGAACCCCAGCATCAGGTCCAGGTCCCAGTGGTCGAACAGCTCGGCCCTGATCGCCTGAGCGTTGGCGCCATTGTAGATGCCAGACGGTGTGACTTGTGCGGCTGTGCCTGAGGGGCGTGTCAGAGTTAGGGCCGATTCCACGAACATCCGGTACACGTTGAAGTCGCCCTTGCCGAGATTGCCCTTGGCGAAGAGGCGGTAACGGCCACTGCGCTTGAGGAAGTGAACCAGGGCGTAAAGGTCCCGCCGGTGCTGAGCCCACCTCTCCCGGACCACTGGGCTCTCCAGAATTTCCGCCACGGCAGCCTGGCGCTCGTCCTTCTTCATCGCGCGGATCGCCGGATCGTAAGTGGAGAAGAATTCCTTCTCGTCCGGACTCAGTGTGTCCCACGGAGGGTTGCCGAGCATGCAGGAGAATCCGCCCTTCCAGCCAGGCTGGGAGGTGTCATGCCTGTTGATGGTCTCAGGCACCTGGAAGATCTCCGGGAACTCGAGATGCCAATGGAAGAAGCCGTAATTCCGGGAGAGCCGCACGACCTCGCGGTTGGTCTCCGCGGACGCGCCCTCGCCTTCCTGATCGGCCAGCGCGCGGAAAACCTCTTGAGTGACGGCACGAGGGGAGTCATCGGTCTTCGACCAGTAGAAGGCCGAGCACCAGGCGTCCGCGACATGCACGGCGTGCAAGTATGCCGGACTGTTCTGCCACTTCCGGAACTCCGCTGACTGCTGCCGTACGTCGGTGAGTGTATCGGCCTGGCGGGTTGTGATCCGGTGCAGCTCGTCCGCAAAGGCCGCATTGGCCATTGGGATCTCGCGCTCTGCGTCGGAGACGAACAGGCCGACCTGTCCCTCATGCTCGTTGCGATTGATGGTCCGCAGGTCGTTCACCACGGAATCGTCGTCGCCCTCAAGCGAGGTGAAGGCGTCGTTGGGGATTCCTTGCGCGAGCATGGTCGGAGTAGCTCCGACAAGGGCGTTGCCCTGTTTGATGTGGGCGTCGAGGAATCCCAATGGCTTGCCCGGTTCGAGCGCTTCCAACCACAACGACACCTTGGCCAGTTCTACTGCCATCGGGTTGACGTCGACACCGTAGATGCAGTGGGTGACCACTTCCCACATCGCCGTTCGAACCGAGGAAGGCGTCGGCTCGGGGTTGCCCTCACGCACGGCAGCGATGCGCTTGGCGATGCGTCGTGCAGCGGCGACGAGGAAGTGTCCGGATCCGCAGGCCGGGTCGCATACCGTGACCTTCAAGAGTTCGTCCACGATCGGAGCCGTGTCATTCGGGCTTGTGGATCCCGCTGCACGGGCGACGCCTCGCTCGACAGCATCGTCCAAGAGCGGATCAAGCGCCGAATCCAGCAGGCAATCGATGATTGCAGAGTGCGTGTAGAAGGATCCAGTCGTCTTGCGCGCGTTGCCACCGACCTCCACCATCCGCGCGGAACGTTTGTCGTCGGCTGGCATAAGACGGAGCTCGAGAAGAAACTCGTACACGGAACCGAGCTCTTCGGCCCCCAAATGCCGGTAGTCGATGGTGCGGTACCGGTTTGACGCCGGGTCCTTGACCTGGGAAAGGTGCCGGACAGCGGTGAGCAGTGATTCGTTCGAGAGGGTGAGACCTTGTAGCAGTCGGTCGGTCTCTGATTCCTCGAAGATTCCGCCTAGTCCGGGAAGACCCAATTCGGGGCGTCCTTCGTCCCTTCCCAGGCTGTCCATGACGAGTCTGAGCGCTTCATACAGATCTGTGTGTGCGGTGCCACGACGGCGGCGCGACACCTGACGAAGTCGCGAGGTCGAGAAGTATCGCTGGTAGCGTTCACACGCTTCTGGGGTGGCTGTCGGAGTATGGAGGACATTGCGGTCTTCGGCGACGAAGACGAAGAGCATCCGGTAGACGAGACGGAGCAGTGCGTGTTGGAACTCGTCCGCGTCGAGGTTCTCGCGCAGATCGCGGTTCGCAGGGTGCTTGAGGAAACCCGTCGCCAGTACAGCAATGGCCTCCTGGACCGCGGAACGCGTCTGCTTGAGAGCGCGCATGCCGCTTTTGATAGCTTCTGTGCGCCACTTCTCCAGCCAGCAGGCGGAAGGCGCCGCCCCCTCGAACCGCGAGGCGTGCAGCAGCCGGTACAGCAGGACGAACTCGCTGAACAGCTCGCCGTCGAAGATGGCTTCGAGGTCGAACTCGACGTACGACGCTGTCGCGAGCGCGCTGGAGTCGCGGAGCAGGCGCACCTGGCGGCCGTTCGTCAGGACGCCCCACAGGTGGGCCTCCGTGCGGTTCAGGCACTCCTGGAGCATCGACTGGGGCGGGACCGTGCCCGCGCCGCCAGGGCGCTTGTCCAACTCCGCGTTCCACGCCGTCTGGTGGATCAGGGCGTGGTGCCAGCGGTGGGAGACCGGGAACTTCTTTTCTGCGTCGGAGTCGGCGGTGATGCCCGCCGCGCCGACCGCTGTGAGTCGGCCGAAGCCCAGTTCGCGCCAGAGCGGTGCGAGCCAGTCCGCGTCGGCGCGGCCCATCGGGTCGGCGGCGGGTACGCCGGTTTCGCGGTCTTCGGGGAGGTGCATGCGCAGGTCGCGCCAGAGCGGCTTCAGGTACTCCCAGCTGCGCTCGGCCTCGTCCCGTACCGAACGCGACGACGGCAGGCCGTAGTCGGCGGGCTTAGAGCCGGGGACGTCCTTGCCCTCGGAGACCCGTACCAGCATGTCGGCCGGCAGTAGACCGCCCATCGTGTGGACGGCCGTGAACACCTGGTTGCGAGTGGTGGCGGACATCAGGCGGACACTCCAGCGGGAACGGAAGCGGGGACGGAAGCGGCGGCGGGCAGGTAGACGTAGGCGCCGAGGATGTCGGCCGGCTTCTGGGCCGTCACCGACAGGCCGCGGACGATCTCGCCGGACGCGGCCCGCACCCGGCGGTGGGCCGCGTCCAGCTCTGCCGCCAGCTCATCGCCGTACGTCTCCAAGTGCACGTTCACATCCGGAAGCTGGTCCAGGATTCGGGTCATCGTCCGCTGCCCGAAGTGCGGGTCCGTGTTGCCCGACGCCGTCGCGTCCAGCAGGCCCACCGCCCGCTCCGGCGGCAGCCACACCGCACTCCTCGGCGCTCCCTCGAAGGCAACCAACCTCGCGTCCTCCGCCACCAACTGCCGCTCACCACTTCGCGACGGCAGCGTGAGGTGGAAGCGGTACCGCACCAGCAGCAACGTCGTCCTCGTGCTCACCGCATCCGTCGTGATCACACCGCAGCGACGCGCCGGGCGTGCGCCCTCAGCCTGGGTGTCCAGCGCGGCGTTGAGGACATGGGACGCCAGCGCGCCCACGACCGGGTCCGTACGGACCAGGGCTGCCTCGCCCCGCGCCACCGCCGGATCGCTGCGGAACGGGATCTCCCGGTCCTTCTCGACGACCTCCGAGCCCACCACCGGCGCCAGCGCGTCCCGCAGACCCGCCGGTGTGCCGCCCACCTGGGCCGTGAAGTCCCCGGACTCGCCGTCGGCGCCGCGCAGCACCGCGTTCAGAGCGCCCAGCGACTCCCGTACGAACGTCCGGATCTCGCCAGCCCCGCCCAGCGCCGCCCGGATCGAGGCGACCTCCCGGGCCACCTCCTCCGGGTGGATCGAGCGCTGCGCGAAACGGGAACGGGACGCCCGCTCGCGCTCCGCCGCCGAGTTCCAGTCGCTGTCCAACTTCTCGGTGCTCACCTTGAACGCGTCCGCGCTGAAGAGGGCGTCCTCGTTCTCCCGGCCGCGCATCAGCAGCCACTCCACGATGGCGTCAGTCACGCCCGTCGACAGTTCGTCGGGGACGGAGACCGAGATGCCGAGGTCCTTCTTGATCTGGCGGTGCTTCTTGATGAGCACCTCCAGGACCTTGCCGTCGATGCCGTTGTCGTCGCCGTAGAGGGTGATGACGCGCACCTCGTCGCGGCGCTGGCCGTAGCGGTCGACGCGGCCCTCGCGCTGGTCGTGGCGGGTGGGGTTCCAGGCGAGGTCGTAGTGGACGACCGCGTCGAAGTAGTGCTGGAGGTTGACGCCCTCCGACAGGCAGTCCGTCGCGATCAGGACCCGGCGGGCCGCCGCGTCCTCACCGGCCTCCGTGGCCAGCTCCTCGATCCGCTCGATGCGTTGCTGCGGGGACAGTTCACCCGTCACCGCCTTGACCACCGTCTTCGCGCCCAGCGGGCCGCGCTTCTTCGTCTCCGGGTCGTTCGCCAGATGCTCGGCCAGGTACTTCGCCGTCGGGATGTAGCGGCAGAAGACGATCGGGTTGTAGCCGTCCGCCAGCAGCGCCTTGAGATGCTTGATCAGCGCCTTCAGCTTGAGGTCCTTCTCCGGGCCCTCCAACTGCGAGGCCAGCTCCGCGAGTTCGGCCAGCGGGGAGCCCGCCGTCGTCTCCGCGCCCGGCGCCACGTCCATGCCCTCCATGGCGTCGCTGTCCGCCGCGTCGCTGTTCAGGGGGGCGCCCAGCTTGTCGGCCTCCTCCGCCGAAGCCGCGATCGCCGCCGCCGAGCGCGTCGTCAGGGTCTGGGCCGCCGCCCTCGGCGACGACACCAGCGAGCGCAGCAGCGCGATCGCCGACCACCAGGCGATACGGGCCTCCCGCCTGCCCTGGCCGCCGGCCTCCTCGACCCGCTCACTCGCGTACGCGATCGCGTCGTCCAGCAGGGCCCGGTACTCGGGGGACAGCTTGTACGTCTCGTCCTTGAAGAAGCGGTCCGAGGGGAACGCGGTGCGCTCGGCGAGGGAGTCGTCCGCCAGGCCGTCCTCCTTCGTCAGGTACTGGCGTACGTCCGCCCGCTTGCGGGCCACGAAGTGTTGGGCGAGGAGCTTCCTGCCCGCGTCCGACTCCAGGTTCACGTGCGCCAACTCCGGCTTGACCAGCCCGAGCAGGTTCCGGAACGCCGACTCCTTGCCGCTGTGCGGGGTCGCCGTGACCAGCAGCAGGTGCCGTTCCGCGTCCTCCGCCACCCGGCGCAGCAGCTCGTACCGCAGCTGGCTCTGCGCGCTCGTCGACGTGTCGTCGGCCGCCACGCACGTGTGTGCCTCGTCGACTATCACCAGGTCGGGGCAGTGGCGTACGAAGTCGTCGCGGTGGCGAGGGGACTTGATGAAGTCCGTCGAGACGATCACGTTCGGGTACTTGTCGAAGAGGGACTGGCCGAGGTCCAGGCCGCGCTCCAGCCGTGACACCGTCGACGCCAGCACCAGCTCCGCGTCGATGCCGAACTTGCCGCGCAGCTCCTGCTGCCACTGTTCGGCCAGGGCCGGGGAGCAGAGCACCGCCAGGCCACTCGCCTCGCCCTGCGCCAGCATCTCGCTCGCGATCAGGCCCGCCTCGATCGTCTTGCCGATACCGACGTCGTCCGAGATCAGCATGCGGACCGTCCTCTGGCGCAGGGCCATCAGGAGCGGTACGAGCTGGTACGCGCGCGGCTCCACCGCGATCCCGGCAAGGGAGCGGAACGGGCCCGCCCCGGAGCGGAAGCCGACCCGCAGCGCCGTACGCAACAGCCCGGCAGCCCGCTGGTCGCCGAGGTCGGTCGGCTCCGGCGGCGCGAAACGGGCCTCCTCCACCGGCTCGAACGGGAACACCGCCGCGATGTCGTCGTCCGAACCGCCCAGCGGGCGCAGGACGAGCAGGTCGGGCTCGCTCTCGGGGAGCACCACCCACTCGCGGCCACGGGCCTTCACCAGGGATCCGGCGGAGAACGTGAATGCCATATCGATCGTCAAATCCTCTTGGTCCGGCCGGTGCGTCAGTTGGTCTTGGCGGGAGAGCCGAAGTAGCGGGAATGGGCGGCGGCGATGGCGGTCCAGTCGGCGCCGTGGGGGAAGCGGACGACGTCCCAGGTGGCGTCGAAGAGGCGCTCCTCCGCGTCGGCGTCACGCAGCGCGCTCTCCTCCGCGCCGGAGGGGCCGTCGACGAACACGGCGACGTTGGCGCCCGGGAGTCGGTAGACGAAGTCCGGTGCCGCGTTCGCGTCTGTCAGGAAGACGTCCTTCTCGTCGGGGAGGCGCAGCCCGCACGACTTCGCCCAGCCCAAGAAGTCGCCCTGCGCGGCGAGTTCGGATGCCGATGCCTCGACCGGCGTGGGATCGGCAGGGGTTTCGGCCACCAGGCGCCGGAACTGCTCCGAGCGGGACTCGCCCCGCGCCTCACGGCTCGCCGCCGCCGACGCGAACCGCACCAGCAGGGCCGCCACCGTGTGCCGGTTGATCTGGGCGTGGTCGAGCTGGTTGCCGTACGTGAGGAGGCAGTCGTAGCAGCCGAGCGCGCAGGCGCGTCCCGGTCGGTGTTCCTCGCCGCCCTCGTCCTTGCCGTCCGCAGAGAAGTGGCAGATCTCCAGGGCGCGGCGGGCCGCCTTGGCGAGGGCGTCGTCCTCCGCCTGGAGGCGGCGCAGTACGCCGGCGCCGCCCTCCGCGGCCTCCATGAACAGGATGCGGCGCCTCGGGCCGTCGTCCGGCGGCAGCAGCTCGCTGGAGAGCTCGGCGTCCTCCAGCTCGAACTCCGCCTCGATACCCCGTTCCAGGGCGTACATGAGCGTGAGCGCGACCGGCTCGGGCAGCGCCTCGTCGAGGGTGACGACGAGGATGTTGCGGCGGTCCTCCACGAACGGGATGACCCGCTTCTTGCGGCGCCGCTCGTTGCCGTCGGCGTCGACCAGGGGCAGCTCGCTGGAGTCGCCGGACGCCTCGGATGCGTCCTTGTCGTTCATCCAGCGGCCGTCGGCCAGGTCCAGCCAGTAGCCCGGCGGCTCGTCCGTACGGGCGCGTACCCGGCCGGTGTTGGTGATGCGGACGGTCGCGGAGTCACCGTACGCGATCTGCGCGAGCTGTCCCGTCGCGTCGGCGACCGTGGCGTTCAGGCGGCCCTTGCGGACGCCGTGGTCGTGGAAGCGGTACGACGTCTCCAGGCGGAAACCGGCCCGGCGCCGCTCCTCCTCGTCCGAGGAGATCCGCTCCCGGCGCGTGGTGTACACGGTGTGCAGGTGGAGGAGGCCGTACGTCGCCGCGCCCAGCGTCTCGTTGCAGAAACCGCAGCGGTCCTCGCGCTCCTTGGGCTCGTGGTGGTAGCCGCAGTGCGCGCAGCGGCGCGCCTCGCCCGTGGTCAGCTCGCCGGAGGAGTCCGGGGGCAGCTGGATGCGGGTCACCTGGTAGCGGGCGCCCTCGTGGTAGATCAGCGAACCGGGGCCGAACTCGCGGATGGCGAGGAAGCGGGGGCGCTGGAGGTAGTCGCCGTCGCCGCGGCGGCGGCCGATCGTCGGGATGTACGCGGCCAGCGGCAGGCGCGGGAAGCTGTAGCCGGGCAGGAAGCCCTCGGAGGCCAGATAGCGGTACGGGTTGAAGTCGGAGAGGACCGACTTGCTGTCGACGCTCTCGTTCATCAGCAGGTTGAGCTGCGTCTCGGCCTCGCGGCGGCGGGCGTTGGCGCGGTTGCGGTCGCCCTCGGTGAGGCTGTAGTCGAGGCGCCGCTTGTTCTGCACGTACTGGTCGTCGAGCGCGGCCCGGAACAGGCTGCGCCAGCGGTCGAAAGCGCGGTCGAAGCGCTCGGCGACGGTACGGACCTTGTCGTCGATCCAGTCGTCGTGCCACCACGTGGTCTCGGTGAAGTCCCTGAACAGCGGGCCGAGGACCCGCAGGGCCGCGGAAACCGTGCGCCGCTGGGCGCCGTCGTCGTGGGCCGCGTCCCGGATGTCGGGCAGCAGGTGCAGGGCGGGGTTCGGGCGGTCGCCCGTGTCCGGGTACGACACGTCGAGCACCTCGGGCAGGGAGCGGCCCAGGCGCAGGCCCGCCTCGGCGATCCAGATTCCCTGGAGGTGGGACAGGACCAGGTCCTCGTTGGCGAGGTCCAGGCGGGGCGGGGCGACCGCGCCCGCCACCATGCGCTCGGAACGGCGGAAGTAGTACTGGTCGTGGCTGTTGCCGGTCGCGCAGTACGTTGTCACCAGGGCGGGCTGGCCGCTGCGGCCCGCGCGGCCCGAACGCTGGGCGTAATTGGCGGGTGTGGGCGGCACGTTGCGCATCATCACCGCGTTGAGCGAGGAGATGTCGACGCCGAGCTCCATGGTGGGGGAGCAGTACAGCAGCTTCAACTCCGCCTTGCGGAAGGCCTCTTCGCGGGCTTCCCGGTCCTCAGGGGACACCTGCGCGGTGTGCTCGCGGGCGTACAGGCCGGACAGGGCGTCGGCGGTCTCCCGGTACAGCTTGAGGAAGAACGTGTTGATGCGCGGGCCGTCGCCGCTCTGGTAGGTGCGGGTCAGCGGGTCGTGCGCGCCCGACTCGCCCTTACCTGCGCGCCACACCAGCGACTGGGCGGCCACCCGGTACCCGGTCGTGGTGACGGACGACGTCCGGCGGAAACGGCCGGCCCGCTGCGGCGCCGCCTCTACCTCCTTCACCAGGCCTGCCTTGGTCAGCACCTTCAGCAGCTCCGTGATGATCAGCTGGAGGTCGTCCTGGTCGAGGTCTCGGAAGGTGCGGTCGGCGCGCCTGAGGTACTTGCCGTACTTGCCGCGTGCGGACAGGAACAGGCTGGCGCGGTCCATGCCCGGCCGGGAGGGGTGCGGGTACGCGGTGCCGACGCGGGGCTTGTCGGCGGCGGACAGGATCCACGGGTCCACGAGCCGTTCCTCGCTCGCCCGCTGCAGGGACTCGAAAGTGTCGTCGCGGAAGTACGACACGTCGATGGCCAGCGAGCGGCGCATCTCGTCCAGCAGTGCCCTCATCACCTCGGCCCGCAGTGCCGGGTCGGCGTCCCGCAGCGCCTGGTGGGTGCCCTCCCAGCGGTCCTGCTTGGCGGCGATCCAGTCCAGGTCCTCGTAGTCGATCTCCAGCAGGCCGGTCTGCTCCAGGTTGGGCATCGTGATGCGCCAGCCGCGCTCCAGGTCGAGGTAGAGCCGGAAGGCCACCACGTCCCGCAGGGTGCGGGCCGCGTTGCGGGCCAGCGACGGGGGCAGGTCGGACTCGCCGGTGTAGTCGACGGGGGAGACGGCGAGCGCGTTGGTCACCGCGGAGGCCAGCTCCTCGTGGTGCAGGCCGTCCTCACCGACGTCGAGGGCCGCCCGGTACAGGGCGCCGCGCAACTGGGTGATCTGTACGAAGTCGTTGAAGTGGCCCGCCTGGAGGGAGGCGTCCTGCCGGTTGTCGACGAACGTGAGGAGCTTACGCGCCTCCTTGTCCAGGGCCTCCTCGGGCACCGACTTCAGTGAGCGCACGATCGACGCCGAGACCAGGGAGGTCGCCGACGAACGCCCCTCCTGGTCCAGCGTGGCCAGCTTGGCGAAGTCCCGGCCGCGCGTCTGCTCGTACGCCACACCGCAGTGCAGACAGAAGAGGAAGGGGGAGGGGATGAACGCGGCCTTCAGCTCGCCGCCCCGCCCCTCGTGGCCGAACGGATCGACCAGGACGGACTTCGGGACGCGGTCGCGGTACGCGCGCTTGACGACCTCCTGCCCCTTGTCGTCCAACTCCAGCCAGGACTCGGGCAGTCGACGGTCGTCGACGGCGTACTGCACGTTGGAGGGCCACTCGCGCTCATGGTCCACGTACAGATAGCCGTCGCCCTGCCTGCCGCCGGTCGCCGAGGTGTCGCGGCGGGCCTCGTAGCGCACCTCGCCGTCCTTCTCGGTGCGCCACACCGTCAGGTACTCCTGGCCGCACTCCCGGCAGAAGGCGAGCGGCATCAGCAACTTGCCGCCGCTGCCCGGCTGTTCGAGCTGGTAGGAACGAGTGAGGTGGCGGGAGGACTTGTTCTCCAGGGTGACGTAGACCGTGTCGCCCTTGGAGAGGAACTGGTGCAGGCGGAACGCGAACAGCGGCCGTTCGTTGCGCGGGTTGAGTGCCTGGGAGCCGGCTTCCAGGGTGGCGCGGATCGCCTCCGCGCACAGCTCCTCCGCGACGCCCGACGTCTCGTGCAACTCGCGCGCCGCGACCTCGATCTGGGTCGGCGGCCGGCGGACCAGACGGCCCGTGGCGGCATCCTCGACGAGGCCGAAGCGGTCCTCGATCCAGCGGGCCAGGGGGTCCTGTGCCAGGTCGTCGTAGGCGCGCGGGGCGGGTGCGGTCAGGCGCTCGGCGGGTACGGTGGCGGGCGCCTCGCCGGTGGCCCGGACCAGGGTCTCGCCGATGACGTGCTCGGGCCGGACCGTCGTACCGAACAGGGTGCTCGCCACACCGGCAACCACCTGCCGCTGGTCCTCCAGCGTGCCCTCCGTCGACATGGTGGCCGAGGTGCCGACGCACTGGAGGTCCTCCGCCTGGCAGGCCTCGCGAACCCGGCGGATCAGGAGAGCGACATCGGCGCCCTGACGGCCGCGGTAGGTGTGCAGCTCGTCGAAGACGAGGAACTCCAGGCCCCGCGCCATCTTGATGAGGCTCGCCCGGTCGGCCGGGCGGGTCAGCATCAGCTCCAGCATCACGTAGTTGGTGAGCAGGATGTCCGGCGGGTTATCTCGGATCTCCTTGCGCTTCGCGTCGTCCTCCTGGCCCGTGTAGCGGGCGAAGGTGACCGGCTCGCGGCCCGCGCCGTAGCCGTCCCGCAGGTACTTCTCCAGTTCGCGCAGCTGGCTGTTGGCGAGCGCGTTCATCGGATACACGATGATCGCCCGCACACGCTTCGAGGCGTCCGGGCCCTCCTCGTCGCGTTGGCGCAGCACCTTGTCGACGATCGGGACGATGTAGGAGAGCGACTTGCCGGAGCCGGTGCCGGTCGTCAGTACGTACGACGCCCCGGAGGCGGCGGCGTCGATGGCGTCGCGCTGGTGCCGGTGCAGGAGCAGCGGCCGGCCGTCGCAGACGGTGCCCCCCTCGGTCTTCTTCGCCTGGAAGATGCGGGCGCACTCGGCGTGCAGCACCTTCTGCTGGGCGAGCTCGACCACGGTGCCGCCGCCCTGGAAGAACGGGTTGAGCGACAACCAGGGGTTCGGCCACTGGGACTTGTCGTCGAGGTCTTTCTCGACGTACGCCTTGACGCGTTCGTCGCGGATGACGGTGCCGCCCTCCGTGAAGGAGCGGTAGTCCCGGATCAGCGCCTGATGGACGCCGAAGACGTCCATGCCGGCGCCGGAGCCGGTCACCAGGTCGGGCTGCTGCGGGGCGACGGGCGCCGGGGCCGGGGCGGCCTCGCGCAAGGGGAGCGTCGGGTCCTGCCCGCTCCACGTGGGGACGAGGCTGGTGTCGTCCGACGGTACGGCGAGGGGGAGCAGGGCGTCCCGTACGGTCACGGCGTCGGGCGGGCGGTTCGCCGGGTCCTTGGCCAGCAGGCGGTCGACGAGACGTGCGAGCTCGGCGGGGGTGTCGCTGCGGATCGCGCGGACCGGGCTGGGCTCCCGGTGGACATGCCGCTCGGCGAGTTCGTACGCCGACTCGCTCGTGAACGGGGGGACGCCGACCAGCATCTCGTACAGCACGCAACCCAGGGCGTACAGGTCGGCGGCTTGGGTCACCTGCTTGGCCTGGCACTGCTCCGGCGCCATGTAGCGGGCCGTGCCCACGCTGACGCCGGTGCTGGTCAGGCGGGTCTGGTCCGGGTCGTCGACGATGCTGCCCATGCCGAAGTCGAGCACCTTGACGGTGCCACCCCGCGTGAGCATGACGTTGGCGGGCTTCAGGTCCCGGTGGACCACGCCCTGCGCGTGCGCGGCGGCGAGGCCGGCGGCGATCTGGGCGCCGATGGCGGCGACCCACGTGATCGGGAGCTGCGGCTCCTCCTCGATGAGATCGCGCAGTGACTCACCGTCCAGCAACTCCATCGCGAGGTAGGGCAGACCGTCGCGGTCCGCGGCGATACCGCCCTCGATGAGCCGGGCGAGGTTGGGATGGTGGTCCAGGTGCCGCATGATGCCGACTTCGCGGGCGAAGCGCTCCACGGCCCTGGTGTCGCCGCCGGTGTCGATCCGGCCCCCGGTGCGGCGGCGCAGGATCGTCTTCACTGCGACGGTGCGCTCCGGCGAGCCCTCGGCAGCGCGCAAATCCTCGGCCTGGTGGACCTCCCCCATGTTGCCCCTGCCGATGACGCGCCCGATGCGGAATCTGCCGTCGACGAGCTCGTGGCTCACTGCCGCTCCTCTGCCTACTGCTCGCGTTCTCGCGGTTCCGAACCGGAACGCGCCCCCTCATGCGTTGCCGCACGGTCCATGGTGTCAGAACGGACAGTGAGGCAGCCGTTACTGTACACGGATACACCCAGATCTTACAGGGCCGTACGCGTTGACATTGTCAACGTTATGTTCTGGCCTCGTCGTGAGTGGGTGGGTGAGGCGGGTCGCCCTGAACGGCCTGAAGGGGCTGCATGACCAGGATGTGCGTATGCATGCAGACGCAGGCCCTCCGGATGTGGAAAAGGTTGTCGACCTCGTGAGGAAAGTGTGTTCCTTGGTGTTGGCGTGGTGCAAGCGCTGTGCCGCGCTACGTGGGGTGCGCTGCCCGTCCTTCTGGACGGGCTCGCTCGGCGCTGGCGCGATCTGCAGCAGATTTGTGGGAGGGCGTGGGCCGTGGCAGGCTCCTGTTCTTGGGGGCCAACGGAGCCAGACGGCAGGCAGTTGGAGCGGACGACGGTGCGGTGGGCTAAGCGCCCACGGCCCATCGCGCTCCCGCAACCACTCCCAGCAGCAGAGTTGGAAGCATCCACCACCACGGCACTACCCTCCGCGCCGACGGCACCAGCCACAGCGCTGCCGCAGCCCCGGCGACGGCGATGGTGACGACGCACGACAGCACGATTCCGGCGTACGCGTCGTCGTCCCAGGTGCCGGACGGCGTGATGGTCAGTGCCGTCCAGCAGAAGTACGCGGCGATGAGGGTGAGCAGGGTGAGGGGTACAGCGAGGACCAGACGGAGGCAGCCGCGGTCGTCGTCCACGTGGGAAGGGCTGGTCATCAGCGCAGTGCGTTCCTTGCCTCGTCCAGATTGTTCGCGAACCCACGACCGTAGCCCTGGGCGTCGTCGGTCTCCCAGTACGGCCCGCCGTTGTAACGCGCGGCGAGTTCCTGGTACTGGGCCGGTGTCATCTCCTCGGCCGGCACATCGGCGAACTCGCTCTCCGCCTTGAGCTGGGCCAGGTACTCCGAAGCGATGAAGATGTTCTGCGCGGGGTCCTGCAGGGCTGTTTCCACCGTGCCGCGCTGCTGGTCGGTGAGGTGCTCGGGGTCGTAACCGAGAACCTCGGCGCCACGTCGCACCTGGATGGCGATGGGACCCATGGACGTGTTGTCCGGGTCACCGCCGAGCCGCCACGGCAGGCTCTCAGGAGCGATCGGGCTCAAGGGAGAGTCCGCCTGTTCGCGGATGGTGTCGGTCATGTCGTCCAGGATGCCGGGCTGTCCGCCGACCTCCTGCCACGCGATACCGGCGACCATGTCCGGCGGCAGCCCCGAATTCCGTGCCGCGGCCTTGATGATCTCCTTGTTCGCCGCTATCCAGTCGGCGCGGTCCTGCGCCGTGGACGGCGGACTCCAGTAACTGTCCTGCGCTCCGGGGAGGTTGGCGATCTGGAGGCGGATGTCCCGCAGGGCCGGGGAGACGATGTCGTCGCCGGCGACGGGGGAGTAGTCCTGCTTGGGGCCGCTGCCGGACAGCCGCGTCAGCGGGCTCGTGCTCGCCTCGGCTGCCTCACGCCGCAGCTCCGGGATCGCCGAAACGATGTCGACCCGCTGGATGAAACCCATGCGGAAATCAGGTAGCAGGTCATAGGCCTGCTTGAGCTCGTGGACGCAGATCTCCCGGGCCTCGTGTTCCGTGGTCTTCGCGAGCTGGAAATCCCCACCGGCGGCGTCGTGCAGCCGGTTCGCGTCCTCGCGGATGTCCTCGACATCCATGGTCAGCTCGGCGAAGAAGTCCATGACCCCGGTGGTGTCACGCATGTCCTCCCACTGGCGCATCGGCTCCGCCTCCTGCGCCTCACGGGTGATCGCCGTGCCCTTGGTGTGGATCAGGTCCGCGAGCAACTGCTCGTTCGCCTTGCCGTTGGAGTAGTGGGCCTTGGCCACCTCCAGCGCGAACGCGTAGCTGCGCAGGGCGCTGGACGCCTTGTCGTAGCCTTCCGCGAGCTGCGCGACCAGCTTGCGCCCCTCTGAGAGCCGGGCTTCGTAGTGCCGGCTGCCCTCGCTCTTCCACTGCGTGTGCTTCTCGGCGCGTTCGGCGGAAGGGTCGACCGCGACGAGCATGTCGTGCAGGCGCTTGAACTCGTCCGCGTTCCGTTCGACGAGGGGCGGGTTGCAGTCTTCCAAGAACTCGACGTCCTTGCGGTGACTGATGCCGCTGCTCATCGCGACTCCGGGGCGACGTACTGGCCGTACTCCAGGACGTTGTCCAGGAAGCGTTGAGCTGTGTCGTCGTCGATTTTCACGAAGTCGCTGCCGGTTGTCCTGAGGCGCGTGGACAGGGCGGCGAACAGGGCGACGGCGTCCAGGTACTGGTCATCGGCGAACCCCGCGAACCGTGCCACCTGCTTGCACACGTCCGCGGGCGCCCGAGGGGCGCGGGTCATGGTGGTCAGTTCGTCGTCGGGCCGGCCCTCATGGAGAAAGCCCGCGATCTCGATCAGGAGATTCGCGTTGCCGTTGATCGACTGGGCCTTGGCGACCAGGGAACCGGTAGCCGGGGCGACGGCCCCGCCGCCGCTGTCCGCCGGCAACTGATTGATCTGCGTGCCGGTCTGCTGACGCGCCAAGGCGTCGGCCTTCAACTGGGCCCACTCCTCTTCGAAAGACAACCTGTTCCCCCTCCAAGCCCGTCAAGTCGAAGTGTCAATCGATCATGCCACTGGGGGAGTGCGGATCGATAGCTCGCAGCTTCGCGTGGGGGCTGGTTCACACACTGCCTTGGCCAGTCGAGCATCCCTTAGCAGGGCATTCCTTGCGTGCTCGCGGACGATTGCCAGCACCTCGTCACCCGCCTCGTCGGCCGGCGAGCGGAGAAGGCGCTGAGCGGCGTGCGGAAACCGCCGTAGCCGCAACGTGCGCAAATCCCCGCGACGGACCCCCCACCCTCCCCCGTAGAGCAGACGACAGGAAGCTCACCGGGAGGGGAACAGGACGTGGCAGGGCACAGGGGCAGACGTGTCAGGGGTACGGCGGCCGCAGTGGCGGCGATGGCGGCGCTCACCGCGTCGCAGGCGCCGGGGGTGATCCCCGCGCGGGCCTCCGTACCGGCGCCCGCTCAGGCACCGGCCGAGCACGGACCGAGCGTGTCCGGCGACGCCCCCTACCGCACGGAGCTTCCGCCGCTGCGGACCGGGAAGCGCGCGGGTGGCGGGGCGGCCGTGAAGGTGGGCGGCGCGCTGCCGGCGAGTGTGTTCGCCGCCTACCGGAGGGCCGAAGACCGGCTCGCCCGTGAGGCGCCCGGCTGCCGGCTGCGCTGGCAGCTGCTGGCGGCGATCGGGCAGGTGGAGTCGGGGCAGGCGCGGGGCGGGAGGGTGACGTCGGACGGTACGACGGTGGCGCCGATCCTCGGGCCGCGGCTGGACGGCGTGGCCTTCGCGCTGATCCGGGACACCGACGGCGGTGTTCACGACGGGGACACGGCGTACGACCGCGCGGTCGGGCCGATGCAGTTCATCCCGTCGACCTGGGCCCGCTGGGGCGCGGACGGCAACGGCGACGGGCGTACGGATCCGGACAACGTCTTCGACGCGGCCCTCGCCGCCGGACGGTACCTGTGTGCCGGCGGCCGGGACCTGTCCGTCCCCGCCCAGCTGGACCGGGCGATCCTCGGCTACAACCACTCGGCGGCCTATCTGCGCACGGTCAGGGCCTGGTACGCGTACTTCCTGGAAGGGCACCGGGTGGTGCCGGACGGATACGCAGGGTCCTCCTCCGCCGGGTCCTCCTCCGCGCGCCCGGAGCCGTCGCGGCCGGCCGCCACACCGAAGCCGTCGCGGACACCTTCGGCCCGGCCGACTGCCCCGCCGTCCCGTACCCCGTCGGCCCCCGCCTCTCCGGCCCCGCCCCCGGCCGGAACCGGCCCGGCCACCGAACCCGGGAAGCCGGACGAGCCGCAACTCCCCGCCTCGGGCCCGGACATGGAGCTCCCCGGCGAGAACCTGCTGCCCAGCGGCGCCCCACTCACCAGTAACAGCGCGGACTCGATGACCGTCTCCCCCTCCACAACCGCCGATACTCGGCGGTAATGTCGCCCCCCGCCGGACGGCACGATTCCGGTGGGTGAGCGCGAAGGGGTCCTCATGGCGACGGACATGCCCGCAGAGACACCTGTGGAGATGCACGCGGCCGACGAGCGGTGGCGCCGCATGTGGAGCCACCGCGAGCATTTGCTCAAGGTGGCCCGGCGCAGGTCGATGAGTGCGGAGGACGCCGAGGACGCGGTGCATGAGGCGATGCTGCGCGCCGCCGAGCGGCCCGACCTGGACGAGGAACGGCTCGCGGCCTGGCTGACGACGGTGACGATGCGCCTGTGCGTCGACCGCTACCGGCAGATGCACCGCGAGGCCGAGGTGCGAACCAGCCCAACGCTCATCGCCCCGGGTCCGGTGCCCGTCGAGGAGGCGGTGTGCGACCGGGCCGAGGCGAAGTGGCTGGCGGTGCGCAGCGGTGAACTGCCCGCGCGGCAGGCCGAGGCGCTGCGGCTGAAGTCGGAGGACCTGGACGTCGGCCAGGTCGCCGTCCGGATGGGGCTGAGCTACCGGACCGTCGAGTCGCTGCTGGCCCGGGCCCGGCGGACGCTGCGGCAGTCGCTGGCCGCCACGCTCGGGTGCGCGCTGTTCCTCATCGGGTGGGGGCGGCCGCGCGGGGTCGGCAGGGCACAGGCCGTGGCGGTCGCCTCGACGGCGGCGTCCCTGGCGGTGGCGGGGTTCGTGCTGCCGTACGCGCTCGACGGCGGCGGAGGCGGGGGCGGCGCGGCGCCTCGGCCCGCGGTCGCCACGCCGGGCGCGGAGACGTTGCGGCCGGACGGCGGTGGCGAGGGCCGTACGCCTCGGGGGACCGAGCCCGCGGCTGCCGCAGCCGAGCGCGGAGCGGCCGGGGTGCCTGCCGGCGAATCGTTCCTCCCGCTGTCCGTGCCGTCGCTGCCGGAGGTGCCGGTCGTGGCGCAGGTCCCGGACGTTCCGGAGGTCCCGGGCCTGCCGGATGTTCCGGAGGTCCCGGCGGCCCCGCTGCCCGGGCTGTCCGCGCCGGAGATCCCGCAGGCGCCCGACGTCCCCGACCTGCCGCTGGAGCTCCCCGCCGTGCCGACGGACGGGGCGGACACGGCGGCCACGGCCGTCCCGCAAGCTCCCGGGACATCCGACGCGCCGTCTGCCTCCCCGTTCCCCGAGCTCACGGCGAGCCCGCTTCCGTAGCGCTGCCGGAACCTGCTCGGTAGCGCTGCCCGGCGACCGTCCGAAGGCATTGCCCGGAATCCGACCCGGGAGCGCCGCCCCGAATCCGGCCCGGGAGCGCCGCCCGGAACCCGGCCCGGGAGCGCCGCCCGGAACCCGGCCCGGGAGCGCCGCCCGGAACCCGGCCCGGGAGCGCCGCCCGGAACCCGGCCCGGTAGCGCGCCCGGAAACCGGCCCGGGAGCGCCGCCCGGAAACCGGCCCGGGAGCGCCGCCCGGAAACCGGCCCGGGAGCGCCGCCCGGAATCCGACCCGAGAGCGCGCCCGGAAACCGGCCCGAGAGCGCCGCCCGAAACCGGCCCGAGAGCGCCGCCCGAAACCGACCCGGGAGCGCCGCCCGGAACCCGACCCGAGAGCGCGCCCCGAAACCGGCCCGAGAGCGCCGCCCGGAATCCGCCCCGGGAGCGCCGCCCGGAACCCGACCCGGGAGCGCCGCCCGGAACCCGACCCGAGAGCGCGTCCCGAAACCGGCCCGAGAGCGCCGCCCGGAACCCGGCCCTGAAGCGCTAGAGCGCTGCCCGGAACCCGACCCTGAAGCGCTCCCGGTAACCCACCCGAAAAAATTCCGCCACACGAGCGACGGACGCCCCGCCCCTCCCCGTAGAGCAGATGTCAGAGCTGCTCACCGACGAAGGCGCGGGCTGAAGGGTGGACCGGATGGGTGTCGAGATCTGTGTGGAAGGGCTGACCAAGTCCTTCGGTCACCAGGTCATCTGGCAGGACGTCTCGCTGACGCTGCCCGCCGGGGAGGTCTCGGTCATGCTCGGCCCCTCGGGCACGGGCAAGTCGGTGTTCCTCAAGACGCTCGTCGGACTGCTGAAGCCGGAGCGCGGCTCGATCACGATCCAGGGCCGGGACATCACCAAGCTCCGCGAGCGCGACCTGTACGAGGTGCGCAAGCTCTTCGGCGTGCTCTTCCAGGACGGCGCGCTGTTCGGCTCGATGAACCTGTACGACAACATCGCCTTCCCGCTGCGCGAGCACACCCGTAAGTCCGAGAGCGAGATCCGGCGCATCGTGCTGGAGAAGATGGACATGGTCGGGCTGATCGGCGCGGAGGGGAAGCTGCCCGGTGAGATCTCCGGCGGGATGCGCAAGCGGGCGGGGCTCGCCCGGGCGCTCGTGCTCGACCCGGAGATCATCCTCTTCGACGAGCCCGACTCGGGCCTGGACCCGGTCCGCGTCGCCTACCTCAACCAGCTCATCGTCGACCTCAACGCCCAGATCGACGCGACCTTCCTGATCGTCACGCACGACATCGCCTCGGCCCGCCAGGTGCCGGACAACATCGGGCTGCTCTTCCGCCGGGAGCTGGTGATGTTCGGGCCGCGCGCAGAGCTGCTGAACAGCGACGAGCCCGTCGTGCGGCAGTTCCTGAACGGCCGTATGCAGGGCCCGATCGGCATGGCGGAGGAGAAGGACGCGGCGCAGGTCGAGCAGGAGCTCGCGCAGGTCGACGACAGCGCGCGCGTGCAGGAGCTGACTCCCCGCCTGCTGCCGGGACCGGGCATCACCCGCCCGCCCCGCTGGCAGGCGATCGCACGGCGCGAGGCCGAGCTCCACCACAAGGAGGTGGCCGGCGCATGAGCCTGTCACCGGCCGGAGCGCTGCGGCACTCCGGCAGCCTCTTCGCGATGGCGCTGGACGTCGTCCGGACGATCCCCCGGCGGCCCTTCCAGGCGCGGGAGTTCATCCAGCAGGCGTGGTTCGTCGCGAGCGTGACGATCCTGCCGACGGCCCTGGTCTCCATCCCGTTCGGGGCGGTCATCGCGCTCCAGATCGGCAGCCTGACCCGGCAGCTGGGCGCCCAGTCCTTCGCCGGGGCCGCCTCCGTGCTCGCCGTGCTGCGCGAGGCCTCGCCGATCGTCACCGCGCTGCTGATCGCGGGCGCCGGCGGCACGGCGATCTGCGCCGACCTCGGGGCGCGGAAGATCCGCGACGAGATCGACGCGATGCAGGTGCTGGGCATCGACCCGATCCACCGGCTGGTCGTTCCCCGCGTGCTGGCGTCGATGCTGGTGGCGGTGCTGCTCAACGGCCTGGTGTCGGTGGTCGGCGTGGCGGGCGGCTATTTCTTCAACGTCGTCCTCCAGAACGGCACTCCGGGCGCCTACCTGGCCTCCTTCACCACGCTCGCCCAGCTCTCCGACCTGTGGGCGGCCGAGGTCAAGGCGCTGGTGTTCGGTGCGATCGCCGGGATCGTCGCCTCCTACAAGGGGCTGACCGCGAAGGGCGGGCCCAAGGGTGTGGGCGACGCGGTGAACCAGTCGGTGGTGATCACCTTCATGTTGCTGTTCGTGACGAACTTCGTGATGACCGCCGTGTACTTCCAAGTCGTTCCCCAGAGGGGCTGAGGCATGGCGCTGTTGAGAGGCCTGGAGGAGCTGGGTGCCCAGCTGTCCTTCTACGGGCGGTCGCTGGCCTGGACCGGCCGCACCCTGCGCCGCTACAAGAAGGAGATCCTGCGGCTGCTCGCCGAGGTGAGCTTCGGCCGGGGCGCGCTCGCCGTCGTGGGCGGCACGGTCGGCGTGATCGCCTTCCTGTCGTTCTTCACCGGCACGGAAGTGGGCTTGCAGGGGTACGCCGCGCTCAACCAGCTCGGCACCTCCAACTTCGTGGCGTTCCTCTCGGCGTACTTCAACACCCGTGAGATCGCCCCACTGGTGGCCGGGCTCGCCCTCTCCGCGACCGTCGGCGCCGGGTTCACCGCCCAGCTCGGCGCGATGCGGATCAGCGAGGAGACCGACGCGCTGGAGGTCATGGGCGTGCCCTCGCTGCCGTTCCTCGTGACGACCCGGATGATCGCCGGGTTCGTGGCCGTCGTCCCGCTGTACGTGATCGGCCTGCTCTCCTCGTACCTGGCCGCCCGCACCATCACCACCGGCTACTACGGGCAGTCCACGGGCACGTACGACCACTACTTCCAGCAGTACCTGCCCCCGGTGGACGTGCTGTGGTCCTTCGGGAAGGTGCTGGTCTTCGCCGTCCTGATCATCCTGGTGCACTGCTTCTACGGCTACTACGCGAGCGGCGGCCCGGCGGGGGTCGGCGTCGCGGTGGGCCGTGCGGTGCGGACCTCGATCGTGGCGATCAACGTCCTGGACTTCTTCCTGTCGCTGGCCATCTGGGGCGCCAGCACGACCGTACGGATCGCGGGGTGAGCCGCCGAGTGAGAGTGCTGAGACTGCGGTTGTACGGCGTCGTCTTCATCGCCGTACTCGCCCTGCTGCTGTCCCTGTCCGTCGCCGTCTACCGCCAGGTGTTCACGCCGGTCGTGCGGATCACGCTGGAGGCCGACAGCCTCGGCAACCAGCTCGATCCGCGCGCCGACGTCAAGCTGCGCGGGCTGCTGGTCGGCGAGGTGCGCGAGGTGCGGGCCGACGGGACGAAGGCGACGCTCGACATCGCGCTGAAGCCGGAGCACGTCGCCGAGATCCCGTCCGACGTGCACGCGCGCCTGCTGCCCAAGACGCTGTTCGGCGAGAAGTACGTCGACCTGATCGCACCGCGCGGCTCATCGGCCCGGCCCATCCGCGCCGGGGACGTCATCACCCAGGACCGCACCCGCGTCGGCATCGAGGTCCAGCAACTGCTGAACGACCTGCTGCCGCTGCTGCGGACCGTGCAGCCCGGCAAGCTCAACGCCACGCTCTCCGCGTTCGCCACCGCCCTCGACGGCCGCGGCGACCGGATCGGCGACAACCTCACACGCGTGGAGGCCTACCTGCGCCGCCTCAATCCGCACCTGCCGTCCCTGAAAGAGGACATCGCACGCTTCACCGACGTCGCCGAGGTCTACGGCGACGCGGCGCCCGACCTGATGGAGATCCTGCGCAACACCGTCACCACCAGCCGCACGATCGTCGAGGAGAAGGACCGGCTGGCGGCGGCCCTGAAGTCCACGGCGACCGTCGCGGGCACCGGCGAGGACTTCCTCGACGCCAACGGCGACCGGCTGATCACCCTCGGCCGGGTCTCCCGCCCCACGCTGGAGCTGTTCGCCCGCTACTCCCCCCAGTACCCCTGCCTGCTGGCCGGTCTGGTCCGCCAGGACAAGGCGTCCGAGGAGGCGTTCCGGGGCGGCAAGATGCACATCACGCTGGAGGTCGTACGGCCGCGGGGTGCGTACGAACCGGGTGAGGAACCGCGCTACGGCGAGCGGTCGGGCCCGGACTGCCGTGATCTGCCGCATCCTCCGGTGCCGGCACCCGGCGCCCACCTCGATGACGGTTCCGAGAAGCCGGGTACGGCCTCGGGCGGCCCCCTCGGCGTCTCCGCCACCCGGGCCGAGCAGCGGGCCGTCGGCTCGCTGGTGGCGCCGGTGCTGGGCGTGCCCGCGGACGAGGTGCCGCCGGTCGCGACCCTGCTGTTCGGGCCGATGGCGCGCGGGACGGCGGTGAGCGTCGCATGAGCACCACAGGTGCCCGGCAGACCGCCGCTCCGCTGATCAAGTTCGGTCTGTTCGCGCTGGTGACGGTGGTGGCGACGGCCCTGCTCGCCGCGACCATCGTGAACATCTCCCTCACTCCCGAGCACGAGTACCGCGCGGTCTTCAGCGACGTCACCGGCCTGGAGGAGGGTGACGACATCCGGGTGGCCGGAGTGCGGGTCGGTGAGGTCGCGGGCATCCGGATCACGGACCGGACGCTGGCTGAGGTCACCTTCACGGTCAGCCGGGACCGGCCGCTGCTCACCAGCACCGGAGCCGTCATCCGCTACCGCAACCTGGTAGGGCAGCGCTACCTCGCGCTGACCGAAGGCGCCGGCGACGGCACCCGGCTGCGTCCCGGCGGCACGATCCCGCTCGCGCGCACCCAGCCCGCCCTCGATCTGAACGCGCTGCTGAACGGCTTCAAGCCGCTGTTCGCCGCGCTCAGCCCGAAGGACGTCAACCAGCTGGCCACCGAGATCATCAAGACCCTCCAGGGAGAGGGCGGCACCGTCAACAGCCTGCTGACGCACACGGCGTCGCTCACCACGACGCTGGCCGGCCGCGACAAGCTGATCGGCTCGGTGATCGACAACCTCAACACCGTGCTGAAGACGCTCGACAAGCGCGGCGCCCGCTTCTCCGGACTGCTCAAGCAGCTGCGCCGGGTCATCTCCGGCCTGTCCGCCGACCGCAAGCCCATCGGGAAGTCGCTGGTGAGCATCGGCGACCTGACGGAGGCCACCTCGGGCCTGCTGAAGGACGCGCGCCCGCCGCTGAAGGACGACATCGCGGAACTGACCGACCTCACCGGGACGCTGAACGACAACGAGAAGACCGTGGAGGGCGTGCTGAAGAGGCTGCCGAACAAGCTGGGCGAGCTGACGGGGACGGCGTCCTACGGCTCGTGGTTCAACTTCTACCTGTGCGACTTCGACGGCCGGATCGTGCTGCCGAAGACGAAGCAGGTGTTCACGCCCGAGATGCACGTGGCGAGGGCGAGGTGCGGGGCATGAGCCGCAAGCGCCGCCCGGAGCCGCTGTTCAAGGTGCGCGTGGAACCGCCGAAGCTGCCGCGCCCGAGGCTCCCGCGTGTCCGGGCCCGCCGCAGGCCGCGTCCTCAGCCGCTGTTCAAGGTCCGCGTGGACCCGCCGAAGCTGCCGGGGATACGGCTCCGCCGTCCGCACCTCGGGCCCTTCCGCGAACGCAGTCCCCTCGTCATCGGCGCCGTCGGACTCACCGTCCTCGCGCTGCTGACCGTGGCCGCGTTCAACGCCGACCGCCTGCCCGTGATCGGCGACGGCGATACGTACAGCGCCGCCTTCGCGGAGGCGGGAGGTCTCAAGCCGGGCGACGAGGTGCGGATCGCCGGGGTCAAGGTCGGCAAGGTCGAGGAGGTCGACCTGGACGGCGACCACGTGAAGGTCACCTTCAAGATCAAGGACGAGCCGGGGTTCGGCACCGACACCGGCGCGTCGATCCGGGTCAAGACGATCCTCGGCGCCAAGTACCTCGCCCTGCACCCCAGGGGGCGGGGCCAGTTGGAGCCCGGCAGCGAGATCCCGCTGAAGCGGACCGTCCCCGCGTACGACGTCGTGCAGGCGTTCAGCGATCTCACCACCACGACGGAGAAGGTCGACACCGACCGGCTGGCGAAGGCGCTGGACACCATCTCCACCACCTTCGAGGACTCACCGCAGGAGGTACGGGCGTCCATCAAAGGCCTGTCGAAGATCTCCCGGACGGTGGCCTCGCGCGACAAGGCCCTCGGGGAGCTCCTCGACCACGCGAACGGCGTGACGGGCGTACTCGCCGACCGGTCGGGCGACTTCACCGCCCTGGTCGAGGACGGCGACAAGCTGTTCAAGGAGATCAGCAAGCGGCGGGCGGCGATCCACAAGCTGCTGAAGACCTCCGCCGCGCTCGGCATCCAGCTCTCCGGCCTGGTCCAGGACAACGACAAGGAGATCGGGCCCGCGCTCAAGGGCCTCGACACCGTGGTGAAGATGCTCGAACGCAACCAAGCCGGCCTGGAGCGGAGCATCAAGCTCCTGGCTCCCTACGTACGGGTCTTCACCAACACCCTCGGCAACGGCCGCTGGTTCGACTCCTACGTCCAGAACCTGGTCGCCGCCCCGGTGGTGCCGCGGACGCGAACGGGAGGTGCGCGGTGAGCAAGCGCTGGAAGAAGCCCCTGGCCCTGCTGACCGTCCTGGCGCTGGTCGCCGCGCTCACCCACGTCCTGTGGCCGCGGACCGAGCCGGCCCGCGTCACGGCGTACTTCCCCCGGACCGTCGGCATCTACCCCGGCTCGGACGTCCGCGTGCTGGGCGTGCGGATCGGCCAGGTCAGGAAGATCACGCCGGAGGGCGGCCGGGTGCGGGTGGAGCTGGAATACGACGCGGACCGCAAGGTCCCGGCGGACGCACAGGCCGCGATCATCAACTCCTCCGTGGTCAGCGACCGTTACGTGCAGCTGCTGCCGGTGTACCGCAGCGGCCCGGTCCTCCGGGACGGGGACGAGATCCCCGAGTCGCGCACGGCCGTGCCCGTCGAACTGGACCGCGTCTTCGACAGCCTGCACACCACGGCCGAGGCGCTGGGCCCCGAGGGCGCCAACAAGGACGGCGCCCTGTCACGGCTGCTCGGCGTCAGCGCCGACAACCTCGACGGCCAGGGCGAGAACCTGCACCGGACGGTGGAGGACCTCTCGGAGGCGGTCACGACCCTGTCCGACGGCCGCACGGACCTGTTCGGCACGGTCCGCAACCTACAGGTGTTCACGGCGGCGCTGGCGGCGGACGACAAGAGCGTGCGGTCGTTCAACAGCAGCCTCGCCAAGGTCGCCCGGCAACTCGCGGGCGAGCGCAAGGACCTGGCGGCCGCGCTGAAACACCTCGGCACGGCCCTCGGTGACGTGTCGGCCTTCGTGAAGAAGAACAAGAAGTCCCTGACGTCGAACGTGGAGGGCCTGAGCAAGGTGACCAAGGTGCTCGTCACCCAACGAGCGGCGCTGGAGGAACTGCTGGAGGTCGCGCCGACGGGCATGTCGAACCTGAACAACGCCTACAACCCTTCCGCCGGCACCCTCGACACCCGCAACAACCCCGACCACCCGCAGGACCCCGCCTCCCTGCTGTGCTCGATCCTGAAGACGACGGGGGAGAAGACCGACTGCCGGGAGCTGAGGGACCTCTTCGACTCCCTGCCCGAAGTGCCCGACGGCACCGCGGCCACCGGCACGGTCGACCGCACCCTCGGCGGCATCCTGGGGGCGCGCGCATGAGGCCCCTGCGCAAGGGCGGTGCCGTCGCGTGGGCGGCCGTCGGGACACTGCTGCTGTCCGGCTGCGAGTTCAACGGCTGGTACGACGTCCCGCTCCCCGGCGGAGCCGCCGCCGACGGCCGTGCCTACCACGTCACCGTCGAGTTCCGGGACGTCCTGGACCTGGTTCCGCAGTCGTCGGTCAAGGTCGACAACGTCACCGTGGGCGCGGTGGAGAAGGTGGAGCTGGAGGGCTGGCACGCGAGGGTCCGCCTCCGGGTCGCCGACTCGGTGAAGCTGCCCGCCAACGCCGTGGCCGGGCTGCGGCAGACCAGCATGCTCGGCGAGAAGTACGTGGCGCTGGCCGCGCCGCCGGACGGCACGCCGGTCGGCCGGCTCCGCGACGGCGACGTGATCCCCCTGTCCCGCAGCGGCCGCAACCCTGAGGTCGAGGAGGTGCTGTCCGCGCTGTCCGCCCTCCTGAACGGCGGCGGCGTCGCCCAGCTCAAGACGATCACCACGGAGCTGAACAAGGCCCTGGAAGGCCGGGAGAACCGCGTCAAGTCCCTGCTCAAGGAACTCGACACCTTCATCGGCGGCCTGGACGACCAGCGCAAGGACATCGTCCGCGCGCTGAAGGCCGTGGACCGGCTGGCCAAACGGCTGGGCAAGGAGAAGAGGACGATCGCCGAGGCCGTCGACACGATGCCGCCCGCCCTGAAGGTCCTGGCCGACCAGCGCCGCGACCTGACGAGGATGCTCACCGCCCTGTCCAAGCTGGGCAGGACCGGCACCAAGGTGGTCAACGCCTCGCACGACGACACGGTCGCCAACCTCAAGCGGCTCCGGCCGATCCTGCGACAGCTCAATACGGCGGGCAGCGACCTGCCCAACTCCCTGGAACTGCTGACGACATACCCGTTCCCGCGCAACGTGGTGGACGCCATCAAGGGCGACTACGTCAACCTGCACATCACGGCGGACCTCGATCTGCCCGGGATCTACGGCAACCTGACGGACGAGCCGGGCGGCCGGAACGGCGGGGACACGCAGGTGCCCGAGCTTCCCGAGGCCCCGGACCTGCCGGACGTACCGGATCTCCCGCAGGCACCGGATCTGCCGGACGTGCCGAAGCCCACCGCGCTGCCGAGCGGTCCGGGCGTGCCATCGGCCCCGTCGGCACCCTCGGGCGGTGACGGTCCGCTGTGCCCGCCGGTGTGCACCGCCGGCTACGGCTCCGGCGGCCACCGCACCCGGGGCGACTGGCCCGAGGGGATCGACCTCGAACTCGCCGAGCTGATGCTGAAGGGGGTCCAGCCGTGATCACCCGTACGGTCAAGGCACAACTGATCGCCTTCGCCGCCCTCACCGCCGTAGGCGTGTCGTACGTCGGCGCCGAGTACACGGGCCTGGTGGACGAGGTCCTGGACCGCGGCTACACCGTGCGGGCCGACTTCGCCGACTCCGGGGGCGTCTTCCCCGGCGCCGAGGTCACCTATCGCGGGGTACCGGTGGGCAGGGTCGGCGCCCTGCGCCTGGCCGGTTCGGACGGCGTCTCGGTCACGCTCGACATCGAGGACGGGGCGCCGCGCATCCCGGCGGACACGCTGGCCGTGGTGGCGAACCGTTCGGCGGTGGGCGAGCAGTACGTCGACCTCCAGCCCCGCACCTCCCGCGGCCCGTACCTGCTGAACGGCAGCACGATCCCGCGCGAGAGCACCCGGGTGCCGCTGTCGACGACGGACATGGTCCTCAGCCTGGACCGCCTGGTGAACTCGGTCGGCAAGGACGACCTGCGGGTCACCGTCGACGAACTGGGCAAGGCGTTCGCCGGTACCGGCCCGAACCTGGGCCGCCTGGTGGACTCGGGCAACACCCTGGTCGAGTCGGCGTCCGAGGCGCTGCCGGAGACGATCGCCCTGATCGAGGACTCGCGGAAGGTCCTCAAGACGCAGGCCGACCAGGGCTCTTCGATCAAGTCGTTCGCGCGCGATCTGGCGTTGCTGTCGGCCCAGTTGAAGTCCAGTGACGGGGACCTGCGCAAGCTGATCGGCAACGCGCGGCCGGCGGCGCAGGAGCTGAACTCGCTGCTGAAGTCGGCCGGGCCGCAGCTGTCGGTTCTGCTGGCCAACCTGATCAGCGGCGGCCAGGTCACGCTGGCCCGCCTCCCCGGCGTGGAGCAGGCCCTGGTCACCTTCCCGCTGATGGTCGCGGGCAGCTACACGGTCGTCCCCGGCGACGGCACCACCCACTTCGGCCTGGTGCTGAACGCCGACGACCCGCCGGCCTGCACCCAGGGGTACGGCACGGCACGCCGCGACCCCGCGGACACCAGCACCCGCGAGGCGAACACCGGCGCCCGCTGCACTCTCCCGCGCGGCAGCCAGTCGTCGGTGCGGGGCGCGCAGAACGCCCCGGGCGCGTCGGCCTCCGGCGGGGGAGCGAACCAGGCGGCGTACGTCACCCCGTACGACCCGGAGACCGGCACCACCACCGGCCCGGACGGAAACAACGTCGAGATCGGCTCGACGGGCGGCCAGCAGGCCGTGTTCGGAAAGGAGTCGTGGCAATGGCTGCTCGTCGGCCCCATGGCATGAGGCAGGTACCACCCCGAGTGATGACGGCGGGACTCGTCGCGGCGACCGTCGTCACCACGGCACTGGCGCTCTGGCTGGCCTTCGGGATCCACGCACAGAACGAGGCGGACCACCGACGCCAGGGCATCCTGGCCGCGGCCCGCCAGTCGGCACTGAACTTCACCTCCCTCGACTACCGGCACTACGACCGCGACAGCGCGAACGTCCTGGCGGGCGCGACGGGCGATTTCAAGAAGCAGTTCACCGCCCAGACGGAGCAGTTGACGAAGCTGGTGGCCCGGAACAGGTCCGTGTCGGAAGGCCAGGTCCTGGAGGCGGGCATCGTCCGCTCCGACGAGAACTCGGCGCGTGTGCTGGTGGTCGCCGACAGCAAGGTGACCAACACCGCCGTGCCCGGGGGAGAGGCGCGCACGTACCGGCTCCAGCTCGACCTCGTACACAAGGACGGCCGCTGGCTGACGTCCGACGTCGAGTTCGTCGGCTGATCCACGGGCCGACCCGCCGACCGACAAGCACCGACGAGGAGTAGCACCATGCCGAAGACGACCACCGGCCGCGCCCCCGGTCCCGGCACCCGCCGCAGCATGACGGCGGCCGCCCGCGCGGCGGCGAAGCGCGCGGAGCGCGGCCACCGCGAAGCGGGCGCGGTGACGGCCGCCCACGAGGAGTCCCCGCGCCGGGCCGAACGGCCACTCGCCGGACGCACCGTCCTCACCGAGGCCCCGAAGCACGGCTGGGACGACCCGCCGGAGCCGTCGCCGGAGGCGTTCGAAGAGGACAGGCCGCGGGAGCGCAGCGCGGTCGGCTCCGGCGGCCGGCGGAAGCCGCTCACCTTGCTCCTGGCCGTCCTGCTCGTCGCCGGCCTGGTCGCACTGGCCGCCCTGGGACGGCAGTACCGCGACGGCCGCCTGACGGAGACCGCCCGGACCGAGGCGCTCACCGCCGCACGCACAGCGGCACCGGTCGTCCTGTCGTACGACTACCGCCACCTGGAAAAGGACTTCTCGAGGGCCCGCACCCACCTGACCGGTGACTTCCGCGACGAGTACGGCAAGACCACCAAGACCGTGGTCGCCCCGACGGCCGAGAAGTACCACGGTGTCGTGAAGGCGAGGGTCGCCGCCCCCGGCTCCGGCGGCGCCCCGGCCGCCTCCGTCGTCTCGGCCACCCCCGACAAGGTCGTCGTCCTGCTCTTCGTCAACCAGGTCACCCAGAGCACTCAGGTCTCGGGGTCCCGCGTGGACCAGAACCGGGTGCGGATGACGATGAACCGTACGGGTGACGAGTGGAAGGTGAGCGCGGTGGACGCGCTGTGAAGGTGAACGGGCTTTTGTGCGTCACCCGGTGATCAGAGCGACTGACGCGGAACGTCCGCCTGGGCCGCGTGTGCCGTGGACCGTCGTCTCACCCGCTCCAGGTGCCGTGCCAGGACCTCTCGCGCCTCCGGCGTCAGCGTCCGCAGGGCGATCAGTGCCGTGATGACGACGTCGCACAGCTCCGCCTGCACGTCCTCCCACGTGTGCGTGACGCCCTTGCGCGGATTCTGCCCCGTCACCCCGATCACCGCCTCCGAGACCTCGCCGACCTCCTCGGAGAGTTTCAGGATGCGCAGGAGGAGGCCCTCGCGGCCCTCCACCGGGCGGTTGGTGTCGAGCCACTCGTACAAGGCGTCGATGGTGGACCAGAGTTCAGGGGCGGGGGACTGTTCGTTCATGGGGGCGCAGCCTGCCATGGGGGACTGACAACGCCGGGTCCTGGCCCCCGGCCTCCTACTCCATGAACTCCTCATCGAAGAGCGGGTCCTGCTCCCCCTCCTTCGCCTTCCGCAGCCGCCTCGCCCGGGCCCCCACCACCACCGCCGTGCCCGCCGCCGTCGCCGCGAAGGCCGCCGGGATCATCCAGCCGCGGTTCACCGCGTGGCCGAGCAGGTGGTCAAGGGACAGGCGGCCCGGGCCGGTGACGGCCAGGCTCGCTGCGGTGAGGCCGAGCGTCGCCGCGTGCTCGTAGCCGCCGGCCTGGTTGAAGAAGCCGTTCGGGGTGTGCACCGCCGCCGCTCCGGCCATCGCGCCGGCCGCCGCCGCTCCCGCGGCCGGGGTCGCCAGGCCCAGGGCCAGCAGCGTGCCACCGCCCGTCTCCGCCAGGCCCGCCGCCGTCGCGCTCGCCTTGCCGGGGGCGTACCCGACGGACTCCATAAACTGGCCGGTGCCCTCGATGCCGTGCCCGCCGAACCAGCCGAACAGTTTCTGCGTGCCGTGCGCCACCAGCACACCGCCCGCCCCCAGCCGGAGCAGCAGCAGACCCAGATCACGTCGGTCGTCACGCCTCACGTCGTCTCCCGTAGCAGGTAGCAGGTAGCAGGTAGCAGGTAGCGGGTTGCAGGCAGCAGGAGCAGAGGAACGCTCCCCTTCGCGTTCTCACCGTCGCACCCCCTCACCGCCCACGGCACCCGGCGGGCCCTTCCCCGGCCGCCGTTCGGGTGGCACCGGTGGCGGGGGGCCTTGGCCGGTACGAGGCTGCTCGTATGACGATTCAGACCACGCGCCTCAGCGATCCGGCCGTCCGGGCCTTCGTGACCGCCGTGAACAACCACGACCGCGAGAGCTTCATGGAGCTCCTCGCGCCGGGCGCGACCATGACCGACGACGGCTCCGACCGCGACCTCGCCGACTGGGTGGACCGGGAGATCTTCTCCTCCCACGGCCACATGGAGGTCGACAACGAGTCCAACGGCGGCCGCTCCCTCCTCGCCCGCTACAGCAACGACACGTGGGGCGAGATGCGCACTCGGTGGAGTTTCCAGGTGGACGAGGACGGCCGGATCACGCGTTTCGAGACCGGGCAGGCCTGAGACTCCCACCGCTGGGACGCAGCGGCATCCAGGTGAGCGCCCTCGGCTTCGGCCGCTGGGCGATCGGCGGAGAGTGGCAGGCGGCCGACGGGCAGCCGCTCGGCTGGGGCAAGGTCGGTGCCCATCCCCGGCTTCCCGGTCCGTCGCCCAGGCGGAGGAGAACGCGGGAGCGCTGGAGAAGGGAGCACTGACCGCCGCCCAGCTCGCAGAAGTCGACCGGTTGCTCGGGCGGTGACCTTGGGCGGTGACCTTGGTCGGTGACATTGCGGGACCTTGGGCCAGTCTTTGAACGTTCCGTGCACGCCCGCGGGATTCCGCTTCGTACCGTCGCGGGATGTGTGACTCGGCCCGGTTGTCCAGACGCTCTCTGCTCGCCCTCGGCGTGAGCCTCCCGGTTGCGGCCACCGCACCCGCCCCCGTGCTCGGTGGCGACCGCCTCGGCCGCGACACCGTGCAGGTGGGCAGCGCCACCGGACTGCCCCGCGGGCTCACCGCCCGGTCCTGGCTCGTCGCCGACGGCGACACCGGCGAGGTGCTGGCCGCCTGCCGGGCGCACCGGCGGCTGCCGCCCGCGTCCACGCTGAAGATGCTGTTCGCCGACACCGTGCTCGACCGGTTCCCGCGCGGCGTCCGGCACACCGTCACCGCCGCCGACCTCGCCGGCATCCCGGCGGGCTCCAGCCTCGTCGGCATCCGGGCCGGGACCACGTACACCGTCGACCAGCTCTGGCAGGGCGTCTTCCTGCGCTCGGGGAACGACGCCGTGCACGTCCTCGCCCACATGAACGGCGGTGTGGCGAGAACCGTCGCCGACATGCGGGCCAAGGCGCGGGAACTGCGGGCGCTGGACACGCACGTGGTCAGCCCGGACGGCTTCGACCACCCCGGGCAGCTGTCCTCGGCGTACGACCTGACACTCTTCGCGCGGCACGGGCTGCGCGACCCCCGTTTCCGCGCCTACTGCCGGACGCGCACGGCGGACTTCCCCGCCGGGGGAGGCAAGTCGTTCCAGATCCAGAACACCGACCGGCTGCTGAGCGGAACGTGGGGCCTGCGGGCGTACCCGGGCCTGATCGGTGTCAAGAACGGCTACACCAGCGACGCCGGCAACACCTTCACGGGTGCCGCGACGCGCGCCGGGCGCACTCTGCTCGTCACCGTCATGCACCCCGCCGACCGTGCCGAGGCCGTCTACGAGGAGGCCGCCGCACTGCTCGACTGGGGCTTCGCGCACGGTGTTTCGGCAAGGCCGGTGGGTGTGCTGGTCGAGCCGGTGAGCGAGGGCCGGGGGGCGGAGACTTCGCCGAGGAGCGGACCTGCCGCTTCGACCGCAGTCACCCACGGGCCCTCGACCGGGCGGCTGGTGGAAGGCGCCGGGACGGCGGCGGCGTTGCTGGCGGGCGGGGCCTGGGCGCTGCGCCGGCGCCTGGAGTCCGGGCGGGCGAGGGGACGGCACCGGGAATGACGGTCACCGGCCGGGCGGCGCCGGGTCCGTGGACCGAGCGGCAGTCGTTCCACGCGCACCGGTGCGTACTCCGCGGTCCCTCGCGGAATCCACCCCCACCCGGTGCCGTGGAACGACTGCCGCCTCCCCCCTGGGATTGGCCAACGGAAGTGCTCCACTCCAACTGTGAAGCTTTCGTGTAGGAGAGTTGAGCATATGTCCCCTACCGGCCGCAATGGGCCGGAGGTTCCTATTCCGTTTGTGCAGGTTGACGAGTTGACGATTTCTGCCGGGCATCCTCGCGCGCTCAGCCGCGTCCGACGTACGGCATCGCCGTCGCCAGCACGGTCGCGAACTGCACGTTCGCCTCCAGCGGCAGTTCGGCCATGTGCCGTACCGTGCGGGCCACGTCCGCCACGTCCATGACCGGTTCCGGGGCTACTTCCCCGTTCGCCTGCAGCGCTCCCGTCTGCATACGGGACGTCATGTCGGTGGCCGCGTTGCCGATGTCGATCTGCCCCACCGCGATCCGGTACGGCCGTCCGTCCAGGGAGAGGGACTTCGTCAGGCCGGTCAGCGCGTGCTTCGTCGCCGTGTAGGCCACCGACATCGGTCGGGGCGTGTGTGCGGAGACCGAGCCGTTGTTGATGATCCGGCCGCCCTGCGGGTTTTGCTCCTTCATCTGCCGGTACGCCGCCTGCGCGCACAGGAACGCCCCGTTGAGGTTGGTGTCCACCACGTGCCGCCAGGCCTCGTAGGGCAGTTCCTCGACCGGCACGCCGCCGGGCCCGAACGTGCCCGCGTTGTTGAACAGCAGGTCGACCCGGCCGAAGCGCCCGACGGTGGCGGCGAACAGGGCGGTCACGTCCTCGGGGCGGGAGACGTCCGTCCGTACGGTGAGAGACGCGGCCCCGCGAGCCAGCGCCGCCGTCTCCTCCAGCGTCTCCTCGCGCCGCCCCGCCAGCGCCACCGACCAGCCCGCCCGCAGCAGTTCCACGGCGACCGCCCGGCCGATGCCGGACCCCGCCCCGGTCACCACCGCGATTGCATTGTCCTTGGCATTCATGGGCCCGCAGCGTACGGGAGCTCCCCGGTGGCCTCGCGGGACGAGGGACTCAGGCGGGCGTGAGTTCCGGCTCGCCCGTCTCGTCGGGGTAGCGGACGCCGACGCGGTCCCTGATCGCGTCCAGCGTGCGCATCACGGCGAGCGTGCCGTCGAGCGGGACCAGCGGGGACTCCGTCTCCCCGGCGCGCAGGGCCCGCATCACCTCGGCCGCCTCGTGACGCAGGCTGTTGCGCGGCCCGTCCGCCGGGTCGGCCGTGAACTCCTCGGCGTCGCGGCCGTCCCGGTGCAGGACGAAACGGTCCGGGAAGAAGAAGCCGTGCGGAATGTCGATCCGGCCCTTGGAGCCGGTGACCGAGGCGGAGGTCGCCGTGCCGCCCACGATGGAGCAGTGCACCGAACCGAGGGCGCCGCCGTCGAAGGAGAGCACCGCCGCCGTCTGGAGGTCGACGCCCTCCTCGGAGAGCACCGCCCGCGCCACGACGTCCGACGGCTCCCCGAGCAGCAACTGCGCGAACGACACCGGGTACACGCCGAGATCGAGCAGCGCGCCGCCGCCCAGCTCCGGGTTGCGCAGCCGGTGCGAGGGCGGGAAGGGCCCGGCAAGACCGAAGTCGGCCTGGACGCTGCGCACCTCGCCGATCGCCCCGTCGTCGACCAGGGCCTTGAGCCGCCGTACCAGCGGGTTGCAGTACATCCACATCGCCTCCATCAGGAAGCGCCCGTGCTCCCGCGCCAGCGCGACGAGTTCCTCCGCCTCGCGCACGTTCAGCGTGAACGGCTTCTCGCACAGCACGTTCCGTCCGGCCGCGAGGCACAGGCCGGCGGCGGTCCGGTGGGCCGTGTGCGGTGTGGCGACGTAGACGACATCGATGTCCTCGTCCTGGGCGAGCGCGTTCCAGTCGCCGTAGGCCCGGGGTATCCCGAACCGCTCCGCGAACGCCTTCGCCGACTCCTCGGACCGGGACGCGACCGCCACGACCTCCGCGTCCGGCAGGTCGATCAGGTCCGCGGTGAACGCACCCGCGATACCCCCGGTCGCCAGGATTCCCCACCGCACCGTGTCCGCCGTCATTCCCGCCCCGCCTTCACCTTGTGACCCCGAGCACTGCGTACGAGCTGAGAGCATAGGTGGCGATCGACTCGGAGAGGGAGGGACTCATGCCCGAGGGCGGGGCGTCCATATCGAAGACCGCGCAGGGGCCCGCAGCGGGGACGGAGCGGCCCGACCGCACCTCGCACCGCCGTACCGGGCTCCTGGTCACCTTCCTCCTCGGCAGCCTGACCGCCGTGCCTCCGCTGGCGATGGACATGTACCTCCCGTCGCTGCCGGAGGTCACCCGCTCCCTGCACGCCCCGGCCGCGACCGTCCAGCTCACCCTCACCGCCTGCCTGGCCGGCATGGCGCTCGGGCAGCTCGTCGTCGGGCCGATGAGCGACCGCTGGGGGCGCCGCCGTCCGCTGCTCGCCGGTCTCGCCGTCTTCGTCGCCGCGACCGTCCTGTGCGCGCTCGCGCCCACCGTGGAGACGCTGGTGGCCTTCCGGCTGGCCCAGGGCCTCGCGGGCGCCGCCGCCATCGTCATCGCCCGGGCCGTCGTCCGCGACCTCTACGACGGCATGGCCATGGCCCGCTTCTTCTCCACCCTCATGCTGATCTCCGGCGTCGCCCCGATCGTGGCGCCGCTCATCGGCGGGCAGGTCCTGCGCGTGACGGACTGGCGGGGCGTGTTCGTCGTCCTCACCGCCATCGGCGTGCTCATCGGGGTCCTGGTCTGGACGAAACTGCCCGAGACGCTGGAGCCCGCCGAGCGGCACGGCGGCGGAGTCGGCGAGGCACTGCGCGCGATGCGCGGCCTGCTCGCCGACCGCGCCTTCGCCGGCTACATGCTCACCGGCGGCTTCGCCTTCGCCGCCCTCTTCGCCTACATCTCCGCGTCCCCGTTCGTCATCCAGGAGATCTACGGCGCCTCCCCGCAGACGTTCAGCCTGCTGTTCGGCGTCAACTCGGTCGGGCTGGTCGTCGTCGGCCAGATCAACGGCAAGATCCTGGTCGGCCGGGTCAGCCTCGACCGGGTGCTGGGCATCGGCCTCACGATCGTCATCACCGCGGCGACCGCGCTGCTGCTGATGTCCCTCGGCGTCTTCGGCGAGGTCGGCCTGGTGCCCGTCGCCGCCGCGCTGTTCGTGCTGATGTCCGCGATGGGCATCACCCTGCCCAACACCCAGGCCCTCGCCCTGATGCGCACCAAGCACGCGGCGGGCTCCGCGTCGGCCCTGCTCGGCACGTCGTCCTTCCTCATCGGCGCGGTCGCCTCCCCGCTCGTCGGCGTCGCCGGGGAGGACACCGCCCTCCCGATGGCCGTCGTCCAACTGGCCGCCGCACTGGTGGCACTTGCCTGCTTCATGGGAATGTGCCGACCCTGGAAGCAGGAGAGCAGCCGCGCGAGCGTGGAGGGAGCAGTCAGCTGAGCGCACCCAGACTGCGCGACGGCACGCCGGAGCGGGCCGGACTCGACCCGGGGGAACTGCGTCACCTCGTCCGGGAGGTCCACGTCCTCACCACCGGGCGGCGTCCCTGGGCACCGGGCGCGGTCCTCGTCGTCGGACGCGGCCCGGTGATCGCGGTCGAGGAGGCGGCGGGCTGGGCCGTCCGCTACGCGGCCTACGACCCCGAATCCGACGCCGGGGTGGAACTGCCCCCCGGCCAACGGGTCCCGATGACTGTCGGCACACCCTTCGACCTGGCGTCCCTCACCAAACTGTTCACGTCCGTGGCCGCCGTCCAGCAGATCGAGCGGGGCACGCTCGGCATCGACGCCAGGGTCGGGGCGTACCTGCCGGACTTCACGGCGGCCGCCCGGCACGGCATCACCGTACGGCAGCTGCTCACCCACACCTCCGGGCTGCGGCCCGAACTCCCGCTGTACGACTGCGCCGACGACGCCCAGCGGCTGGCCGCGCTCCGGGCGGAGCCGCCCGTCGGGGTGCCGGGCACGTACGGCTACTCCGACCTCAACATGCTGCTCCTGCAGTACGTCCTGGAGCGCATCACCGGCCGCACGCTCGACGTCCTGATCCGCGACGGCATCACCCGGCCGCTGGGCATGACGGCGACCGACTTCGGGCCCTGCCCGGGCGCGGCGGCGACGGAGGACCAGCGGCGGCCCTGGGCCAAGGCGGACCGGGGGATGCTGCGGGGCGAGGTCCACGACGAGAACGCCTGGGCGCTCGGGGGCGTGGCCGGGCACGCGGGGCTGTTCTCCACCGGGCGGGACCTCGCGGTGTTCTGCCGCACCCTCCTCGCCGGCGGCTCGCACGGCCCGGCCCGCATCCTCGGCCCCGACTTCGTCGAGCTCCTCTTCACCCCGCCGGGCCTCGGCTTCTCCCTCGACCAGCCGTGGTTCATGGGCGACCTCGCGGGCCGCGGGGCGGCGGGCCACACCGGCTTCACGGGCACGTCCCTCGTCCTGGACCCGGCCACGGACACGTTCCTGATCCTGCTCACCAACGCGGTCCACCCGCGCCGCCGCCGCCCGGACAGCGCCCCGAGAGCGGCAGCGGCGTCGCGGGTGGCGCGGGCGCTGCGGTGATTTCAGCGCCGAGGAGGGGGACGGGCCCGGGGAGTGAGCAGCGCCCTCGGTGAGTGAGGGGCGCCGCCCTGCTGTGCGGGTGGTGGTCGCGTGAGGAACGAGGCTCCGGGGCCGCGCGCGCCGTTCGCCCGCGGGCGGGCTGCCCCGGCGCCCGCCCCACGCATGGCCGTCCCGTCCCCGCTCGGCCTGCTGTGTCTGCCTGCCGTCCCCCCTGGCGTGCGGGCGCTGCCGCCGCACTGCCCGCCGTGCGCCGCCCGCGTGTGCCTCCCCGCATGGCCGTCCCGTGCCCGCTCGGCCTGCTGTGTCTGCCTGCCTGCCGTCCCTCTGGCGTTGCCCGCCGTACGCCGCCCGCGTGTGCCTCCCCGCATGGCCGTCCCGTGCCCGCTCGGCCTGCTGTGTCTGCCTGCCTGCCGTCCCCCCTGGCGTCCGGGCGCTGCCGCCGCACTGCCCGCCCTGCGCCGCCCGCGTGTGCCTCCCCGCTCGGCTTGCTGTGTCTGCCTGCCTGCTGTCCCCCCTGGTGTGCGGGCGCTGCCGCCGCACTGCCCGCCGTGCGCCGCCCGCGTGTGCCTCCCGCACGGCCCGTCCCTCCCGCACACGCGTCACTCATCCGCCCGCCTCGTAGAATCGCCGGGTGAACGCCCCCGCACCCCCGGCCGAAAACCTCCGTGCCGCCCTTGCCGGTCTGCTCGACGGGCTGCCGCCCCGGCAGGCCTCGCAGGCGGTCGAGCGGCTGATCGCCAGCTACCGGGGGGAGACCCCGACCGACGCCCCCATCCTGCGGGACCGGGCCGACGTCGCCGCCTACGCCGCCTACCGGATGCCCGCGACCTTCGAGGCCGTGCGCTCGGCGCTGGAGGCGTTCGCCGAGGCCGCGCCCGCGTGGGTGCCCGGCGGGCACACCGATCTCGGCGGCGGCACCGGGGCCGCCGCCTGGGCCGTGAGTGCGGTGTGGGGCGGGGAGCGGCCCGTCACCGTGCTCGACTGGGCGGAACCCGCGCTCGCCCTGGGGCGCGAGATCGCCGCGGCCAACCCGGAGCTGAAGGACGTGCGCTGGCAGCGCTCCCGGATCGGGGCGGCGCTGACCCTGGAGAGCACGGACCTCGTCACCGTCTCCTACGTCCTGAACGAGCTGACCGCCGCTGACCGCACCGCCCTCGTCGACGCCGCCGCGGCCGCCGCCCAGGCCGTCGTGATCGTCGAGCCCGGCACCCCCGGCGGTTACGCCCGCCTCATCGAGGCCCGGGACCGGCTGATCACCGCAGGATTCCGGATCGCCGCCCCCTGCCCGCACAGCGCCGCCTGCCCCATCGCCCCCGGCACGGACTGGTGCCACTTCTCCGCCCGGGTCAGCCGCTCCTCCCTGCACCGCCAGGTCAAGGGCGGCTCCCTCGCCTACGAGGACGAGAAGTTCGCGTACGTCGCCGCCGCCCGTTTCCCCGCCGAACCGGCTGCCAGCCGCATCGTCCGGCGCCCCCAGATCCGCAAGGGCCAGGTCCTCCTCGACCTGTGCGAGAGCGAACCGTCCCTCCGTCGCGCCACCGTCACCAAGCGCCACGGCGACCTCTACAAGGCCGCCCGGGACGCCGACTGGGGAGACGCCTGGCCGCCCTCCTGAGCCTGTGCCGGATACGCCCGTGCTCAACTCGCCCAGCGGACCAGCGCGTCCTGTGCCCACGCCCGGTCGGCGGGGGACAGGTCCGCGAGGTCGGCGCCGTGGTTTCCGCCCCGCGCCCACAGCAGCCGTGAGTCCGGCCCCCCGGGACGGAAGTGCTCGGCGACCGCGGGGTCCTGGGTGCCGTTGACGAAGAGCAGCCGGCTGCCGCGCCGCCGGACCCAGCGGTCGATGTCGGGCATGGCGGCCCGGTCGAAGCACAGCGGGACGTCCCGGGGGACGAAACTGCGCGGCTCGGCGGCGCCCGGGTGGCGGAGCAGGTCGGTGAGGTGGGCGGTGGGGAGGCTGCCGTACCCCAGCTGCGTGCCGATCTGGTACCAGTACGGGATGTAGTTCCGGGCCGTCGTGTCGGCGTACAGCCCCAGGCCCGTCGTGTCGTCGAGCCAGGCGTACAGCTCGTCGGCCGTAGCGCCGGGGCGGGGGATCGCGGGGATGTCGGCCGGTGTGCCGCGCTGCCAGAACATGAACGGCACGCGCAGGACGGCGATCTCGAGTGCCTTGTCGGCGTTGCCGACGAGCCGGAAGGTGTCGCCGGTGGCGGCGGCCCAGGCCTCGTAGCGGGCGACCATCTCGGTCCGCCGCAGCAGGATCGCCCGCTGGACCGCCGCGAGGGCCTCCCGCGCGGCCGGGGTGCCGACCGTCTCCAGGAAGCGGAGGTAGGCGGAATCGTCCTGGTCGTCGACGTTGTTCGGGGCCGAGTAGACCAGCGTGCCGTTCACGTCGTGCGGGTGGAAGCGGCGGTGGTAGACGCTCGTCATGCCGCCCTTGCTGCCGCCCGTGGAGATCCACGCGCCGGGGTAGAGGCGGCGGAAGAGCCGGACCACGCGGTGGTGGTCGGCGGCGGCCTGCCGGACGGTGAGGTGGGCGTAGCCCGGGTCCGCTGGGCGTGAGGTGCCGAAGTAGCGGTGCTCGACCTGGAGCTGGTTGGCGCCGAGCAGGACCGCCGGTTCGGTTCGCCGTGGGGTGAGGACCGCCTGGTAGCCCGTGCTGAACAGCACGGTCGGGCGGTCGGCGGCGGTGTGCAGCAGGGTGAGGCGCTGCTCGAAGGTGCCGGCGGCCGGGTTCGTGTGGTCGACCGGCTGGCGCAGACCCAGGACGAAGTGCCGGTATCCCGGTCCGGCGTCGTGCCGCTCCTCGACCAGGCGCAGTCCGGGCAGGCCCCGCAGCGCGTCGGCCACGTCGGCGTCCCCGGGGCGGGTCGGTGCCGCCGCCCGCGCGAGGGGGGCCGTCGTGGTGGCGAGGCCCGCGGCCGGGAGGGCCGTGGCCGCCGTGGTGAGCAGCCGTCGTCTGGTCCATGCGGTCATGAGCCGAGTCCTCCCGGGTGTCCTGGGGCGGGTGTCCGCCGGTCGCGGGCCGCGACCGCCTCAGTACATCCGCCGGACCGCCCGGGAGGATCCCGCACGCGGGGGGACGCTCTCCCCCGCGCGGGGGAGGCTCACGACGCCGTGCCCGACGTGCCCCCCTCCGGTGCGTCCTGCTGCTGCCGTTTCTCCTGGAGCTTGCGCAGCAGCTCGCGCTTGTGGGCCTGCGGGTCGAGACCGCCGCCGATCCGGCCGCCCCGGCCGCCACCGCGCAGCTCCCTGCGGCCGAGGTTCTGCCGCGATCCGCCGACACCCAGCATGTTTCCGGCTCCGCCTCGGGTCATCTCGGGCTCCTTCCGTAGCCGTCCTCTTCGAGTGGCGAGACGGTTCGTCTCGCACGCTTCGCTCAACTGTCCGCGAGACGCTCCGTCTTGTCAACCTGATAAATTCGGCCCATGGCCGTCCAGAAATCCACCCAGCCCGCCCCCGGCAAGACCGCCCCCGATTCCACCCGGCGCAGCGAAAGGTCCCGGCGCGCCATCTATGACGCCGCTCTCGCGCTCGTCGTCGAGGTCGGCTATCCGAAGACCACCATCGAGGGCATCGCCGCCCGCGCCGGCGTCGGCAAGCAGACGATCTACCGCTGGTGGTCGTCCAAGGCCGACGTGCTGATGGAGGCGTTCCTCGACCTGGCCGAGCAGGCCGTGCCGGAGGCCGGGCCGCAGCCGTACGTCTTCCCCGACACCGGCGACCTCGCCGCCGACGTCAAGAGCGTCCTGCGTGCCACCGTCGACCAGATGCGTGACCCGAAATTCGATGTGCCGTCCCGCGCGCTCGCCGCCGAGGGCGTCGTCAACGAGCAGCTCGGGCGCGAGCTCGTCTCCAAGCTGATGCAGCCCTCACTCGACCTCTACATCGGCCGGCTGCGCGCCGCGCAGGAGGCCGGCCAGGTGCGGCCCGAGATCGACCCGCGCATCGCGCTGGAGTTCTTCATCTCCCCGCTCGCCCAGCGCTGGCTCCAGCACACCGGCCCGATCTCCCACGAGTACACCGACACCCTCGTCGACTACGCCCTTCACGGCCTGGCCCCGCGCTGAGCGGCCCGGGCGAGGCGCCCCGGCGCGTCCGTGATCACACCGTCGCAGCCCAGCGCCAGCACCCGGTCCCGCTGGGCGTCCGTCACCACGGTGTGCGCCCACACCCGGGCGATGCCCGAGTGCACCGCCCGGGCCAGATCCGCGTCGCGCGCCCGGTGGTCCACGTCCAGCAGGTCCACGTACGACCGCCAGCGCTCCGGACGGTCCGTGCGCAACTGCCGCGCCGAGCGCCACAACTGCGAGAGCAGGCCGAGACGGTGGACGCGCCGGGCCACCTCGGGGTCGTTGGAGTTCACGAACACCGAGCGGGTCAGGCCACGGGCCCGGATCAGCTCGGCCAGCCGGTCGAGGCTGCGCGGATCCTTCGCCTCCAGCATCAGCACGATCCGCCCGCCGAAACGATCGAGCACCTCGGCGACCGTCGGCGGCCGCTCCGACCGCCAGCTGCCCGGGAGCCTGTCCTTCGGCCGCAGCCGGACGCCCCGCCACTCCCGGGCGTCGAGGCCGCGCACCGCCCCGCCCTGATAGGTGGTGCGGTTCAGGGTCTCGTCGTGGAACACCACCGGCGTGCCGTCACGCAGCAGCCGCGTGTCGAAGTCCAGCACCTGCGCCGTCCCGCGCTCGTAAGCGGTCGCCAGCCCCGTCATGCTGTTCTCGGGGACCTCGCGGGCGCCGCCGCGGTGCGCGACGTACGTGATCCGGGGCAGGGCCGCCACGGTCAGCGGACCCGCGCCCCACTCCAGCGGGGCCGGGGCGCGGCCGCCGGGTCCCGACAGGGCCAGCGAGACCACGGACGCCACGGAGGCCAGGCCCGACAACGCGATCCTTGTGACCATGGTGATCACGGTAGGGCGCCATGTCGTGGCAGAGCGGGCAATGACACCCGATCGCGGTGGAGTGCGGGGCTCACCGTTCTCCTCCCGTCCGGCGCGCGGTGGGGGGTGCGTCCTGCAGGTCCGGTGCGGTGTGCGGTGGGGGGTGTGTCCTGCCTGTCCGGTCCGGTGCCCTGTGGGTGGTGCGTCCTGCCTGTCCTGGATGTGGGCACTGGCCCCCCGGTGCGCGGGAAGATGGGACGATGAGGCATGCTGTTCGGCACGACGGCGAGGCGAGGGGATAGATGAGCGCGGAGTTCGGCGGCCGGAGCGGCCTGCAGGGCAAACTCACCCAGTGGCTGCGCGCCGGGCGCCGGCCGAAGGAGACCGCCGGGGACGGCGGCCGTGAGGCCCTGCTGCTCGCCGCCGCCGGCGCGGGACTGCCCCTCGCGCCCGCCGCGCACCCGGCCGGCTACCGCTGCTCCTGCGACCGGGTCGGCTGTCCCACCCCCGCCCGGCACCCGGTGTCCTTCGCCTGGCAGACGCAGTCGACCACCGACCGCGCCCAGATCGAGCGCTGGGCGCGACATCAGCCGCAGGCCAACTTCATCACCGCGACCGGCATGGTGCACGACGTCCTCGACGTGCCCCTCGATGCCGGTCGCGACGCGTTGGAGCGGCTGCTCGCCGCCGGTGTCGAGGTCGGGCCGGTCGCCGAGAGCGACGACGGCCGCCTCCTCTTCTTCACGCTCACCCGCGGTACGCCCGAGGACGAGGACGAGTGGTGGCCGTGCGAACTGGACTGCCACCCCGAGACGATGGACGAACACCCCGGGCTGCGCTGGCACTGCCGGGGCTCCTACGTCCTCGTGCCGCCGGCGCAGCTGCCCGGTGAGGAGCAGGCGGTGCGGTGGGTGCGCGGGCCCGAGCACGCGCTGCCGGATCCCCTGAGCCTGCTGGAGGTGCTCACCGAGGTCTGCGGGCGGTACGTGGGTGAGGACACCGGCCGTTCCGGCGAGGCGGCCTGGCCCCTGCGGCACTGAGGCCTGTCGGCGACCGGGCCGTGCGAGCCTGGGCGTACGGCCCGGGCTACGAGCCCTCCGCCGAGGTCAGTCCCTGGATCCGGCCCAGGATCGTCACCTTGCCCGGGCCCTTGGGGTCCAGTGCCACCTCGTTGGAGACGAACTCCATCGTGAGGGACTGCTTGATCTCGCCCTTCGTCAGGGCCAGGACGTCCTTGTTGGGGGTGGGGACGGAGGTTCCCGCGTGGGCGGTCTGCTTCTCGTAGTGGCGGGTGGTGAAGAACACCAGTGCCCCGCCGTCCGCCGTGCGCAGCGCGAGCGGTGCGTAGTCGCCGTTCGTCAGCGGCTCGTCGATGTACTGGGTGACCATGCCGGGCTTCTTGCCGTTCTTCTCGCGCAGGGCACGCCACCGGCTGGTGTGCGCGCCGTCCGCGAAGGTGTCGCCGCCGCTCTTCAGGTACGTCGCGTACGTCCGGCTCAGGCCGCCGGGGTCGGCGGCCAGGTCGGTGGAGTTGGGGGGGACGGACTCGGCCCAGCCGTCGGCGTCCGTCTTGAACTGCGGGACCTTGTCCGGGGCGACGAGCGTCAGGTACGCCACCTGGAAGGGGTCGTCCAGGCTGCTGCGGGTGAAGACCAGGAGCCAGCGGGCGGTACCGCCCTTGTTGCCGGCCGCGTCGGCCACGAACCAGCGGGGCCAGCCGGCCTTCTTCGGGATCGTGAACTTCGCGTCCGTCAGCTTCAGGGGGGTGTGGCGCGGGTTGCCGTCCGGGTTGTTCGCCTTCCCGGCCTTGAGGCGGGCCGAGTCGATGTCGGCGAGGGCGCCCGTGGTGCGGTCGGCGTCCAGGGTGCCGTCGTAGGCCTTGTCGGCCTCGTTGTACGCGGTCGTGAACTCCTGGAGGGCCCGGGCGGCTTCGGCGCGGGTCGTGGACGGGAGGATCTCCCGTTCGCCGTGCACGACGACGCATCCACTGGCCGTCAGCGACAAAGCGGTCGCCGAGGTTGCTATGAGGGCGCTCCGGGCGGGCCTGCGGAGCGTTCGAGGGTCGCGATCCCTGCTCATCGGGTACCTTCACCTTCCCCTTTCCGGAGGCGAACCCTACCGGGTGCCTCCGGCGGTCGGGCCGGGGGTGGGGTGGGGGTGTGCGTCCGCTTCGCCTGGCGGTGGGTGGTGGGTCGGGGCCGCGCCGGGGGGTGTCCGTCCTCGGAACGTCGCGATGGGCCCCCATACCGACTGACTGGCGTTGACGCGACAACCGCTGCGGGCGGACACCCCCCGACACGTCCCCTTCTCGCCGTACGCGGGTGCGGGCGCGTCTCCGCTCAGCCTGCGGGCAGTCGTGCCGCTGGGGAGGCACCCCGCTCCGCCGGGCTGCGCACTCACCCGGCCCAGTGTCAGCGGCTGTGCGCTGTCACGCCTTGTCGCGTACCGGAGTCGGGGACGGCGTCCGGGCCGGGGCCAGGAACAAGGCCAGGGTGGGGATCAAGTACAGGAGCCACACCGTGACTTGGAGTGTGGTGGGGTCGGGCTGGAAGTTGAAGACGCCCTTGAGGAGCGTGCCGTACCAGCTGTCCGGGGGGATCGTGCCGGAGACGTCGAAGGCCTTGTCGGTGAGGCCGGGCAGGAAGTCGGCCTCCTGGAGGTCGTGGAAGCCGTAGGCCAGGACGCCCGCCGCGACGACCACCAGCATGCCGCCGGTCCACGTGAAGAACTTCGCCAGGTTGATGCGCAGAGCGCCCCGGTAGAACAGCCAGCCCAGGAGGACCGCCGTGAGGAGGCCCAGGGCGACGCCCAGCAGCGGACGCGGTGTGCCGTCGCTCGCCGCGTGGACCGACGCCCAGACGAACAGGGCCGTTTCCAGGCCCTCGCGGCCCACTGCGAGGAAGGCGGTGGCGACCAGCGCGCCCGTGCCCATGGCCAGTGCCGCGTCCAGCCTGCCGTGCAGCTCGGACTTGAGGTGGCGGGCCGTGCGGCGCATCCAGAACACCATCCACGTCACCAGGCCGACCGCGAGGAGGGAAAGGGACCCGCCCAGGGCCTCCTGGGCCTGGAACGTCAGTTCCTGTGAGCCGAATTCGAGGGCGCAGCCGAAGCCGAACGCGAGGGCGATCGCGACGGCGATGCCGGCCCAGACCGGCTTCAGGGCGTCCCTGCGGTCCGTCTTGACCAGGTAGGCGATGAGGATGCAGACGACGAGGCTGGCTTCCAGGCCCTCGCGCAGACCGATCAGGTAGTTGGAGAACACCGGCTCAGGCCTCCTTGGAGAACAGTGTGCGGCCCCACCAGTCGTCCTTGTCGCGGACACCCGGGGGGACGGCGAAGAGAGCCGAACCCACGTGCTGGATGTACTCGTTGAGCGCGTCCGCGGCCAGGCTGCGCTGGATGGGGATGAAGCCCTTGCGGACGTCGCGCTGGTAGGCGAGGAAGAACAGGCCCGCGTCGAGGCGGCCGAGACCGTCCGTGCCGTCGGTGAAGGAGTAGCCGCGGCGCAGGATCGTCGCCCCGTGGTTGCTGTCGGGGTGCGCGAGCCGGACGTGCGCGTCGGGCTTCATCGCCTTCAGGAACGGCTCGTCGCGCTCCTTGGCCTTGCCGACCGGGGCGCCCTCGCCCTTGTCGCGGCCGAAGATGTCCTCCTGCTCCTGCAGCGAGGTGCGGTCCCAGGTCTCGATGTGCATGCGGATGCGGCGGGCGACCAGGTAGCTGCCGCCCTCCATCCAGGCCGGGCTGTCCTTGCCGTCCACCCAGACGAACTTCTTCAGGCGGTCCGTCTCCGTGCCCGCGATGTTGCGGGTGCCGTCCTTGAAGCCCATCAGGTTGCGCGGTGTCTGCGCCTCGGGCGTGGTGGAGGAGGTCTTGCCGAAGCCGAGCTGCGACCAGCGGATGACGACCTTGCCGAAGCCGATGCGGGCGAGGTTGCGGACGGCGTGGACCGCGACCTGGGGGTCGTCGGCGCAGGCCTGGATGCACAGGTCGCCGCCGCTGCGGTTCTTGTCCAGGTTGTCGCCCGCGAACCTCGGCAGGTCGACCAGGGCCTCCGGACGGCGGTCCGCGAGGCCGAACTTCCCGAAGAGGGACGGGCCGAAGCCGATCGTGAGGGTCAGGCGGGAGGGCTTGAGGCCCAGTGCCTCACCCGTGTCGTCCGGGGGCGCCTCGGCCAGACCGCCGTAGGCGCCCTCGCCGACCGCGTGTCCGGCCGTCATGCGCCGGGCCGCCTCGGTCCAGTCCTTCAGCAGTTGGACGAAGGCCTCACGGTCGTCGGTCGTCACGTCGAACGCGGCGAAGTGCAGGCGGTCCTGGACCGGGGTGGCGATGCCCGCCTGGTGCGGGCCGTGGAAGGCGATCGCCGAGCCGGCCGCCGGTGCGGTGTCGTCCTCGGTGCGGGCCATGGCCACCGCGCCGCCCGCCGCGGCCGCGCCGAGCGCCAGGCCGGCGCCGCCCCAGCCGAGCAGGGAACGGCGGCTGGGGGAGGGGGAGCCGGTGTCCGTCATCGTTACCTCACCACCGCCGCGGCGAGCTTCGACAGCGGCTCCGCCAGGGCGTTGACCGCGTCCGAGAGCTCCTTGCGGTCGGCCTTGCCGACCTTGTCGTAGGAGGTGAAGTCGTACGACGTGCTGTTCGGGCGGTACCGGTCCAGCAGCTTGTCCAGGGCCGCGAACTGCTCGTCGAGTTCGGTGACGAGGGCGGCGTCGTTCTCCTTGGCGACCGGCTTCAGCAGGTCGTAGGACTTCTGCGCGCCCTCGACGTTGGCCTTGAAGTCGACCAGGTCGGTGTGCGAGTAGCGCTCCTCCTCGCCGGTGACCTTGCCGGTGGCGACCTCGTCGAGGAGTTCCTTGGCGCCGTTGGCCATGGAGGTGGGGGTGATCTCGGCCTTGCCGACGCGGTTCTGCCAGTCCTTCAGGTCCTTGATCAGCAGGTCGGCGAGGTCCTTCTCACGGTCGCCGATCTTCTTGTCCTGCCAGAGGGCCTTCTCCAGGCGGTGCCAGCCGGTCCAGTTGGTGGCCGGGTCCTGGCCGTCCTCCAGGCCGTCCTCGCGGACATCGACCTTGGGGTCGATGTCACCGAACGACTCGGCGACCGGCTCAGTGCGCTCCCAGCCGATGCGGGAGGGGGCGTACGCCTTCTTCGCCGCCTCCAGGTCACCGTCCTTGACGGCCTTGGCGAACGCCTCGGCCTTCGGCAGCGTCTCGTCGGCCTGCGCCTGCGCGTAGGCGCGGTAGGCGGCGACGGCCTTGTCCAGGCGCGGGTCGCGCTGGACGGCCTTGCCGCCGGTGGCCTTGACGGCCTGGCGGATGCCGTCGCCCTTCATGCCGGGCTTGCAGGCGATCTGGTACTCGCCCGCCTTCACCTCGGCGGTGACCCGCTGCCTGGTGCCGGGGCCTATGTTCTCCCGCTCGGTGACCACACGGTCGTCGGGGAAGAGGACGTAGACCTCGGTGACCTTGGAGCCCTTGTTCTCGACGGCCAGCTCGACGTGCCCGGCCGGGAACTCCTTCTTCGACACCTGGCACTCGTCGTCGGTCGCCGTCACGTTGATCACGTGGTCGCCGTCCTTCGCGTCGCTCTTCTCGGTGCAGCCGGTGACGGCGGCCAGGGCCGCCGCGGCGGCGATGACTACGGAAGCGGGACGGGCGGGTCGCATGTGGGCTCCAGGAGAGAGGAAGGTGAGGCTCACCTAAGGGCAGCACATAAGAATTACCTAAGTGGCTCAAAATCGCTCTCATGCTCGGGTCAAGGGAAGGTCAAAGGTCGTCTTCCGCTGCCGCGGCGGCCCTTGTCTGCGTCGACATGCCCGGCGTAAGGGAGCGTGACCTGGCGCACGCGCGCCACGAAGAGACCGGTGTCGTGCCCCGCCCGGCCACCACGCCACCGGCGTGCGCCCTTGCCCGGAGCGACCCCTGCGCTCGGGCGATGTTTGAATTCCCCTCGTGACTGACTACGACGTGCTCCGCGTCTTCTGCGGGCCGAACGGTGGGTACGGCAACGAGCTCGGTGTCGTGCGCGAGGGTTCCGTGATGCCGGAGCGGGACGAGCGGCAGGCGTTCGCGGCGAAAGTCGGGTTCAGCGAGACCGTGTTCGTCGACGACCCCGAGCGCGGGGTGATCGACATCTACACGCCCACCCTGCGGCTGCCCTTCGCCGGGCACCCCTGTGTCGGGACGGCATGGCTGCTCGACGTGCCCGAACTGGTGACACCCGCCGGGGTCGTCGGGGCCCGGCAGGACGGTGAGTTCTGCTGGATCGAGGCCCGGGCGGAGTGGGCGCCGCCGCGGACGCTGCGGCAGTACGGCAGCGCCGCCGAGGTCGACGACCTGGCCGTGCCGCCGCCGGGGGTGGGGGCACCACCCACGCCTTTCGGGCAGTGGGGGAGGGTGTACGCCTGGGCGTGGGAGGACGAGCCGGCCGGGCGGATCCGGGCCCGGGCGTTCCCCGGCCGGGGCGACGGCATCGACGAGGACGAGGCCACCGGGGCCGCGGCCCTGCTGCTCACCGACCGGCTGGGCCGGGCCCTCAACATCACCCAGGGCGCGGGCTCCCAGATCCTCACCGCCCCCCAGCCGGGGGGATGGACCGAGGTCGGCGGGCGAGTCCGCCTCGAACGCTGACCCGGGCGGAGCGCGTCCGTACGGGGAGGCGGCGACTTGCCGTGCGGAAGGGCCCCGCCCGTTCACGCCGTGAGCGGGAACTCCGCTCCCAGCGCCTCGAACACCTCGTTGTTCAGCCCGTACGCCCGCTTGCACTCGGCCACGACCCGCTGCCGCTCCAGCTCGTCACCGGGCAGCGCGTCCAGCAGCTCGCAGTAAGTCCGCTTGAAGGCGGCCGGGTTGGGGATCTCCTCGAAGACGTAGAAGCGCACCCCGTCGCCCTTCCTCGGGAAACCCCAGGTCTTCTCGGCCGTGTCGCGGATGATCTGCCCGCCGGAGAGGTCGCCCAGGTAGCGGGTGTAGTGATGGGCGACGTAACCGGCCGGCCAGGCGCGGGCGCAGGCACTGATCCGCTCCGCGTACTCCAGGGTGGCCGGCAGCGCGCTGACCGTCGTGCGCCAGCCGGGGCCGCGCAGATGCCGCAGGTCCTGCTCCAGTGCCGTCACGCGGAACAGTTCCGGCCGGACGAAGGGGCCGGCCACCGGATCCGCGGCCAGCCGCCGGGCGCCGGACTCCAGTGCCCCGTACACGAACCACAGCTGCTCCGTGTAGCGCGCGAACGCGTCGAGCCCCAGCTTCCGCCCCAGCAGGTCACCGATGAAGGTCGAGCCCCTGACCTCCTCGTGCTGCTCGCGGGAAGCCGTCCGAAGGAGCGTCGAGAAGGATTCCATGCGCACACTTTTCCCGACGGGGTGTCGGTAAAAACCCCCGCCCGTGAACCCCCGCCCGTACGCCCATGCAGAACGGCCCGCCCTCTGCGGGAGAGCGGGCCGTGCGGGGATGTGCGGGTGCGGGGCTACGGCAGCGTGAGGATCTCCGCGCCCGAGTCCGTCACCACCAGCGTGTGCTCGAACTGGGCCGTCCGCTTGCGGTCCTTCGTCACGACCGTCCAGCCGTCGTCCCACATGTCGTACTCGTGGGTGCCGAGCGTCAGCATCGGCTCGATCGTGAACGTCATGCCGGGCTGGATGACGGTCGTGGCGTGCGGGCTGTCGTAGTGCGGGATGATCAGGCCCGAGTGGAACGACGAGTTGATGCCGTGCCCGGTGAAGTCCCGGACCACCCCGTAGCCGAAGCGCTTGGCGTACGACTCGATGACCCGGCCGATGATGTTGATCTGCCGGCCCGGCTTGACCGCCTTGATCGCCCGCTCCAGCGACTCCCGGGTCCGCTCGACCAGCAGCCGCGACTCCTCGTCGACGTCACCCACCAGGTAGGTGGCGTTGTTGTCGCCGTGCACACCGCCGATGTACGCCGTCACGTCGAGGTTGACGATGTCGCCGTCGCGCAGGACCGTCGAGTCCGGGATGCCGTGGCAGATGACCTCGTTGACGCTCGTGCACAGCGACTTGGGGAAGCCGCGGTAGCCCAGCGTCGAGGGGTAGGCGCCGTGGTCGCACATGTACTCGTGCGCCGCCTTGTCCAGCTCGTCCGTGGTCACCCCGGGGGCGATGAGCTTCGCGGCCTCCGCCATCGCCCGGGCCGCGATCCGGCCGGCCACGCGCATCGCCTCGATCGTCTCGGGCGTCTGCACCTCCGGTCCGGTGTACGGCGTCGGCGCGGGCTTGCCGACGTACTCGGGGCGACGGATGTTTCCGGGCACGGAACGGATGGGGGACAGCTCCCCCGGGACGAGCAGCGACTGGCCAGACATGCCAGCGAGTCTAACCAGCGGCCATGGGGGAACATGACGATGGCGAGAGGAGCTGGTCATGGCCCTGTTCAAGAAGCGCACGGTCGGCAAGCCGGGTGAGTGGTACTACTGCCTGGAGCACAAGAAGGTCGAAGAGGGGCCGGAGTGCCCCAACAAGGACCGGTTCGGGCCGTACGCCTCCCGCACGGAGGCCGAACACGCGATGGCGACCGCCCGCGAGCGCAACCTCCAGTGGGAGAACGACCCCAAGTGGCACGACGCACCGGCCGGCAGCCGGGACGACGAGAGCTGATCCCGTCCACGCCCGGGGCCGCGGCCCCGGGCGTTCGTGATGCCCCGGGTGTGCAGAGGCCGGCAGCGGGATGCCCGGCCGTCACCAGCGGGCCGGTGGCGGTGCCGTCAGGTGCTCCGCCAGTCGCGCCACCCGGTCCCGCAGCCGGCGCCGCCCCCGCGGGGTGGGCAGGGCGTTCTCCCCGGCCGCCGCACTGACCAGGTGCTGCACCGTGTCGAGGTCCAGCTCCGAGCCGTCGGGGACCGCCAGGGTCTCGTGCGCCAGGGACGGCAGCTCGCCCGGGCCGGGGCCCAGGGCCAGGACCGTCGCCCCGGCGCGACGGGCGTCGGACACCCGTTCCAGGAGTGGTGCGGCGGGCCCCTCGGGGGCGACCACCAGCAGCGTCTCGCCCCGCCGGGCCGCCTCGAGCCGGCCCAGACCGACCGCCAGATGCGTGGGATCGCAGGGGCGCGCGTCGTGCCGTACCAAAGTCGGGGCCAGCTCCGGCGTGCCCGACCAGGCGGCCTCGTCCACCAGGTGCGCGGCCAGATGCCACGGCTCGTAGTCCCGCGTGCCGACCAGCAGCAGCCCGCCCCCGTGCGACACCACCGAGCCGCGCAGCGCCCCGGCGAACCGCCGGGTGGCCCCGAGCCACTCCGTCCCGGCGAGCACTTCCCGCAGCAGCGCGACCCGTACCGCATCCATGGGGCCGCATCCTGCCCCCGAGCGGTCACCCGTGACGTCGAGTTCGCTGCGCGTTCGCCCGGGCTGGGGAGGCCGACCGGTCACCTGTACCACCGTCGAACGACCGGGGCAGTCCGCCGATGCCCGACACCGCCGTCCCCCGCGCGCCGGACAAGAGGGCCCCCGCAGCTCGTGCGGGCGACGCGGATCGGCCCGTTGTACGAGACCGGTGACCACGCAGCCACGCGGCGAGCACCTTCCGGCGGGTGCCCGTGACCGGGCCGACCTGAGCCGCCCGGCGCGACGGCGCGGTCGTAGAGTCGGGGCCATGACCTCTACCGACAGTGCTGCCACCGACAACGCCCAGAAGGCGCCCGCCAAGGACCCCTGGGACCTGCCCGACGTCTCCGGACTCGTGGTGGGGGTGCTCGGCGGGACCGGACCGCAGGGCAAGGGCCTGGCCTACCGGCTCGCCAAGGCCGGCCAGAAGGTGATCATCGGCTCACGGGCGGCCGACCGTGCCCGGGCCGCCGCCGAGGAACTCGGCCACGGCATCGAGGGCGCCGACAACGCCGAGACCGCGCGCCGCAGCGACGTCGTGATCGTCGCCGTGCCGTGGGACGGCCACGGCAAGACGCTCGAGTCCCTGCGCGAGGAACTGGCGGGCAAGCTCGTCGTCGACTGCGTCAACCCGCTCGGGTTCGACAAGAAGGGCGCCTACGCCCTCAAGCCGGAGGAGGGCAGCGCCGCCGAGCAGGCAGCCGCCCTGCTGCCGGACTCCCGGGTCACGGCCGCCTTCCACCACCTGTCGGCCGTACTGCTCCAGGACCCGGAGATCGACGAGATCGACACCGATGTGATGGTGCTCGGCGAGGTGCGGGCGGACGTGGAGATCGTCCAGGCCCTCGCCGGCCGCATCGCCGGGATGCGCGGTGTCTTCGCCGGGCGGCTGCGCAACGCCCACCAGGTGGAGTCGCTCGTGGCCAACCTGATCTCCGTCAACCGCCGCTACAAGGCGCACGCGGGGCTCCGCGTCACCGACGTGTGAGCCGGTGAGGAGCATGGGGGACACTGGACGGCACCAGCAGTGCCGCAGTGTCCCCCGACAGGAGTCGACCCCATGCCCCGCCTCGCCCTCTACGCCCTGATCGTCTGCGTCCTGTCCGTGGCCGCGGCCGTGGTCTCCTTCGTGGAGGGCAGCTGGCTGGGAATCGTCTGGGTGCTGCTCGCCGGGCTGTCGTCCAACATGGCCTGGTACTACCTGAAGCGCGCCAGGGCCCAGAAGTCGGTCACGCACTGACCGCCTGCGTCACGGGGCCGCCTGGCAGAACTCGTTGGAGCCCTGCCAGAAGCGGTACAGCTCCTGACCGCAGTACGTCTCGACGTCACTGATCCCGAGGGACTTCAGGATCGTGTCGATCACGTCGAAGAAGACGCCGTTCACGGCGGGCAGCCACAGGAGCGCGAACACGAACAGCAGGCCGAACGGCGCGAACGGCTCCACCTGGCGGCGGATGTTGTACGACAGCCAGGGCTCGATCACGCCGTAGCCGTCCAGCCCGGGCACGGGCAGGAAGTTCAGCAGCGCGGCCGTCACCTGGAGCAGCGCGAGGAAGGCGAGGGCGAACCGGAAGTCGTTCGGTACGCCGTCCAGCGCGCCCAGCCAGAACGGGGCGGTGCAGACGATCGCGAACAGCACGTTCGTCAGCGGGCCCGCCGCCGAGATCAGGCTGTGCTTCCAGCGCCCCTGGATCCGCCCCCGCTCGATGAACACGGCACCGCCGGGCAGCCCGATACCGCCCATGATCACGAAGATCACCGGCAGCACGATGCTGAGCAGCGCGTGCGTGTACTTCAGCGGGTTCAGGGTCAGATAGCCCTTCGCGCCGACCGAGATGTCGCCGCTGTGCAGGGCGGTGCGCGCGTGCGCGTACTCGTGCAGGCACAGCGAGACGATCCACGCCGCCGTCACGAACAGGAACACGGCGACGCCGGGCTGCTCGGCGAACCCGGTCCAGGTCACCCATCCCGTGACCGCCGTCACGGCGAGGATCCCGACGAACACGGGACTGATCCGCCGCTCGCTGTGGCGGGTGGTGGCGGTGGTCATGGGGCTCCCTGCACTCATCGACACGGGGTGGGACGGCCCGACGGTACCGGGCGCAGAGGAAAAACGTCTCGCGCGGGGCGGTCGGTTCCGGAGAGGGTGGGGGAATGGGGCTGTGGCACGTGATCTACGAAGACTGGCAGATGGAGTGCTGCGGCACGCCGTTCTCGGTGGGGGACGAGGTGAGCTGGCCGCTGCTCCTGGAGGACGCCGGCCACGTGTTCGGCGGCGGCTGGCACGACCAGCGCAGCACGGTGTGCGGGCCGGTGGAGGATGTCGGCGGCGTCCGGGTCGTGCGGGAGGGGACCGGTCTCACGGCCGCCCTGGGCGGGGGCCCCGACGACGAGGAGGACCGGCGGCCGAAGCCGGGGGACCGGATCCGGTCGGTGGGGGTGCTGTCCGTCGAGCGGCACGGTGCGCGGTGGCCCGAGGCCGGTGGGCGGGTGCGGGCCGTGCAGGTGCTCACGCAGGCCTACGCGGAGACCGCGCCCGGCTCGCGCACGTGGGAGCCGGTGCGGGGGGAGCGGCGGCTGCGGCTGGTGGAGCGGTGCCCGGAGTGGTTCAGCGAGAAGCGGGTGGAACAGGGGAGGCAGTGGCGGGAGTCGGGCGTGGTGGTGACCCTGGAGGTGCCGGGTACGGATTCCTTGCTCTCGCACGCCCTCCGCGAGGCCCGGGGAATCCCCCACCGGGACGCCGTGCCCGGCACGGAGACGGAGGGCCTGCCCGCGGCGGAGCTGGCGGTCCTGCTGGAGAAACTGAGCACGACGGCGACCCCGCCGAACCACCGCGACCGGCCGAGGCGCCGACATGGGTGAACACGGTGCCGCCCCTCCTCACTTCGCCACCGTCGGCCCTCACCTGTGGTTTCCCGCGCCCCTCGGCGCGCTGCCGGACCGTCCCTCACAAGCCGCCCGCCCCCGCGGGGCGGTCAGCGGACGCCCGTCACACACCCCCACCGGCCGTCGCCGCGCCGTCGGGCCGTCGTGACCGCTCACATGTCACCGGAGACAATGGACCCCGTGCGCTACCGCATCCTCGGCACCACGCAGGCGCTCCGCGACGACGGGACGGTTCTTCCGGTCGGCGGGGCGCGGTTGCGTGCGCTGCTGACCGTGCTCGCACTGCGCGCGGGCCGGACTGTGCCCGCCGGGCTGCTCGTCGACGAGGTGTGGGGCGGGCAGCCGCCCGCCGACGCGCCGGGAGCACTGCAGGCGCTGGTCGGACGGCTGCGCAGGACGCTCGGCGCGGACGCGATCGCCTCCGTCGAGGGCGGGTACCGGCTCACCGCCCCGCCCGACGACGTCGACCTGCACCGCTTCGAGCGGCTGGCCGGCGAGGGGCTGCGGGCGCTGTCCGACGGCGACCCCGCCAAGGCCGCCGCGGTCCTCGACGACGCCCTCGCCCTGTGGCGCGGCCCGGCCCTCGCCGACCTGCCCGACCGCACCGCCGAAGCGACCCGCCGCGACGCCCGCCGCCTGGACGTGCTGCGCGCCCGCCACACCGCCGCCCTCGCTCTGGGCGAGGCCGAACAGTCCCTGCCCGAACTGACCGCCCTGTGCGACGGCCACCCCCTGGACGAACCCCTCCAGGCCTTGCGGCTGCGCGCCCTGCGGGACGCCGGCCGTACGGCGGAGGCCCTGGACGCCTACGAGGACGTGCGGCGCCTCCTCGCCGACCGTCTCGGCGCCGACCCGGGACCGGAACTGCGAGTGCTGCACGCGGAGTTGCTCCGCCTCGGCGATGCTCCCGCCCCGTTGCCCGCAACCGGGGGGACGGGCAGGTCCGCCGGGAACCTCCGGGCCCGCCTCACCTCCTTCATCGGCCGGGAAACCGACATCGAGACCATCCGCGGGGATCTCGCGGCGGCCCGGCTGGTCACCCTGCTCGGGCCCGGCGGCGCCGGGAAAACCCGTCTGTCGCAGGAGGCCGCCGAGTCCGTGCGCGAGGCCATGCGCGGTGGCGTGTGGCTGGCCGAACTCGCCCCGGTCGACGACCCCGACGCCGTCCCCGAGGCCGTGCTCACCGCCCTCGGCGCCCGCGAGACCGTGCTGTACGGCGCGAGCGCCGAGGGCATCCGCGCCGCCGTCGGCGACCGGCTCGACAACCCCGTCGAGCGGCTCGCCGAGCACTGCTCCAGGCCCCGCATGCTGCTGATCCTCGACAACTGCGAGCACGTCGCCGCCGCCGCCGCCCGCCTCACCGAGGAGCTGCTGGCCCGCTGCCCCGACCTCACCGTCCTGGCCACCAGCCGCGAACCACTCGGCGTCCCGGGGGAGTTGCTGCGCCCGGTGGAGCCGCTGCCCGAGCCGGTCGCGCTGCGGCTGCTCGCCGACCGGGGCGCGGCGGCCCGGCCCGGCTTCCGGATCGAGGACGACCCGAAGGCGTGCGCCGAGATCTGCCGGCGCCTCGACGGCCTGCCCCTGGCCATCGAACTCGCCGCCGCCCGCCTGCGGATGCTCACCCCCCGCCAGATCGCCGACCGGCTCGACGACCGCTTTCGTCTCCTCACCTCCGGCAGTCGCACCGTCCTGCCCCGCCAGCAGACCCTCAGGGCGGTCGTCGACTGGTCCTGGGACCTGCTCGACGAGGACGAACGGGACGTCCTGCGGAAACTGTCGGTGTTCGCCGGCGGCTGCGACCTGCCCGCCGCCGAGGCCGTGTGCGGGCCGGCCGCCCTTCAGGCGCTCGGCTCCCTCGTCGACCGCTCCCTGGTCGTGGCCGCGCCGCCCGGCGAGTCCGCCGAGGGGGAGATGCGCTACCGGCTCCTGGAGACCGTCGCCGAGTACGCCGCCGAACGGCTGGACGAATCGGGGCAGCGCGGCGACGCCGAGCGCGCCCACCTGACGTACTTCCGCGAACTCGCCCGCACCACCGACCCGTTGCTGCGCGGTTCCGGCCAGCTCGCCGCGATCCGCCGGCTGGAGCGCGAGTACGAGAATCTGCGTGTCGCCCTGCGCCACGCCGTGGCCCTGCGCGACGAACAGGAGGCGCTGTGCCTGGCGCTGTCCCTCGTCTGGTACTGGCAGATGCGGGACCTGCGCATCGAGGCCCGCAACTGGTGCCGCGAGGTCATGGCGCTCGGCCCCGACCCGTTCACCGAGCCCGTACGCCCCGCCGCCGCGGTGTGGGAGCGCTGCACCGACGCCCCGCCCCCGATGACCGGCGAGATCCTGTGGGAGGCCCGGCGTGGCATCCACCTCGCCCACCTCGCCTGCATGGACACCGAGCTGGACGCCTGGCAGAACCCCGACTCTCAGCGGAAGCTGCGCGCCATCGCCGGGACGTACGAACCCGGTCTGCCGCAGAACTGCCGGCTCCCCGGCCTGCTCTGGTTCTTCGCCGTGATGCTCACCGGAGACATGGACCGGCTGCGCGTCATCATCGAAGCGTCCATCCGCACCTGCCGGCAGACCCCGGGCTTCGACTGGGAGCTCGCCTCCGGGCTGCAGATGCGGGCCAACTTCCTCGCCAACCGCACGGACTGGGCCGGCGACGCCGCCCAGGACGCCGACGAGTCGCTGGAGATCTACCGGCGCCTCGGCGACGCCTGGGGCACCGCCGAGGCCCTCTCCGCACGCGCCGAGGCCCTCGAACGCAAGGGTCGCTACGTCCTGGCCGCGGCCGACTACGAGGCGGCCATCGCCCACGCCGAACACCTCGGCGCCCGCGCCCAGGCGGCGGTGCTCAGCGCCCGGCTGGGCAGCGCGCTGCTGGAGGCGGGTGACGGCGAACGCGGTGAGCGGCTGCTGCGCGAGGTGATCGCCCGGGGCGAGGACACGCACAGTGAGGCCATGCCCGCCGCCCGGCTGTTCCTCGCGGGTCTGCTCGGCATGACGGGCCGCACCGCGGAGGCACGCGAGCAGCTGAAGCGGCTGCGCCGGGATTTCCGGATCGCCCACTTCATCGTCTTCGACGCGTTCATCCTCGGCGCGGAGGCCTGGCTGGACGCCGCCGAGAGCCGGTACGAGGAGTGTCTGCACCTGATCCGCAAGGCACTGGAGCGGGCTGCCGACCCGCTGTCCACGGCCATCGCGCCCTACATGCGCTCGGGCTACCTGCTCGTCGGCGCCTGGGCCCTGTCCGGCCTCGACGGCGGAGGGCGCGCCGAGGACGCGGCCCGCTGTCTGGGCGCCTTCGACGCGCTGCTGCCGCCCGGTCACAGCGCCCATCGGCAGGAGCGCGAGACCCGACGGCGGGCGGAGCGGCAGGCCCGGGCGCTGCTGGGCGACGCGGCGTACGAGACCGCGTACGCGCAGGGCGGCGGCCTCTCCCTCGACGAGGCCACCGCCCTGCTCTGACGCGGATCCGAGCCGTCCGGTCAGTTCTTCGTGCGGAACTTGTGGATCGCGATCGGCGCCATCACGGCCGTGATGGCCACCGACCAGCCGAGCGTCACCCACAGGTCGTGGGCGACCGGTCCGCCCACCATCAACCCGCGTGCGGCGTCCGCGAGCGTGGACAGCGGGTTGTAGTCGGTGAAGGCCTGCAGCCAGCCCGGCATCGATGTCGTCGGCGCGAAGATCGACGAGCCGAACTGCAGCGGGAACAGCACCAGGAAGCCCATCGCCTGGACGGACTGCGCGTTCTTCAGCATCACGCCCAGGGTGAGGAACACCCACATGATCGACGAGGCGAACGCGGTGGACAGGGCCACGGCCGCGAACAGCCCGGGCCAGTTGGTGATCTCGAACCCGACCGCCACGGAGACGATCATCAGCACGGTGGTCGCGAACAGCATCCGCAGCAGCTCCACGGAGATCTTCGCGAACAGGACCGAGCCGCGCCCGATGGGCAGGGACCGGAAGCGGTCCATGACACCGGAGTTGAAGTCCTGGCTGAAGCCGGTGCCGACGCCCTGGGACAGCGTCATGCTCATCATGGCGATCATGCCGGGGATGACGTACTGCACGTACCGGTCCTGGCCGCCGCCCAGCGCCTGCCCGATCGAGCCGCCGAAGACGAACACGAACAGCAGGGTGAAGATGACCGGCATCAGCAGTGCGTCGGCCATCGACTCCGGGTCCTTGCGGATCCACAGCAGATTGCGGCGGATCAGGGCACCGGTGTGGCGCAGATGGCCGCGCAGCGGGATACGGGCGTCCGTGGCGGCGTCGTTGACGGTGACGGCGCTCATACGGCGGCCTCCTGAAGGTCTTCGGCGGGCACGGCGTCCTGCGGGGCACTGGCACGGTGGCCGGTGAGGGACAGGAACACCTCGTCCAGGCTGGGCAGTTCGGTGGTGATGGAGGAGAGCGTGATGCCGCGCGCGGTGACCGCGCCGACCACGGCCGTCAGCTGCTCGTCGCTGAGGATCGGCACGAGGACCTCACCCCGGTCGGTGTCGACGGTCGTGGTGGCGAGCCCGGTGATCCCCAGTTCGTCCAGCGCGCCGGCGAGGGGCCGCAGCCGGGTGGGATCGGCGGGGCGGACCCGAAGCGTCCGGCCGCCGACCTTCGCCTTCAGCGCCTCGATCGCGCCGCCCGCGATGACCTGGCCGCGGTCGACGACCGTCAGCTCGGAGGCGAGCTGCTCGGCCTCCTCCATGTACTGGGTGGTGAGCAGCACGGTGACCCCGTCGCCGACCATGCGCTTCACCTCGTCCCACACCTCGTTGCGGGTGCGGGGGTCGAGTCCGGTGGTCGGCTCGTCGAGGAAGAGCACGGCGGGCCGGCCGATCATCGACGCGGCCAGGTCCAGCCGCCGCCGCATGCCCCCGGAGTAGGTCGCCGCCGGCCGCTTGGCCGCCTCGGTCAGGGAGAAGCGCTCCAGCAGCCCGTCTGCACGGGCGCGGGCCTCCTTGCGGGGCAGATCGAGCAGCCGCCCGATCATGTACAGGTTCTCCCAGCCCGAGAGCTTCTCGTCCACGGAGGCGTACTGGCCCGTGAGCCCTATCGCCCGCCGTAGCTGCCGCGGCTGCCGTACGACGTCGTACCCGGCCACCGTGGCCTGCCCGGAGTCGGGCGCCAGCAGGGTGGACAGGATCCGCACGAGGGTCGTCTTCCCGGCCCCGTTCGGCCCGAGCACCCCCATCACGGTCCCCTCCCGCACCTCCAGGTCGACCCCGTCCAGTGCCTTGGTCTCCCCGTAGTGCTTCACCAGCCCCCGCACGGTGACAGCGGCGCCGCTGGTCTGTGTGTCGATTCGCGTCATGGGACAGACGCTCTCAGGGCCCACCGACAAACCACCGACAAGCCACCGACACCGCGCCGACGTACCCCGCGACCGTCCGACGAAGCACACGGCAACCGTCAATTGAGCAACCCCGACGGCGAGCAACCACCCCCGCGAGAGCGGCGCCGGCTTAGGCGCAAAAAGGGGACGGCCCGCCGACGGGGGAAGATCGGCGGGCCGTCGTGGTGGTGCGGCAGTGGTCCTAGTGGACGGAGTTCTCCTCCTGCGGGAACGTCCCGCCGACGACCTCGTCGGCGAACGCCTTCACCGCGTCGCCCATGACCTCACGCAGGTTGGCGTACTGCTTCACGAACTTCGGCACCCGCCCGCCGGTCAGACCCAGCATGTCGGTCCACACCAGCACCTGCGCGTCGGTCTCGGGGCCCGCCCCGATGCCGACGGTCGGGATGTGCAGCACCCGCGTCACCTCGGCGGCCAGCTCCGCGGGAACCAGCTCCAGCACCACGGCGAACGCACCGGCGTCCTGCACGGCCTTGGCGTCCCGCAGCAGCTGCTGGGCCGCCTCCTCGCCCCGCCCCTGCACGCGGTAGCCCATCGCGTTGACCGACTGCGGGGTCAGCCCGATGTGGGCCATGACCGGGATGCCGGACTCGACCAGCAGCCGGATCTGCTCGTGCGACCGCTCGCCCCCCTCCAGCTTCACGGCCTGCACGCCCGCCTCCTTCACCAGGCGGGTCGCCGAGCGCAGCGCCTGCACCGGACCCTCCTGGTAGGAGCCGAAGGGCAGGTCGCCGACGATCAGGGCACGGGAGGTGCCCCGTACGACCGCCGCCGACAGCATCGTCATCTCGTCGAGGGTGACGGGCACGGTCGTTTCGTACCCGAGGTGGCAGTTGCCCGCCGAGTCGCCGACGAGCATCACCGGGATGCCGGCCTCGTCGAACACGGACGCGGTCATCGCGTCGTACGCGGTGAGCATCGGCCACTTCTCGCCGCGTTCCTTGGCGGCGGCGATGTCGCGCACGGTGATGCGGCGGGTGCCCTTGCCCCCGTACAGCGCCCTGCCGCCGTCGGAGGGCTTCTTCTGAGCAGTCTGGGCAGCCGGAAGCTGCGTCATTGCACGGCTCCTAACACGTCATCTCGAGGCGCCCTGACGGCGTCCCCGGACCACGTCCATGGTGGCACCTCGTGCCATCGACGGCTAGGGCTGCCCCTGTGAGTTCCGCCCCCGGGCCCGGACGGGCGAAGCCGCGTAAGATCCTGGTAAGAGAATTCCGATACGAGACGGTCTCGTATCGAAAGGGTTCTAGGCTCGCCCCCATGACTACTCCTGCCGATCCGGCCGCCCCCACCGGCCCGCGCGTACCGGAAGCGGTGCACCGGCGCCGCTGGGCGATCCTCGGCGTGCTGATGCTGAGCCTGCTGATCGTCGTCCTCGACAACTCGATCCTGAACGTCGCCATCAAGACGATCTCCACCCCGGCCCCCACCGGCCTGGGCGCCACGCAGAGCGAGCTGGAATGGGCGATCAACGCCTACACCCTCGTCTTCGCCGGCCTGCTGTTCACCGCCGGACTGCTCGGCGACCGGCTGGGCCGCAAGAAGGTGCTCCTCGGCGGCCTCGCCGTGTTCGGCATCGGCTCGGCGCTCGCCGCCTTCTCCGGCTCGCCGGGCGAGCTGATCACCTTCCGCGCCGTGATGGGTCTGGGCGCCGCGTTCGTCATGCCCGCCACCCTCGCCGTCCTCATGAACGTCTTCGAGCGCGAGGAGCAGCCGAAGGCCATCGGCATCTGGGCCGGCGGCGTCGGACTCGCCATCGCCATCGGCCCGGTCACCGGCGGCGTGCTGCTCGACCACTTCTGGTGGGGCTCGGTCTTCCTCATCAACGTGCCCATCGTGCTGCTCGCGCTCGCGCTGATGCTCTGGCTGGTGCCCGACTCGCGTGACCCGAACCCCGGCCGGGTCGACCCCGTCGGCGTGGTGCTGTCCGTCGTCGGCCTGGTCCTGCTCGTCTACGGCATCATCAAGGGCGGCCAGCTCGCCGACTTCACCGACGCCACGGTGCTGTCCACCATGGGCGCCGGTCTCGCCGTACTCGTCGCGTTCGTCGTGTTCGAAAAGCGCAGCGACCATCCGTCGATAGACGTCACGTACTTCAAGAACAAGGTCTTCTCGGCCGCCATCGCCGCCATCGCGCTGGTCTTCTTCGCCCTGATGGGCGTGACCTTCTTCTCCGTCTTCTACACCCAGAGCGTGCGCGGCTACTCGCCCCTGCAGACCGGCCTGCTCATGCTGCCGCTGGCCGCCGCCCAGATGATCTTCGCGCCACGCGCCCGGCTGGTCGTCGACCGCATCGGCAACAGGGCCACGACCACGGCGGGCCTGCTCGTCATCGCCGCCACGCTGGCCGCGTTCGCCGCGCTGGACGCCGACACGCCCATCTGGATCCTGGAAGTGATCTTCTTCCTGATGGGCACCGGCATGGCGCACATCATGACGCCGGTCAGCGTCGTCATCATGCAGGCCCTGCCCCGGGAGAAAGCCGGCTCCGCCTCCGCGCTCAGCAACACCTTCCGGCAGGTCGGTGGCGCCCTCGGCATCGCCGTCCTCGGCTCGGTGCTGTCCACGGCGTACCGCACGGGCATCGAGGACAAGCTCACCGCCCTGCCCCCGGCGCTTCGGCACACCGCGGGGGAGTCCATCGAGGCCACGCTCGGCATCGCGGACCAGCTGGGCCCGCGGGGCGAGTCGCTGGTCGCCCCGGCCCACGACGCCTTCCTGCACGCGATGCACGTCACCGCCCTGTGGGGCGCGGGCGTCGCGGTCCTCGGCGCGGTCGTCGTGGCGCTGTTCCTGCCGGGCAGGCCGCCAGCGGACCGGGGGACCCAGGATGAGCAGAAGTTGTCGCACACCAGCTCGTAGGCACGGGGAGAATGCACCTCCCGGCCGGCACGGAACGGCCGTCGCCGGGTCAGGAAAGGAAGCAGCGACGTGAGCCCCGCCGAACGGCACCCCCCGCACGACGGTCCCGCGAGGGGACGTCCCAGAAGCGAGGCCGTCGAGCGCGCCATCATCGAGGGCGTGATGACGCTCCTGGAGGAAGGCGTGCCCCTCGCGGACCTGTCCATCGAGCGCATCGCCCGCACCGCGGGTGTCGGCAAGGCCACCATCTACCGCCGCTGGAGCGGCAAGGAGGAGCTCTTCGTCGACGTCGTGCGCGCCGCCGAGCTCCCGGACCCGCCGCTCCCGGGCACCTCCATGCGCGACGACCTCGTGGTCCTGCTGGAGCAGGTGCGCCGGCGCGGCCTGGCCCACCGTTCCTCGGCGATCCTGCACAGCGTCCACGCCCAGATGAAGAGCAGCCCGAAGCTGTGGGCGGCCTACCACGCCACCGTCGTCGCCCCGCGCCGCCGGCTCGGCCTGGAAGTCCTCAGCCGCGGACAGCGGAACGGCGAACTGCGCACCGACCTCGACCTGGAGCTGCTGAACGACCTGTTCGTCGGACCGATGCTGTTGCGCGCCGTGCTGCACACCGACGCCGACCTCCCCGACGACCTCGCCGAGCAGGTCGTCGACACCCTGCTCGAAGGGCTGCGGCCCGGCAGCTCACCCTCAGTCAGTTCCGCCTCCCAGGGCTCCTAGTGTGCGTGTTTCGTCACAGAGGACGCTTTCAGGGGGTCTGATCGGAACTCGTCGCGGGAAGCCGAACGTCATCGCCCCCGTACGGCCGTCGAGGGACGGCGGGAACGGAACGGATCATCCCCTAGGGTCGTAAGGACACGGGGGCGATGGTGTGCACGGCAGGCAGTGAGGCGACGGTATGGCGCAGCAGGCGTACATGACGGAGACGGACAACGGCGGCTCGGGGCCCGAGCACCGGGGAACCCGGCTTCGGCGCCTGTTCCAGCGGCTCGCGGGCTCCTGGCGGGGAGACCCGCGGATCTGGCGGCGCGGACTGTTCGTCGCCGCGGCCGCGGTGCTGCTGGCCCTGGTCATGGGGCTGCACTCGCGCATCCCGAACACGATCGGCAACCTGGGCAGCCTCACCGAGACGTTCCTGCCCTGGCTGGGCCTCCTGGTCCCGGTGCTGCTCGTCCTCGCCCTGGTCCGCAGGTCCGCCACCGCGCTGATCGCGGTCTTGCTGCCCTCCGTGGTCTGGCTGAACCTCTTCGGCGGTCAGCTCAGTGACAAGACCGCGGCCGGCGGCGACCTCACGGTGGTCACGCACAACGTCAACGCCGAGAACCCGGACCCGGCCGGCACGGCCCGTGACGTGGCCGCCTCCGGAGCGGACGTGCTGGCCCTGGAGGAGCTGACGCCGGCCGCTGTCCCCACGTACGAGAAGGCGCTGGCGTCGGCGTACCGCTACCACTCGGTGCAGGGCACGGTCGGGGTGTGGAGCAAGTACCCGCTGACCGGGGTGCGGGCCGTCGACACCGACATGGGCTGGACCCGCGCGATGCGCGCCACCGTGACCGCCCCGGCCGGGCAGGTCGCCGTCTACGTCGCCCATCTGCCGTCGGTGCGCGTGAAGATGGAGGCCGGCTTCACGGCCCGGCAGCGCGACCGGAGCGCCGACTACCTCGGCGAGGCCATCGCCCACGAACCGCTGAAGAACGTGGTCCTGCTCGGCGACCTGAACGGCACGATGAACGACCGCGCGCTCAACGCCGTGACCTCGCAGATGCGTTCCACGCAGGGTGCGGCGGGCAACGGCTTCGGCTTCAGCTGGCCCGCGTCGTTCCCGATGGCGCGCATCGACCAGATCATGGTCCGGGGCCTGAAGCCGGAAAGCTCGTGGACCCTCCCGCAGACGGGCAGCGACCATCTCCCGGTCGCGGCGCGTGTGAGTGTCACCACAAGCGGTTCCTGAAACTCCCTGGTCACAGCCCTGCCGCCGGAAATCCGCGCCGAAGGCGGCAGGGCGTGGAATAGCGCGCCTGCGAGACTTTGTTCCGTACTTGAACATACGCGTACGGATCTCCAAGCAAGTCTCGAAAGGCTCACTCATGCCCCTGGCCCTGCTAGCCCTTGCCGTGGGCGCCTTCGGCATCGGTACGACCGAGTTCGTGATGATGGGGCTGCTGCCCGACGTCGCGGACGACCTGAACATCTCGATACCCAGCGCCGGCCATCTGGTGTCGGCGTACGCGCTGGGCGTCGTCATCGGCGCCCCGCTGCTGGCCGCGGTCACCGCGAAGATGTCCCGACGTACGGTTCTGACCGGCCTGATGGGACTGTTCGTCGTGGGCAACGCCCTGTCGGCCCTCGCGCCCGACAACGGCTGGCTGCTGGCCGCCCGCTTCCTGAGCGGCCTGCCGCACGGCGCCTTCTTCGGCGTCGGCGCCGTCGTCGCGACGAACATGGTCGCTCCCGAACGCAAGGCGCGCTCCGTCTCGCTGATGTTCCTCGGCCTGACGATCGCGAACGTCGCGGGCGTGCCGGTGGCGACCCTGGTGGGTCAGCACCTCGGCTGGAGGGCGACCTTCCTCGGCGTCAGCGCCATCGGCCTGGTGGCCATCGCCGCGCTGGCGCTCCTCATCCCGCGGGACCACGAGCACGTCACCGCCCAGGGCCTGCGCGGCGAACTCGCCGCCCTGAGCTCCCTGCCGGTCTGGCTGTCGCTCGGCACGACCGTCGCGGGCTTCGGTGCCCTGTTCTCGGCCTACAGCTACATCACGCCGATGCTCACGGAGGCCGCCGGCTACGCCGACGCCAGTGTCACCCTGCTGCTGGCGCTGTTCGGCGTCGGCGCGACCGCGGGCAACCTGCTGGGCGGCCGCCTGGCCGACCACTCCCTGCGCGGCACGCTGTTCGGCTGCCTCGCCTCGCTGGTGGTGGTCCTGTCGCTGTTCCCGCTGCTGATGCGCACGGAGGTCACGGCCGCCGTCGCCGTCATCCTGCTCGGTCTGACCGCCTTCGCCACCGGCTCCCCGCTCCAGCTCATGGTCATGGAGAAGGCCTCCTCGGCCCCGTCCCTGGCCTCCTCGGCCAACCAGGCCGCCTTCAACCTGGCCAACGCCGGCGGCGCCTGGATCGGCGGCCTCGCCCTGGCCGCGGGCTTCGGCGTCACCTCCCCGGCCCTGGCCGGTGTGGTCCTGGCCGTTCTCGGGCTGGCCGTGGCGTCCTTCGCCTACGCGGTGGACCGCCGCCGGGCTCCGGCCACCTCGCGCGAGCGGATCGTGGCGAGCCACGTCCCGCAGGAGGCGGAACCGGTGCACCACTGACGGCTTCCGGCGTACGGCAGCCCGTGGGACCTGCTCCCACGGGCTGCTTTCGTCCGTCAGGCGGCGGCCACGGGACCGGACCCACGGGCTGCCGCCGCCCGTCGTCTACCGGGACGCCTGCCGCCGTGCCGCGACGACCGCCGAGCTGGTGGGAGTGGTGAGAATTTCGGCCGCGTCCAGGTCCGGATGGGTGAGGTAGAACAGGCGCAGCTCGTCCACCTCGCCCTCGAACCGGGGCGGCCACCGGTCCGACGGGGTGAAGTCGTCCAGCACGAGGATCCCGCCGGGGGCGAGCAGCTCCACGACCCTGCGCGGGTCGTCCCGCTTGCCGCCGCCGTCGCAGAAGAACACGTCGAACGGGGCGTGCCGTTCGAGCAGCCGCCAGTCACCGGTCAGCACGCTGACGCGGCTGTCGTCGGCGAACACCCCGGCCGCGCGACGGGCCAGCTCCTCGTCCCGTTCCACGGTGATGAGCCGCGCACCGTCCCCGAGGCCGCTGTGCAGCCAGGCGGTCCCCACGCCCGACCCGGTGCCGCTCTCGGCGACGACCCCGCCGGGCTTGGCCGCGGCGGCCGTCCTCAGCAGCCTGCCGACCTCCCGGATGCAGCTCTTGGCGAACCCCGCCTCGACGGCGAGGCGTTCCGCGGCCAGCACACGCGCCGGAACAACCCGCTCGCTCACGATCAACCCCCTCCACGGTGGGTCCGACGCTACCTGACCGCCCGTCAGTACGCAGGAGGATCGATCGGGTGAAGCCGCCGGGCGCGCGGCCGCCTCACTCCCGAGGCTGCGTCGCGATCTGGATCAGGTTGCCGCAGGTGTCGTCGAGGACGGCCGTGGTGACGGGGCCCATGTCCACGGGCTCCTGGGTGAAGCGGACTCCGAGGGCGCGCAGACGCTCGTACTCGGCGCGGACGTCGTCCACGGCGAACTGGGCGACGGGGATGCCGTCGGCGGCGAGCGCGTCGCGGTAGGGCTTGACGGCGGGGTGGCCGGCCGGTTCCAGGAGCAGTTCGGTGCCGCCGGGATCCTCGGGGGAGACGACGGTCAGCCACCGGTCCGTCTCGCCCACCGGGACGTCGTACTTCTTCACGAAGCCGAGGACCTCGGTGTAGAAGCGGAGGGCTTCGGCCTGGTCGTCGACGAAGACGCTGGTGAGATGGATCTTCATTGCGGGCTCCCGTGGTCGGGTCGTGGAACGCGGGACTCGGCGGGCCCGGCGGTCTCCCGCACCGTGAGGCGCGGGAGACCGCCGGGTCCGGGATGCCGGGCCGGTGGCCGTGGCCGTCCCTGACGACCCTCGCCCGTCAGAGCGACTCCCGCCACCCGTTCGTGATCGGCAGCCGGCGGTCCTTGCCGAAGCCCTTCGGGGAGATCTTCGTGCCCGGCGGGTACTGGCGCCGCTTGTACTCGGCCGTGTCGACCATGCGCAGCGTCTTCGCGACCAGCTCCGCGTCGAAGCCGGCCGCCACGATCTCGTCCGCGCCCCGGTCCCGGTCGACGTACAGCTCCAGGAGCGCGTCCAGGACGGGATAGTCGGGCAGCGAGTCCGTGTCGACCTGGCCCGGGCGCAGTTCCGCGCTCGGAGGCTTGGAGATCGAGTTCTCCGGGATCGGCGGGGTCTGGCCACGCTCCCGGGCGGCCCGGTTGCGCCACTCGGCGAGGCGGAAGACCGACGTCTTGTACACGTCCTTGATCGGCCCGTACGCCCCGACGGAGTCGCCGTAGAGCGTCGAGTAGCCGACGGCCAGTTCCGACTTGTTGCCCGGGGCCAGGACGATGTGGCCCTCCTGGTTGGAGATCGCCATGAGCAGCGTGCCGCGCAGGCGGGACTGGAGGTTCTCCTCGGCCAGGCCGGTCAGGCCCAGCGAGCCCATGTACGCGTCGAACATCGGCTCGATGGCCACGGTCCGGTAGTTCAGGCCCGTGCGACGGGCCAGTTCGGCCGCGTCGTCCTTGGAGTGGTCCGAGGAGTACTTCGACGGCATCGACACGCCGTACACGTTCTGCGCGCCCACCGCGTCGCACGCGATCGCCGCGACCAGCGCCGAGTCGATGCCGCCGGACAGGCCGATCAGGACCGAGGTGAAACCGTTCTTCGCGACGTACGCCCGCAGGCCCACGACCAGCGCCGAGTAGACCTCCTCGTCGTCGTCCAGCCGGTCCGCGTAACCGCCCGTGAGCTCGGGCTCGTACGTGGGCAGCGGCTCCTCGGAGAGCACCACGCGGTCGATGCGCAGACCGTCGTCGACCACGCCCGTGGGCGCGTCCGGCGACGCCGCCGGCAGGTCCAGGTCCAGGACCACGCAGCCCTCGGCGAACTGCGGGGCACGGGCCACGACCTCGCCGTCCCTGTCGACCACGATCGAGTCGCCGTCGAACACCAGCTCGTCCTGGCCGCCGATCATGGCCAGGTACGCCGTGGTGCAGCCGGCCTCCTGGGCCCGCTTGCGCACCAGCTCCAGGCGCGTGTCGTCCTTGTTGCGCTCATAGGGGGAGGCGTTGATGGACACCAGCAGGCCCGCCTGCGCCGAACGGGCGGCGGGCACGCGGCCGCCGTCCTGCCAGAGGTCCTCGCAGATGGCCAGGGCGACGTCCACGCCGTGCACCCGCAGCACCGGCATGCTGTCGCCGGGCACGAAGTAGCGGAACTCGTCGAAGACGCCGTAGTTCGGCAGGTGGTGCTTGGCGAAGTTCAGGACCACCTCGCCGCGGTGGAGCACCGCCCCGGCGTTCTGCGGCGCACCGGCCGGCTGGCCGTACTTCGGCTGGGCGGTCGCGCTGCGGTCGAGATAGCCGACGATCACCGGCAGCTCTCCGAAGCCCTCCTCGGCCAGGCGCACGGCGAGAGCGCGCAGCGCCGCGCGGGAGGCCTCGACGAAGGACGACCTGAGCGCCAGGTCCTCGACGGGATACCCGGTCAGCACCATCTCCGGGAACGCGACCAGATGCGCTCCCTGTTCGGCCGAGTGCCGGGTCCAGCGGACGATCGACTCGGTGTTACCGGCGAGGTCGCCCACGCCGGCGTCGATCTGGTTCAGGGCGAGACGTAGTTGAGGCACGCCGCCCAGTGTAATCGTCAGTGCGACACAATGGGGTGGTGTGAGTCACCCCACACCACCCCATGTCCCCTTGCGGAGGTCAGCGGAAGCCGGCGAAGTCAGCGGCGCCGGTACGACTCCACGTAGCCGTTCGCGGGCGAGCCCACGCCGGTGACGTCGTCGTAGCCCTTCACGGCCGCGAGCGAGCTGTCCTTGCCGAGGCTGCGCACGGACGTGGTCAGGCCGCCGGTGGCGTCGTAGCCGTTCACGAAGTCGACCCGGGCCACGGCGAGGCCGGAGCCCGTCGGGTTGTCGGTGACGTCGTGGTAGACCTTCGAGCCGTACTTCGCGTAGATCACCGGGTCGGCGAAGCCGATCGCCTTGCCGCGGGCCTCCTGGGCGAGGGCCTGGACGGCCACGATGGTCGGCGCGGCGAGCGAGGTGCCGCCGATGCGGTACTCGCTGTAGGCCTGCGTCTTGCCGTCGGGGAGTGTCTGCGTCTGGCCCACCAGGAAGCCGGTGTTCGGGTCGGCGATCGCCGCGATGTCCGGGACGACCCGGTTGCCGGCCGCGCTGTTGGCCTTCGCCAGCGCCTCGGGCACGACACCCTGCTGGTAGGTGGGCTCGGCGACCGTCTTGCTCGTGCCGCCGCCCGCGCCGGAGGTGAACGCGCCGGGGAAGTCGGTCCAGCTCTTGCCGTCGGCCGACAGGGTCGCCTTCTCGGTGCCCCAGCCGGTTTCCCAGAGGTAGGTGTCGTCCTTGCCGACGGCCAGCGAGGTGCCGCCGACGGCGGTCACCCACGCCGAGTTCGCCGGGGAGTCGACCTGCTTCGTCCCGGAGTTCGCGACCTCGTCGCCGTCGTCGCCGGAGGAGAAGTAGAAGCCGATGCCCTCGACCGCGCCCAGCTGGAAGACCTGGTCGTAGGCGGCCGCGACGTCGGGCGTCTGCGCGGCCTCGACCTCGCCCCACGAGTTGGAGACGATGTCGGCCAGGTGCTTGTCGACGACCTTGCCGAGCGCGTCGATCAGATCGTCGTCGTTGCAGGAGGCGGCGCCGACGTACGTGACGTCCGCGGCGGGCGCGACCGCGTGCACGGCCTCGACGTCCAGGGTCTCCTCGCCGTACCAGCCGGAGGCCGAGCAGTCCTTGGTGTCCGTGTACTTCTCGGGCAGGACCTGCTGGAGCTGGTCCGTCTTCCACGCCGCGTCGCCGTTGCGCTGGGCGTAGGTGCCGGCGTCGTGGGCGATCGTCGGGGAGGCGTACGCGTCCGTGATCGCGACCCGGACACCCTTGCCGGTGCGCGTGCCCGCACCGTAGGCGGCCCGCAGCTGCTTGCCCGTGTAGCCCTTGACGACGTAGGGGATCTTCTTGCCGTAGGCGTCCGGGAGGGTGCTCGCGGTGTTCGAGCCGTAGTACGAGGAGAACGGCCCGGCGTTGCGGAACACGGTGTCCGGCGGCGGCAGCTGATCGTCGTGCGTGGCCATGTGCGGCGCGTTGTCCAGCCCGGTCACCGTCAGGACGGCATCGGCCAGGTCCTGCGGCACGGAGGCGGTGCTCGCCGGGGCGCGGTAGGTCCTGGAGCCCTTGGCGAAGTTGTGCAGCTCGGTGCCGAACGCCTTCTCGGCGGCGGCCACGTCACCGCTGACGGAGACGTAGTGCCGCGTGACGCCGGTGACCTTCAGGCCCGCGGCCGTCAGCCACGACTTCACGGCCGCCACCTGGGCCGGGGTCGCACCGAAGCGGGCCTGCGCCTGCCCGGCCGTCAGATACTTGCCGTACGAGGCCGAGTGCGGGTCGGAGACGGCCTTGGCGTAGGCGGCGAGGCCCGCGGCGTCCCGGCCGGCGAGGTAGACCCGGGCCGAGACCCGGGCGCCGTCGGAGGTGGCGCCCTTGTCCGCTCTGGCGGTGGCCCACGCGGGCCGGGTCCCGGCCAGCAGGTGGCGGAGCGGGTGGTCGGCGGCGTGGGCCGTGGGTATGCCGAGCGCCAGCGCACCGGCGAGCATCGGCAGTGTCGCTGCCAGACTCACCCCGGCGCGCAACGTGGCGCGATTGGATCTCATGGAACCCCCTGCGGTTCGTCGTGAGTGGCTCACTCGAGCGTCGTCACTCTCGCGATGAACCGTTCATGCCAGGGAATGGCGCAGCCCAAGAACCGCTCCACGGAGGCCAAGAAGAGCCCAAGAGGCCGCAGTGCGGGGCGATGTGAGGCTCATGCCCCCCGTGTCCCTACGGCCGCGCAGCCGCGCCCCGCTCCTTGAGCATGTCCGCCATCAGCGCGATCTCCGACTGCTGCGCGTCCACCATGCCCTGGGCGAGCCGCTTCTCCACACCGACCGCGCACCGCTCCACACAGCCCTCGGCCATGTGGACGCCGCCCTTGTGATGGTCCGTCATCAGCTGGAGGTAGAAGACCTCCGCCTGCTTCCCGCTGAGCTCGCCGAGCTTCTTCATCTCGGTGTTGGTCGCCATGCCCGGCATCAGCGCGCCGTCCTTGCCGGAGGCCATGCCGCCCATGTCCATCCAGGTCATAGGCGGTTCGGAGGACACCTTGGGCAGCCCCCACAGGTCGAGCCAGCCGAGCAGCATGCCGCGCTGGTTGGCCTGCGTCTGCGCGATGTCGTAGGCCAGCCGCCGGACCTCCTCGTCCTTGGTGCGGTCGCGCACGATGTACGACATCTCCACGGCCTGCTGGTGGTGCACCGCCATGTCCCGCGCGAACCCGGCGTCCGCGGAGTCGGCCGAGGGCGTCCTGCCGCTGCCGTCGTCCCCGGCGACGGCGTAGGTGATCGCACCGGCCGCGACGAGCGCCGTCGCCGCGGCCCCGGCGATCAGACCGGCATGCCTCACTTGGACAGCCCGTTCGTGCAGGCGGCACCCGGCTCGGGGGTCTGCTCGCCCTGGACGAACTTCTCGAAGAACTTGTCCACGTTCGGGTCGCTCGCGCCCGTCACCGTGCGCTGGTGACCCCACGCCGACAGCATGATCGGGTCCTTCTGGTCGTCCATCGGGCTCATCAGCGTGTACGGCGTCTTCTTCACCTTCGCCGCGAGCGCGTCGACGTCGGACTTCTTCGCGGCGGCGTTGTACGTCACCCACACCGCGCCGTGCTCCAGCGAGTGCACGGCGTTGGTGTTCTTCACCGGCTCGGTGTAGACGTCGCCGTTGCAGTTCATCCAGACCGGGTTGTGATCGCCGCCGACCGGCGGTTCGGAGGCGTACTTCACGGTCTTGGTGACGTGGTTGCGGGCCAGCTTCCCCTCCCACGTCTTCACGCCGTCCTTGCCCGTCACGAACTTGCCCTTGCCGGACGAGTCGCTCGCCGCCGCGGTGTCACTGGCCCCGTCGTCCTGGGACCGCACGAGCACGACGCCGCCGACGACCAGTCCGGTCACGATCACGAGGCTGGCCGCGATGGTGAGGATCCGGTTGCGGCGCTCACGGGCCTGCTCGGCGCGCCGCATCTCCTCTATTCGCGCCCTGCGGTCCGTGCTGCTCTTGTTGGCGGAGCCCATGAGGTGTCCTTCGTGGGAAAAGTGACGGTCGGGTGGAGTGATCGTAGTGGGGGAGGCGGGGCGCCTCGTAGAGCAGCCGGGGAATGGGCCGAATCGATACGGCACCGACAGCCGCCCGACAGCTTCACCGGACCGTGCGCCGGTGTCCCGCCCGACGACCGGCCGGCGGAGCCTCCGATAATTTGAGCCGCGGATTCCCATTACCTAGGCTGCCCGCATGCGGCTGCTGCGCTCCACCGACCTCGCCCTGCGGGTGCTGATGCGGCTCGCCGTCGCGGGCGGGTCGAGTCCGACGACCCGGGACGTCGCGGACGGCATGGACGTGCCGTACACCCACCTGGCGAAGGTCGTCGCCGAGCTTCGGCACATGGGTCTGCTGCAGGCCCGCCGCGGCCGGGGCGGCGGCCTCACCCTCACCGAGCGGGGCCGCACGGCCTCGGTCGGTGCCGTGGTCCGCGCCTTCGAGGGCGGGGGCGACGTCGTCGACTGCGAGGGCCCCACCCCGTGCCCCCTCAACTCCGCCTGCCGCCTGCGCGGCGCCCTGCGCCGGGCCCAGGAGGCGTTCTTCACCTCCCTGGACCCGGTCACGGTGGAGGACATCGTGGCGGAGCCGACGGGCGCGCTGCTGCTGGGAATCTCGCAAGCCCCCGGCCCCAACCCCGGTGACGTCTAGGCCTCCCCGGCCAGCCAAAGATCCGGGCCGAACACCTCGTAGTGGATGTCGGCCGGGGCCATGCCCTGGGCGATCAGCTGGGTCCGCACCGCCCGCATGAACGGGAGCGGGCCGCACAGGTACGCGCGCGTGCCCGGGGCGAGCGCGACACCGGTGAGGTCGACCCGTCCGGGATGCGTTCCCGCGGGAGCGTCCTGCTCGTACCAGAGGTGGACGGCCACGTCGGGCAGCTTGGCCGCCCAGGCCTCGTGCTCGGCGCGCAGGGCGTGGGTGGCGGGGGAGCGGTCGGCGTGCACGACGGTGACCGGGGCGCGGTGGCCGGAGTCGGCGAGGTGCGCCAGCATCGCCGCCATCGGAGTCACGCCGATGCCCGCCGAGGCCAGCAGCAGCGGCGTGTCGGCGCCGCCGTCCAGGACCAGGTCGCCGTACGGCTCGGACAGCTCCAGGACGTCGCCCACCCGCACGCGCGCGTGCAGGTGGTTCGAGACCTCGCCGTCGGGGGCGCCGGCCTCGCGTACGCGCTTCACGCTGATCTGCCGCAGGCCGGGGCCGGGCGCCCCCGACAGGCTGTACTGCCGTATCTGCCGGGCGCCGTCCGCGAGGAGGACGCGGACGGAGACGTACTGGCCCGCGAGGAAGTCCCGTACCGGCCCGCCGTCGGCGGGCCGCAGCCGGAACGTGGCGACGTCGTCGGTCTCGGTGACCCGTTCGACGACCTCCCAGGGCCGCCAGGTGTGCCCGCCGCGCTCCTCGCGCAGCCGCTGTTCCACGGCGATCAGGGCGTTCGCCATCAGCCAGTAGACCTCGTCCCAGGCGGCGGCGACCTCGGGGGTGACGGCGTCGCCGAGTACGTCGGCGATGGCGGCGAAGAGGTGCTCGTGGACGATGCCGTACTGCTCCGGCGTGACACCGAGCGAGGTGTGCTTGTGGGCGATGCGCTGCAGCATCGCGTCCGGCCGCTGCCCGGGGTGGTCCAGCAGGTGGGTCGCGAACGCGGCGATGGACCCGGCGAGCGCCTGGCGCTGGGTGCCGGAGGCCTGGTTGCCCCGGTTGAACAGGTCCCGCAGCAGCTCGGGGTGGGCCGCGAACAGTCCGGCGTAGAAGCGCTCGGTGATCGTGCCGAGGGCGGCCCCGACGGCGGGGAGCGTGGCACGGACGGTGGCGGCGGACTGCTCGGACAGCATGTTGGCTCCTCGGGGCTCGGCTGAGCGCACGCTATTTAAAGTTGCATATGAGATGCAAATTAAGCGGGTGGAGCGACGAAAGGAACCGGCCGTTACGGATGCCGGTGCGAGCAGGCACTATGGGCGGAAGAGCAGTTCACCTGCCGTACGTGGCGCGTTCGACCCCGGATCAGCCGGGCGATCATGGTCCGCAACGCGTTCGAAACGGTGGTGTGGTGGGATGCTCAGGTGCCCGAACCGCCTCCCGTGGTACGGAAGAGAAGGCGGCCTGACCAGCAAGGATGGGGAAGCGGAAGATGGACAAGCAGCAGGAGTTCGTGCTCCGGACGTTGGAGGAGCGCGACATCCGGTTCGTACGCCTGTGGTTCACGGACGTGCTGGGCTTCCTCAAGTCCGTCGCCGTGGCCCCGGCCGAACTGGAGCAGGCCTTCGACGAGGGCATCGGCTTCGACGGCTCCGCGATCGAGGGCTTCGCCCGGGTCTACGAGTCCGACATGATCGCCAAGCCGGACCCGTCGACCTTCCAGATCCTGCCGTGGCGCGCGGAGGCCCCGGGCACGGCCCGGATGTTCTGCGACATCCTCATGCCGGACGGCTCCCCGTCCTTCGCCGACCCGCGCTACGTGCTCAAGCGCGCCCTCGCCCGCACCTCCGACCTGGGTTTCACCTTCTACACCCACCCGGAGATCGAGTTCTTCCTGCTGAAGGACCGCCCGCTGGACGGCTCCCGGCCCACCCCGGCCGACAACTCCGGCTACTTCGACCACACCCCGACCAACGTCGGCATGGACTTCCGCCGCCAGGCGATCACCATGCTGGAGTCGATGGGCATCTCGGTGGAGTTCTCCCACCACGAGGGCGCGCCGGGCCAGCAGGAGATCGACCTGCGCTACGCCGACGCGCTGTCCACGGCCGACAACGTCATGACGTTCCGCCTCGTCATGAAGCAGGTGGCCCTGGAGCAGGGCGTGCACGCCACGTTCATGCCGAAGCCGTTCTCGGAGCACCCGGGCAGCGGCATGCACACCCACCTCTCCCTGTTCGAGGGCGACCGCAACGCGTTCTACGAGTCGGGCTCGGAGTACCAGCTCTCCAAGGTGGGCCGCTCCTTCATCGCGGGCCTGCTGCGGCACGCGGCGGAGATCTCCGCGGTCACCAACCAGTGGGTCAACTCCTACAAGCGCATCTGGGGCGGCGCGGAGCGCACGGCGGGCGCGGGCGGCGAGGCCCCCTCGTACATCTGCTGGGGCCACAACAACCGCTCGGCGCTGGTCCGCGTCCCCATGTACAAGCCCGGCAAGACGGGCTCGGCCCGGGTCGAGGTCCGCTCCCTCGACTCCGGCGCCAACCCCTACCTCGCCTACGCCCTGCTGCTGGCCGCCGGCCTCAAGGGCATCGAGGAGGGCTACGAACTCCCGCCGGGCGCCGAGGACGACGTCTGGGCCCTCTCCGACGCCGAGCGCCGCGCCATGGGCATCGAGCCGCTCCCGCAGAACCTCGGCGAGGCCCTGACCCTGATGGAACGCAGCGACCTCGTCGCCGAGACCCTCGGCGAGCACGTCTTCGACTTCTTCCTGCGCAACAAGCGGCAGGAGTGGGAGGAGTACCGCTCGGAGGTCACGGCGTTCGAGCTTCGGAAGAACCTGCCGGCGTTGTAAGGGCAGGCTGGAGCGGGTCTCCCGCTGATTCAGCGGATGGGGCCGACGGTCGCGGACCGTCGGCCCCATGGCGTCTCACTGGCCCTGGGCCGTGCTGGGACCTCCGGCGCCCCGGGCCGGCGCCCCCGTGCGGGCCGTCCACGGCTTTCCCCGGCCCTGTTCACCTGCCAGGTTCGCCGGCCCAGCCGGATGACCCCCGGTCCCGCTCACACCGCCGCGCTCTCCGAAGCCGTGGTCCAGGCGAACCCGTCCGGGTCGGTGAACGGCTCGGTGTCGCCGGTGATGGTGAGGCGGTGGGAGCCGGTGCCGTCGGGGGAGACGCCGGCGACCTTGGCGAGGCCGCGGCGCTTGTACAGGGCCAGCTTGACGGGGCCCCCGGCCGCGAACTCCACGTACTTGGAGCCGAAGCTCTTGCCCACGGCCAGGCCGTGGTCGACGTAGAACTGCTTGGTGGCCCTCACGTCCTCGACACCGAGCAGCAGCACCACCTCGTCGACCCGCCCCGTCGCCGGGCCGGTGTTCTTCTTCGACGACGACGCGAGCTGCCAGATCGTGCCGTCCGGGGCCTGTACGACGCCCCCGTAGCCCCACAGCGACTTGGCGGCGGGCTTCAGCGGCGTCGCCCCGGCCCGCACGGCCGCTTCGAAGAGCGCGTCCACATCGGCCGGCTGGGAGACCACGAGCGACAGCGTGAACCCGCGGAAGCCGGAGGTCGGTGCCTCCGACGCCCGCAGGCGCAGCCGCCCGCCCAGTCCGAAGGCGGCGGAGTAGAAGCGGTCGGCGGCGGCGGGGTCGTCCACCTCGAGGGTGACGGATGCGATGGAGGTCATGGCAACGACGCTAATCGCGCCCCGCGAGAGGTGCTTCTCGATTCCTGACCGGGTTGCGCGGGGGCCTCAGGCCTGCTGCCGCTTCAGGTCCGCCAGCAGTTGGTGCAGCGGCTCCGTGGCCCTGCGCCGGTACTCCTGCACCGCCCAGCCGTTGCCGTCCGGGTCCCGGAAGTGCATGAACGTGGCGCCGTCGTCCGGGGAGTACTGGACCGGCTCCGAGACGTCGAGCCCTCGGCCGACCAGCTCCGCGTGGGCCGCCTTGATGTCGGCGACGCACAGCTGCAGGCCCTGGTAGGAGCCCGGAGCCGGGGTGGGGCCGGGCGTCATCTCCCAGATCGACTCGCCCAGGGCGATCGAACAGCCGGAACCCGGAGGGGTCAGCTGGACGATCCGCATCCCGGGCATGACCTCCTGGTCGATGTCCACGTGGAAGCCGACCTTGTCCCGGTAGAAGTCCCGGGCGCGGTCGATGTCGGACACGGGCAGCGGGATGACTTCGAGGGTGATGTCCACGGCGTGACTCCTTCGTCCGGCCTCATGAGAACCGCTCACCGGATCGGGCTGAAACCGGCTGAACGGCTCTCCCTCACCGAAGCCGAAAACGCCGGGCGGCGCCACCGAGTGGACGGCCACCGGACCCGCGCCGTGGCGGAAATGGCCCTCCCGTCCCCCGGAACGCCGCCAACGGCCGTACCGGGCGTCCCCCACGCGGCCAGTCCGCGTAGCCGCGTGCCCCGGCGGGCAGGCGTGTGGCGTCCCGGCCCGTGCGCAGGTGCGGGACATCGACCCGGCTGCCCGCACGTCCCCGTCCGCCCGCCGAACTCCCCGGCGCTTCCCCCGGCCCGTGCGGTTAGGCTCAAAGCCGTACGACCTTGATCCGACCCATGTCCCAGGAACAGTGCGAGGGAGGCCCGGATGACGGCGGTGCCGGGGCGCAGGAGCAGCACCTTCACACGGCTGCTGCGGCACGGCTTCACCGACGCGTCCGCCGCCGAGCGGCTCCTGGACAGCCCCGAGCTCGCGCCCCTGCGCGACGATCCGGTCCTGCTGGAGGCGCTGGGCGCCACCGCCGACCCCGATCTCGCGCTGCTCGGACTCGTCCGGCTGCTGGAGGCCCAGCGCGGCCCCGGCGCCCGCCGGGAACTGCTCGACACGCTGATCTCCTCCAAGCCGCTGCGCGACCGCCTCCTCGGCGTCCTCGGCGCGTCCACCGCCCTCGCCGACCACCTCGCCCGGCACCCGGACGACTGGCAGGCGCTCGTCATGTACGAGGCGTACGACCTGCACCCCGGGGTGGAGGAATTCGAGGCCGGCCTCGCGGAGGCCACCGACCCGGTCTCCCTGCGCGTCGCCTACCGGCGCTGCCTGCTGTCCATCGCCGCCCGGGACGTCTGCGGCACCACCGGCGTCGCCGAGTCCGCCGCCGAGCTGGCCGACCTCGCCACCGCCACGCTGCGTGCCGCCCTCGGGATCGCCGAGGCGGCCGCGCCCGAGGACGCGGCGCTGTGCCGCCTCGCGGTGATCGCCATGGGCAAGTGCGGCGGCCACGAACTGAACTACGTCTCCGACGTGGACGTCATCTTCGTCGGGGAGGCCACCGAAGGAGCCGACGAGACCAAGGCCGTACGCGCCGCGACCCGGCTCGCCTCGCACATGATGCGGATCTGCTCCGAGACCACCGTCGAGGGCTCCATCTGGCCCGTCGACGCCAATCTCCGCCCCGAGGGCCGCAACGGCCCCCTCGTGCGGACCCTCTCCAGCCACCTCGCCTACTACCAGCGCTGGGCCAAGACCTGGGAGTTCCAGGCGCTGCTCAAGGCCCGCCCGGTGGCCGGCGACCTCGACCTCGGCGCGGAGTACGTCGCCGCCGTCCAGCCCCTGGTGTGGAAGGCCGCCGAGCGCGAGAACTTCGTGCCCGACGTGCAGAAGATGCGCCGCCGGGTCGTGGAGAACATCCCCGCGGGCGAGGTCGACCGCCAGCTCAAACTGGGCCCGGGTGGCCTCAGGGACGTCGAGTTCGCCGTCCAGCTGCTCCAGCTGGTGCACGGCCGGGCCGACACCTCCCTGCGCAGCGGGACGACCCTGGACGCGCTGGAGGCCCTCGCGGCCGGCGGCTACGTCGGCCGGTCCGACGCGGCCCAGCTCGACGAGGCCTACCGCTTCCTGCGCTCCATGGAGCACCGCATCCAGCTGTTCCGGATGCGCCGCACCCACCTCGTCCCCGAGGACGAGGCCGAGCTGCGCCGCATCGGCCGCTCCCTGGGCCTGCGCGCGGACCCGGTCGCCGACCTGCACCGCGAGTGGCGGCGGCACGCGGGTGTCGTACGCCGCCTGCACGAGAAGCTCTTCTACCGGCCGCTGCTCGACGCGGTCGCCCAGCTCGCGACCGGCGAGGCCCGGCTGAGCACCGAGGCGGCCCGGGAACGCATGGTCGCCCTCGGCTACGCCGATCCCGCCTCCGCCCTGCGCCACCTGGAGGCGCTGGCCTCCGGCGTCACCCGCAAGGCCGCCATCCAGCGCACCCTGCTTCCCGTGCTGCTCGGCTGGTTCGCAGACTCCGCCGACCCGGACGCGGGCCTGCTGGGTTTCCGCAAGGTCTCCGACGCGCTCGGCAAGACCCCCTGGTACCTGCGGCTGCTGCGGGACGAGGGCGCCGCCGCGCAGAACCTCGCCCGGGTGCTGTCCGCCGGCCGGCTCGCACCCGACCTGCTGATGCGCGCCCCGGAGGCGGTCGCCCTGCTCGGCGACGGGGACGGCGGCGGCCTGGAACCCCGCTCACGCGCCCATCTGGAGCAGGAGATACTCGCCGCCGTGCGCCGGGCCGACGGCGCCGAACAGGCCGTCACGGCGGCCCGCGGAGTGCGCCGCCGCGAGCTGTTCCGCACGGCCGCCGCCGACATCGTCGGCTCCTACGGCACCGAGGAGCAGCCCGCCGAGGCCGACCAGGGTGCCCTGGTGGACCGGGTCGGCGCCGCGGTGTCGGACCTGACCGCCGCGACCCTGGCCGGCACGCTCCGCGCGGTCGTGCGCGACGGCTGGGGCGACGAGCTGCCCACCCGCTTCGCGATCATCGGCATGGGCCGGTTCGGCGGCCATGAGCTGGGCTACGGCTCCGACGCGGACGTGCTGTTCGTGCACGAACCGCGCGAGGGCGTCGACGAGCGGGAGGCCTCCCGGGCGGCGAACAAGGTCGTCTCCGAGATGCGCCGCCTGCTGCAGCTCCCCAGTGCCGACCCGCCCCTGCTCATCGACGCCGACCTGCGCCCGGAGGGCAAGTCCGGCCCGCTGGTCCGCACCCTCACCTCGTACGAGGCGTACTACCGCCGGTGGGCCCTGACCTGGGAGTCGCACGCGCTGCTGCGGGCCGAGCCCGTCGCCGGCGACGAGGAGCTGGGCCGCCGCTTCATCGAGCTGATCGACCCGCTGCGCTACCCGGCGGACGGACTCTCCGACGAGGCCGTGCGCGAGATCCGCCGGCTGAAGGCCCGCATGGAGTCCGAGCGCCTGCCGCGCGGCGCCGACCCCAAGCTGCACGCCAAGCTCGGGCCGGGCGGCCTGTCCGACGTGGAGTGGACCGTGCAGCTCATGCAGCTGCGGCACGGCTCGACGGAGCCGGGTCTGCGCACCACCCGCACCCGCGAGGCCCTGGCCGCCGCCCGCTCCGCCGGGCTCATCACGGACGAGGACGCGGCGACCCTGGACGAGGCCTGGGTCCTCGCGACCCGGGTCCGCAACGCGGTGATGCTGGTCCGCGGCCGGGCCGGCGACACGTTCCCGACCGAACCCCGGGAACTGGCCGCCGTGGGCAGGTACCTCGGCTACGGCCCGGGCCACGCGGGCGACATGCTGGACGCCTACCGCCGCACGGCACGCCGGGCGCGCGGTGTCGTGGAGGAACTGTTCTACGGCACCGCCGAGCGCTAGTGCCGCGGCAGGCAACGTTCGCCCGGTAGGGAGCGGCGTCCGGTGCGTGCTCTCGGCGTGCCGGCCGGGAGCCCTCGTACTGGATGTACTTGGGCTTTCGGCCGGTGCGGCGAGAGTGCGTGCCGGGCGTCGCGACGGGGCGAACGTCGCCTGCCACGGCACTAGGTGGTGCCGGCCTAGGGACGCCCACTCCGAGCGCCCGGGTGCCGGATTGCGGCCGAGAACCGGGACTCACCGCGCCTGCGCTCGTGCGCCACCCTCGGAAGCGCGTACGGCAGCCTGCCGTACCAGAGCCGCGCGACCGTGAACCCGAAGGCCAGGCACAGCAGGCCGCCGACCGCGTCCAGCCAGAAGTGGTTGGCCGTCGCGACGATGACCACCAGCGTCAGCGCCGGGTACATCAGGCCCAGCACCCGCACCCAGGGGACCGACGCCAGGGCGAAGATCGTCAGGCCGCACCACACGGACCAGCCGATGTGCATCGACGGCATCGCGGCGTACTGGTTGGACATGTGCTTCAGATCGCCCGACGCCATCGAACCCCAGGTCTGGTGGACCATGACCGTGTCGATGAAGTCGCCGCCGTTCATCAGCCGCGGGGGCGCCAGTGGATACAGGTAGTAGCCGACCAGGGCCACGGCCGTGGTCGCGAACAGCACCAGACGGGTCGCCGCGTACCGTCCGGGGTGGCGACGGTACAGCCACACCAGCACACCCAGCGTGACGATGAAGTGCAGCGTCGCGTAGTAGTAGTTCATCCCGACGATGAGCCAATGCACCGAGTTCACCGCCTGGTTGACCGACTCCTCGACGGCGATGCCCAGATGGTGCTCGACCCGCCAGATCCAGTCGGCGTTGTACAGCGCCTCCGCCTTCTGCTCGGGCACGGCGTTGCGGACGAGTGAGTACGTCCAGTAACTCACCGCGATCAGCAGGATCTCGAACCAGAACCGTGGCCGGCGCGGGGTGCGCAGCCGGCGCAGCGGGCCGCGCCCCGGATCGGCCGCAACGGGGTCCGGGAGGGCCGCTTCCAGGCCCTCCGGTTTCGTTACGGTCGTTTCACCCATAGGCGCAAAGTGTGCCAGAAGAGGACTTCTCCACCGATCATCCCGCGGCCCCACCCGGGCCGCATGTCCTACGCGGAATCCGGCCGCGCGACCCGGGCGGGCGCAGTGGAGGGACCCCTCAGGGACGGACGCGTTCGCCGGGGGCGGAAGCGGTCGAACCGCGCACCACCAGTTCCGGCATGAACACGAACTCGCTGTGCGGCGCGGGCGTCCCGCCGATCTCCTCCAGCAGCGTGCGCACGGCCGCCTGCCCCATGGCCGGGACCGGCTTGCGGATCGTGGTGAGGGGCGGGTCGGTGAAGGCGATCAGCGGGGAGTCGTCGAAGCCCACCACGGAGACGTCCTTCGGCACGTCCAGGCCGAGCTGCCGGGCCGCCCGGATCGCACCCAGCGCCATCATGTCGCTGGCGCACACCACGGCCGTGCAGTTCCGGTCGATCAACGCCGTGGCCGCCGCCTGACCACCCTCGAGGGTGTACAGGGAGTGCTGCACGAGCTCCGACTCGACCGTCTCGGCGCGCAGACCCAACTGGTCCTGCATCGTGCGCACGAACCCCTCGATCTTGCGCTGCACCGGTACGAACCGCTTGGGCCCGAGGGCCAGTCCGATCCGGGTGTGCCCCAGGGACACCAGGTGCGTGACCGCGAGGCTCATCGCCGCCCGGTCGTCGGGGGAGATGAACGGCGCCTGCACCTTCGGCGAGAAGCCGTCGACCAGTACGTAGGGCACGCCCTGGGCGCGCAGCCGGTCGTAGCGCTGCATGTCGGCGGTGGTGTCGGCGTGCAGTCCGGAGACGTAGATGATGCCGGCGACGCCGCGGTCCACGAGCATCTCGGTCAGCTCGTCCTCGGTCGAGCCGCCCGGGGTCTGGGTGGCCAGCACCGGCGTGTAGCCCTGCCGCGTCAGCGCCTGGCCGATGACCTGCGCCAGGGCCGGGAAGATCGGGTTCTCCAGCTCCGGGGTGATCAGCCCGACCAGCCCCTCGCTGCGCTGGCGCAGCCGCACCGGGCGTTCGTAGCCCAGCACGTCGAGAGCGGCCAGCACGGACTGGCGGGTGGTGTCGGCGACGCCCGGCTTCCCGTTGAGGACGCGGCTGACGGTCGCTTCGCTCACCCCCGCCTGCAACGCGATGTCGGCGAGCCGTGTGGTCACAGCACCGGACTGTAGCGGCCGGTGTTCCCCTTGCACACCGACGGGACGCCTGGTGCGCGCCGTCGCACGGCCCGCTGCGGGTGGCTTGGTCATCGCGGTCCCTCGAGATTCCTGGTCGGCGTCCGATCCGTCCGATCCGCAACGGATGATTCCCCCCGGCGGGCACGGATGGCAAGTGCTTGCAGAGTCTTGCACAGCCGCCCCATCGCCCGCCGGGCAGGCGGAATGAAGACTTCGGGGCGGTCGAGGCGAGGTCACGGCGGGATAACCATCCGCACCCCTTGCAACTTTTTGCTGCAAGGTCTTTCGCAAGTCGTTGCAGCGCGGCTAATCTCACCGACGCCCGGCCGCCAACGGCGCAGTCGGCAGCACGAACGGGCTTCACCCTCAAGGAGAACTCATGCGGCGTGGCATAGCGGCCACCGCGCTGGTGGCGTCCCTCGCCCTGGCGGCGACGGCCTGCGGCGGAAGCGACAGCGGCGACGAGGCCGGCGGCCCGGTCACCATCACCTGGTGGGACACCTCCAACGCCACCAACGAGGCGCCGACGTACCAGGCCCTGGTCAAGGAGTTCGAGGCCGCCAACAAGGACATCAAGGTCAAGTACGTCAACGTCCCCTTCGACCAGGCGCAGAACAAGTTCGACACCGCCGCCGGTTCCAAGGGCGCCCCCGACGTGCTGCGCTCCGAGGTCGGCTGGACCCCCGCCTTCGCCAAGAAGGGCTTCTTCGCGCCGCTGGACGGCACCGAGGCCCTCGCCGAGCAGGACAAGTTCCAGCCCAGCCTGATCGAGCAGGCCACGTACGAGGGCAAGACCTACGGCGTCCCCTTCACCACGGACACCCTCGCCCTGGTCTACAACAAGGCCCTGTTCGAGAAGGCCGGCGTCGAGGCGCCCAAGACCTGGGACGAGCTGAAGAAGGCCGCCGCCACGATCAAGAGCAAGACCGGCGTCGACGGCTACTGGGGCTCCACCCAGGCCTACTACGCCCAGTCCTTCCTCTACGGCGAGGGCACCGACACCGTCGACGCCGACGCCAAGAAGATCACCGTCACCTCGCCCGAGGCCAAGAAGGCCTACGGCACCTGGCAGGGCCTGTTCAAGGGCAAGGGCCTGCACAAGGCCGACACCACCGCCGACGCCTACGCCCACATCCAGGAGGCGTTCGTCAGCGGCAAGGTCGCCGCGATCGTCCAGGGCCCGTGGGAGATCACGAACTTCTACAAGGGCTCGGCCTTCAAGGTCAAGAACAACCTCGGCATCGCCACCGTCCCGGCCGGCTCCACCGGCAAGGCGGGCGCCCCGACCGGCGGCCACAACCTCTCCGTGTACGCGGGCTCCGACAAGGCCCACCAGGAGGCCTCGCTGAAGTTCGTGAAGTTCATGACCTCGGCCAAGGCCCAGGAGACCATCGCGCTGAAGAACAACACGCTCCCCACGCGCGAGGACGCCTACACCGCGAAGGTCAAGGCCGACCCGGGCATCGCCGGCTACCAGAGCGTGCTCTCCGCCGCCCAGCCGCGCCCGGCGCTGCCGGAGTACAGCTCCCTGTGGGGCCCGCTCGACGACGAGCTGCTCAAGATCGCGGGCGGCAAGGTGTCCCTGGACAAGGGCCTCGGCAACGCCGAGACGGCCATCGCCAAGCTGGTGCCGGACTTCTCCAAGTGACCGCCGGGTGGCCGCGGGTCCCCCTGCCACGGGGGAGGGGAACCCGCGGCCACCGGCCCGCGCCTGCCGCCCGGCAGTCTCCTTGACCTCCTTGAACCTCCAGAAGGTGTCGAACCATGACAGTCGCCATCGACCGAGCGACCGGCAAGCGGCGCGGTGAGCGGGAACCGCGACCCGGCCCGGCCCAGCGGCTGAAGAACGGCTTCCACAAGCACTGGTACGCCTACGCGATGATCGCCCCCGTGGCGGTCGTCCTGGGCGTCCTCGTGGTGTACCCGCTGGTGTACGGCCTGTACCTCACCCTCACCGACGCCACCAGCCTCAACACCGCCCGCACGATCGGCGTCAACCACATCGACGCCACGTACAAGTTCATCGGCCTGGACAACTACGCCGACATCCTGTGGGGCCCGACGGCGTACGACCGGTTCTGGTCGCACTTCCTGTGGACGGTCTTCTGGACGGCGGCCTGCGTCGCCCTGCACTACGGCATCGGTCTCGGCCTCGCCCTGCTGCTCAACCAGAAGCTGCGCGGCCGCACCCTCTACCGGATGATCCTCGTCCTGCCCTGGGCGGTGCCGACCTTCGTCACCGTGTTCGGCTGGCGGTTCATGCTCGCCGACGGCGGCATCATCAACTCCGGCCTGGAGTTCCTGCACCTGCCGACGCCGCTGTGGCTGGAGGACACCTTCTGGCAGCGGTTCGCCGCGATCATGGTCAACACCTGGTGCGGTGTGCCGTTCATGATGGTCTCGCTGCTCGGCGGCCTGCAGTCGATCGACGCGAGCCTGTACGAGGCCTCCGAGATGGACGGCGCCAACGCCTGGCAGCGGTTCCGCTACGTCACGCTGCCCGGTCTGAGGTCCGTCAGCACGACGGTCGTCCTGCTCGGCGTGATCTGGACGTTCAACCAGTTCGCCATCATCTTCCTGCTGTTCGGCAACACCGCCCCGGACGCGCAGATCCTCGTCACCTGGTCCTACTACCTGGGCTTCGGGCAGCAGCCGCGCGACTACGCCCAGTCCGCCGCCTACGGAATCCTGCTCCTGTCCATCCTGATCGTCTTCACCTCCTTCTACCGCCGCTGGCTGAACCGCAACGAGCAGCAGCTCGCGATCTGAGGCAGGAGTTCCCCATGAGTACGACCACCGTCGAGAGCCCGGCCCCGGCCGGCGAGCGGCGCCCCGCGAACGCACCCGGCAAGGTCCGCGGTCGAGGCGAGCGCGGTCTCGGAGCCTCCCTCGCCTCGCACGCCGTGCTGATCGCCGCCAGCCTGGCCGCGCTCTTCCCGATCGCCTGGCTGCTCTTCCTGTCCCTCGGCCCGGACAAGGACGACTACCTCCACCCCGGGCGCATCTGGGGCAAGATGACGTTCGACAACTACGCGTTCGTCCTGCAGGACACCGGCTTCTTCGACTGGCTGAAGAGCACGCTGGTCGTGGTGCTGGGCACGACGCTGATCGGCGTCGTCGTCGCCGCGTCCACCGGCTACGCGGTCTCCCGCATGCGGTTCCCCGGCTACCGGAAGCTGATGTGGGTGCTGCTGGTCACCCAGATGTTCCCCATCGCGGTACTGATCGTGCCGATGTACCAGATCCTCTCGGATCTGCAGCTCATCGACAGCTACCTTGGTCTCATCCTTGTCAACTGCACCACGATCGTGCCGTACTGCGCCTGGCTGATGAAGGGCTATTTCGACACCATCCCGTTCGAGATCGACGAGGCGGGGCGCGTCGACGGGCTGACCCCCTTCGGCACGTTCGCGCGGCTCATCCTGCCGCTCGCCAAGCCGGGCCTCGCGGTCGCGGCGTTCTACAGCTTCCTCACGGCCTTCGGTGAGGTCGCGTTCGCCTCGACGTTCATGCTGAGCGACGACAACTACACCTTCGCCGTCGGTCTGCAGACGTTCGTGAGCGAGCACGACGCGCAGCGCAACCTGATGGCTGCGACGGCCGTGCTGATCGCGATACCGGCTGCCCTGTTCTTCTACCTGGTGCAGAAGAACCTGGTGACCGGACTGACGGCCGGCGGCACGAAGGGGTGACCGTCGCGAGTGATCGGCCGCGGGTTCGTCGTGGCTGGTCGCGCCACGCGGCGGAGCCGCAGATCGATAGAGTCCCGCGCCCCTGACGGGGCGCGGGGTGGGCGGCTGCGGTGCCCATCCGACCCCGCTGTACCGCGGCCGCCCTCATCTCCCCACCCACGCTTCCATGACCGACCTCCTGTTACGCATCAAGGACGACATGAGCCAGCACTCAGCCGCACCTGCCCCCACCCCCGCGTCCGCCGTCGCCGTGGCCAAGCGCCGCGACTGGTGGCGGGACGCGGTGATCTACCAGGTGTACCCGCGCAGCTTCGCCGACAGCAACGGTGACGGCATGGGCGACCTGGAGGGTGTCCGCACCCGTCTGCCGTACCTGCGCGACCTCGGCGTGGACGCCGTGTGGCTCAGCCCCTTCTACGCCTCGCCGCAGGCCGACGCCGGCTACGACGTGGCCGACTACCGTGCCGTCGACCCCATGTTCGGGAACCTGCTGGACGCCGACGCGCTGATCCGCGACGCCCACCGGCTGGGCCTGAGGATCATCGTCGACCTCGTCCCGAACCACTCCTCCGACCAGCACGAGTGGTTCAAGCGGGCCGTCGCCGAGGGGCCGGGCTCCTCCCTGCGGGACCGCTACCACTTCCGTCCCGGCAAGGGCGACAACGGCGAACTGCCGCCCAACGACTGGGAGTCGATCTTCGGCGGCCCGGCCTGGACCCGGGTCACCGAACCCGACGGCACGCCCGGCGAGTGGTACCTGCACCTCTTCGCCCCGGAGCAGCCCGACTTCAACTGGGAGCACCCGGCGGTCGGCGACGAGTTCCGCTCCATCCTGCGCTTCTGGCTGGACATGGGCGTCGACGGCTTCCGGGTCGACGTGGCCCACGGCCTGGTGAAGGCGGAAGGATTGCCCGACCTTGGATCCCACGACCAGGTGAAACTGCTGGGCAACGATGTCATGCCGTTCTTCGACCAGGACGGCGTGCACGAGATCTACCGGCAGTGGCGGCTGATCCTCGACGAGTATGCGGGCGAACGCATCTTCGTCGCCGAGGCCTGGACCCCGACCATCGAGCGCACCGCGAACTACGTCCGTCCCGACGAGCTGCACCAGGCCTTCAATTTCCAGTACCTCAGCACCCACTGGGACGCCGAGGAGATGCGCGAGGTCATCGACCGCACCCTGGAGGCCATGCGCCCGGTCGGCGCCCCCGCCACCTGGGTGCTGTCCAACCACGACGTGACCCGGCACGCCACCCGCTTCGCCAACCCGCCCGGTCTGGGCACCCAGATCCGCCTGGCCGGCGACCGGGCCCTGGGGCTGCGCAGGGCCAGGGCCGCGAGCCTGCTCATGCTGGCGCTGCCCGGCTCGGCGTACGTCTACCAGGGCGAGGAGCTCGGCCTTCCGGACGTCGTCGACCTGCCGGACGAGGTGCGGCAGGACCCGGCGTACTTCCGGGGCGCGGGCCAGGACGGCTTCCGCGACGGCTGCCGGGTGCCGATCCCGTGGACCCGGACGGGTTCGTCGTACGGCTTCGGTGACGGCGGCAGCTGGCTGCCGCAGCCGGAGGGCTGGGGCGAGCTGAGCGTCGAGGCGCAGACCGGCGAGCCCGGTTCGACCCTGGAGCTGTACCGGGCCGCGCTCGCCGTGCGCCGCGAGCGGCCCGACCTCGGCGCCGGTACGTCCGTGGAATGGCTGCGGGCACCCGAGGGCGTGCTGGCCTTCCGCCGCGGGGAGTTCGTGTGCGTCGCCAACACCACGGGCGAGTCGGTGGCGATGCCGGCGTACGGCCGGGTCCTGGTCGCGAGTGGCGAGATCGTGCAGGTCGACGACGAGGCGAAGGTGCCGGCCGACACGACGGTGTGGTGGACCACGGCGACCACCGCGACCGCCGAGGCCCGCGCCTGATTTTCCTTTGAATTCCGTACGGCCCGCTGCCCTTTCGGGCGGCGGGCCTCTACTATCTGCGTCACCGCAAGGTTTCTGAACCTTGCTGCAAGAACCTTCAACGAAGAAGGAAGCCCCACATGGCACGCAGATACCTCGCCTCCGCCGTCGCGCTCGCAGCCGCTTCGGTTGTCATGCACCCGACTGATGCGCAGGCCTCCCCACCTGGCACCAAGGACGTCACCGCCGTCCTCTTCGAGTGGAACTTCGCCTCGGTCGCCCGCGAGTGCACCACCACCCTCGGGCCCGCCGGTTACGGCTCCGTCCAGGTCTCCCCACCCGCCGAGCACATACAGGGCCCGCAGTGGTGGACCTCGTACCAGCCGGTCAGCTACAAGATCGCCGGCCGGCTCGGCGACCGCGCGGCGTTCCGGAACATGGTGAACACCTGCCACGCGGCCGGTGTGAAGGTCGTCGTGGACGCCGTCGTCAACCACATGTCGGCGGGCAGCGGCACCGGCACCGGCGGCTCGTCGTACAGCAAGTACACCTACCCCGGCCTGTACTCGTCGTTCGACTTCGACGACTGCACCAGCCGGATCGGCGACTACCGGGACCGCTGGAACGTCCAGCACTGCGAACTGGTCGGTCTCGCCGACCTCGACACGGGCGAGAGCCATGTCCGCGGCGCGATCGCCGGGTACCTGAACGACCTGCTCTCCCTCGGCGTCGACGGCTTCCGCGTCGACGCGGCCAAGCACATCGACGCGGCCGACCTGGCGAACGTCAAGTCGCGGCTGTCGAACCCCTCGGTGTACTGGAAGCAGGAGGTCATATACGGCGCCGGTGAGGCCGTCCAGCCCACCGAGTACACGAGTAACGGCGACGTCCAGGAGTTCCGCTACGCCTACGACCTCAAGAGGGTCTTCAACAACGAGAACCTCGCCTACCTGAAGAACTACGGCGAGGGCTGGGGCTACATGAACAGCGGCGTCTCCGGTGTCTTCGTCGACAACCACGACACCGAGCGCAACGGCTCGACCCTCAGTTACAAGGACGGGGCGAACTACACCCTGGCCAACGTCTTCATGCTGGCCTGGCCCTACGGCGCCCCCGACGTCAACTCCGGATACGAGTTCTCCGACACGGATGCGGGTCCGCCCAACGGCGGTGCGGTGAACGCCTGCTGGCAGGACGGCTGGAAGTGCCAGCACAACTGGCCCGAGATCAAGTCCATGGTGGCCTTCCGCAACGCCACCCGGGACCAGGCCGTCACGGACTGGTGGGACAACGGCGGCGACGCCATCGCCTTCGGCCGTGGGAACAAGGGCTTCGTGGCCATCAACCACGAGTCGGGCTCGCTGAGCCGTACGTATCAGACGTCGTTGCCTGCGGGGACGTACTGCGATGTGCAGAACAACAGGACCCTGACGGTGAACTCCGGCGGGCAGCTCACGGCCACCCTGGGCGCGAACACGGCCCTGGCGGTCTACGCGGGCAAGTCGAGCTGCTGAGCGGCCGACTGAAAGTTTTTTCCGATGGTTTCAAGCCTCTTGCTGTAAGTGTTGCGGCGGCGATACGGTCGCGCGGGGTCGGACCCGAAGAGCCGTAATCGCAAGGAGCCCATCTGTGATACCGAGATGGCCGACGCCGTCGAGGCGCCGAACCACCCATGCCGGACGGGTCGCTGCGGTCACCGTGACCGCGCTGGCCGCAGCGCTCGTCCAGCCCCTCGCGGCGCGGGCCGGCACACCGCCTCCGCCCCCCTCCGACGCCAGGCTGGCGGCCCAGCCCGCCCGGCACGACGCCACCCGCGAACAGTTCTACTTCGTCCTGCCGGATCGTTTCGCCAACGGCGACCCGCGCAACGACAAGGGCGGCCTGACCGGCTCGCGCCTCGCCACCGGCTACGACCCCACCGACAAGGGCTTCTACCAGGGCGGCGACCTCAAGGGCCTGACCAAGAAGCTCGACTACATCAAGGGCCTGGGCACCACCGCCCTGTGGATGGCCCCCCTCTTCAAGAACCGGCCCGTGCAGGGCACCGGGGCCAACGCCTCCGCCGGCTACCACGGCTACTGGATCACCGACTTCACCCAGGTCGACCCGCACTTCGGCACCAACGAGGACCTCGAGAACCTCATCGACAAGGCCCACGCCAAGGGCATGAAGGTCTTCTTCGACGTCATCACCAACCACACCGCCGATGTCGTCGACTACGAGGAGAAGTCCTACGACTACCTCTCCAAGGGCGCCTTCCCGTACCTGACGAAGGACGGCGTGCCCTTCGACGACGCCGACTACGCCGACGGGCGGCGCCGCTTCCCCGCGGTCGACCGGGACTCCTTCCCGCGCACCCCGGTGGTCACCGGGAAGAACAAGGTGCCGTCGTGGCTCAACGACCCGACGATGTACCACAACCGCGGCGACTCCACCTTCGCCGGTGAGAGCTCCACCCACGGCGACTTCTCCGGGCTCGACGACCTGTGGACCGAGCGGCCCGAGGTCGTGCGGGGCATGGAGCGGATCTACCAGCGCTGGGTGCGGGACTTCGACGTCGACGGCTTCCGGATCGACACCGTGAAGCACGTGAACATGGAGTTCTGGACGCAGTGGGCCACCGCCCTCGACGCCTACGCCGCGCGGCAGGGCCGGGACGACTTCTTCATGTTCGGCGAGGTCTACTCGGCCGACACCGACATCACCGCCCCGTACGTCACCCAGGGCCGGCTCGACGCCACCCTCGACTTCCCCTTCCAGGAGGCGGCCCGCCAGTACGCCTCCCAGGGCGGCAGCGCCCGCACGCTCGCGAGGGTCTTCGGCGACGACTACAAGTACACGACCGCCAAGGCCAACGCCTACGAGCAGGTCACCTTCCTCGGCAACCACGACATGGGCCGCATCGGGTCGTTCCTCAAGCAGGACAACCCCAAGGCCACCGACGCCGAGATCCTCGCCAAGGACGAGCTCGCCAACGAGCTGATGTTCCTCAGCCGCGGCAACCCCGTCGTCTACTACGGCGACGAACAGGGCTTCACCGGCCCGGGCGGCGACAAGGACGCCCGGCAGACGATGTTCGCCTCACGCACCGCCGACTACCTCGACGACGACCGCATCGGCACCGGCCGCACCCACGCCGAGGACGCCTACGACACCAAGGCGCCCCTCTACCGGCAGATCAGCACCCTCGCGGGGCTCCGCAAGGCCCACCCGGCCCTCACCGACGGCGTCCAGCAGGAGCGGTACGCGGCCGACGGCCCCGGCGTCTACGCCTTCTCCCGCACCGACGCCAAGACCGGCACCGAGTACGTCGTCGCCTTCAACAACGCGGGAGAGAAGAAGACCGCGACCTTCCCGACGGGCTCGGCCCGCATGACCTTCGAAGGCCTGTACGGCACCGACGCAGCCCGGACGAGCGACGGCGACAAGAAGCTCACAGTCACCGTCCCGGCCGGTTCGGCCATCGTCCTCAAGGCATCCGGAAAGCTCACCGAGCCCGCCACCGCACCGACCCTCACCCTGAAGGCGCCGGAGGCCGGAGCCACCGGCACGGTCGAACTCAGCGCCGACGTGGCGGGCGGGCAGCTCAACCGGGTCGTCTTCGCCGCGCAGACCGGCAGCGGCACGTGGCAGGTCCTCGGCTCCGCCGACCACGCCCCGTACAAGGTCACCCACACCATCGGGAAGAACGTCGCCCCCGGCACGGCCCTGCGCTACAAGGCCGTCGTGGTCGACTCGGCCGGCCGCACCGCGAGCGCCCTGGCCGCCTCCGTCACCGGCACCCCGCCCGCCCCCGAGCCGCCCACCGCCTCCTCCCGCGACTACGCGATCGTCCACTACAAGCGCACCGACGGCGACTACGCCGACTGGGGCCTGTACGCCTGGGGCGACCTCGCCGAGGGCGAGGCCACCGAGTGGCCCGCGAGCCATCCCTTCACCGGCCGGGACGCCTACGGCGCCTTCGCCTGGGTCAAGCTCAAGCCCGGCGCCTCGAACGTCGGCTTCCTCGTCATCGACAAGGACGGCACCAAGGACGTCTCCACCGACCGCTCGATCGACGTCACCAAGACCGGCGAGACCTGGATCGAGCAGGGCAAGGACACCGTCACCACCGAACGGCCCGACTACCCGGCGCCCGACACGTCCAAGGCCGTCCTGCACTACCACCGGGCCGACGGCGCCTACGACGGCTGGGGTCTGCACGTGTGGACCGGCGCCGCGAACCCCACCGACTGGTCGAACCCCCTGAAGCCGGTGAAGACTGACTCCTATGGCGCTGTCTTCGAGGTGCCGCTCACCGAGGGTGCCACCAGTCTCAGCTACATCCTCCACAAGGGCGACGAGAAGGACCTGCCCACCGACCAGTCGCTCGACCTCAAGGCGAACGGCCACGAGGTGTGGCTGGTGAGCGGCCAGGAGAAGTACCTGCTCCCGCAGCCCGCGGGCAGTGCCGCCGCCCTCGACCTGACCACCTCCAAGGCGGTCTGGATCGACCGGAACACCCTCGCCTGGAACGGCTCCGAAGCCGCCGCGTCCACCCAGCTGCTGTCCTCCCGGGACGGTTCGATCAAGGCCGAGGACGGCGCCCTGACCGGCGACGCCACGTGGCTGCGCCTGGCGAAGAGCGAGCTCACCGACGCCCAGAAGGCGAAGTTCCCGCACCTGAAGGCGTACGACGCCTGGACCGTCGACCCCCGTGACCGCCACCGGGTCCGTGAGGCCCTGCGCGGCCAAATCGTCGCCACGCAGCGAGCTGCCAACGGCGCGGTGCTCGCGGCCACCGGCGTCCAGATCGCCGGAGTCCTCGACGACCTGTACCCCGGCGCCACCGAGGCCGACCTGGGGCCCGCCTTCTCCCAGGGCCGCCCCACCCTGTCCGTGTGGGCGCCGACCGCGCAGTCCGTCGCCCTGGAACTCGACGGCAAGGCCGTCGCCATGCGCCGCGACAGCGCCACCGGCGTCTGGTCCGTCACCGGCCCGGCGTCCTGGAAGGGCAAGCCCTACCGGTACGTCGTGAAGGTCTGGGCGCCCGGCGTCCGCCAGGTCGTCACCAACAAGGTCACCGACCCCTACGCCCTCGCCCTCACCGCCGACTCCGAGCGCGGCCTCGTCGTCGACCTGGACGACAAGGCCCTCAAGCCGGCCGGCTGGTCGTCGTACACCAAGCCCAGGGCCGTGCCGCTGCGGGACGCCCAGATCCAGGAGCTGCACATCCGGGACTTCTCCGTCGAGGACCGCACGGCGAAGAACCCCGGCACCTACCTCGCCTTCACCGACAAGGCGAGCGACGGCAGCAAGCACCTGCGTGAGCTCGCGAAGGCGGGCACCTCGTACGTCCATCTCCTGCCGGCGTTCGACATCGCCACCATCCCGGAGAGGAAGACCGACCAGGCGAAGCCCGACTGCGACCTGGCGTCCTTCCCGGCCGACTCCGAGCGGCAACAGGAGTGCGTCGGGAAGACCGCCGCGAAGGACGCCTACAACTGGGGCTACGACCCGTACCACTACACCGTCCCCGAGGGCTCCTACGCCACCGACCCGGACGGCACCGCCCGCACGGTCGAGTTCCGCAGGATGGTCAAGGCCCTCAACGACGACGGGCTGCGGGTCGTCATGGACGTCGTCTACAACCACACCGCCGCCAGCGGCCAGGCCGGCACCTCCGTCCTGGACCGGATCGTGCCCGGCTACTACCAGCGGCTCCTCGCCAACGGCTCCGTCGCCAACAGCACCTGCTGCGCCAACACGGCCACCGAGAACGCCATGATGGGCAAACTGGTCGTCGACTCGATCGTCACCTGGGCCAAGGAGTACAAGGTCGACGGCTTCCGCTTCGACCTCATGGGCCACCACCCGAAGGCCAACATCCTGGCCGTGCGCAAGGCCCTGGACGAGCTGACCCTCGCGAAGGACGGCGTCGACGGCAAGAAGATCATCCTCTACGGTGAGGGCTGGAACTTCGGCGAGGTCGCCGACGACGCCCGGTTCGTCCAGGCCACGCAGAAGAACATGGCCGGCACCGGCATCGCCACCTTCTCCGACCGGGCCCGTGACGCCGTCCGCGGCGGCGGCCCCTTCGACGAGGACCCCGGCGTCCAGGGCTTCGCCTCCGGCCTGTACACCGACCCCAACTCCTCCAAGAGCAACGGCACGCCCGCCGAGCAGAAGGCCAGGCTCCTGCACTACCAGGACCTCATCAAGGTCGGCCTCTCCGGCAACCTCGCGGGCTACCGGTTCACCGACACCGGCGGCAAGGAGGTCAAGGGCTCCGACGTCGACTACAACGGCGCCCCCGCCGGATACGCCGACGCCCCGGGAGACGCCCTCGCCTACGCCGACGCGCACGACAACGAGTCCCTGTTCGACGCGCTCGCCTTCAAGCTGCCCGCCACGACCGGCGCGTCCGACCGGGCCCGGATGCAGGTCCTCGCCATGGCGACGGCCACCCTCTCCCAGGGCCCGGCCCTCTCCCAGGCCGGCACCGACCTGCTGCGCTCCAAGTCCCTGGACCGCAACTCCTACGACAGCGGCGACTGGTTCAACGCCGTCCACTGGAGGTGCGAGGACGGCAACGGCTTCGGCCGCGGCCTGCCCATGGCGGCCGACAACACCGACAAGTGGCCGTACGCCAAGCCCCTGCTGAGCACCGTCAAGGTGGGCTGCGAGCAGATCGAGGGCACCTCGGCCGCCTACCGCGACCTGCTGCGGATCCGGAGCACCGAGAAGGACTTCTCCCTCGGCACCGCGGCGCAGGTGCAGTCCCGGCTCTCCTTCCCGCTGTCCGGCACGGACGAGACGCCCGGCGTCATCACCATGCGCCTCGGTGACCTCGTCGTCGTCTTCAACGCCACGCCCGAACGCCAGGAGCAGCGCGTGTCCGCACTCGCCGGGACCGGCTACCGGCTGCACCCGGTGCAGGCGGCGGGCGCGGACGCCACCGTGAAGTCCGCCGCCTACGCGCAGGACTCCGGCACCTTCGCCGTGCCGGCGCGCACGGTCGCGGTCTTCACCCGGACCGCGGGGTAGTCCACCCGGTGCGGGCGGGGCGGACCGCGACCGGCGGCCCGCCCCGCCCGCGGCTAGGGTGAGCACACCGAACGGGAACAGGAGTGCTGATGCCGCAGATCACCGTCGACTATTCCGCCGACCTCGCCGACGGCTTCGACCGGCCCGGATTCGCCAAGGCGCTGCACGAGGCGACGGTCGAGATCGCGGCCGCCAAGCCGCCCGCCTGCAAGACCAGGTTCCGCCCGACCGAGGACATCGTGGTCGGTCCGGAGACCGAGGGGCACGCCCACGTCCACGTCCATATCGCGCTGCTCGCCGGCCGCACCGACGAGACCAAGGCCCGGCTCACCGAGGCCGCGCTGGAGCTCGTGCGGAACCACGTGAAGCCCGCCGCCCCTCTCGCCCTGCACGCCTCCGCCGAGGTCCGCGACCTGGATCCGTCGTACGCGAAGTACGAGAGCTGAGCCGGATCATCCCGCCAGCGCGATGAGCCGGCCGACCAGGTACGCGAACGGGCCGTCGGCCGGTTCGTCCTCGAGTGCGCCGCGCAGCAGCTCCGCCATCTCCTCGTCGTAGGCGGCGCTGACGGCGGCGAGCGCGGCGAAGTCGTTGACGAGCTGCGGCTCCAGCTCCTCGCGCGGGATGCGCCGGCCGTCCAGCCAGATCAGCGCCGTCGACTCGGCGAGCGAGATCCAGGAACGGACGACCAGTTCGAGGCGCGCGGGCGGATCGGTCACGCCCAGGTGCGAAAGGATCTGGACATACGCGGCCTGCCGTACGGAGTCGACGAGCGCGTTGGTCGTCGAGGAGCCGACGGCCGGACCGCCGCGCATCAGGGCGGAGAACCCGGGCCCGTGCTCGTCCACGAAGTCGAAGTAGCGGTGCATCACGCGCAGCAGCCGCGCCCCCAGCGGACCCTCGTGCGGCTCCACGAAACGGGCCGCCAGATCGTCCGAGGCGCGCTGCAACGCGGCCTCGTACAGGCTGAGTTTGCCGGGGAAGTAGTGGTAGACCAGCGGGCGTGAGATACCCGCGGCCGACGCTATCTCGTCGATGGAGACCTCGTCGGGCGAGCGGCGGCTGAACAGTTCGAGGGCGACGCCGATCAACTGCTGCCGTCGCTCCTCGACTCCCATTCTGCGGCGAACCCCGGTAGTCATGCGAACACCTTACCGATCGATTCCGGCCTCGAACGGGCCGGATCGATCGCCGGGTTCCACCGGCCTCTCCGCACGGGCCGGCGACACGCCCCCGGTCAGCGCAGTCCGCGCAGCGAACGCCCGTCCTTCAGGGTCCCCTTGAGCTGAGCCCTGGCCCCCCGCTCGGCCGGGACGGTCAGCAGGCTGCCCCGAGCTTCCCCGTTCACTGCGCCCGTCGCCCGGACCGACGCCGTCTTCCGGCTGCCGGCGGCCAGCAGGTACCAGTCGCCGGCCTTCGACTTCCACAGCACCCCGGCCAGCACATACGGGTCCCGCGCCCCGCAGGCGGGGACGTTCTCGGCCTGCGCCGCCGCCGCGCCGTACGCCCCGCCCGGAGTGTGGAACTGCGCCAGCACCCGCGCCCCGCCGCCGCGCCAGGTCTCGGCCCGTGTGCACACCCACGCCGCCGAGCCGCTCGCGTCGGGCAGCGGCTGTTCGTTGAACGCCCAGGCGTTGACGCTCCGCACCCCTGCCGAGCGCATCGTGCCCAGCGAGCAGGCGAACGGCTTCCAGGTGTGCAGCGCCGCGGCCCCGGACACCTCGGCCGGGGAGCCCGGCCGCCCGGTGGTGAGCCGGGCCGGGACCAGTTCGCCCAGGTCGGTCAGCAGCCGGGTCCCGCCGCCGTCGGTCACCTGCAGCACGTTCCACGAGGTGCAGGGGCCGGACCGCAGGGCCGGGCTGGCCAGCGGCGCGGCCACACCGCCGGTGAGCGGAAGGGGCATCGCGCCGGAGCGCGGCTTCATCAGGTCCCGCTCGCCGGCCTTCCGCACCCAGGGGGCCGTCAGGTAGCGGACGTTGCCGTCGGACCGGCCGAGGACCACCGCGCCCGCCTCGGCCCGGCCGGCCCCGTCCACCCGGGCGAGGTCGAGGGCGGCGCCCTGCGTGCCGTCCGTCGGCTCGGCGTACCGGACGATGCGCAGACCGTCGTAGAGGATCACCACGCGCGCCGCGTCGACCGTCCCCGCGTACAGCAGCTGGGGCGGGCCGGCGGGGCCCCCGGAGAGGGTGCCGGGGGTCGCCGACACCTGGACCGTCTCGCCGGGGCGGGCCCACACGGCCAGGGCACGGCGCAGCAGGGCCTTGTCGCCGGTGCGGTCGCCGCGGGCCGGCCATACCGAGAAGTCGGTGCGCGCCGAGCTGCGCCAGGCCGTGGGCGGGACCCGGGTCAGCTTCGCCGGGTCCAGGGCGGCCTGCGCGGCCGGGTTCCGCGCATACGGGGGTGCCGCGGCGCCGTCGGGGCCCCAGCCCTCACCGGGCAGGCCGAGCAGGGCCCCGCACACCAGCAGGGCGGCACCGGCGGCCAGCGCGGCCTTCAGGTGCTGGCGGCGGCGCATCAGGTCGGTGGGGCGGGCCTGGAGTGAGCAGGGGTCGAACTCGGGGGAGTCGAGCAGCCCGTACTGGGCGGGGACGCCGTCGGCCTCCAGCACCGCGCCCTCCGGGTCGGCGGCGCCCGCGGCGGCGAGGACCTCGCACACCCCGTCGTCCGTGAGCCGCTCCAGACCGCGCAGCGCGTAGGCGGCCCGGGCCGGGCCGGACAGGGTGGACAGCCGCTGGTCCAGGGCGAGTTCGTCGGCGCCGCCGGAGCGCGGGAACAGCTTCAGGCCCCACACGTGCGGCAGCAGCGGAGGCAGCTGGGCCCGCTTGGGCCAGGCCTTCGCCTTCAGCGGCAGCCCCGCCTCCAGCGCCGTGCGCAGGACCTGGAGACGGACCAGGGCGTAGCCGGGGTCGCCGTCCCGCCCTGTGGACTGCGCCGGGATCACCGGGGACGGCGTGCGGTTGCGGGGCAGGGCCCGCTGGGTGAGGGCGTGTGCGGTCAGGACACGGCGGCTGCGGCCCAGCCCGGGCGGCAGGACCAGGTAGGCCAGCCGGACGAGCCGCGGGTAGTGCTCGACGAGCGCGGCCTCGGCCTGCTCGACGTCGACGACCGGGCCGGCGGGGGAGGAGGGTGCGGGGCGCTGGGCGACATCCTGTGACTGCACGTTCAGCAGAACGAGCGAATCGTTGGTTGGTCACCTGGCCGCGGGCGTCACGCCCCCGGGTGTGCCCCGGGTTCCACGAGCAGCCGGGCGTAGTTCGCCATGGACCGCTGGTAGCGCGGCAGGTGCGGGGCCAGGGCGCCCAGGGCCAGCGCGAGTGCCTCCCGGTCACGGCCGAGGCTCGACAGACACAGCGCGAGGGTCGCGCGTACGGGGTCGTCCAGCTCGTCGGACGGGGCGAGAAGCTCGGGCGTCAGCAGTGCGACGCCCTCTTCGGCCCGGCCGGTGTTCCGCAGCGAGCTGGCCAGCTGGATCTTCGTCCGGCGTGCCTTGTAGGGGCTGACGTCTCCCAGCCCGTTCGCCAGTGCCTCCTCGTACAGCGGGACCGCCTTGTCGGAGCGGCCGGTCGAGTCCCAGGCGCAGGCCTGCTCGAACGGGCCGAGCGGACTGCCCCCGGGCAGCTCGGCGACGAGGGCGTCGACGTCGGCGCGGAAGCGGGCCTCGCCCTCCTCCGTCTCGGCGTAGTCGTCGAAACGGTCCCAGAGGGCGGCCACACGGTCTTCCCAGTCCTGATCCACCCGGACACCCTCGCACACGCGTGCACACCGTGGCAGCGGGATTTTGAGCACGGCGGGCTCCGCAGCCGTATCGAGGGCGAGAGCCTCTTGCCGGGGGCTCGGTGCGGCATGCGTCCGGATCGTGCCGTGACAGGGACCGTGCCGACAAGGACCGGAGGAACAGATGAGGGTGACCCGACCGATGCTCGCGCTGAGCGGCGCGGTGGCGATACTGGCGCTGGCCGGCTGCGGCGGATCCGGCGGCAAGGACGCGGCGGCCGTTCCGAAGGAGGTGAGCGGCAGCCTGGAGCACATCGCCGCCGAGGCCGACTGCAAGCCGAACATGCAGACCGACGCGGACACCATCCGCCAGGCGCTGTGCAAGAAGGGCAAGGAGAAGTACGTCCTGGCGACCTTCTCCACGGACCGCGGCCAGCGCGAGTGGCTGAACAGCGCCAAGGACTACGGCGGTTACTACCTCGTCGGCCGCAAGTGGGTGGCCGTCGGCCAGCAGAAGACGGTCACGGCGCTGCAGGGCACGCTCGGCGGGACCATGGAGGAGGGTTCCGAGCACATGAACCCGGGCGGCAGCCACAACAAGAACGGCCATAGCGGCGGCGGCAGCAGCCATCACGGCTGAGCCCGCGGGGCGGAGCGGCAGAAGGCCGGCGGTGGGAACTCCCACCGCCGGCCTTCTGCGTTACCGGTTCAGGACTACTGGCAGTCCTGGCCGTCGTTGATGCACTGGACCATCTTGTTCATCAGGTTCTCGTCGAAGAAGTTGATGAAGTCGTTGTGGTCGGTGATCGCCTTGTGCAGCTGCTCCGGGAAAGAGTCCACCGCGAAGGCGTTCTGCACCTGCCCGTTGTTGATCTGCGGCGCCTGTACGTCGTAGACCAGGCGGACCTGGAGCTGGGGGATGGCCTTGAAGCCGTTCGAGCAGCTGCCGTCCGCCTCGACGAAGTCGACGTGGGTGCGGTGGTTGGCGCTGTCGATGTTCTGGCCGTCCCAGCAGCTCTGGAAGTTGGACGTCCGCACCACGGAGCTGCCCTCGGGGCAGAGCGGGTACTTGTCCGTCACCTGACGGTCCTCGAAGCCGGTGCAGCTCCAGGAGGTGTTGGCGTTGTTCAGGCCGTTGGTGGTGGACTTGGCGTCACCGGTGATGATGCGCAGGGCCTTCGGCATCGCGACGACGTCGCTGGTGCGGTTGCCGACGAACTTCAGCTGGGCCTCGGCCGGCTCGACGATCTTGCCGACGTTGCCGTCCTGGCCACCGCCGGGCTGACCGGCGTCGATGTCGTCCGAACCGTCCTGGATCCGCAGGACCGGCCAGAAGTAGGAGGACTTGTCGCCCTGGTTCTGGCAGGTGGTCTGGGCGTTCGCCAGGTCCTCGTCGCTCGCGAAGGCGTTGTTGCTCTGGTTGCCGACGTAGTCGTGCTGGTGCTGCGCACCGTTGGAGACACCCGGCGCCACGATCACGTTGTCCGAGTTGCGGTTCTCGTTCTCGTTGGTGCCGCACTCCGTGGTGAACGTGCCCGTGGAACCGCCGTCGCCGTTCGCGGGGAGGCCGTTCGGCAGGTTGCGGGAGTTGGGCTGGACGTCCTCGATCTTGATGAAGTCGTTCGCCGCCGGGCCGTTGCCGGCCTGCCCGCCGTTGCCGCCCTGGTCCTGCCCGCCGTTGTCCTGGCCCTGGTCCTGACCGCCCTGGTCCTGACCGCCCTGGTCCTGGCCACCGTCGTTGTTCTGGCCGTCATTGTTCTGGCCGTCGTTGTTCTGGCCCCCGCCGGCCTGGCCGTCGTTGGTGTTGGCCTCGGCGGCCATGCCCTTGCACGCGGCCAGCTGCTCGAGGTTGCCCGGGGCCTGACCGCCCACCCGCCGGATGTTGATGCCGATCCGGTCGATGACCGCGACGCGCTTCGACTTCAGCGGGCCGAGGATGGCGTTGTCGACGAAGCTCGCGTCACCGGCCTGGGCCTGACGCGTGGAGGCGAGACGGGTGTAGGCCTCGCTGATCTGCTTGTCGAGGTTGGCCAGCTCCTTGTCCACCCCCTGGCGAGCGCCGTCCGGCACATCGGTCAGCTTCTGTCCCACGTCCGGGCACTGGATCGTGGCGATCTGTGCGCCCGCGGACTTCGTCTGGTTCGCCGAGTTCTCCTCGTGCGCCGAGGCGTAGAAGTTTGCCCAGATCAGCCCGCCCCCACCGAGCGCTAGGGCCGCCGATGCGGCAATGGCCTTGGTGGCCAGCGGCGTACGGCGTTTTCTTGTGTTGCGTCCCATGGAACTCCTCTGACTTCCTTTTTCGGGGGCATTCGAGGCGCCCGACAGGAGTGAAGCGGCTCCCTTCCATACGCAGGGCGTCCCACGGGTGTTCAGAGGTCCCGGAAATTGATGCGAGATTCGTGCGGACCGCGCGTCATCAACAGCCCCTTGCGCACCGGCAGTTGTTGATCCCCCACCGGGGGTGAAGACGCCGGTCCGGTTTCACCGGCCGTGGTCGAGATACGCCAGAACCGCCAGCACGCGGCGGTTGTCGTCGTCCGAGACCTCCAGCCCCAGTTTGGCGAAGATGTTGGCGGTGTGCTTGGCGATCGCCCGTTCCGTCACGACCAGCTTCCCGGCGATCGCCGCGTTGGACCGGCCCTGCGCCATCAGCTCCAGCACCTCCCGCTCCCGGGGCGTCAGCCGCGCCAGCGGCCGGTCCTCGCCCGAACGCCGCGCCAGCAGCTGCTGGATGACCTGCGGATCCATCGCCGTACCCCCGGCGGCGACCCGCCGTACCGCGTCCACGAACTGGTCGGCGTCGAACACCCGGTCCTTCAGCAGATAACCGACCCCGCCGGTGCCGTCGGCGAGCAGCTCGCGCGCGTACAGCTGCTCCACGTGCTGGGAGAGCACCAGCACCGGCAGGCCGGGCCGCTTCCTGCGGGCGTCGAGCGCGCACTGCAGGCCCTCGTCGGTCTGGGTGGGCGGCAGGCGCACGTCGACGACGGCGACGTCCGGGTCCAGCTCGGCCAGCGCGGCGGCCAGTTCGGGCCCGGTCCCGACGGCCGCCGCGATCTCGAAGCCGTGCGCCTGCAGCAGCCGGACGAGTCCGTCGCGCAGCAGGAAGAGGTCTTCGGCCAGGACTACGCGCAAGGGATCTCCACGGTGACCATGGTGGGGCCGCCCGCGGGGCTGCTGACGGCCAGGACGCCGTCGAATGTACCCAGCCGCCGCTCGACCCCGGCCAGCCCCGAACCGGCCCCGGTCACCGCACCGCCCTTGCCGTTGTCCGTGACGGTCGCCCGCAGCATGCCGTCCGCCCGGTGCAGGTCCACCCAGATCCGGTCGCCGCCCGAGTGCTTCACGGCGTTGGTGAGCAGCTCGCTCACGGCGAAGTACGCGGCCGACTCCACCGGCGCCTCCGCCCGCCCGGGCAGATCCACGCTCACCTCGGTGGCCACCGGCAGCCGCAGCGCCAGTGCCCGCACGGCGTCGCCCAGGCCGCGTTCGGCGAGGACCGGCGGATGGATGCCGCGCACCAGCTCGCGCAGCTCGGCCAGGGCCTCCACCGAGGAGGCGCGAGTCCGCGCGATCAGCTTCTTCGCCTGGTCCGGGTCCTTGTCGAGGAGCGCCTCGATGGTGCCCAGGTCCATGCCGACGGCGACCAGCCTGGCCTGCGCCCCGTCGTGCAGGTCCCGCTCGATGCGCCGCAGTTCGGCGGCGGAGGTGTCGACGGCGTCGCGCCGCGTCTCGGTCAGCACCCGCACCCGCTCGGCCAGTTCCCTCTGGCTGCCGCCGAGCACGGCCCGGGTGAGCCGGAAGTGGACGCCCAGCAGACGGGGGGTCCAGAAGTGCGCGAGGAACAGCAGCACCAGGGCCAGGGCCGCCGCACCGAACGCGGACGCCTGCCCGGTGACCGGTACGAACCCGTACCAGTAGCCGTCGGGGAAGACCCGCCACAGCCCGAGCGCGAGCGCGAACCCCTCCAGCGGATAGAGCAGCAGCACCGCCGGCAGCAGCGCGGTGACGAACCCGGCGGTCATGTCGACCGGCAGCCACCGCAGGTCCCGCCAGGTCGCCGGGTCGCGCAGCATCCCGAAGGTGCGCGCCCAGGGGTTGGCGTCCTGCGGCAGCGGCCGGTACGCCGGGGGGATGCGCACCCCGCCCCACTCCGCCGCGAGCACCCGCCGCGCGTTCGCGAACGCCCGTACCCCCTCCAGCACGTACGGCGTGGTGACGATCCCGACCCCGACCGGGATGAGTGCGATCGACACCAGGGACAGGCAGAAGCACAGCACCGCCCCCGGCAGTGAGACGAGGGCCAGCGCGAGCCCCCGCACCGCGGCGAGCCCGATGCCCCGCCCTGTCGTCCGCCCGGTGCCGTTCTTCGTGTCCGTTGTCATGGCGTCAGTCTCGCCGGGCGGACGTGCCCGGTCACGGGGCCGGGCACCCGGCCCGGGGGTGGTGCTACGTACACCCCGGCGGCGAACACGCGGTGTTCACGCGCGGGTTCCGGACGCGAGGACCTTCGCCTCCACCTCCGGGTCGAGGCCCGAGCGCGGCCGGTCCGGGCGCTGGGGTGCCACGCCCCCGACGCCTTGGAGCCACCGCCAGGTGTCCGCCACCGTCTCCTCGACCGGCCGGCAGACCAGCCCGGCCCCGACCGCCCGGGAGACCTCCGCGCTGTGCAGGGCCTCGTACAGGTCGCTGCCCGGCGGCACCCATACCGGCAGCTCGGTCCACGGCTCGATGCCCGCCTCCAGGATCACCGCGGGCTCGGTCCAACGCAGTTCGGCCACGCCGCCGGTGACCCGCACGCAGGCGTCGAGCAGCGCGCCCATGGTGGTGTGCCCCTGCGGACTGACCAGGTTGTACGGTCCGCTCAGCTCCTGCTCGGCCGCGAGCAGGATCCACTCGGCAAGGTCACGGACGTCCACGTACTGCAGGGGCAGCTCACGCGGGCCCGGCGCCAGCACCGGACCGCCGCGCGCCGTGCGGCCCAGCCACCAGGGCAACCGGCCGATGTTCTCGTACGGGCCGAGGATCAGCCCGGCCCGCACGAGCACCGACCGGTCCACGCCGAAGGCGTCCAGCACGGCCAGTTCACCGCCCCGCTTGTCCCGCGGGTAGTCGGTCTGCTCCGCGTCGGCCGACGCCCCCTCCACCAACGGCGCGTCCTCGTCGAACCTGGCCGGCCGGACCCACGCGTACACCGAGCAGCTCGACACGTACACGTACCGGCCGGCGCGGCCCCGCAGCAGCCGCGCCGTGTCCAGCACCGCGCGGGGCGCCGCCGACCAGGTGTCCACGACGACGTCCCACTCGCCCGGGTCGTCGGCCAGGGCGGCCAGGCCGCCGGGCGCGGTGCGGTCACCGAGCAGCGACCGCGCGCCCGGCGGGGCCTCGTGCCGCCCCCGGTGGAAGACGGTCACGTCCCAGCCCCGCTCCAGCGCCGCCTCCACGACGGCCCGCCCCACGAACTCCGTACCGCCCAGCATCAGAAGCCTCATGCCGCTGACTCTGCCCGGTCGGGCGAGGGGCCGGAACGGGGATCTGCTGTCAGCAGACGGAGTGCCCCTGGCCGCCCGCGGGTGTCAGTGTCCCGTCGGCGGCACGTACTTGTAGCCCACGCGGCGCACCGTGCGGATCGTGTCGCGGTGCTCCACGCCCAGCTTGCGGCGCAGGCGGGCGATGTGGACGTCGACCGTGCGGCCGTCGCCGACATGTCCGTAGCCCCACACCGTGCCGACCAGCTGGTCGCGGGTGTGCACCCGGCCCGGGTGCGCGACCAGGTGTGCCAGCAGCTCGAACTCCAGGTAGGTGAGGTCGAGCGGCTGTCCGGCCACCCGGGCGGTGCGCTGCACGGTGTCGACCCGGATCACCGGCTCGACGGCCGGCTCGGCGACGGGCTGCCGGCCGTCGGCCTGCGGCAGGTCGGGGACCGCCACCGGGAACGGCGGCTGCTGGTCGGCCGGGACGAGCACCAGGTAGCCGATCATCGGCGGCTGCCCCGGCAGGGTGGGCAGGGTGTGCTGCGGGGCCGGGAGCCAGGTGGCACCGGGCGGCAGCAGGTCCGCGACCGTGACCACCTCGTCCCGGTCGACGGCACGCAGCCGGTGCCGGGGGCCGTGCGGCGCGGGGGTGGTGAGAGGGGCGGCGGTGGACAGGGAACGAGTGGTCGCCATGAGAGGTCAGCTCTTTCGCGCGAGGAGTTCGTCGGGGAGGTCGACGGCCGCGATGCGTGGTCGGGCTCGCCGAGGGACGTACGCGGTGCGCGCTGGCCGAAGGCCGGGGTGTACGGCTTTAGAGGGCCGGCGCGTTCATCGCGCGGCAACACACCCGGTCGAAGTCGTGGTCCTGGCGGGAAGGCCAGAAGGGCTCGAGGTCATGACGACCCGTCGCGACGCACTTCCGGTAGCTGGCCATGACCCCATTGAAGCAGAGCTGATCCCGCATCGGGACCCTTCTCTCACTGCTTGGACACCCGCGCACCGTCAGGGGGCGCGAGGGACTGCGCGACGAGCCACGGAGTCGCGGCAGACGAATGGGACAACCGGGTGCCCCGTCAGGGGCGCGGGGAACTGCGCGACGAGCCACGGAGTCGCGGCAGACGAATGGGACAACCGCGCACCGTCAGGGGCGCGGGGAACTGCGCGACAAGCCACGACGGCGCGGCAGACGAACGGGGGCGCCCACCGCGAACGGTGAGCGCCCCTGCGCGGAACAACGGGCCGGGTCAGACCTGGCCGGCCTTCTCCAGCGCCGAGCAGCAGGTGTCGACGAGCAGACGCGTCACCACGTACGGGTCGACGTTGGCGTTCGGGCGGCGGTCCTCGATGTAGCCCTTGCCGTCCTTCTCGACCTGCCAGGGGATACGAACCGAGGCGCCGCGGTTGGAGACGCCGTAGGAGTACTCGTTCCACGGGGCGGTCTCGTGCAGGCCGGTGAGGCGGTCGTCGATGCCGGCGCCGTAGTTCTTGACGTGGTCGAGCGGCTTGGAGCCCTCGCCGAGCGACTCGGCGGCGGTGATGATCGCGTCGTAGCTCTCGCGCATCGCCTTGGTGGAGAAGTTGGTGTGCGCACCGGCGCCGTTCCAGTCGCCCTTGACCGGCTTGGGGTCGAGGGTGGCGGCGACGTCGAAGTCCTCGGCGGTGCGGTAGAGCAGCCAGCGGGCCACCCACAGGTGGTCGGAGACCTCCAGCGGGGAGACCGGACCGACCTGGAACTCCCACTGGCCGGGCATGACCTCGGCGTTGATGCCGGAGATCGCCAGACCGGCCTTCAGGCAGTTGTCCAGGTGCGCCTCGACGACGTCACGGCCGAAGATCTCGTCCGCGCCGACACCGCAGTAGTAGCCGCCCTGCGGGGCCGGGAAGCCGCCCTTGGGGAAGCCGAGCGGGTAGCCGTCCTTGAAGAACGTGTACTCCTGCTCGATGCCGAAGATCGGCTCCTGCGCCGCGAACTTCTCCGCGACCTCGGCCAGCGCCGCACGGGTGTTGCTGGCGTGGGGGGTGAGGTCGATGTTCAGGACCTCGCACAGCACCAGGATGTCGTCGCCGCCGCGGATCGGGTCGGGGCAGGAGAAGACCGGCTTGAGGACGCAGTCCGAGGAGTGGCCCTCGGCCTGGTTGGTCGACGACCCGTCGAAGCCCCAGATCGGCAGCGCGTCGAGACCGGCGGGAGAACCCGTGATGATCTTGGTCTTGGAACGCAGTTTGGCCGTCGGCTCGGTGCCGTCGATCCAGATGTACTCAGCCTTGAAGGTCACGGGCCACATCCTCGGGTGTGTCTGGGCGCGTATCGCGGGTGCGTGCGGCGCAGCGGCACCGGTGCGCCGCGTCTGCTGCCCGGCAGCCTGACAACAGGCGATTTCCCGTCCATTGCTCTCATGTGAACCCCGTGTTACCTGGGCATGCTGTGCCGCACTTCACGCCGTGAGGGTGTTTCACGGGTGCGGCGCCGGTCACCGGCTCCCCTCCGTCAAGCCGGTGACCGGTGTCGCACGGCCCGCACGCGCCGGTCCTGCCGCCCCCGGCCGGGAGCGGCAGGACCGGTGACACGTACGAGGGGGCGGCCGAGGGGGTGGCCGCCGCCTCATCGACTCACTCGGCCGTAGAGCCTCACCCCACCTTCTCGATCAGGGCCCGGCGGATCAGGAACTTGCCGGGCTCACGGACCTGTTCGAAGGCCGCGTTGTTGAGCAGCGCACAGCTGCCGGAGACCGAAGTGACCTCCACCGTCGTGGACTTGTCGTTGTCCAGGTTGGTGACCTTCAGCTTCGTGCCGGCCGGGAACTGGTTGCTGGACGCGGCGGGCGCACCGCCCTCGCCGGAGAGCGTGACCGTGGAGCCGTTGCACACCTGCTGCCCGGAGGCGGCGGCACCGCCCCCGGCGTCGCCCGCGGGGGCGGACTCGGCGGGCTGCGACGGCTCGGCCGAGGCCGCGGGCGGCTGGGCCGCGTCGGCGGGCTGCGACGGCTGCGCGGTCTGGGAGTCCTGAGCCGACTCCCCGACGGCGCACCCCGACGCCTCCTGCTTCCGCTTGATCTCCGCGACGACCGCCTCGCGGTTGGCGATCCGCGCCTCGGACTGCGCGTCCGGGTTGGCCCGCTGGTCCGCGATGAACTTCTGGTTGTTGCCGAGGGCGGTGGCGAGGCCCAGGCAGACCGTCGACTCCGACGCCGACTTGGGGGTCGGCGGCGCCGCGTTCGACGTGCTGGCCATGACGAAGGCCCCGCCTCCCGCCACCGTCGCCGCGCTCACCAGCAGTGCGATCTTCTTCTTCGGACCGAGAGTTCTCCTACGCGACATGCGCGCCTCCTGAAGAGGTAGGGGAGCGTACGCCGCTATGTACGAGATACCGAACGAGGTTACTCAGCGGTCACAGGAGTCATTCAAGTGACCTGCGCCACACAAGGCATGATGGCTGGTCAGCGTGACAGCGCGTCCCGGACGGCCTCGTCGGTGCGGCCGACCACCGCCGTTCCGTCGTCCGCGGTGATGATCGGGCGCTGGATCAGCTTCGGGTGCTCGGCGAGGGCGGTGATCCAGCGCTCGCGCGAGGCGGCGTCCCGCGGCCACTCCTTGAGTCCGAGCTCCTTGACATCGGCCTCCTGGGTGCGCGTGATGTCCCAGGGCTCGAGGCCGAGACGCTCGAGCACGCCCCGGATCTCGTCCTCGCTCGGCACGTCCTCCAGGTAACGGCGGACGGTGTAGTCGGCGCCCTCGGCGTCGAGCAGCGTCAGGGCGCTGCGGCACTTCGAACACGCGGGGTTGATCCAGATCTCCATGTGCACACGGTACGCGCCGACCGGCTTGTTCGAATTTCTGACGCCTCTCGCGCACCTCGCGGACCTGCCGTGACACAGTCCCAATTCCCATTCCCACCAGCGCATTTACCGGTCTCGGCGGACTCCCCGTTGTCAGTGTCGGGCGGTAAACTGTAAGCAGTGTTCGAGGGTGGCGCCGGGGATGCCGACGTCTTCGGTGAGCCGCCCGATCGCGACAGGAGGATGCCTGTGCCCGCTGCCGCCCTGAAGTCGAAGCCGCTGCCCACCCAGTCCACCGTGAAGCGCCCCGTCCTGCTCGACCTGCCGTACGCACCCGTGGAGAAGCGGCCGCTGCCGCCGGGCCGGCCGCGCCAGTGGTACGTGACGCACAACCGCCGTCTCAAGGCGATGCGCCTGGCCATCGCCCTGCTCGACTCGGGCGTCCACATGCCGAACCAGGCCCGCAACGAGACGATCCGCGACACGGCGGAACTGATCGGCGTCCACCCGCCGTCGGACACGACGTGCCACATGGTGCGGGCGTTCATGCGGTACACCCGCTGACCCACTCCCGTTCCGAGCGCCGGGCACCCCGAACGGAGGGGCGCCCGGCGCTCGTTCATGCCGGGCGGCCGGGGGCTGTGAACACCGGCGGGTTCAGGCGGGCGAAACCCTCCTGGCGCTCGTAGGGGAAGTAGGGATACGGCGCCGGACGGTGGCTCGCCGCGTCGAGCCGGGCCACCTGCTCGGCGGTGAGGCTCCAGCCGACGGCGCCGAGGTTCTGGCGCAACTGCCGCTCGTCTCGTGCGCCGATGAGGACGGAGGACACGGTCGGTCTCCGCAGCAGCCAGTTGAGGGCGATCTGCGGCACCGCCCTGCCGGTCTCCTCGCCGATCTCACCCAGGGCGTCGACCACGCCGTAGAGGTGCTCGTCGGAGACGGGCGGGCCGTAGTCGGCGGTGCTGTGCAGACGGCTGCCGGACGGGAGTGGTGAGCCGCGGCGGACCTTGCCGGTGAGCCGCCCCCAGCCGAGCGGGCTCCAGATGATGGCGCCGAGCCCTTGGTCGAGGGCGAGCGGCATCAGTTCCCACTCGTAGTCGCGCCCGATCAGGGAGTAGTACACCTGGTGCGCCACATAGCGCGGACGGCCCTGCCGCTCGGCGGCCGCGAGGGACTTCATCACCTGCCAGCCGGAGAAGTTGGAGACGCCGGTGTAGCGCACCTTGCCCGCCTGGACCAGTAAGTCGAGCGTGGCCAGTACCTCTTCGACCGGCGTCCCGGCGTCGAAGGCGTGCAGTTGGAAGAGGTCGATGTGGTCCGTGCCGAGCCTGCGCAGGGCGTCCTCGCAGGCGCGGATCAGCCGGGAGCGGGAGGAGCCCGCGTCGCCCGGCCCGTCACCCGTCGGCAGACTCGTCTTGGTGGAGACGATCACCCGGTCACGCCGGCCCTTGAGGGCTTTTCCGAGCACTTCCTCGGAGGCGCCGGCGGAGTAGACGTCGGCGGTGTCGAACATCGTGATCCCGGCGTCCAGGCAGATGTCCACCAGGCGGCGCGCCTCCTGGGCATCGGTCGTGCCCCAGGCGCCGAAGAGCGGGCCCCGGCCGCCGAAGGTTCCTGCCCCGAAGCTCAGCGCCGGGACCATGAGCCCGGACGCGCCCAATCGCCTGTACTCCATGTCGGGACCCTTTCGTCGGTGACCTGTTCTTAATGGGTCTGTGGTTCCGTTAGTAGTCACTAAGGTAACAGGGTGAGACCGCTAATGGAACAGGAGTACCGTTATGGCTGACGGGGGCGAGCCGGGGACCGTACGGCCCGGCGGGCGCACGGCGCGGGTGCGCGAGGCCGTGCTGCGAGCGGCCGAGGACGCCCTGACCGAGCAGGGCTTCACCGGCCTGGACCTGACAGACATCGCTCGCCGTGCCGGTGTGGGCAAGACGACCGTCTACCGCCGCTGGGGAACGGTGGCCGGGCTGGTCGCCGACCTCCTCCAGGACATGGCCGAGCAGTCCGCACCGCGCACCGAGACCGGCTCGCTGCTCGGCGACCTGACGGCCAACGCCCGGCTCGTGCAGCGCACGCTGACGGACCCACGGCAGGGGCCGCTGTTCAAGGCGCTGATCGCCGCCGCGGCCGGCGACGCGAGGACGGCCGCGGCACTGCACCGCTTCTACGACGTCCGCGTCAGGGAATGGGCTCCCTGCGTCCGGCAGGCCGTCGACCGGGGCGAGGTGCCCGAGGGCACCGACGCGCACGAGGTGGTCCGCGCGGTCTCCGCCCCGCTCTACTACCACCTGCTCATCAGCGGCGGACGGCTCGAGGAGGCCACGGCCGTACGCGCAGCCGAGGCAGCGGCGGCGGCGGCGCGAGCGGGGGTGTACGCACCGGACGCGGGCAGGAAGCCCTGACGGACGGACCGGCTCGACCTGCCCGCGCACCTTCGGGTGGTCAGCGCTGGGTGAGCTCCCTCTCCAGCGGCGTGCGGAAACGGGGGGTGATGCGGGCCGTGCCCAGCCAGGCGGCCAGCCGCTGGGCCTCGGTGCCGATCGCCGCACGGGCGTCCCGGCCGACGCCCTCCTCGTCGAGGATCCGCCAGACGATCTCCCCGTCCGGCCGCTGCGCCCAGCCGCCGACCACCCGTCCGTTCCACCACACCGTCGGCCCGACGTTGCCGCTGCCGTCGAACAGCCGGGGCCGCAGCCCAGGGGCGAGGTACCAGTCGCGCTGCTGCCACCCCATCGCCGTCGGGTCGAGGCCGGGCAGCAGCGCGGCCCAGGGCTCCCCGGGCGCGGGAACCGGGTCGGCGTCGCCCGCGGCCACGTACCCCGTGCCCTCGTCCAGCGCCACCGCCTCCGCCCCGATCGCGGCCAGGGCCCTGCGGACCTCCGTCACACGCCACCCCGTCCACCACTTCAGGTCGGTCTCGGTCGCCGGGCCGCACGCGGCGAGCCACCGCCTCAGCAGCTCGGCCTGCGCCCCGGCCGTGTCCAGCTCGGGATGCTCGGGTGCGACCGCCCAGCGGAATCGGCTCGACGTCCAAGAACCGAGCGGCCGGCCACGCACGACCTTCCCCTCCACGCCCAGCACCCTCAGCAGCCGCGTCGAGACCGTGTGCAGCCCCTCGTAGCTCTTCCCGGCCGCGTACACGAACTGCTCCCGCAGGCGCGGCTCGTCCTCGGCGAGTTCGGCGGCCGTCGCCTGCCCGCGCCGGGCGAGCGCCGCCAGCGTCGACTCCTCGACCTCCTTCAGCCAGGCCGCGTCCGGCGCACCGGCCGCCGCCATGTCCTTGAGCAGCGATGCCCTCTCCCGGGCGGCGACGGCCAGCCCCGTCGAGGCGTGCACGACGGCGGTCAGCTCGCGGGGGAACACGAAGACCGTGTGCCGCATGCCGTGCATCCGCACCAGACGACAGTCCTCGTACAGCGCCCGCTCCGTCTCCTCCACCGTCCTAACGGGGCCGGCGAGCCGCGCGCCCACCGCGAGGTACACCGTCGCCGGGTCGGTGCCGTGCAGTGCGACCAGGGAACCGGCGACCTCCTCGGGCGTCCGCGCCCGCGCCCGCCCGGCCAGCCGCTGCCGCAGCGCGAGCCGGGCCCGCCGCTCCGCCACGCCGATGTACCGCTGCGCACCCATGACGGCCTCCGCTCGTCGTGTCCTTCCGCCCGACGGCATCATCGCGGACGACACTGACACCACCCCGCCGAACACCTCAGGCGTACCGCCCCAGCAGCCCCGCCACATACGCCTCCAGCCTCCCGCGCAGCACCTCCGGCGTCAGATCGGACCGCCCCAGCTCCCGCCACGGCCCCGCGAGCTTCGCCGCGTCGGGTACGTAGGCCAGCGCGTCGAGCAGCCGCCAGTACAGATGGTCCGGGCCGTCGGCCAGGCGCCGTCCGCCCCGTGCCTCGTAGCGCTCCCGGAAGACGAGGCCCCACTCCGGCCCGTGCAGCAGCGCTAGTGCCGTGGAACAGTGGGCGACGTCCAGGTCGGCCGGTCCCCACGAGGTCTCCACCCAGTCGACGACCCCGCTGATCCGCAGACCGGCCCCCGACCCCGTGAACAGCACGTTCCCGGGGTGGAAGTCCCGGTGCAGGAAGCAGCCGTCGTAGGGCGGGGGAGCGCCGCCGATGACGTCCACGGCCCGTTCCCACCCCGGTGGGACCGCCGCCGGCGAGGTCCACGCCTGGTACGTCCGCGGACGCTCCCGGGGCACGACCCGGTGGATCCGCGCCAGCTGAGCCGCGAGCAGGTCCACCCGGACGTCGAGGTCCTGCTCGTCGACCCGGACCCGGCCGGGCAGGACGGACATCAGCAGGGACGGATGGTCGCAGTGCTCGGCCGTCGCGTCGACGCCGATCAGCGCGGGGGCCGGTACGCCCTCCTGCTCCGCCAGCAGCGTGAGCATCTCCGCCTCGCGGGCCAGCAGTCCGGGCGCGTGCCGCCGGAAGAAGGGCTTCACGAAGGTCCGCAACGCCAGTTCGCTGCCGTCGTCGAGGGTGAGCCTCCGCATCTGGGCGCTCCAGCCACCGGTCAGAAAGGACAACTTGTCGACGGTACGGCCTTCGGGAAGCTGCTTGGCCACCCATCCGCGGGTCGCCGTCCAGCCCTGCTCACCGAGCCCGGTCAGCAGAGCGGTGACGATCTCGCGCCGGTCGTCGGGGTGATCGCGGAACCACGGGCCCAAGCGGTGCCCGGCGTCCGGGAGTTCCCGGTGGGTGAACTGCGCGCGACGGGCCAGCGCCTCGGAGACGGCCTCCGTCACGGCGGGCGGGATGACCTCGTCCGTGCCCGGCACGACCAGCACGGCCCGCCCCTCGTACACCGGCAGCACGTCGAGGGCGGGGGAGGAGCGCCAGCTCCCGGGGCGGCGGATGATCTCGCTGAACCGTCCGTCCCCCGCGCCGAACGGCACGTCCCACGCCTCGCCCGCGTACACGGCCGGTGCGCACAGCCCCAGGGCCGCGACCCGGTCACCGTAGTGCCGCACGAGGTCCGCCACCGTCTGGCCGCTCATGCTGAACCCGACCAGGACCAGCGGCGCGTCCCCCCGCACGCGGGCGTCGACGACGGAGACGGCCTGCTCGAAACGGCGGCGCAGGCTCAGCTCACTCAGCAGGCCGGTGCTCTCCCCGTGCCCCGAGAAGTCGAAGGCGACGGCATGGCAGCCGTGGGCGGCGAACTCCGCCAGCCACGGCACCAGTCGCTCCTTGCTGCCGTTGCCCGCGCCGTGCAGCAGGACGACCGCCGCCCGGGCCTGCGCACCGTCGCCGGTGGACAGCCCCTCGAGCCGTTCGCCGCCGACGACGTGGGTGAAGGGGATCAGCTCGCTCATCCGGCCATTCACTCACGCGACCCACGGCCCGTGAGGGCTTTCACAATCCCGGTGCCCCCCACACCGGGAACCAGCGGCCCAGGTCCTGCTCGATGCGCAGATCGCCGGCGAGCGCCGCCCGCACCTGCAGTTCGAGTGCGTTGTCGCGCCGCTGCGTCCCGTCCGGCAGGGGTACGAAGGGATAGAAGGTACCGCGCTTGTAGAGGTAGACCAGCGCGAGCCGCCGGCCGGAGGAATCCTCGAACCCGGCCAGCGAGCACAGCAGTTGGGGCCCGAAGCCGTTGACCTCCATCTGGCTGTTCACGGCGTGCAGGTCGTTCACGAGGGCGGGGAGCCGGTCGGGGGCCCGGCGCGAGACCAGCCAGGAGTAGCCGTAGTCGTCCTGCCGCAGCTCCACCGGCGGTCCCTCGCGGTCGACGTCGGCGTCCAGCAGCGCCTGCACTTCACGGTGGGACTGCTCGAAGGCCGCGCCCTCGACCGAGGCGAAGCACACCGCGCCCCGCCCGGTCGGCCTGAAGCCCGCCGCCGCCTCCAGGGTCACGGCCGCCGACGGCAGCGCGAAGAGCCGGTCGAGATCCGGCACGACCGGTCTCGTCCGGCCGAGCAGGATGTCCAGCAGCCCCATCCGCCGATCACCCCCCTCCCGGTGCCGCCGCCTCGCCCAGCTCGGCCGAGATCCGGCCCAGCTGGTCGAGCCGCTGCTCCAGGCTCGGGTGGGTCGAGAAGAGCCGTGCGACACCGGGCTCACGGCCCAGCGCCGGGGTGAAGTAGAAGGCGTTGAAGGCCTGGGCCGTGCGCAGGTCCTTGGTCGGGATACGGGCGATGTCGCCGGTGACCTTGGTGAGCGCGGAGGCAAGGGCCGAGGGACGGCCGGTGAGCAGGGCGGCGGACCGGTCCGCCGCCAGCTCCCGGTACCGGGACAGGGCCCGGATCAACAGGAAGCTCAGCGCGTACACGGCGGCCGACACGCCCATCACCGCGGCGAAGACCGCCGCCGTGTTCTGGTCCCTCCTGCCGCCGCCGAACAGCTGCGAGTAGAAGGCGAACCGCACGAGCAGCCCGGCGATCACCCCGAGGAACGACGCGACCGTGATCACGGCGACGTCCTTGTGCGCCACGTGCGACAGCTCGTGGGCGAGGACGCCCTCCAGCTCGGCCGGCTCCAGCCGCCGCAGCAGCCCGGTCGTCACACACACCACCGCGTGATCGGGGTTCCGCCCGGTCGCGAACGCGTTCGGCATGTCCATCCCGGACACGGCGACCACCGGTTTGGGCATGTCGGCGACGGCACACAGCCGGTCCAGGACGCCGTGCAACTCGGGGTACTCGTCCCGCTCCACGACCCGCCCGCGCATGGCGTACAGCGCGATCCGATCGGAGAACCAGTACTGCGAGCCGAGCAGCGCCGCCGCGATCACCACGACGAGCACCCACGACTTCAGCAGCACGATCAACGCGGCGACGAACCCCACGTACAACAGTCCGAGCAGGAACAGCGTGATCCCCATCCGGGTGGTCAACCGCCGGTCGCTCCGGAAGCGGCTGTGCATCTGCCTCACCCCGCAGTCAGGCACTCGTCCCACCGCCAGTGTGCACCGGCCCCGCTCATGAACGGGTCGTGCACGTCCCCAGAGCGGGCAAAGGCGTCACGCGCCCGCGGCCACCGCGTAGCCCGGCACGGACGGCCACCGCACCGTCAGCACGACCGACTCCTCCTCGGCGACCCACGAGTGATCGACGCCGCGCCCCCACACGACGTAGTCCCCCTGCCGCTCCAGCAGCACACTGCGCCCGGGCAGCTCCACCCGGAACCGCCCGCTGATCAGCACGAGCAGCGCGGTACGCGCCTCACCCCGCACCCACCGCGCCCGCTCGTCACCCGGGGGATGCACACCCCACTTGATCTCCACGTCCTCGCTGTGCCGAGGATCCCCGGCGTCCTTGAAATGCCCGAGAATCCAGCCCCGGTCCAGGGCGGCGTCCCGGCCGGCGTTGCCCACGTACACGCTGTCACTCACGCTGCTGGACGCTAGCAGTCCGCCTCTGCTCCGCTCCCCAGCCTCTCGCCTCCGCCAGCCGGTGCGCGGCGGTACGGACGTGCCGGGGCCGCTCCGCCGCGAGACGTTCCCTCAGCCACGCCTCCGGCAGCAGAGCGGCACACGGCAACAGCGCGGCCGTGGCCTCTCGTACGACAGCGGGCGCGGGGTCGTCGAGCAGAGGCCGTAGCTCCTCGGCGTGCGTCACGTCCAGTGTGTGCAGACCCGCCACCGCCCGGGCCCGTACCGCCGACATCGGATGCCCGAGCAGCGGCCGCAGCAACCCGGCGTCGCCACGCTCCCCGCACTCCGCCAGCCCGATGACCGCGCCGGGCGGCAACGCCGGGTCCGTGGGCTCGGCGCACCGCTGCCGGTACCAGGGCAGCGGATCCTTCCCGTGCTGCCGTACGACATACCGCGCGCACGCCCGCACCAGGGCCGAGCGGTCGGCCAGGAACTCCCGGGCCCGCCCGGGCCGCCCCGCCCACCGCAGGGCCGTGACCCCGGCGGACCTGACGCGCGGATTGCGGGCGGCGAGCAGTGGTTCGAGCACGCCGTCGACATCGCCGCTCTCCCGCACGGCGGCCAAGGCGGCCTCGGCGCACAGACTCTGAACGACGACGTCGTCGTCCCAGGAGGCGGTACGGGCGAGCCGGTCCGGAGGAAGCAGCGACTCCTCGACGGCCAGCCGGTACGCGAACCGCCGTACGCCACGGTCCGGGTGGACGAGCAGGGACGCAATTGCTCCGTGCGGCGCCCGGCGGAGCATCCCGCCGAGCAGCTCCACGCCGAACGCGCCCCGGTCGCGACGGCCGACGCGCAGAATCAGCGGTGCGAGGGCGACGCCGGTGCGTACGTCGAGGGAGGCCCGCAGTAGTTCCCGGGCCCTGTCACGCACCGCCGCGGCCCAGTCCGCGGCGCGCACGACCACCAGGGGCAGCAAGGCGGGACGGTCAGCGACCCGGTGAAGGGCCGCCTCGCGGGTCCGGCCGTCCGGGTGGCAGAGCGCCATGGCGAGCCCGGACTCGATACAGGGGGCGGGCTCGGGACGCCACGCGGGCGATCGGAACACCCCACGCACGGTTCCGATCAGGCCCGCCGACCCGGTCACCCCGTCCAGCCCCTCCACCCACGCCTTGTCCGGCAGGGCCTCGATCCTGTACCAGGCCCATCGCCGCACGCCTGCGTCGAGAGCCGTCCAAGCAGCCGGGTCGGAGGCGTCGAGCACCTCGTCGAGGGACGCCCCTCGAGCCAGCCGCGCCGCTGCCGCTTCCCCGCTCCGCATGTCCTCGTCCATGCCCATCCCCCGTGCGACCGGCCGTTCGGGGGATCGTAAGGTCCCCGGACAGCGGCCGGCGCTCGCATTACCTGCGGGTGTCTAATACGGCGCCCGGAAGTTGACGTACCCCAGCAGCACGATCACCGCCGCGACGCAGCCCAGCACCACGGCGGTCGAGACCCAGGAGGAGCGGCGGCGGGAGCCGACGTGCTCCGGGTCGGCACGGAACGGCACCGGCCCGGGCGGGTCGTGCTTCCAGCGCGCGGCGAGCATGCGGGCCCGGGCGGAGGGCTCCTTGTGCTCGGCTCCGTCCGCCCATCTCAGGTCGAACTCGCGCTCCTGGTCGTCCTGTTCGTGCTCGGGCATTCCCATCCACCCCCGTGTGGTCCTCAGCCAAGAATAGAACAAACGCCCGCGTCCTCGGACGGCGCCGCATACTCGTTGCGGTCGGCGCACGTGGGACGGCCGTCGAGCCAAGCTCAAGGCGAGGGGTACGCCACAGGGCTCCTGCGGTCCATCACGGAATTCCAGACCATGGTCTACGACGACACAGCGACAGCCGGGCAGCCTCGTTGCCTCCATGGAGAAACTCCCAGGATCAGTCCGAGTCAGCCAAGGGAGTTACGCCTTATCGCCCACCAGCCCTTCGACAGGTCGGCGCCCCAAGATGATGTCGCGATGGAGTGCGCATGAAGCCGAACAGGTGTAGACGTAGGGGTAGCACCATAAAGAGGGACACCATGAAACACCGCAGTTCTGCATCAGTGTTTGTAGTGTTGGCTGCCGCTAGCGGGCTGGCACTGGGGGGCTGCACCGCTGAGGACGATGGGTCCGCACCGACTCCGACCCAGACGGCGCAGACCAGCGAGGGTGGCGAAGAGCCTCAGGGCGGACGGGAAGAACCTGAAGCCGGTGAACGCCAGGATCTCACCAGCTTCGAGGTCGAGGATCGTTCTGAGGCTGGAATCACGAATATCTGGTTGACCTGGACGATCAAGAACAACAGTTCCGAGAAGTCCAACTACTCCTGGGACTGGGAAGCCGTTGATGCGAACGGCACTCGAGTAGCGAACGGAACTCAGCTGGAAAATGACGTGCAGCCTGGCCAAACGGCGACAGGTGAATTCCCCACAACGCTGAAGAGTGCAGATGTGAAGCTTGATGTCACTGACTTCAACCGCACCAAGGCTTTCTAGGGTCGCTGGGTGTCTGACGCCGGCCTCCTGCCGGCGTCGCGCATCTGGCTGTCCCGCTGCGGTCCGCGCACGCGAGAAAAGCCCGCGAACAGGTCGAGGACCTGCCCACGGGCTTTCGTATTCTCGATCGGAGGCGCTATCGGGCCGTCCGGAGCGACCGGCTCACACGTCGAAGTACAGCTCGAACTCGTGCGGGTGCGGACGCAGCTGCAGCGGCGCGATCTCGTTCGTGCGCTTGTAGTCGATCCACGTCTCGATCAGGTCCGGCGTGAACACGTCGCCCTGGAGGAGGAACTCGTGGTCGGCCTCGAGGGAGTCGAGGACGGCCGGGAGCGAGGTCGGGACCTGCGGGACGCCCGCGTGCTCCTCGGGGGCCAGCTCGTAGAGGTCCTTGTCGATCGGCTCGGCCGGCTCGATCTTGTTCTTGATGCCGTCCAGGCCGGCCAGCAGCAGCGCCGAGAACGCCAGGTACGGGTTGCCGGAGGAGTCGGGCGCACGGAACTCGACGCGCTTGGCCTTCGGGTTCGAGCCCGTGATCGGGATACGCATGGCCGCGGAGCGGTTGCGCTGCGAGTACACCAGGTTCACCGGCGCCTCGAAGCCCGGCACCAGGCGGTGGTACGAGTTCACCGTCGGGTTGGTGAAGGCCAGCAGCGACGGGGCGTGCTTGAGGATGCCGCCGATGTAGTAGCGGGCGGTGTCCGACAGGCCCGCGTAACCGGCCTCGTCGTAGAACAGCGGCTGGCCGCCGGTCCACAGCGACTGGTGGACGTGCATGCCCGAGCCGTTGTCACCGAAGATCGGCTTCGGCATGAAGGTCGCGGTCTTGCCGTTCTGCCACGCCACGTTCTTCACGATGTACTTGAAGAGCTGCAGGTCGTCGGCCGCGGCGAGCAGGGTGTTGAACTTGTAGTTGATCTCGGCCTGGCCGGCGGTGCCCACCTCGTGGTGCTGGCGCTCGACCTGCAGGCCGGCGCGGTCGAGCTCCAGGGAGATCTGGGCACGCAGGTCGGCGAAGTGGTCGACCGGCGGGACCGGGAAGTAGCCGCCCTTGTAGCGGACCTTGTAACCACGGTTGTTCTCGAGGGCGCCGGTGTTCCAGGCGCCGGCCTCGGAGTCGATGTGGTAGAAGGACTCGTTCGCGCCGGTCGCGAAGCGGACGGAGTCGAAGACGTAGAACTCGGCCTCGGGACCGAAGTACGCCGTGTCGGCGATGCCGGTCGACGCGAGGTAGGCCTCGGCCTTCTTCGCCACGTTGCGGGGGTCACGGGAGTACTGCTCGCCCGTGATCGGGTCGTGGATGAAGAAGTTGATGTTGACCGTCTTGTCGCGGCGGAACGGGTCGACCCGGGCGGTCGAGAGGTCCGCGCGCAGCGCCATGTCGGACTCGTGGATGGCCTGGAAGCCGCGGATCGAGGAGCCGTCGAAGGCCAGCTCCTCGGCCGGGTCGAAGGCCGATGCGGGGATCGTGAAGTGCTGCATCACGCCCGGCAGGTCGCAGAAGCGGACGTCGATGAACTTGACGTCCTCGTCCGCGATGAACTTCTTGGCCTCGTCGGCGTTCTGGAACATCCAGCTCCTCCTACTCCCGACCGTCCCGCCGGGGTGGTAGTTCGTTCGTGCTGCCAGTGCGGGTGGCACACGCTGACCTCGACCCTAGGGACGGGTGGTTTCTCGGGCGTGACTCATTTGTTTCGCACAAGTTAACCGGCTCACCCTCCACCGTAGCCCGGACACACCCCGCCGTGCCCTGGTCATTTCCGGGCGCAGTACCGTGGACGGGTGGACAACAGGCAAGCACTCGGATCGTGGCTCTCCGGGCCCCGCGCGGCCGCGGAAGAGGCCGGTGTCGACTTCGGATATCGGGGCGAGCAGCTCGGTCTGCCCGAGGAGGGGCCCGGCTCGATCGCCCGCCCGGGCCGCCGGCTCGGCGCCCTCGCCGTCGACTGGGGCCTGTGTCTCCTGATCGCATACGGTCTCATCACGCACAGCTACAACGAGGCGGCGCAGACCTGGGCGCCGCTCATCATGTTCGCGCTGATGGTCCTCACGGTCGGCACGGTCGGCTTCACTCCCGGCAAGCGCCTGCTCGGCCTGCGGGTGCTCGCCCTGGACACCGGCCGGGTCAGCCCCTGGCGCGCCGCCCTGCGCACGGTCCTGCTCTTCCTCGCGATTCCCGCGCTGATCTGGGACCGCGACGGCCGCGGACTGCACGACCGGCTGGCCGGCACGGTCGAGGTCCGCATCTGACCCAAGCGCGAACCGGCCGGCACGGACCGACGAGAACGAGCCGACACGGCCGACATGAGCGAGGGGCGCCCGGTGTGATCCGGGCGCCCCTCGCTCATGTCGTGTGCGGGGTGTCAGCGAGCCTTCGGCCCGCCCTTCGGCAGGCGCATGCCCTTGGGCATCGGGCCCTTCGGCAGCGGCATGTTGCTCATCAGGTCACCGAGCGCGCGCAGCCGGTCGTTGGTGGCCGTGACCTGCGGGCCGGTCAGCACGCGCGGGAGCTTCAGCATGGTCGTCCGCAGCTTCTTCAGCTCAACCTGGCCCTCGCCCGTGCCCACGACCAGGTCGTGCACCGGGACGTCCGCGACGATGCGGTTCATCTTCCGCTTCTCGGCGGCCAGGAGGGTCTTCACCCGGTTCGGGTTGCCCTCGGCGACCAGGACGATGCCGGCCTTGCCGACCGCCCGGTGCACCACGTCCTGGTTGCGGTTCATCGCCACCGCGGGGGTCGTCGTCCAGCCCCGGCCGATGTTGTCGAGCACCGCCGCCGCGGCACCGGGCTGTCCCTCCATCTGCCCGAAGGCGGCCCGCTCGGCCCGGCGCCCGAACACGATCGCCGACGCGAGGAAGGCGAGCAGGAGGCCCAGGATGCCGAGATAGATGGGGTGACCGATCAAGAAACCGATCGCGAGGAAGACACCGAAGGTGACGATTCCGACTGCCGCGAGTACAAGACCGATCTTCTTGTCGGCCCTGCGGGTCATCTTGTAGGTCAGGGCGATCTGCTTCAGTCGCCCGGCATTCGCAGCGTCCGCTGCGGGTTCCTTCCTCGCCATGCCACGAAGTCTACGTGGCCCCACAAGCCCCTACGACGGCAGTGCCCGCGGGTGCCCCTGGGGGAGGGCCCGGAGTCAGGGGCGGACGGAGCGGACGGACAGGGACTGCTCGATGACGCGCTGCGTCTCGACCCGGTCCTTGGCGCGACGGCGGTCCTCCAGCACGGAGGTCCAGGCGTTGCGGCGGGCCGTGCGCTGACCGCTGCTCATCAGCAGCGACTCGACGGCGCGCAGGGCGGTCGTGAAGGACGGGATCGCGGTGGCGCGGACGGGCGGCGCGGCCTGCATGGGTGAGGTCCCCCCTCGGGTACGGGTGTACGTGCTGTGAGTCCAGCGTTACTGATTGGTGTTACCAGCGCGTGACCGGCCGGTCAAACACCCATGAAGGGCCGACGGGGGCCGGTGGAACGCCGACGCGGTCCTGACATGTGCCCTCATCTGCGAGGACGGTCAGGACCGCGTCGAATCGGCCGCTACCGGCGAGTAGTCTCTTGTGCGCGAATTCACACGCTTGTACCACCCCTCGGTGGGCAGGGGTGGTGACGGTTCGTCAGACGGCCTGCGCCGCGATGTGCCCGTCCCCCGGCCGCGGAGCGGCCGCGTCACGCTGCTCCATGGCCATCTGGTAGAGCCGCCCGGCCCGGTACGAGGAGCGCACCAGCGGCCCGGACATCACGCCGGAGAAGCCGATCTGCTCGGCCTCCTCCTTGAGCTCCACGAACTCGTGCGGCTTGACCCAGCGCTCCACCGGGTGGTGGCGCACCGAGGGCCGCAGGTACTGCGTGATGGTGACCAGCTCGCAGCCCGCCTCGTGCAGCTGCTTCAGCGCGTCGCTGACCTCCTCGCGGGTCTCGCCCATGCCGAGGATCAGGTTCGACTTGGTGACCAGGCCGTAGTCGCGCGCCTCGGTGATCACCTTCAGGGAGCGCTCGTAGCGGAAGCCGGGGCGGATGCGCTTGAAGATCCGCGGGACCGTCTCGACGTTGTGCGCGAAGACCTCGGGCCGGGAGGAGAAGACCTCCGCCAGCTGCTCGGGGACCGCGTTGAAGTCGGGGGCCAGCAGCTCGACCTTCGTGCGTCCGGCCTCGCGCCCCTCGGTCTGCCGGTGGATCTGGCGCACGGTCTCGGCGTACAGCCAGGCGCCGCCGTCCTCCAGGTCGTCGCGGGCCACGCCGGTGATGGTGGCGTAGTTCAGGTCCATCGTGACCACGGACTCGCCGACGCGGCGGGGCTCGTCGCGGTCGAGCGCCTCGGGCTTGCCGGTGTCGATCTGGCAGAAGTCGCAGCGCCGGGTGCACTGGTCGCCGCCGATGAGGAAGGTCGCCTCCCGGTCCTCCCAGCATTCGTAGATGTTGGGGCAGCCGGCTTCCTGGCAGACCGTGTGCAGGCCCTCGCTCTTCACGAGCTTCTGCATCGCGGTGTACTCGGGACCCATTTTCGCCCGGGTCTTGATCCACTCGGGCTTGCGCTCGATGGGGGTCTGGCTGTTGCGGACCTCCAGGCGCAGCATCTTGCGTCCGTCGGGTGCGACTGCGGACACGACCGGCTCCCTAGCGATTGATTCTTCGGCGTCCTCAAGGGTACGCCCGTTGATTTGAATGCCTGTGTGGGCGCTACCCCTCTAGCTCCGCCACGGGCCGTTTTATGCCGCCGGGGTCTTCTCGATCTCCCGCGGCTTCAGCTCCGCGTTCTCCAGGACCTCCCGCAGGTGACGCTCCGCCACCGGCAGGACCTCCTCGATCGTCACGTCCCGGCCGAGCTCTCCGGCCAGCGAGGCCACGCCCGCGTCGCGGATGCCGCACGGGATGATCCGGTCGAACCACTTGTTGTCGGGGTTCACGTTGAGCGCGAAGCCGTGCATGGTCACGCCCTTGGCCACCCGGATGCCGATCGCCGCGATCTTGCGGTCCTCGCGGCGCTGGCCCGCGTTGGACGGCGCGTACTCCGGGCCGTTCATGCGCGGGTCGAACTCCTCGTCGTGCAGCCGGGGGTCGAAGTCCAGCGACAGCCCTCCGGGCGCGGGGCGCTGCTCGACCGGGTCGCCCAGGATCCACACGCCGCTGCGGCCCTCGACGCGGCTCGTCTCCAGGCCGAAATCCGCGCAGACGCGGATCAGGGCCTCTTCCAGGCGGCGTACGTGCGCCACGACGTCCACCGGCCGCGGGAGCTTCTGGATGGGGTAGCCCACCAGCTGGCCCGGGCCGTGCCAGGTGATCTTGCCGCCGCGGTCCACGTCGATGACGGGCGTGCCGTCGAGCGGTCGCTCGTCGTCCGCCGTGCGCCGGCCGGCCGTGTAGACCGGAGGGTGCTCCAGGAGCAGCACGGTGTCGGGGATCTCGTCCGCGAAGCGCGCCGCGTGCACCCGGCGCTGCTCGTCCCACGCCTCCTGGTACTCGACGGCCTCGTCACCGAACCCCATGCGGACGAACCGCAACTCACTCACGGCAAGCGCCTCCCTCGGACGGGTGTGTCAGGCACATAACGCGCCCAAGCCACTGTACGTCCGGCCCGGACGCGTCAGTCCCGGGGGCAATCCTCACACGATCGGATGAATGTCCGCGAAAGTGTGTGATGGGGCGCTTACTCTCCGCTACATTCGCGCCGTTCGGCAAGGCATAAGGCCTGCTCACAGGCAATCCGCGCACATCACGAAGGCCGGAAGGCAGGAGACCGCACCGCAGATGACGGAACGACCCGCGCAGCGCACCCCCAACCGACAGCTCGCCGCGCTCATCGCAGAAGCGGGGTTCTCCAACGCGGGACTCGCCCGTCGCGTGGACCAGCTCGGTCTCGAACACGGGCTTGATCTGAGATACGACAAGACATCCGTCACCCGATGGCTGCGCGGCCAGCAGCCCAGGGGCACCACCCCGGCCCTGATCGCCGAGGTCTTCACCCGGCGCCTGGGGCGACGGCTCACCGCCCAGGACCTCGGTCTGGACGCCTGCGCCCCCGTCTACGCGGGGCTGGAGTTCGCCGCCACCCCCGAGGAGGCCGTCGACATCGTCAGCGGGCTGTGGCGCAAGGACTCCGGCAGCCACGCCGAGCTCCGCAAGATCGCCTTCACCCCGGCCGGGCTCGTCGTGCCCAGCCGGGACTGGCTGATCGGGCGGGCCGACGAGAAGGTCGCCCGGGGCGAGGCGCCCGCGTCCCGCATCCCGGCGCAGGGCCGCCCCGCCCTCCGCCCCACGGCCACCGCCGAGCAGAGCGCCCCGTCCCTGTCCCGCCGGCGCGGCCAGGCCGAACGGGGACCCGGTCAGAAGGTCACGGCCGGCGACATCGCCGCCCTGCGCTCGGTCGGCGAACTGTTCCGCACCCTCGACGACGCCTACGGAGGCGGCCACGCCCGCCAGGCCCTCGTGCGCTACCTGGAGCACGAGTGCGAGCCCATGCTGCGCGGCACCTACGGCGAGCAGACCGGCCGCCGGCTCTTCGCGGCCGCCGCCGACCTGACCCGGCTCGCCGGCTGGACCTCGTACGACATCGCCGCGCACGGACTCGCCCAGCGCTACTTCGTGCAGGCGCTGCGGCTGTCCCAGGCGGCCGGGGACCGCACGTACGGGGCCTACGTGCTGGTCACCATGAGCCGCCAGGCCGTCTACCTCGGACACGGGCGGGAGGCCGTCCAGCTCGCCCGGGTGGCCCAGCAGGGCGTCGGCACCTCCGGACCGCCCGTCGTCCAGTCCCTGCTGCACGCCTCCGAGGCACGCGGGCACGGAGTCCTCGGCGAGGTCCGGGCCTGCACCGCAGCCCTGGTCCGGGCCGAACGCGCCCTGGAGACCGCCCGGCCCGGCGACGACGTGCCGCACTGGGCGAGGTTCTTCGACGAGGCCCAGCTCGCCGACGAGTTCGGCCACTGCCACCGCGACCTGCAGCAGTTCCGAGCCGCCGCCCAGCACGCCGAGCGCTCACTCCAGCTGCGGGCCCCCTCCTACGCCCGCAGCCGCCTCTTCTGCCGTGTGGTCCTCGCCACCGCCCGCCTGGGCCTCGGCGAACTCGACCAGGCGTGCCAGCTCGCCGCGGAGGCGGCGGGCCAGGCGGCCGAGATGCGCTCGGTGCGGGCGGTGGAGTACGTGAGGGACTTCGAGCGACGGCTGGAGCCGTACAAGGACGCGGCTCCGGTGCGGAGTTACCGCGACAAGGTAGCGGCCCTTCTTTAGGGGCGCGCGGGGCGCGGGGAACTGCGCGGACAACCCCCACGCGCCCGCACCCGAACATCCACCTATGCGGCCCGCGGCACAGTCGGCAGCGGGTCGGCGACATGCAGGGAGCGCCCGGTGCCCAAGTCCGCCAGAATCGCCGCCGACGCCCGGTGCCCGGAGTGCAAAGCCCCCTGGACCGTACTGGTGTCCCGGTGATCCCCACACACGTACAGGCCCGCGATCAACCGCACCGGCCGCCGCAGATCGTGCGGCGGCCGCATGGCCGGCACCGCCTCCACCGTCCGGTGCACGGCCAGCGTCTCCCACCGGGCCGTCGGCACCCCGTACAACCGCGCCAGATGCATGCGCACGGCCGTGTCGACGTCCCCGGGGGGCCGTCCGAGCACCGTCGACGACACCAGCGACCGCCCCGCCGGCGCCCGGGTCGGGTCGACCTGGCTGATGACCGCCGTGTGTGCGACCGGCCCGCCGAGGTCGGCGTCGAGCAACAGCGACGCGCCCGTCGCCGGTGGCTCGTCGGTCGTGTGGTGCACCACCGTCACCGGGTGGAACCCCGGCACCCGCAGCCCGGGCAGCAGTTCGGCGGCGGCGCGTGCGCCCGTCGCCACCAGAACCGCCCGGCACCGGATCTCACCGTGCTCCGCGGTGGTCACCGAGGTCGTCGAGACGGAGGTGACGCGCACACCGGTGCGCACCGTGCCCTGCGGCAGTGTCCGTGCCAGCTGCTCGGGCAGGGCCTCCGCACCACCCTCCGGCAGGCACAGCCCCCCCCGCGCGAAGGCGCGCAGCGCGAGGTCGGCGCACCGGCTGGACGTCGTGAGGGCCGGGTCGCACAGCAGGGCGGCGAGCAGCGGTCGCAGGAAGCCGTCGATCGTACGGGCGGGCAGTCCGCGCGCCGCCAGGGCCTCTCCGGCGGGCAACTCCGGTCGGGCCAGCAGCCGTTCGGCCGGTGTGCCCGCCAGCCGGGTCAGGGCGGCGCCGAGCCGGGCCTGGTCGACGGCCGTGCCCAGCGGAGCGCCGGGCCGGCTGCGGGGGACCGAGACCTGCCGGCCGGGCACGGCCACCGGCTTCCGGGGCGGCCTGGGCGCGGACGGTGACAGGGGCGCACTCGCCAGCGCGCGTACAGCGTGCAGTGCGCCCCTTGCGCCCCCTGCGCCCGGCTGGACGCCGGCACGGTGGTGGCGTCCGTCGCCGTGCAGCAGGACACCGGGCGCGAAGGGCCGCAGCACCAGCCCGTCGAGACCGGGTGTCAGTCGTAGTTCCGGATACGCCGTGGACAGCAACTGGCCGATCCTGTCGAGCCGGAAGCCGTCGACCTTCTCCGTCGCCATGCGGCCGCCGACCCCGTGGGCGGCCTCCAGGACCATGGTCGTCACTCCTGCGCTGGTCAGTCGGTGCGCGGCCGAGAGTCCGGCGACCCCGGCCCCCACGACGACCACGTCCGCCTGGTACGCGGGCTCAAGCACGTGCCCCTCCTCGAGGTTGCGCGGGCGCTGGAGACGTCATGCCCTCAACAGGCCGCAGGGATACGCGAGTTCTGGTCGAGGGTAGGACCGTGATCGGTCAGCGGGAGTCGCGCACCGACAGGGCACGGTCGCACAGTGGTCGCATTCGGACGCCTGGTGGGCATCAAGGGGTCGCAGGAGGCTGGTGTGCGGATCGGGGAGGTGTCTCGGAACGTCCGGTCGGATCCCGGACAGACGGCCGGTGCGCGCCTGCCGTGTCAGGACGGGCGGCCGGTGTGCGTCGATCAGGGGCCGGTGTCCGTCGGTCGGGTCCACGACACCCTCGCCCGTGTGCCGGTCGGTCCCCGGAGGGCGGCCGGCGGGTTCGGCTCGGATCCCCGACAGACGGCGTCGGCCGGGTCAGGACAGGCGGCAGGTGCGCGTCGATCGAGCCCCCCGGTGTGCGTCGGCCGGGTCCCGGATGGGCGGCCGGTGGCCTCCGATCGCCGCGTCGGCCGGGGCAGGACAGGCGGCCGGTGCGCGTCGATCGAGCCCCCCGGTGTGCGTCGGCCGGGTCCCGGATGGGCGGCCGGTGGGCCTCCGGTCGCGCCCCGGGACCGGCGGCCCGGTGCGCGCCGGTAGGGCCCCCGGACAGGCGCTCGGCGTGTGCCGGCCAGGCCCCGGGCGGGCGGTCCGGTGGGCGTCGTCGGCGGGCCCGTCCCGCACCCGGTGGCAAGGCCTCACAGGGCCGCCCTGATCGCTCCCTCGATCTCCGGGAAGGCGAACCGGAAGCCCGATTCCAGCAGACGGGCGGGCAGCACCCGGGCACTGCCCAGGACGTCCCCGGCCATCTCGCCCAGCACGGTCCGCAGGACACCCGCGGGCACCGGGAACAGGGTCGGGCGGTGCAGCACGCGCCCCATCGCCTCCGTGATCTCACGGTTCGTCACGGGGTTCGGCGCGGTGATGTTGAACGGCCCCGACAGACCGTCGGTCTCGATCAGGTGCCGGATCGCGGCGACCTCGTCGTGCAGCGCGACGAACGACCAGTACTGCCGCCCGTCGCCCATCCGCCCGCCGGCCCCCGCCCGGAACAGTGGGAACAGCCGCCCCCAGGCGCCGCCCTCGCGGGAGACGACCAGCCCGGTACGGGTGAACACCGTGCGCACACCGGCCTCCTGGGCGGGCGCTGTGGCCTCCTCCCACTCGACGCACAGCTCGGGCAGGAAACCCTCGCCCGCGGGCGCGCTCTCGTCGACCGCGCGCTGTCCGGTCTCGCCGTAGTAGCCGATGGCGCTGCCGTTCACGAAGACCCGTGGGCGGTCCTGCGCGTCCAGCGACGCGACCGCCTCGGCGAGGGCCGCCGTGCCGTTCACCCGGCTGTCGCGGATCCGCTGCTTGTAGGCATCCGTCCAGCGCCGGTTGCCGACCCCGGCCCCGGCCAGGTTCACCACCGCATGGCACCCGGCGAGCCCGGCCGCGTCCACCCGGCCGCCCTCGGGGTCCCAGCGGATCTCCCCGGCCGAGCGGGGCGTGCCGCGCACCAGGCGCCGCACCTCGTGCCCGTCGGCGGTCAGGGACCGCACCAGGGCGCTGCCGATGAGCCCGGACGCACCTGCCACCGCGAATCTTGAATGTTCCATGAACCAATCCTGCCGGGTGACCCCGTAAATCCCTTGCAAGGCCTCGATCCGCCCGCCGTAGGGTGACGCCCGTGCCCGAGCTGCCCGAACCACGCATCCGCACCGCCCGCACCGAGGACGGCGACGAACTGGCCCTGCTCGACCGGCTCGCCTGGTCGCCCCTGCACGCGGTGACGCCCGAGCCGCAGCCGCCGTACGCTCCCTTCTTCAGCGAGCGGCACGCCCCCGGGGACTGCCTGGTCGCCGAGCTCGGCGACCGTCTCGTGGGCTACGTCCTCCTCGGTTTCCCCACGCCGGTCGACTCCAACCGGCACGTGCGCCAGATCCAGGGCCTCGCCGTCGCCGGGGAGGCGCGCGGCCGCGGGGTCGGGCGGGCACTGGTCCGGGCCGCCGTCGACGAGGCCCGCCGGCGCGGCGCCCGCCGCATCACCCTGCGCGTTCTCGGGCACAACACCCCGGCCCGGGCGCTCTACGCGGCCGAGGGGTTCGTGGTCGAGGGGATCCTGCCCGAGGAGTTCCTGCTCGACGGGACCTACGTCGACGACGTGGCGATGGGCCGCTTCCTCTGAGCCCGGCGCCGACTGTGAGCCGGGACTACGAGGCGGCCAGGTCGCCCGTGTCCACCGGTGCCGTCGCGCCTGCCGCGCTCCGCGCGTCGGAGGCGACCTCGTCCGCCGTCAGGACGTAGCCCGTCTCGGCGTCCGAGGTGGAGCGGGCGAAGACCACGCCGAACACCCGGCCGTCCGTGGTGAGCAGCGGGCCGCCGGAGTTGCCCGGGCGGACCGTGGAGCGGATCGAGTAGATCTCCCGGGTGGCCGTCCCGTCGTTGTAGATGTTCTGGCCCGTGGCCCGCACCCGGTTCGCGACCGTCGCGGCCTGGAGATTCAGATCGCCGTCCTGCGGATAGCCGGCGACGACCGCCGAGTCACCGCGCTCGGCGTCGTCGTCGAACCGCAGCACGGGCGCCCTGAGGCCCGGCACGTACAGCACCGCCACGTCCTTCTGCGGGTCGAAGAGCACCACCCGCGCCTCGTAGGTCCGCCCGACGCCGCCGATCTGGACGGTCGGCTCGTCGATGCCCGCCACCACGTGGGCGTTGGTCATCACGCGCTCGCGCGCGTAGACGAACCCGCTGCCCTCGCGTCCCTGGGTGCCCGCGACGCCCTCGACCTTCACCGTGCTCCGCTTGGCCGCGTCGGTGGCGGCCGCCGTGACGCTGTCGCCGGTCGGTCGGGCGACCTCGGCCGTCGACTCGTTCTCGAAGGGGTTGAAGACCTGCGGGAAGCCCGCCTGCGTCAGCGCGGACGTGGCCCCCGAGAACCAGGCCGGGGTGGTGTCCGGCATCGTCCGCTGCACGGCGCCGAGCAGCCGTGAGTCCCGGATGGCCGAGGTGACCAGCGGTGACGAGGACGCGCCCAGGACACTCGCGGCCACCCACGCCACGATCAGCACGGCCACCGCGTTGGCCACCGCCCCGCCGATCCCGTCCGCCGCCCGCAGCGGCCCACGGTCCAGCTCCCGCCGCAGCCGCAGCGCGAGGCGGCCCGCCAGCTCGTGTCCCACCACCGCCGGGAGCAGCACCGTGACCACCGCCGTCAGCGTCGCCCGGGTCGTGCCGGCCTCCACCAGGCCCATGACCCACGGCAGGATCCACACGCCGACGACCGCACCGCCCACGAAGCCCGCCAGCGACACACAGCCGGCCACCAGCCCGCGCCGGTACCCGGACGCCGCGTAGGCCAGGACGACCAGCAACAGCAGGATGTCGAGCAGGTCCACGCACGCCGCCTTTCTCTCTCGGGACCCCTTAATACGCGGGGGGAGGGCCCGGTGATCAGTCACACGCGCACGGGTGATCGGAATCGGTCGCGAGCGTGCACATGGAAAAACGCCGCGGACCGTGACGATGGTTCCACCGGGTGGCACATCACACATCGCGGACGGACCGGATCGGGCCGACAGTGGGACCATGCGTGTCTTCCGAAGACGGCGGGGCGCACGCGGGCGCTCCGCCGGCGGGGCACCCGGCCTGGCCGGCCCGCCGCGCACGGCCCGCGTGCTGCTCGGCTGCCTGCCGGGCGCCGCCGCCGTACTGGCGCTGTTCCTGTGCGCCCACGGCGTGGAGAACGCCGCCGGCACCGGCTCCCGCGCCGCCCCGCCCCGCTCCCCGGCCAGGTCGTACACCGCCCCGCGCCCGCCCATCGAACCGCGAGCGCACTGGCTGGGCGACGCCGCCCGCGCACAGCCACGCCCCCGCTACGACGACCGGGTCGCCGCCGTCTTCGTCCACCACACCGACTCGCCCAACGGCTACGACTGCGCCGACGCGCCCCGCATCATCCGGGACCTCTACACCGGCCAGACCGGCACCCGCGACTGGGACGACATCGGCTACAACTTCGTCGTCGACCGCTGCGGCACCGTCTACGAGGGCCGCGCGGGCGGCGTGGAGCGGGCCGTCACCGGCGCCCACACCCAGGGCTTCAACCACCGCACCGCGGGGATCGCCGCGCTTGGCACCTTCACCGAGGGCGTGCCCGTCCCCCAGCCCATGATCCGCGCGATCGCCGCGCTGACCGCCTGGAAACTCGGCCTGAGCGGCACGGACCCGCGCTCGCACGTCCGCCTGGTCTCCAGCAACGGCCTGAGCCGGTACGCGGCCGGCACCACGGCCCGCCTGCCCGCCCTCGCGGGCCACAACGACGGCTACATGACCAGCTGCCCGGGCGCCGCCCTGCACGCCCGCCTTCCCGAGATCAGACAGCTCGCGGCCCGTCTCCAGGGCCGGCCGGACGGTCCACAGCGAGGCCACAGCGAACGCGCGGCGTCCTGAGATCCCGGCCCCCTACGGTCGTGCCCACGGACATCCGACCGAAGGTGGGGACCATGAACAACGGTGGTACGAAGGCCCCGGGGAACACGGACGTGCGGACGGGGAGCACGTGCGGCCCCTGGGCGGTGCTCTGCGCGGTCGTGACGGTCGTCCTCGGCCCGGCCGCGGTCACCGCGTCCGCCCTCGACCAGGCCAACGCCGCGCCCCTGCACCACGCGGTGCGGGCCGAGGGGACACATGCGTACATCGCGTCCGACACCGGCCGCCGCCGGGCCGCCTGATCAGCCCCGGAAGCGCTGCCACAGGCGCGGGTAGCGTTCGGCCAGCAGCCCCTCGTTCTCGAAGTCGAGCGGCGTGCCCTCCGGTTCCGGCGGTGCCGGCGCGATCTCCAGGTCGGGGGCGACCACGCCGGTGAGCTGCTCGTAGGCCTCGTCCGCCGCGTAGCCGAGCTCCTCGCCGTCGCCGTCGATCTCCTCGTCGAAATCGTCCAGCAGATCGGCGAGCGCGTCCGGGTCGTGCACGGCACCCTCGAACACCTCGCGCCCCTGGCCGATCAGCCAGCACCGGAAGAAGTCGAAGGCGTCGTCGCTCGCCCCGTCGAGCAGCACCCAGGCGGCACCCCACAGGTCCCAGCGGTAGGCGCGGTTGTAGCGGGACTCGAAGTGCCGTGCGAAGTCCAGGACCGAGTCCGGATCCAGCTGGGCGAGCCGGTCCACGAGCAGGTCGGCCTGCTCCTCCGGGTCGCCCTCGGCGGCCTCCCGGGCGTCGTCCACCAGCTCCCAGAACTCCGTCTCGTCCATCACGGGTCAAGCATCGGGCCTGGGGCACGGGGGCGCACCCGGAGTGGGCGGGATCGTTATGCGCCGTCCCCGGACCGGTAGAGCCGGGCCAGCCGCGCCGCGTCCCCGGCGAACCGCTGGCGCAGGCCCTCCGGCGCCAGCACCTCCACCTCCGGGCCCAGCGCCGACAGCTGGGTGTGGGCCACCTCCTCGGACTCCACCGGCAGGGCCACCGTCACCCAGCCGTCCGCGTCGGGGGCGTCCGCGTCCGCCAGAGCCTCCCGGGACACCGAGTCGAGGGCGTACGGCAGTGCGCGCACCCCCTCGGGGGACAGCCGCACCACGACCCGCACCCGCAGGAGGGACCGCGCGAACTGCTCCGCCCGCTCCTCCCAGAACGCGGGCAGGTCGAAGTCCGGCTCCCGCTCGAAGCGCTCACCGCCGGTGTCCACCGCAGTGAACCGGTCGATCCGGTAGACCCGGAACGACCCGGGCCCGGCCACCCGGGCGCACAGGTACCAGACGCCCGCCTTCAGCACGAGCCCGTACGGCTCCAGCTCCCGGACGACCTCGTCCTTCCCGCGCCGGTAGCGCGCGCCGATCCGCCGGTCGTCCCACACCGCGTCGGCGACGGCCGGCAGCAGCGCGGGCGTCTCGGGCTCCTTGAACCAGTTCGGCGCGTCCAGGTGGAACCGCTGGGCGGCCGACCGGGAAGCGTCCCGCAGGGAGGGCAGCAGCGCGGCCGACACCTTCAGCCGGGCGGCCGAGGCGGCGTCCTCCAGGCCCATCTCGCGCAGTGCCCCCGGCACCCCGGACAGGAACAGCGCCTCGGCCTCACCGCGGTGCAGTCCCGTCAGCCGCGTCCGGTACCCGCCGACCAGCCGGTAGCCGCCGGCCCGGCCCCGGTCCGCGTACACCGGCACGCCCGCCTCCGACAGCGCCTGCGCGTCACGCGTCACCGTCCGCTCCGACACCTCCAGCTCACGGGCGAGCTCGGCGGCCGTCATGGAGGGCCGGGACTGGAGCAGCAGCACCATCTTGATCAGCCGGGCAGCACGCATGGCCACATCATGCAGCAGGCCCCCACCGCGGTGGGGGCCTGCCGATCACCGGTCTGTGATCACAGACCGTACTGCTCGCGCGCTTCCTTCACGGACGCCGCCTTCACCTCGCCGCGCTTGGCGAGCTGGGCCAGGGCCGCGACGACGATCGACTCCGCGTCCACACCGAAGTGGCGGCGGGCCGCCTCACGGGTGTCCGAGAGGCCGAAGCCGTCGGCACCCAGCGAAGACCAGTCCTGCTCGACCCACTGCGCGATCTGGTCCGGGACCTGGCGCATGTAGTCGGAGACCGCCAGCACCGGGCCATCGGCGCCCTGGAGCGCCTGCCGCACGAACGGCACCCGCTCCTCACCGCGCAGCAGCGCCTCGTCCGCCTCCAGGGCGTCCCGGCGCAGCTCGCTCCAGGACGTCGCCGACCACACGTCGGCCGCCACGCCCCACTCCTCGGCGAGCAGCTGCTGCGCCTTCAGCGCCCAGTGGATCGCCGTGCCCGAGCCGAGCAGCTGGATCCGCGGGGCGTTCGCCGGGGGCGTGATGCCCGCCGACTCCGCCGTGTTGAAGCGGTAGAGGCCCTTGACGATGCCCTCGTCGATGCCCTCGACGGACGGCTTGGCGGGCTGCGGGAGCGGCTCGTTGTAGACCGTCAGGTAGTAGAAGACGTTCTGGTCCTCACCCGGGGCCGCCTCGCCGTACATCCGGCGCAGACCGTCCTTGACGATCGTCGCGACCTCGTAGGCGAACGCGGGGTCGTACGTCAGCGCCGCCGGGTTGGTCGCCGCGATCACGGGGGAGTGGCCGTCGGCGTGCTGCAGGCCCTCACCGGTCAGGGTGGTGCGGCCGGCCGTGGCGCCGACGAGGAAGCCGCGGCCGAGCTGGTCGCCGAGCTGCCACATCTGGTCGGCCGTGCGCTGCCAGCCGAACATCGAGTAGAAGATGTAGAACGGGATCATCGCCTCGCCGTGCGTCGCGTACGACGTCGAAGCGGCGATGAAGTCGGCCATCGAACCGGCCTCCGTGATCCCCTCGTTGAGGATCTGGCCGTTCTGGGCTTCCTTGTAGTACATGAGCTGGTCGCGGTCGACCGGCTCGTACGTCTGACCCTTGGGCGAGTAGATGCCGAGGGACGGGAACAGCGACTCCATGCCGAAGGTGCGCGCCTCGTCGGGGACGATCGGCACCCAGCGCTTGCCGGTCTCCTTGTCGCGGACCAGGTCCTTGACCAGACGGACGAACGCCATGGTGGTGGCCACGTTCTGCGAGCCGGAACCCTTGTCGAAGGACGCGAACGCCTTGTCCGCCGGGGCGGGCAGCGGCGCGACCGGGTGGACGCGCCGGGCCGGGGCCGGACCGCCCAGGGCGGCACGCCGCTCCTGGAGGTAGCGGACCTCGGGGGAGTCGGCGCCCGGGTGGCCGTAGGGGACCACGCCGTCGACGAAGTCGCTGTCCTTGATGGGCAGCTCCAGCAGGTCGCGCATGTTCTTGAACTCGTCCACCGTCAGCTTCTTCATCTGGTGGTTGGCGTTCTTCGACGCGAAGCCCTCGCCGAGGGTGTGGCCCTTGACCGTCTGGGCCAGGATCACGGTCGGCGCGCCCTTGTGCTCGACGGCCGCCTTGTACGCAGCGAACACCTTGCGGGCCTCGTGACCACCGCGCGAGAGGTGGAAACACTCGAGGATCTTGTCGTCGCTCAGCAGCTTCGCCATCTCCACGAGCGCCGGGTCGGCGCCGAAGAAGTCCTGGCGGATGTAGGCCGCGTCGCGCGTCTGGTACGTCTGGATCTGCGCGTCGGGTACCTGGCGCAGGCGGCGTACGAGCGCGCCGGTGGTGTCGAGCTGGAACAGCTCGTCCCAGGCCGTGCCCCACAGCGTCTTGACGACGTTCCAGCCGGCCCCGCGGAACTGGGCCTCCAGCTCCTGCACGATCTTGAAGTTGGCGCGGACCGGGCCGTCGAGGCGCTGCAGGTTGCAGTTGATGACGAACGTGAGGTTGTCGAGCTCCTCACGGGCCGCGAGCGCCAGGGCCGCCGTCGACTCGGGCTCGTCCATCTCGCCGTCACCGAGGAACGCCCACACGTGCGAGGCGGAGGTGTCCTTGATGTTGCGGTTCGTCAGGTAGCGGTTGAAGCGCGCCTGGTAGATCGCCGACAGCGGGCCGAGGCCCATGGAGACCGTCGGGAACTCCCACAGCCAGGGCAGCCGGCGCGGGTGCGGGTAGGAGGGCAGGCCGTTGCCGCCCGCCTCCCGGCGGAAGTTGTCGAGCTGCTCCTCGTTCAGCCGGCCGTCGAGGAACGCGCGGGCGTAGATGCCGGGGGAGGCGTGGCCCTGGATGTAGAGCTGGTCGCCGGAGCCGTCGGCCTCTTTGCCCTTGAAGAAGTGGTTGAAGCCCGTCTCGTACAGCCAGGCGGCGGAGGCGAAGGTGGCGATGTGGCCGCCGACGCCGTACTTGCTGCCGCGGGTCACCATCGCCGCCGCGTTCCAGCGGTTCCACGCGGTGATCCGCTGCTCCATCGCCTCGTCACCGGGCACGGCCGGCTCTGCGGAGGTGGGGATGGAGTTGACGTAGTCGGTCTCGAGGAGCTTCGGCAGCGCGATGCCGGCGCCCTCGGCGCGCTCCAGCGTGCGGCGCATCAGGTATGCGGCACGGTGCGGCCCGGCAGCCTTGGTGACCGCGTCCAGGGAGGCCTGCCATTCGGCGGTCTCCTCGGGGTCCCGGTCGGGGAGCTGGTCGAGCTCGCTCGGCTGGATGGCGTTGGGGTCGGTCATGTCGCCGCCTTCCTCAGTCGAAGGGGGTTCCCTCACATGCGGGGGATCGGGGGTGCCCTTTGTCTTTGGCAGGACAGGGCGGAGGGCTTGGGTGGCAAGCCCGTCGGCGACTGTAACTCCCTGATCGATGATCGATCAAAGGGTTGAGGGGCAAAACCTCTTGATCACGAGAAAGTAGGCACGGGGTGCCTCCGGCCATGGCACGCGGTGACTGGTTCGCGCGCGGTTTCCGCAGGTCGGAGGCGTTTGAGCGAGGGGGTGCTCGAGTGTCACGCCCGGGGCGCGCAGCCCAGGACGTGTGCCTTCACGAGTTCGGCGATCCGGGGGTCGCGGCGCTTGAACGCGGCGACGAGCTCCTCGTGCTCCTCGGCGTACGACTGCTGCTGCGTGCCCAGCCAGCGGATGGACAGAGCCGTGAACACCTCGATGCCGAGGCCTTCCCAGGTGTGCAGCAGGACCGAGTTGCCGGCGGCGCGGACCATTTCGCGGTGGAAGCCGACCGTGTGGCGGACCTGGGCGGTGCCGTCGGCGGCGCGGTCGGCCTCGTACAGGGCGGTGACGTGGGGCTCCAGCGCCGTGCAGTCCTCCGCCAGGCCCTGAGCGGCCAGCTCCGCGGCGATCGCCTCCAGGCCGGCCCGGACCGGGTAGCTCTCCTCCAGATCGGCGGCCGTGAGGTTGCGGACGCGCACGCCCTTGTTCGGAGCGGACTCGATCAGCCGCAGCGACTCCAGCTCGCGCAGGGCCTCGCGGACCGGGGTCTGACTGACCTCCAGCTCGGTGGCGATCCGGCGCTCGACGATCCGCTCGCCCGGCTGCCAGCGTCCGCTGATGATCCCCTCCAGGATGTGCTCGCGGATCTGCTCGCGGAGCGAGTGGATGACGGGCGCGGTCATGAGGGCTCCTCAGTCGGGATTGACGCTTAGACAATACGGCCGGTTCGCTCCGCGGGTGGGGCGGGTGGGGGCGTCTTGGTGCAGGTGAGACGAGACTTACACGGGGGGCGGTGCTGTGTGGGCGCCGTCGGGTTGTGCGTGTCGTTCGGCTGACGACCGCTTGTGGCTGATCGCGCAGGTCCCCGCGCCCCCAAGCAAAGTGCCCCCGCCCGGAGATGATCCGAGCGGGGGCACCGTACAGCCGTACCGGCGATGGAGGTCAGAGGCCGAGCTCGACCTCGAACTCGCCCGCCTCCAGGATGGCCTTGACCGCCGTCAGGTAACGGGCGGCGTCGGCGCCGTCCACCAGGCGGTGGTCGTAGGACAGGGTCAGGTACGTCATGTCGCGGACGCCGATGACCGTGCCCTCCTCCGTCTCGATGACGGCGGGGCGCTTGACCGTCGCGCCGATGCCGAGGATGGCGACCTGGCCCGGCGGCACGATGATCGTGTCGAAGAGCGCGCCGCGCGAGCCGGTGTTGGAGATGGTGAAGGTCGCGCCGGACAGCTCGTCCGGGGTGATCTTGTTCGCGCGGACCTTGCCCGCCAGGTCGGCCGTGGCCTTGGCGATGCCGGCGAGGTTGAGGTCACCGGCGTTCTTGATGACCGGGGTCATCAGGCCCTTCTCGGAGTCCACCGCGATACCGATGTTCTCGGTGTCGAAGTAGGTGATGGTCCCCTCGGCCTCGTTGATCTTGGCGTTGATCGGCGCGTGCGCCTTCAGCGCCTGGGCCGCGGCCTTGACGAAGAACGGCATCGGGGAGAGCTTGACGCCCTCACGGGCCGCGAACGCGTCCTTGGCACGGGCGCGCAGCTTCATCAGGCGGGTGACGTCGACCTCGACGACCGAGGACAGCTGGGCCTGCTCGGTCAGGGCCTTGACCATGTTGTCGCCGATGACCTTGCGGATCCGCGGCATCTTCACGGTCTGGCCGCGCAGCGGGGACGCCTCCAGCACCGGGGCCTTCTTCGCGGCCGACGGGGCGGCAGCGGCGGGGGCCGGGGTGGCGGCGGCGCTCTTCGCGGCCTCGGCGGCGGCGACGACGTCCTGCTTGCGGATACGCCCGCCGACGCCGGTGCCCTTGACGGTGGCCAGGTCGACGCCCTGCTCGGCGGCGAGCTTGCGCACCAGCGGGGTGACGTAGGCGCCGTCGTCGGCCGGCTTGGCGGCGGGAGCGGCCGGGGCCTGGGCCGGAGCCGGGGCCGGCGCGGGAGCGGACGGGGCCGGCTCGGGAGCCGGGGTGGTCTGCTGCTGCGGGGCCGGAGCCGACGGAGCCTGCGGTGCCGGGGCCTGCTGGGCCGGGGCGGCCTGCTGCGGCGCCGGGGCCGGGGCGGGCTCGGGCTCCGCAGGGGCGGCCGGGGCCTCCTGCGCGGGGGCGGCGGCCGGAGCGGCACCGGCCTCGCCGATGACGGCGAGCTTGGCGCCGACCTCGGCGGTCTCGTCCTCGCCGACCACGATCTCCAGCAGCGTGCCCGAGGTGGGAGCCGGGATCTCGGTGTCGACCTTGTCGGTGGAGACCTCGAGCAGCGGCTCGTCGGCCTCGACGGTGTCGCCGACCGACTTCAGCCAGCGGGTGACGGTGCCCTCGGTGACGGACTCGCCGAGCGCGGGCAGGACGACGTCCGTGCCCTCGGCGGAGCCGCCGCCGGCGGCGGCGTCGGCGGAGGGAGCGGGCGCCGGGGCGGCCTGCTCGGTGGACGGGGCGGCCGGGGCCGGCTCGGGAGCGGGCTCGGCGACCTGCTCGGCCTGCGGGGCCTGCTCGGCGGCGGGCGCGCCGCTGCCGTCGTCGATCAGGGCCAGCTCGGCGCCGACCTCGACCGTCTCGTCCTCGGCGACCTTGATGGAGGCCAGGACACCGGCGGCGGGCGAGGGGATCTCGGTGTCGACCTTGTCGGTCGACACCTCGAGCAGCGGCTCGTCGGCCTCGACGCGCTCGCCCTCGGCCTTCAGCCAGCGGGTGACAGTGCCCTCGGTGACGCTCTCACCGAGCGCCGGAAGGGTTACGGAAACCGCCATGGTTTCGGTTGCTCCTTACGGAAAGTGCGGAAGTCTGTGTCGTCGCGTTCGTCGACCGAGGGGTCAGTCGTGCGCGTGGAGGGGCTTGCCCGCGAGGGCCAGGTGGGCCTCGCCGAGCGCCTCGTTCTGCGTCGGGTGGGCGTGGATGAGCTGCGCGACCTCGGCGGGCAGCGCCTCCCAGTTGTAGATCAGCTGGGCTTCGCCGACCTGCTCGCCCATGCGGTCGCCGACCATGTGGACGCCGACGACGGCACCGTCCTTGACCTGGACGAGCTTGATCTCGCCCGCGGTGTTCAGGATCTTGCTCCTGCCGTTGCCCGCGAGGTTGTACTTCAGAGCGACGACCTTGTCCGCACCGTAGATCTCCTTGGCCTTGGCCTCGGTGATGCCGACGGAGGCGACCTCCGGGTGGCAGTACGTCACCCGCGGGACACCGTCGTAGTCGATCGGAACGGTCTTCAGACCGGCCAGACGCTCCGCCACCAGGATGCCCTCGGCGAAGCCGACGTGCGCGAGCTGGAGGGTCGGGACGAGGTCACCGACGGCGGAGATGGTCGGCACGTTCGTGCGCATGTACTCGTCGACCAGGACGTAGCCGCGGTCCATCGCGACGCCCTGCTCCTCGTAGCCCAGGCCCTGGGAGACCGGACCGCGGCCGATCGCCACCAGCAGGACCTCGGCCTCGAACTCCTTGCCGTCGGCCAGGGTGACCTTGACGCCGTCCTGGGTGTACTCGGCCTTCTGGAAGAAGGTGCCCAGGTTGAACTTGATGCCGCGCTTGCGGAACGCGCGCTCCAGCAGCTTGGAGGAGTTCTCGTCCTCGACCGGGACGAGGTGCTTCAGGCCCTCGACGATCGTGACCTCGGTGCCGAAGGACTTCCACGCGGAGGCGAACTCGACGCCGATGACGCCGCCGCCCAGGATGATCGCGGACTTCGGCACGCGGTCCAGGACGAGAGCGTGGTCGGAGGAGATGATCCGGTTGCCGTCGATGTCCAGGCCGGGCAGCGACTTCGGCACGGAGCCGGTCGCGAGCAGGATGTGACGGCCCTCGACGCGACGGCCGTTCACGTCGACGGAGGTCGGGGAGGACAGGCGGCCCTCACCCTCGATGTAGGTCACCTTCCGGGAGGCGACGAGCCCCTGCAGGCCCTTGTACAGACCGGCGACCACGCCGTCCTTGTACTTGTGGACCCCGGCGATGTCGATGCCCTCGAAGGAGGCCTTCACACCGAACTGCTCGCTCTCGCGGGCCTGGTCGGCGATCTCGCCCGCGTGCAGCAGGGCCTTGGTGGGGATGCATCCCCGGTGCAGGCAGGTGCCGCCGACCTTGTCCTTCTCGATCAGGGCGACGTCCAGGCCCAGCTGCGCCCCGCGCAGGGCCGCGGCGTAACCACCGCTGCCACCGCCGAGGATCACTAGGTCGAAAACGGTGCTGGCGTCGTTCGCCACGTCACGTCCTCCATGCATGTGCGCCGTGAGCCGGTCTTCGACCGGCAGGCGGCTGGTGTCCGGCCGCTCGTTCTTCGGCCCTTCGGTGGGGCCCTGTCCTGCCGAGCCCCATCTTCGCACTTGTCGGCACACAAGGAGACGCCGGGCTGCGGTGTGAGACGCCCCACGTTCAGATGAGCCACGCGGTGAAGCGCCCGAAGGGGCGCGGGGAACTGCGCGAACAGCCCCCACGCCCCCCGCACTCGCCACACGACGGACGAGACCGAGCTCTCAGGCGCGGGTCAGCCCAGATCCCCCGCAGCCGTCAGCTCGGCCAGCCGCACCAGCGTCCGCACGGCCGTCCCCGTGCCGCCCTTCGGCGTGTACCCGAACGGGCCGCCCTCGTTGAAGGCCGGCCCGGCGATGTCCAGGTGCGCCCAGGTGATGCCCTCGCCCACGAACTCGCGCAGGAACAGACCGGCGACCAGGCCGCCGCCCATCCGCTCACCCATGTTCGCGATGTCGGCCGTGGGTGAGTCCATGCCCTTGCGCAGGTGCTCCGGCAGCGGCATCGGCCACGCCGGTTCCCCGACCTCCTCGGCGGCCTCGCACAGCGCGGCGCGGAACGCGTCGTCGTTGCCCATGATCCCGAACGTCCGGTTGCCCAGCGCCAGCACCATCGCCCCGGTCAGCGTCGCCACGTCCACGATCGCGTCCGGCTTCTCCTGGGAGGCGGCCCACAGCGCGTCGGCGAGCACCAGCCGGCCCTCGGCGTCGGTGTTGAGCACCTCCACCGTCTTGCCGCTGTACATGCGCAGCACGTCACCCGGACGGGTCGCGGACCCGGAGGGCATGTTCTCCGCCAGGGCGAGCCAGCCGGTGACGTTGACCTCCAGGCCGAGCCGCGCGGCGGCGACGACCGCGGCGAACACCGAGGCCGCACCGGCCATGTCGCACTTCATCGTCTCGTTGTGACCGGCGGGCTTGAGCGAGATGCCGCCCGAGTCGTAGGTGATGCCCTTGCCGACGAAGGCGAGGTGCTTCTTCGCCTTGGAGGAGGTGTACGACAGCTTGACCAGGCGCGGGGTGGCCGCGGAACCGGAGCCGACGCCGAGGATGCCGCCGTAGCCGCCCTTGACCAGAGCCTTCTCGTCGAGCACCTGCACCTTGATGCCGTGCTCCTTGGCCGCGGCCTGGGCGATCGCGGCGAACGACTCCGGGTTCAGGTCGTTCGGCGGGGTGTTGACCAGATCGCGGGAGCGGTTGAGCTCCTCGGACACGGCGACGGCGCGCTCGACCGCGGCCTTGTACGCCTTGTCGCGGGGCTTGCCGCCGAGCAGGGTGACCTCGGCGAGGGGAGCCTTGCCGTTCTTCGCCTTGGGGTCCTTGCCGTTGTCCTTGTAGGCGTCGAAGGAGTACGCGCCGAGCAGCGCGCCCTCCCCGATCGCGCCCGCGGCGGCGGCGTCGCCGAGCGGCAGCGCGAAGGCGGCCTTCTTGGACCCGGCCAGGGCGCGGGCGGCGACGCCGGCGGCCTTGCGCAGGGCCTCGGTGCCGTAGTCGGCGTCCTTCTCCGGGACCGCGCCCAGACCGACCGCCAGGACGAGCGGTGCCTTGAAGCCGGACGGTGCCGGCACCTTCGTCACGTCGCCCTCGCCGCCGGAGGCGCCGAGCGTCTCCAGAACGCCGGCGAGCCTGCCGTCGTACGCCTTGTCCACGGCCTCGGCGCCCGGTGCGACGACCGGCCCCTTGGCACCCTTGGCGACACCGATCACGATCGCGTCGGCCCGCAGACCGGACGCCGCGGCGGTGCTGAGAGTGAGAGCAGTCACGGTGGTGAAATCTCGCTTCCGATGTGAAGTTGCTGGGGTCGAACGGTGTGGGTCGACCGGGCCCGACAGCCGACCCTATGCCGACCTTCCAGGGCGGGTGTCACGGGGCCTTCCCCGGTGCGGCGAACACTCGACGTCGAGACTACGCGCGTGGCCTCGTCCGCTCATGGCTGCGGGCGTTCACCTGTCGGTGGCGTAGTGGCCATTTCCTGCTCCCTCACACCGGTGAACCAGGTCACACGGCCCGGGCGGCGCCGGCCGTTCCCGCGTCGGCTCGCGCGGGCTGAGACAGGGCTCGCTGCTCGGGAAGTACGAACCGGGGGTGTGGTGACCGCGGCCCGGCGCGCCGCCCCGACCCTTGCGTGGGGGGTCCGGCGTGACCCTCAGTCCCACCAGGGCCTTGCCGACGGCGCGCCCGGCCAGGGACAGGCACGCCCCCGGGGGAGGTCGTTTCAGCCCAGGGACAGCACGACCAGCGCCGTGGTCGCCGCCGTCTCCGCCAGGCCGCCGAAGACGTCCCCCGTGACTCCGCCGAACCGGCGCGTGCAGTGACGCAGCAGCGCCTCGGCGGCGGCCAGGGCGAGGACGACCGCGAACACCGTACGGATCACGCCGTACGGTCCGAAGAGAGCACCGGAGGCCGCCGCGGCCACGGTGAACACCACCGCCGCGGTCACCGCCCCCCGCACGGGCACCACACCCGCGACCGCCGCGCCCAGCCCCTCCGGCCGAGCCGCCGGAACCCCCGTCCGGGCCGCCAGGGTCAGGGCCAGCCGGGCGAGTGCCGCGGAGACCACGGCGGCGCACGCGCCCCGGGCCCAGGAGGCGTCGTAGGCGTGGGCGAGCGCGGTGACCTGCGCGAGCAGGACGAGGACGAGGGTGATGACCCCGAACGGTCCGATGTCGGACTGTTTCATGATCCGCAGCGCGTCCGCGGCGGGCTTCCCGCTGCCCAGCCCGTCGGCGGTGTCCGCGAGCCCGTCGAGATGCAGGCCCCGGGTGAGGACGGCCGGCACCGAGGCACTCGCCACGGCGGCGAGCGGGGCGCCCGCACCCAGGAACAGCAGCGCCAGCCCGAGCCCGGCGGCGGCGGCACCGACCGCCAGCCCCACGAGCGGAGCGCACAGCATGCCGCCGCGTGCCGCCTCCCGGTCCCACCGGGTCACCCGGACGGGGATCACCGTGAGGGTGCCGAAGGCGAAGCGGAGGCCGTCGAGGGGCGAGGTCGTGGGCATCGGCGCAGGCTACCGGCCGGTCAGGGGAGCGCGAACGGCAGGCGAGGATAAAGTTCCTCTATGGGATGGATGGAGCGGAACATCATCGAACCCGGCAAGCTGCCACTGCTTCTCGCTCTCGTCGCCTTCGTGCTGACCTTCCTGATCACCCGGCTCATCACCCGGCTCATCCGGGCGGGCAAAGGCCCCTTCGGCAACGTCAGCAGCGGTGGCGTCCACGTCCACCACGTGGTCCCCGGGGTCATCCTGACGATCGTCGGCGGCTTCGGCGCGGTGGCCGGCGGTCAGCACGGCTTCGGGTCCTGCCTGGCCGCGGTGTTCTTCGGCATCGGCGCGGGCCTCGTCCTCGACGAATTCGCCCTGGTCCTGCACCTCGCCGACGTCTACTGGACCCCCGACGGCCGCAAGAGCGTCGAGATGGTCGTCCTCACCGCCTCGCTCGTCGGCCTCCTCCTGATCGGTTTCTCGCCGCTGGGCGTCAACGACCTCAGCGACGACCAGCAGCAGAACCGCGCCGTCGTCCTCGGGAACATCCTCGTGAACTTCGCGTTCGCCCTCATCGCCCTCTTCAAGGGCAAGGTCCGCCTAGCGGTCGTGGGCGTGGTCATCCCCTTCATCGCCCTGGTCGCGGCCGTGCGGCTGGCGCGGCCCACCTCCCCGTGGGCCAAACGCTTCTACCGCAACCGGCCCCGCGCCCGGGCCAGATCCGCCCTGCGCTCCTACCACCACGACCGCCGCTGGGCGACCCCCATGCGCGCTGTTCAGGACTGGATCGGCGGCGCCCCCGACCCCGAGCCGGCCCGGTCCCTCGAACGCCGGTGACGCGGCTCGCAGGCCGCGCACAGCACCAGTACCGCCCCGATCGCCGCCAGGTGCTCCTTGCCCGCGAGGTTCTCCTTCAGCGCCACCTCGACCACCATCGCCACGATCACCAGCGAGGTGGTGACGTACGCGCGGTGGCGCCACCCCAGGAAGACGGCCAGGCCCACCACCGCCGCCGACGGCCCGCTGTCCACGACCCGGGCGTCCGAGGCGGGCAGGCCGACCGGCGCGCCGGGGCCCAGCCAGATGGCCAGGCGCGCGTAGAGCGTGCCCGCGAGCGTCGCGACGTAGGCGAGGGCCAGTGTCCGCCACCGGCCCAGGCACAGCTCGGCGATGCCGAACACCAGCAGGATCTGCGCGAGCGCGCCCCACACCGGCAGATCGAGCGCGGGCACGAACAGCGAGAGCGGCGTGCGCAGCAGCGCGAGCCACAACGGGTCCTCGGCCCGCACGCCACCGGCGTCCCGCACCAGGCGGTAGCCCCATGCCTGGTGGTGCACGACGTGCAGCACGGCCGTGAGGCACACGGCCGTGACCGCCATCGGCGCGGCCCGCCACCGCCGCTCGGCGAGCGGCCCGCGCATCGCGGTGTACAGCGCACCCCATTCGGCGCGGGCCCAGCGGGCGAGCGTGGTCATCCGGCGGTCGTCCTCGTCCGTGCACGGCGTGGCCTGAGGGTGTCCGCGACTCGGTCGAACCGACACCACGTTCCAAGACCGACCGGAACGGGACGAAGTTGAGCCAGGCGTGCGTGACCTGGATCTCGGGACCGCTTACTGCTCGGCGGGCGCCTCCGAGGTGCCCGGCACGCCCGGCTCCTCGGACGCCTCCGGCTCCCCGGATCCCTCCGGTGCCTCGGACTCCTTCGGTTTCTCGGGCAGTTCCGCCGCCAGCGCGGCGGCGGCCTGCACGAGCGGCAGCGCCAGCAGGCCGCCCGCGCCCTCCCCGACGGTCACGCCATGGGTGAGCAGCGGCTCCAGCGCCATCCGGTCCAGCGCCTTCGCCTGCCCGGGCTCACCGCTGTCGTGCGCGGCCAGCCACCAGTCCGGCGCCCGGAACGCGATGCGCTGCCCGACCAGCGCGCACGCGGCCGCCACGACCCCGTCGAGCACCACCGGGAGCTTGCGCACCGCGCTCTGCAGCAGGAAACCGGTCATCGCGGCGACGTCGGCCCCGCCGACCGCCGCCAGCAGCTGCAACTGGTCCCCGAGCACCGGACGGGCCCGGCGCAGCGCGTCGCGGATCGCCGCGCACTTGCGCATCCACGCCAGGTCGTCGATCGCCTGCCCGCCGCGTCCGGTCACGACCGACGCGTCGACCCCGCACAGCGCCGCGACCAGCACGCCCGCCACCGTGGTCCCGCCGACGCTCACATCACCGAGCACCACCAGGTCCGTGCCCGAGTCGGCCTCCTCGTCGGCCACCGCGACCCCGGCCAGGAAAGCCGCCTCGGCCTCCTCGGGGGTCAGCGCGTCCTCGACGTCGATCCGTCCGCTGCCGCGCCGCACCCGGTGCCGTACGACGTCCGCCGGCAGACCCTCGGGGTCGCAGTCCAGGGCCATGTCGACGATCCGCACCGGCACACCCAGCCGCCGTGCCAGCACCGACACGGGCCGGCCGCCCTCCAGCACCTCGCGCACCAACTCCCCGGCGCTGCCCGCGGGCCGGGCCGAGACGCCCAGCCCGGCGACGCCGTGGTCACCGGCGAAGAGCACCACCCGCGGCCGTTCGACCGGCCGGACCGGCACGGCGGACTGCGCCGCCGCCAGCCACTCGCCCAGTTCGTCGAGTCGGCCCAGCGACCCGGGCGGCACGATCTGTCGCTCCCGGCGCGCCTCGGCGTCACGGCGGATCCCGCCGTCCGGACGCTCGATCAGATCGGTGAAGTCGTCGAGATTAAGCGAGCTCATTCGCCGAACAGTACCGGCCCGGATCGAACGGCACGGCGCCACATCACCACTCCGTCACGGCGACGTCGTTGCACCCGGGATCGGCATCCCATACGTTCCGTTTTGCAGCGGATTGTCGCATGTGGTCGTGCGCGGTTGTTCACGGCCGTGCGACGTCCCCGCCGTACGTCCCCGCCGTACGCCGTCGCGCCCGGGAGCCGCCCATGCCCGCACACCCCGTCTCGTCCGCACCCGCCCTCTCCCCGTCGACCGCACGCGTGCACGAACCGCGCCGGGAGGACTGCCCCTGGTGCGGCTCCGCCCGGCTGCGGAACCGGCTGCGCACCGGTGACCTGCGGCAGTACAAGCCGGGCAGCTTCACCGTCGACGCGTGCCGGGACTGCGGCCACACCTTCCAGAACCCCCGCCTCACCGCGGAGGGCCTCGCCCTCTACCACCGGACCGCGCGCGGGGCGCCGCGGGACCCGGCGAGCGACGGACTCCTCGCCCTGCGCTCCAGCCCCCGCCGCCACCGCTCCGCGGCCCGCGCGATGCTGTGCTGCGGCGAGCCGGAGAGCTGGCTGGACGTCGGGACGGGTCACGCCCGCTTCCCCGCCACGGCCCGTCAGTTCTTTCCCTACACCGCTTTCGACGGCCTCGACCCCACCCCGCGCGTGGTCCGCGCCCGCACGGCCGACCGCGTCGAGGAGGCCCACGTCGGCCGGCTGACGGACCCCAGGATCGCCGTGCCGCTGCGCGCCCGCTACGACGTGGTCAGCATGCTCCACCACCTGGAGGGCACACCGGATCCGCGAGCGGAACTGAGGGCCGCCCTCTCCGTGCTGCGCCCGGGCGGCCACCTGCTCATCGAGACCCTGAGCCCCCGCAGCGTCTTCGCCGCCCTGCTGGGCCGCTGGTGGCTCCCCTACGACCAGCCGCGCCACCTCCACCTGCTGCCCCCGCCGAACATCCGCGCGGAGCTGGAGTCGGCAGGCTGCACGATCCTGACGCTCGACCACCGCCCGGTCCACGTCCCCCACGACCTCGCGGGCGCCACGTCACTGGCCCTCTCCCACGCGCTGCCCACCCCGGACACCCCCTGGCGGGCCGTCCCGCCGCCCCCCGTGCAGCGCCACGCCCGCACGGCCCTGCTCCGCGCCGGTGTCCCCCTGGTGGCCGTGGCGGCACTGGCGGACCATTTCATCGCCCCGGTGGCCCGCCGCACGCGCTTCGCGAACACCTACCGGGTGATCGCCCGCACCGCTCCCCGGGCCGGAGCCGAGCCCGAGCCCGAGGGAAAGGGAGCCGCGGGGTGAACGACCGGCCGCTCCTCGGGGAGCCCGTCAGCCCCGCAGCACCATCGCCTGCCCCGCCACGACCAGCAGCACATGCTCGCACTCGTCCGCGAACCGCGCGTTGAGCCGCCCGAGTTCATCCCGGTAGCGCCGCCCCGACGCCGTCGACGGCACGATCCCCGACCCCACCTCGTTCGACACGGCGACCACCGTCCGGCGGGTGACCCGTACCGCCTCCGTGAGCTCCCGCACCCGTTCCCGCAGCACCTTCTCCCCGCGCTCCGCCCACACCGCGTCGTCCCACGCCCCGGCGGAGTCCATCGCGTCGGTCAGCCACAAAGACAAACAGTCGATCAGCAAGGGCGGCCCCTCGGCCTCCAGCAACGGCACCAGATCGCAGGTCTCGACCGTCCGCCACGACCCCGGCCGCCGGTCCCGGTGAGCCGCCACCCGCGAGGCCCACTCCGTGTCCCCGTTGCGCGACCCGCCCGTCGCCACGTACAGCACGTCGGGAAAGGCCTCGAGTCTGCGCTCGGCCTCCACCGACTTGCCCGAGCGCGCCCCGCCCAGCACCAGCGTCCGCCGCGGCACGTCCGGCACGTCCTCGTACGCACCCACCACCAGCGTCACCCCGTCCGGCACGGCCCGAGCCCCGGCCGCCGCGAGCCGCCGCCCGAGCTCGGGGCCGGGCGGCAGGTCGTGGTCCAGGTGAACGGCGACCACGTCGGTCGTCGGGCGGACCGCCCCCACCGCGCGCAGCCTGGCCAGCGCGTCCGGCCGCCCCACGACGTCCGCGAGGACCATGTCGTACGACTCGGCCGGCTCCTCCAGGCCCGCCGGCGCCCCGCCCGGCGGCAGATACAGCAGCCGCTGCCCCTCCGGCCCGGTCACCGCGTACCCCGTGCCCGGCGCGTCCAGCGCCACCGCCCGCACCCGGTGCCCCGTCAGCAGCGTCAACTCCCGCCAGTCCGGCACCCGTCCGGGCTGCGGCAGCCCCGCGGGCACCTCGACCGCCGGCCCGTCGTGCGGATGCGACAGCAGAACCTGCCGTACACCGGTCAGCGAACGCCCCGCCCGCGCCGCCGCGAACGCCGCGCCCGGCGTCAGATCGAGCAGCAGCGCCCCGTCCACGAGCAGCGAGGTGGCCGCCCGCACGTCGGGACCGAGAGCGGCCGCACAGGCCGCGCAGGGACAGTCGGGGCGGGGGAGACCCGCGGGGGCGCCGGTGCCGAGCAGAGTGAGTTCCACGCAACGATTCTCACCCGTGGCCATGAGTCACGCGTGATGGAGACGCCCCCAGGGGGGCGTGGGGAACCGCGCAACGCCCACGACCCGCACCCGACCGGTGACCCGCACCCCCGCAAGGCCTATAACACCCCACCCGGCGGGAACGCTTAGGCTCGGGACGGGAGCCGGACCAAGATCCGGCTTTCGCTGTGCAGTGTGCTCACACACATGGGAGGCGTACATGGCGGCATGGACGTGGCGGTTCGAGAAGACCGACGGGACGGAGGTCCAGCCCGCGGTGCCGCCGGAGGAGTTCCCCACCCAGGGGGACGCCGAGTCCTGGATCGGAGAGCACTGGAAGGCCCTGCAGGAGGGCGGTGCCGATCAGGTGCGGCTGTTCGAGGACGCCACGGAGATCTACGGGCCGATGAGCCTGCACGCGGCCGAGGCGTGAGCCCGGTGGGCGGGGGCCTGCGGCCCCCGCCCACCCCCTCGTCGTGTCAGCCGCGCACGCCGCACAGGTGCAGCAGCGCGGCCACCCCGCGGTACGGATCCGTCCGCCCGGCCTTCTCCTCCACGGCGAGCAGCGTCTCCATGCCGGCCGGCACCTCCGCGCCGTCCGCCGCCGTGTCGGTGAACACCCGTACCCCGTACCAGGCGTGCAGCGGCGCCCCGATCCCCGCGAGCGTCGACGTCAGGTCCTTCAGCCGGTCGGCCCGCACGTCGAGCCCCAGCCGATTGCGGTAGGAGACGGTGTCGAAGGCCGTCAGCGCCCCGGACCAGTCACCGGACAGGCCCGGCCGGATCGCGAGCGCGTCCCCGTTGCGCACCAGCAGGGACAGCAGCCCGCCGGGCGCGAGCATCCGGGCGAGCCCCGCCAGCAGCGGGTCGGGCTCCTCGACGTACATCAGGACGCCGTGGCACAGCACCACGTCGAAACTGCCCGGCAGGAAGTGCACGCCGGTGTCCCGGCCGTCGCCCTCGATGATCCGCATCCGCTCCCGGATGCCCTCCGGTTCCCCGGCGAGGGACTCCCGGGCCACGGCGACCATCGTCGCGTCCTGCTCCAGACCGGTCACCTGGTGCCCGGCCCGGGCCAGCCGCAGCGCCTGCGTGCCCTGGCCCATCCCCACGTCGAGCACCCGCAGGCGCTTGCCGACCGGGAACCGGCCGACTATCTGTTCGTCCAGCTGGCGGGCCACCAGCTCCTGCCGGACGACATCGCGCAGCCCGCCCAGCTTGTCCAGCCAGGCATCCGCCGCACCCCCGGAGAACGGCGTCGTGGTCAGGGCCGCTCTCCACGCTTGACCTGCGGCTTCGGCAGCCGGAGCCGGCGCATCTGGAGGGAGCGCATCAGGGCGTAGGCGACGGCGCCGCGCTTGTTCTCGCCCGCGAAGCGCTCGTTCAGCTGCTTCTTCAGACGGAACGACGTCACGAACGAGTCGAGCACGATCAGCACGATCACCACGAGCCACAGCAGCAGCGCGATGTTCTGTAGCGCCGGTACTCGCACCATGCTCAGCACGAGGATGACCACGGCCATCGGCAGGAAGAACTCCGCGATGTTGAACCGGGAGTCCACGAAGTCGCGCGCGAACCGGCGGACCGGCCCCTTGTCACGCGCGGGCAGGTACCGCTCGTCGCCGCTCGCGAGCGCCTGCCGCTGCCGCTCCATCGCGGCACGGCGCTCCTCGCGCTGTCGCTTGGCGGCCTCCTTGCGCGTCATCGACGTGTTGGCCACGCTGCGGCGCTGGCTCTGGGCCTGGCTGCGCTTCGGCGTGGGGCGGCCCTTGGGGGCCTGCGGGTCGCGGGGCTGCTTGGAGAAGTTCACCGGCGCCTTGTCGGCGTCCTGGGCCTTCTCATCCTTCGCACGGCTACGGAACACAAAACCCAAGGGTAAGGGCTTCCGGGCATGGACCCCAGCCCGGTGGGGAACGATCCGGCAACACCAGTCGTCAGTAAGGGGACAGAGGGGACGTTGCGTACGCCTCCGGACGTTCCCGGGGGCGTACGCCTCCGGCGGACCCCGGGGGCCCACCTACTCCCTACGCCGGAGCGGGAGCGCACGCAGTCGTCCTTGGGGATGAGCGCATGCGTCCCCGAACAGTGCGGTAATGGATGCAGGGCCCGTACTGTGGGTTCTGTCGCAGGAGCAGCTGCCGGAGTCGGTCAGAAGGGGGCGCGCGAAGCCCATGAGCGGTGTCATGAAGCGTATGGGGATGATCTTCCGCGCGAAGGCGAACAAGGCCCTTGACCGGGCCGAGGACCCGCGCGAGACCCTCGATTACTCGTACCAGAAGCAGCTGGAGCTGCTGCAGAAGGTCCGCCGCGGCGTCGCCGACGTGGCGACCTCCCGCAAGCGCCTGGAGCTGCAGCTGAACCAGCTGCAGTCGCAGTCCGGCAAGCTGGAGGACCAGGGCCGCAAGGCGCTGGCGCTGGGCCGTGAGGACCTGGCACGCGAGGCGCTCTCCCGCCGCGCCGCGCTCCAGCAGCAGGTGACCGACCTGGAGACCCAGCACGCCACGCTCCAGGGCGAGGAGGAGAAGCTCACCCTGGCGGCCCAGCGGCTGCAGGCCAAGGTCGACGCCTTCCGCACGAAGAAGGAGACCATCAAGGCCACGTACACGGCGGCGCAGGCCCAGACCCGGATCGGCGAGGCCTTCTCCGGCATCTCCGAGGAGATGGGCGACGTCGGCCTGGCGATCCAGCGCGCCGAGGACAAGACGGCCCAGCTCCAGGCCCGCGCGGGCGCCATCGACGAGCTGCTCGCCTCCGGTGCCCTGGACGACCCCTCCGGCATGCACAAGGACGACATCCAGGCCGAGCTGGACCGGCTCTCCGGTGGTACGGATGTAGAGCTGGAGCTGCAGCGCATGAAGGCCGAGCTGGCCGGAGGCTCCGGCAGCGGGCAGCAGGCCCTCGAAGGTGGCACGGGTCAGCAGCAGTCCCAGCCGCAGCCGCAGGACACCCCGCGGTTCGACAAGCAGTAGGGGTCCACGCCTAGGAGGGCGACATGATCGTACGGATCATGGGGGAGGGCCAGGTGAGTCTGGCCGACGGCCACCTCGCCGAGCTGAACAAGCTGGACGACGAACTCCTGGCGGAGATGGAGAACGGCGACGGCCCCGGCTTCCGCCGCACCCTCCAGGCCCTCCTGGCCAGGGTCCGCGACCTCGGCGACCCCCTCCCGGACGACTCCCTGGAGCCGTCGGAACTGATCCTGCCGTCTCCCGACGCGACGTTGGAGGAAGTCCGGGAGCTGCTGAGCGACGACGGCTTGATCCCGGGCTGATATGCCATGACCGCGGGCAGTCGTGCCCCCAGTGCTTCAGGGGCCTGGGAGGTACCCCCAGGGGCGGCACGGGTGGGCGCGGGCACTACCCCGCTCCGCCGGGTTGCGGACCCACTCGCCCTCAGCCCGACGCCGAGCACCTCACGCAGCCACAGCGACCCCAGCTACCGTAAACACCCGTGAGCACCCTCGCGCGGGCCAAACACCAGGCCAAGGCGCACCCCCTGGCCCTGGACGCCGTCCTCGCCCTCGCCGTCCTGGTCTGCATGGTCGCCGGCTCGTTCGTCGAACCCCGCCACCGTGACAGCGTCAGCTGGGCCCTGCGCACCCCCGACCCCCTCAGCCTCGTCCTCATGGCCCTCGGCGCCGCCGCCCTGGTCTTCCGCCGTCGCGCCCCCATGACGGTCCTCGCCCTCACCGGCACCCTCTCCGTCATCGAGTCCCTCACCGGCGACCCCCGCACCCCCGTCGCGATGTCCGCCGTCGTCGCGCTGTACACCGTCGCCTCCACCACCGACCGACCCACCACCTGGCGCGTCGGCCTGCTCACCATGACCGTGCTGACCGGCGCCGCCATGTCGGCCGGCTCCCTGCCCTGGTACGCCCAGGAGAACCTCGCGATCTTCGCCTGGACCGGCATCGGCGCCACCGCGGGCGACGCCGTCCGCAGCCGCCGCGCCTTCGTCCAGGCCATCCGGGAGCGCGCCGAACGGGCCGAGCGCACCCGCGAGGAGGAGGCCCGCCGCCGCGTCGCCGAGGAACGCCTGCGCATCGCCCGGGACCTGCACGACGTCGTCGCCCACCACATCGCCCTGGTCAACGTGCAGGCCGGGGTCGCCGCCCACGTCATGGACAAGCGCCCCGACCAGGCCAAGGAAGCCCTCGGGCACGTCCGCGAGGCCAGCCGCTCCGCCCTCAACGAACTCCGCGCCACCGTCGGCCTGCTCCGGCACTCCGACGACCCCGAGGCCCCCACCGAACCCGCCCCGGGCCTGGACCGCCTCGACGAACTCACCGGCAGCTTCCGCAACGCCGGCCTGCACATCGAGGTCGCCCGCGCCGACCAGGGCACCACCCTGCCCGCGGCCGTCGACCTGGCCGCCTACCGGATCATCCAGGAGGCCCTCACCAACGTGCAGAAGCACGCCGGGCCCCAGGCCAAGGCGGAGGTCAGCGTCGTCCGCGTCGGACCGCACATCGAGATCACCGTGCTCGACGACGGCGGCGGCGAGCCCGGGCCCCGGGACAGCGGCGGCGGCCACGGACTGCTCGGCATGCGCGAACGCGTCACCGCCCTGCGCGGCACCCTCACCACCGGTCCCCGCTACGGCGGCGGGTTTCGCGTCCATGCCATCCTGCCGGTGAAGAACCGCACACCGACCGGGGAGGGCCCCGCATGACCATCCGTGTCCTGCTCGCCGACGACCAGGCGCTGCTGCGCAGCGCCTTTCGTGTGCTCGTCGACTCCGAGCCCGACATGGAGGTGGTCGCAGAGGCCTCCGACGGCGCGGAAGCGGTCCGGCTGGCGAAGGAGCAGCAGGCCGACGTCGTGCTCATGGACATCCGCATGCCCGGCACCGACGGTTTCGCCGCCACCCGCATGATCAGCGCCGACCCCGACCTCGCCGACGTCCGGGTGGTCATCCTGACGACCTTCGAGGTCGACGACTACGTCGTGCAGTCGCTGCGGGCCGGCGCCTCCGGCTTCCTCGGCAAGGGCGCCGAACCCGAGGAGCTGCTGAACGCCATCCGCATCGCCGCCGGCGGGCAGGCCCTGCTCTCCCCGGCGGCCACCACGGGTCTGATCGCCCGGTTCCTCGCCACCGAGGACCCGGCCGACGACGACCGCGACCCGGGCCGCGGCGAACGGCTCGACTCGCTCACCGTCCGCGAACGCGAGGTGCTCGTCCTGGTCGCCGGCGGGCACTCCAACGACGAGATCGCCGAGCGCCTCGAAGTCAGCCCGCTGACCGTGAAGACGCACGTCAACCGGGCCATGGCCAAGCTGGGTGCCCGGGACCGCGCCCAGCTCGTCGTCACCGCGTACGAGTCCGGCCTGGTCCGTCCAAGGGTGGAGTGAGCCCGGCCCGGCCGTACTGCGGCCGGAGTAGGCGCCGCATAAGGATGGGGACCTGAGGCCGACAAAACCCGGCTTCCCCATGGCTCAGGGTGTAGGGGCGGGCGCTCGTCTGCGCGCCCGCTGCCGCTTCTGCCGCTAAACAGAAGAGAGACCCTCACCCATGTCCTGGCTGTCGAGATTCAGCCTCGCGCAACGGGCCCTGATAGGGCTGATGTCGATCATCGCGCTCGTCTTCGGGGCGATCGCGATACCCCAGCTGAAGCAGCAGCTGCTGCCCACCATCGAACTGCCCGTGGTGTCGGTGCTGGCGCCGTACCAGGGCGCGTCCCCGGACGTGGTCGAGAAGCAGGTCGTCGAACCCATCGAGGACGCCCTCGAAGCGGTCGACGGCATCAGCGGCGTCACCTCCACCGCCGGCGAGGGCAACGCCGTGATCATGGCGTCCTTCGACTACGGCGACGGCACCGAGCAGCTGGTCGCCGACGTTCAGCAGGCCGTCAACCGGGCCCGCGTCCACCTCCCGGACGACGTCGACCCGCAGGTGGTCGCCGGTTCCACGGACGACATCCCGACCGTCGTCCTCGCCGTCACCTCCGGCCGCGACCAGCAGGCCCTGGCCGACCAGCTCGACAAGACCGTGGTGCCGGACCTGAAGAGCATCGACGGCGTCGGCCAGGTCACCGTCGACGGTGTGCGGGACCTCCAGGTCACCGTCACGCCCGACGACGCCAAGCTGGCGAAGGCCGGTCTGACCGCGCAGTCGCTCTCCCAGGCGCTCCAGGCGGGCGGCGCGACCGTCCCGGCCGGCTCCTTCGACGAGGACGGCGCCAACCGCACCGTGCAGGTCGGCGGCGGCTTCACCTCGATCGAGCAGATCAAGGACCTGATGGTCACGGGCGAGCCCGGCAAGGGCAAGCCGGTGCGGCTCGGCGACGTCGCCACCGTGAAGCAGCAGGAGGCCACGGCCGACTCCATCACCCGCACCGACGGCAAGCCCAGCCTCTCGGTCGCCGTGACGATGGACCGCGACGGCAGCGCGGTCGCCATCTCCGACGCCGTCCGGGACAAGCTTCCGGACCTGCGCAAGGACCTCGGCTCCGGCGCGAGCCTCACGGTCGTCAGCGACCAGGGCCCGGCCGTGTCCAAGTCCATCAAGGGCCTGACCACCGAGGGCGCCCTCGGTCTGCTCTTCGCCGTCCTGGTGATCCTGGTCTTCCTGGCCTCGATCCGCTCGACCCTCGTGACCGCGGTGTCCATCCCGCTGTCCGTGGTCCTCGCCCTGATCGTGCTGTGGACGCGCGACCTGTCGCTGAACGTCCTCACGCTGGGCGCCCTGACCATCGCCATCGGCCGGGTCGTCGACGACTCGATCGTGGTGCTGGAGAACATCAAACGCCACCTCGGCTACGGCGAGGAGCGTCACTCGGCGATCCTGAACGCGGTCCGCGAGGTCGCCGGCGCGGTGACGTCCTCGACGCTCACCACGGTCGCGGTGTTCCTGCCGATCGGCCTGGTCGGCGGCATGGTGGGCGAGCTGTTCGGCTCGTTCAGCCTCACCGTCACGGCCGCGCTGCTGGCGTCCCTCCTCGTCTCCCTGACGGTGGTGCCGGTCCTGTCGTACTGGTTCCTGCGTCCCCCGAAGGGCACCCCCGAGGACGCGGCCGAGGCCCGCCGGATCGCCGAGGAGAAGGAGGCCAGGAGCCGCCTCCAGCGCCTCTACGTCCCCGTCCTGCGCTTCGCGACCCGCCGCCGCCTCACCAGCGTGGCCCTCGCGATCGTCGTCCTGGTCGGCACGTTCGGCATGGCGCCGCTGCTGAAGACGAACTTCTTCGACCAGGGCGAGCAGGAAGTCCTCACCGTCAAGCAGGAGCTGAAACCCGGCACCAGCCTCTCCGCGACGGACGCCCAGGCCAGGAAGGTCGAGCGGCTGCTCGCCGGCACCAAGGGCGTGAAGGACTACCAGGTCACGGTCGGCTCGTCCGGCTTCATGGCGGCCTTCGGCGGCGGCACGGACACCAACCAGGCCTCGTATCAGGTCATGCTCGACGACTCGGCGTCCAACGAGGACGTCCAGAACCGCATCGAGAAAGGCCTGGCCGGACTGAAGGGCATCGGCACGACCACCGTCGCCGCCGGTGACGGATTCGCCAGCCAGGACCTCAGCGTGGTCGTGAAGGCCGCCGACGCCGGCGTCCTGCGCACCGCGTCCGAGGAGGTCCGCAAGACGGTCGCCTCCCTCGACGACGTCACCGACGTCAGCAGCGACCTCGCGACCAGCGTGCCGCGCATCTCGGTCAAGGCCGACGACAAGGCGGCCGCGGCCGGGTTCAACGACCAGACCCTCGGAGCCGCCGTCGCCCAGGCCGTCCGCGGCACCACCGCGGCCAAGGCCGTCCTCGACGACACCGAGCGCGACGTCGTCATCCGCTCGGCCAAGCCCGCGAAAACCCTGAAGCAGCTTCAGGACCTGCGCCTCGGCGGCACGATGAGGCTCGGCGACATCGCCACGGTGAAGCAGGTCGACGGGCCGGTCTCCATGACCCGCATCGACGGTCAGCGCGCGGCCACCATCACCGCGAAGCCGACCGGTGACAACACCGGCGCGGTCAGCGCCGAGCTCCAGTCGAAGATCGACGCGCTGAAGCTCCCGGACGGCGCCACGGCGTCGATCGGCGGGGTCTCCCAGGACCAGGACGAGGCCTTCGCCAACCTGGGCCTGGCGATGCTGGCGGCCATCGCGATCGTCTTCATGCTGCTGGTCGGCACCTTCAAGTCCCTGATCCAGCCGCTGATCCTGCTCGTCTCCATCCCGTTCGCCGCCACCGGCGCGATCGGCCTGCTGATCGCCACCGGCACCCCGATGGGCGTCCCGGCGATGATCGGCATGCTGATGCTGATCGGCATCGTGGTGACGAACGCGATCGTGCTGATCGACCTGATCAACCAGTACCGCAAGCAGGGTCACGGCGTCGTCGAGGCCGTGATCGAGGGCGGCCGGCACCGGCTGCGCCCGATCCTCATGACCGCCCTGGCGACGATCTTCGCCCTGCTGCCCATGGCCTTCGGCATCACCGGCGAGGGCGGCTTCATCGCCCAGCCGCTGGCCGTGGTCGTGATCGGCGGTCTGGTGACGTCGACGCTGCTGACGCTGCTGCTGGTCCCGACGCTGTACGCGATGGTCGAGCTCCGCAAGGAGCGCCGGGCGAAGAAGCGCGCGGCGAAGAAGGGCCTGCCGGCCCAGCGGACGGACGCGACGGAACCGGAGCACGCGCGCGCGTGACGGCGTGACCCGGCGGCGGCCGGGCACCGGACACGGGAGGTCCGGTGCCCGGCCGCCGCCTTGTCCCCTTACGTATCCTGTGGCCTCGAACGGCTTTACGGGGGAAGGTGATTCGGGCGTGCCGCTGCACAGCGAGGACCCGAAGTCGGTCGGCGGCTACCGGCTGCTCGACCGGCTCGGGGCCGGGGGCATGGGCGTCGTCTACCGGGCCAGAGCGCGTTCGGGCCGCGACGTGGCCATCAAGGTCGTCCACGCCCAGTACGCCGCGGACCCCGTCTTCCGGGCCCGGTTCCGGCAGGAGATCGCGGCGGTCCGCAAGGTCAGCGGCGCCTTCACGGCCCCGGTCCTGGACGCGGACCCCGACGCGGCGCGGCCCTGGATGGCCACCCAGTACGTGCCCGGGCCCTCGCTCGCCCGTCGGATCCGCGACCGGGGCGCCCTGCCGGAGGGCGAACTGCGCGGGCTGGCCCTGGGCCTGGTGGAGGCCCTCCACGACATCCACCGGGCAGGGGTGGTGCACCGGGACCTGAAGCCGGCCAACGTCCTGCTGGCCGCAGACGGCCCGCGCGTCATCGACTTCGGCATCTCCCGCGCGGCCGGGGACCACCAGACGCTCACCGAGACCGGCCAGATGATCGGCACACCGCCCTTCATGTCCCCCGAACAGCTCGTCGACGCCCGCGCGGTCGGCCCTGCCTCGGACGTCTTCTCCCTCGGGTCCCTGCTGGTGTACGCCGTCACCGGACGCGGCCCCTTCGACGCGGACAGCCCTTATCTGACGGCGTACCGGGTGGTGCACGACGAACCCGTGCTCGAACGGGTGGAACCACGGCTGCGCGCCCTGCTGGAACGCTGCCTGGCCAAGGACGCCCCGGACCGGCCCGGTCTCGACGAGCTGGCCCGGGAGCTGGCGGCCGTCCTGCCCGAGCCGGGGGACGGCGACCCGGCCACCATGTCCCTGCGCGCGGACCGGCTCGCGGCGGTCGAGCCCGCCCACCCCGCAACCGTGGCGGACCCCGCCCGCCCCCGCCGTATCCGCCCGCTGCTCGCGGCGACGGGCACGGTCGGCGCCGCCGTCCTCGGCCTGACGGCCTATCTGACGCTCGGCCCCGGGTGGGCGCAGAGCGCGGACCGGGAAGGGGCGTCACCGTCCGCGAACTCCCGGTGGGCGGCGCCCCCGGCCGGCTGGCAGCCCTGGCAGACGACCGTGTACGAGACGGCCGCACGCGGTGTGCGCAGGACGCAGCAGCCGCAGCCCGGAGGGCTGCGGGGCGGTCCGGTGTGCCGGACGGACGAGGGGGCCGTCTACTGCGCGGGCGACGGCATCCTGCCCGTCCGCCTGGACGGGAGGACGGGCGAGACGGTCTGGCGCGCCGGCCCCGTGGCGGCCGTCACCGGCGACGACCTCTCCAGGTTCGAGATCCTGACCGTCCGGGACGACGCCGTCCTGGTGCAGCAGGAGCCCCCGGGCGAGGGGGCGACCCGGGTCCTCGCGTTCGACACCCGGACCGGCGAACGGCTGTGGGACCGCGCGGTGAACGACGCGTGGGCGGAGGTGGCCCTGTCGGGTGACGTCGTCGTGCTCCCGGAGGGCGACGGCACCTCGGTGACGGCCCGCACGATCCGCACCGGCGTTTCGCGCTGGACGGAACGTCTGCCCGCGAAGCACGCCTGCGGGATCGAAGAAGTGGCCGGGAAGCTGTGGCTGGAGTGCAGCCCGGAGGCGAGACCGGAAGAGGCTCTCGTCATGGAGCTGCACCCGGCCGACGGCCCGGCGCGCCGGCTGAGCGTGCCCCACCAGGCCGACGGGCTGCTCGGCACCTTCGACGGCCGGCTCCTGTTCCTGGACCTGACCCAGGACGAGGACGGGAACATCCTCGTGGGCCAGGACCCGCCCTATGCGGCCATCCGGCTCGTGGACCCCGCCACCGGTGCCCAGAGCACGACAAAGCTGGCCGAGGAGTACGAGGGAAAGGTGACGCTGGCGGACGGCACCCTGTGGTTCGCCACCGCCAGTGGACGCGTCACCGCCGTGTCGGCCCGCACGGGCAAGCCCCTGTGGCAGACCCCGACCAGCCTGGAACAGCCGGGTGAGGCGACGTACGACCCGCGGACCCGGGCCGTGTACCTCGCCAGCGCCAGCGGCCGCGTCGGAGCGCTCGACACGAAGAAGGGCACGCTGCTCTGGGAGACGCAGCCCAGGGCCCAGAGCAACGCCACCGACTGGGGCGCCACCCCGGTACGGCTCCTCGAAGGCGCCCTCGTGGCGACCACCCCGGGCGGCAGCATCTTCACCCTGGACCCCGCCCACCCCGAGCGGAAACCGCGCTCGGGGTGACGACGGAAGGGGCGTGGGTTACGGCAGCGCCAGCATCCGCTCCAGGGCCAGCTTCGCGAACGCCTCCGTCTCCTTGTCCACCTCGATGCGGTTGACGAGGTTGCCCTCGGCCAGGGATTCCAGGGCCCAGACCAGGTGGGGGAGGTCGATGCGGTTCATGGTCGAGCAGAAGCAGACCGTCTTGTCCAGGAAGACGATCTCCTTGCCCTCGGGAGCGAAACGGTTCGCCAGACGGCGGACCAGGTTCAGTTCCGTGCCGATGGCCCACTTGGAACCGGCCGGCGCGGCCTCCAGGGCCTTGATGATGTACTCCGTCGAGCCGACGTAGTCCGCCGCGGCCACGACCTCGTGCTTGCACTCGGGGTGCACCAGGACGTTCACCCCCGGGATCCGCTCGCGCACGTCGTTCACCGAGTCCAGGCTGAAGCGGCCGTGCACCGAGCAGTGGCCGCGCCACAGGATCATCTTCGCCGCGCGCAGCTCGTCGGCGGTCAGTCCGCCGTTCGGCTTGTGCGGGTTGTAGACGACGCAGTCGTCCAGGGACATGCCCATGTCCCGCACGGCGGTGTTGCGGCCGAGGTGCTGGTCCGGCAGGAAGAGCACCTTTGTTGCCGAGGGCTCCCCCTGCTCGAAGGCCCAGTCCAGGGCCCGCTTGGCGTTGGAGGAGGTGCAGATCGTGCCGCCGTGCTTGCCGGTGAAGGCCTTGATGTCGGCCGAGGAGTTCATGTACGAGACGGGCACGACCTGCTCGGCTATCCCGGCCTCGGTCAGCACGTCCCAGCACTCGGCGACCTGCTCGGCCGTCGCCATGTCGGCCATCGAGCAGCCGGCGGCCAGGTCGGGCAGAACGACCTTCTGGTCGTCGGACGTCAGGATGTCCGCCGACTCCGCCATGAAGTGCACGCCGCAGAACACGATGTACTCGGCCTCCGGGCGGGCGGCCGCGTCCCGGGCGAGCTTGAACGAGTCACCCGTCACGTCGGCGAACTGGATGACCTCGTCACGCTGGTAGTGGTGGCCGAGCACGAAGACCTTGTCCCCGAGCTTCTCCTTCGCCTTGCGGGCGCGCTCCACCAGGTCCGGGTCGGACGGCGAGGGCAGGTCGCCGGGACACTCCACACCGCGCTCGCTCTTCGGGTCGGCCTCACGGCCGAGGAGCAGCAGGGCGAGGGGCGTCGGCTGGACGTCGAGCTCCTGGGTCTGGGCGGTGGTCACCACACGCACCCTTTCTGTTTCTGCGACTTTTCGTCGATTTGACGCTATCTATCATAACCGCTTCACGTCACTTTGACGATGGCCATAGCGTCTGTGTGACGTGAATCCCGGCGAGCCGCCGTTCATTCCCGGGAACACCCGGAAAGAGCCGTTTTCCGGTTCCCGGCGCGTGTGCGAGCATGAAAAGGAGCCGGGATCGAGAGCCCGGCGCGGAATGAATCCGCGGCCCCGCCGGTTGCAACCGTCGGCAAGCAGTCTCCGTACAACCCGGGAGAGATGTAGATGTCCGTATCGGACGAGACCAGCACCGTCACCGACGGCATCATCCTGACCGACGCCGCCGCGTCCAAGGTCAAGGCGCTGCTCGACCAGGAAGGCCGCGAGGACCTCGCGCTGCGCGTCGCCGTCCAGCCCGGCGGCTGCTCCGGCCTGCGCTACCAGCTCTTCTTCGACGAGCGCGCCCTCGACGGCGACGTCGAGAAGGACTTCGGCGGTGTGAAGGTCGTCACCGACCGCATGAGTGCCCCGTACCTGGGCGGTGCCACGATCGACTTCGTGGACACCATCGAGAAGCAGGGCTTCACGATCGACAACCCGAACGCGACGGGCTCCTGCGCCTGCGGCGACTCCTTCAGCTGAGCCTGCCGAGCCGCCATGGGCGGCCGCGGACACGACGAAGGCGGCGGCCCCCTCAGGGGGCCGCCGCCTTCGTGCTGTACCGGTCCCTGCCTACCGCTCCTGCGTCGGGGGAGCCGGCAGCCGTGCGCCCTCCTTCGCCAGCGGCACCGCCTTGCCGTCCGCGTTCACGACGGCCCGGTCACCGAGCGGCTCGTCCAGCTGCACGGTCTTCTGGAACTGCTTGGCGATCATGACGCAGACCTTGCCCGGCCAGGGGGTCGACGTGACCGTGACCGTCACCTCGTCGCCCTTCTCGCTCGCCTTCACGTCGTAGTCGGCGCACACGCCGCCCGTGAAGGTCACCGTCAGCTCCGCGCCCTCGGCCCGGTAGCCCTCCACCTTCTCCTCGCGCGGACCGGGCGCCGGCGAGGGCTTCTCGCCCGGCCGGCTCGGCTCGGGAGAGGCCAGGTACTTCGGCTCCACCGCCGGGTACGTCACCGTGAACGGGTCCTTCGCGCCCGCCGCCGTCACCTCGAACAGCCAGGACGGCACCAGCGCCCGCCGTCCGTCCACGTCGTGCGCGGCCAGCCCGAACACCGCCTTCTCGACGGTCACGGTGTCTTGCTCGGGAGCGCCGCTCGCCGACTGACCGCAGGGCTGCTCCAGCCGGTCCTCCAGGGGCACGGGCTCGGCGCAGCCGCCGATGCCCATCCGGTGGTCGCTCTTCGGCTGCCCTTCCATCAGCTGCAGCGCCTTCCCGGCACTGACCACGGGGTAGGTGTCACCCGTCACCGGCGCTTTCAGCTGTCCGCTGCCGCCGACGACCTCGCCGTCGTGGCCGACCGTGATCCCGGTCGTCCAGCCGTACGTGGGGAGTCCGCCGACCGCGGGATCGGCGTTCACCACCCGCTGGGCCCCCATGACCTGGCTCGCGTCGACCTTCGCGTCGTCCTGACCCACCGCCTTCAGCACGGGCGCCGCGGCCTTCCCGGCCGCCTCCTCGCTCACCGGAGTGCCACCGGACTGCGGGGCCGTGCAGGTGTCGGTGCCCTTGCAGTTGTCCGTGCCGGGGGCGTACCGGCTGAACGTCCAGGAGCCCGGTGCCTGCCGGTTCACCTGCAGACTCGGCCCGGACCCGTCCTGGCCCCCGATCTTCCAGGCCTCGCCCTGCGCCACCGGCGCCCCCTCGACTCCGAGGGCCTTCGCCAGCCGGGTCACGTCCGCCTCGGTGACCTCGCCCCGCGCCCGGTACACCGGCGCCTCGCCGGGGCCTTCGGGCAGGGTGCCGGCGACGCGGTAGGTGGCGCCGTAGGGGTTGGGCTCGCCGGGCGCGATGCCGTTGCCGCCACCGGCGGTGGACTCCGAGTAGCCGTCGAGCGCGAGCGGCGGGGGAGTGCCGCCACCACCGGGCGCACCGGACGTCGCGCCGCCGCCCGGTCCACTGGCGGCGTTGGAAGCGAGCCACGCCCCACCGCCGCCGATCAGCAGCACGGCGGCGGCGACGGAGGCGATGATCGCGGGCGTACGGGGACGGCCACCGCCGGGGCGGACCAGGTCCTCCTCGTGGCGGGGCAGGTCACCGGCGGGTGCGGTGGTGGCACGGGGACGGGCCGTCCCGGCGCCGGTCAGGTCCCCCGCCGCGGCGTCGCCTTCAGGTGCTGATCCCGGCACCGGCGTCGGGGCCGAGCCGGAGCGAACGCCCTCGCCGTCTGCGCCTTCCGCGGCGTCGGAGGCGACCTGGCCTTCCCCGGCGTCCGTGGTGGACTGGCCTTCCCCGGCGTCCGCGGCGGCTTCGCGGTCCGGGGACCGCTCGGTGCCGCCTTGCCGGTCCCCGGTGGCCGCGGCGGACTCGCCGTCGCGCTGCGCGCCTTCGGGGGTGTCCGCCCCCGAGGCTTCCGGCGCGCCGGTCTCCGCGACCGGCGGGGCGGGGGCCGCCGCCCCGGCGTCCCGCTCATCGTCGACCGAGCCCTCGGGAGACTCGGCGGCCCCGTCGGAGTCGGCGGCATCCGCCGGAGCCCCGGCCGCCACCGACTCTCCAGCTCGCGCCGGAGCCCCGGCCTCCGGCGACTCTCCTGCTTCGGCAGGTGCCTCATGACCCTTCGACCCCTCAGCCGCCGCCCTGGCCTCTCCCGTGCCCGGCTCCCCGGCCTTCGGGGCGTCCGCGGTGGCGCCGGCCGCTTCCCTGGCGTCGGCGTCGTTGTCGGGTCGCTCGGTGTTCACCGCATCGCTCCTTCGGCTGCACAGCTGTCCCATGGGACCCTGCCCGGTCGCACACGGACCGCTGGTGGGTCGTATCCCGCCTCCCCTTTACGGGGGACAGCGATGGGACGCAGCGGGGGAGCTCACGGTTCCCGCGCGTGCGCCGTTCAGTCCCCGTAGTCGGACATCGCGTCGAGCAGCCGCGCCGACGCCGGAGGTACGGACACACCGTGGATCAGGGCCGGGGAGACCGGTCGGGAAGCGACCCGGGGGACCGCCCAGTGCGGAGCCATCCGCGCCCCGTCACCCGGCAGCGACGCCAGGTCGCCTTCGAGATCGACCGGAACGGGCGCATGGACCTTGAGGTTCGTCATAGCGGCACCGTATGCACGGCCGAGCTCACCGAGAAAGATCTACTATCGGGTAGTTTCGATGCCTTCAGCGCTGCCGGCCCACCCGATAGCGTGAACCGTCAAGGTCCGCCTCCCTCAGGAGAATCCACGCCGTGCGCATCGCAGTCACCGGCTCCATCGCCACCGACCACCTCATGACCTTTCCCGGCCGCTTCGCCGACCAGTTCGTAGCGGACCAGCTGCACACGGTCTCGCTGTCGTTCCTGGTCGACAAGCTGGACGTCCGCCGCGGCGGCGTCGCCGCGAACATCGCGTTCGGCATGGGGCAGCTCGGTACCCGCCCGATCCTGGTCGGCGCGGCGGGCGCGGACTTCGACGAGTACCGGGCCTGGCTCGACCGGCACGGCGTCGACACGGAGTCCGTCCGCATCTCCGACACGCTGCACACCGCTCGCTTCGTGTGCACGACCGACGCCGACCACAACCAGATCGGCTCCTTCTACACCGGTGCCATGAGCGAGGCCCGCCTCATCGAGCTGAAGACCGTCGCCGACCGCGTGGGCGGGCTCGACCTGGTGTCCATCGGCGCCGACGACCCGGAGGCCATGCTCCGGCACACCGAGGAGTGCCGCTCCCGGGAGATCGCGTTCGCCGCCGACTTCTCCCAGCAGATCGCCCGGATGGACGGCGAGGAGATCCGCATCCTGCTCGACGGGGCGACCTACCTCTTCTCCAACGAGTACGAGAAGGGCCTCATCGAGAACAAGACCGGCTGGAGCGACGCGGAGATCCTCTCCCGCGTGGGCCACCGGGTGACCACCCTCGGCGCGCGCGGCGTACGCATCGAGCGGGCCGGCGAGGACCCCGTCGAGGTCGGCACGCCCGACGAGGAGCGCAAGGCCGACCCGACGGGCGTCGGCGACGCCTTCCGTGCCGGGTTCCTCTCCGGTCTGGCCTGGGGCGTCTCCCTGGAGCGTGCCGCGCAGGTCGGCTGCATGCTGGCGACCCTCGTCATCGAGACGGTGGGCACGCAGGAGTACCAGCTGCGGCGCGGGCACTTCATGGAGCGGTTCACCAAGGCGTACGGGGACGAGGCCGCGGAAGAGGTCCGGGGGCATCTGGGCTGACCGTCGTCGGCCGCGGGTGCGTGGGGGCCGGTCGCGCCCCGCGGCGGCAGCCGCATGTCGACACAGCCCCGCGCCCCCGAGTGACTCAGCTCGCCCGGCGGATCAAGTACGCCGTTCCTTGGTCCGCCGGCTCCTCGCCCACGTACTCCTGGTTCCTCATCTCGCACCACGCCGGGATGTCCAGCCGGGCCGCCTCGTCGTCCGACAGGACCCGGACCAGACCGCCCACCGGCACGTCGCCGATGACCTTGGCGAGTTCGATGACCGGGATCGGGCACCTCTTGCCCAGGGAGTCCACGACGAGCTCGTCGGCCTCCCGCACCACCGTCTCGGGAACCGGCGCCCCCAGCTTCTCCCGCACCGCGGCCACCGCCCGGGGAAGCACCTCCAGGAACCTCTCCACCTCCTCCTCGGCCGCCCCGAGGGGCAGCGAAACCCGCACATTTCCCTCACTCAGCACACCCATGGCCCGCAGCACATGGCTCGGCGTCAGGGTGCTGCTCGTGCAGGACGATCCGGACGAGACGGAGAAACCCTCGCGGTCCAGCTCGTGCAGCAGCGCCTCGCCGTCGACGTAGAGACAGGAGAAGGTGACGACCCCGGGCAGCCGGCGCGCCGGATCACCGACGACCTCGGCGTCGGTCACCAGTCGCGGCACCCGCGCCCGGATCCGGTCCGTCAGCTCCCGCAGGCGCACCGCCTCCTCGGCCGCCTCGGCCCGAACGGCCCTGAGTGACGCGGCCGCCGCCACGATCGCCGGGAGGTTCTCGAAACCGGGCGCCCGCCCCGACTCCCGCTCGTCCACCGGCCCTTGCGCCGCGAACCGCACCCCCTTGCGCACGACCAGCAGCCCCACCCCGGACGGCCCGCCCCATTTGTGCGCACTGCCCGTGAGCAGCGACCAGCCCCCTTCCACCGGCCCCCATCCCAGGGACTGCGCCGCATCCACCAGCAACGGCACCCCGGCCTCCCGGCACCGCTCCGCCACCGCCGCGACCGGCTGCTCCGTGCCCACCTCGTGGTTGGCCGACTGCAGACACGCCAGCGCCGTGTCGGCGCGCAGGGCATCGCCGTAGACGACCGGATCCACCGACCCGCCCCGGTCGACGGTCACCTGGGTGACCGAACCGCCGTCCGTCTCGTGCAGCTCGGCCGAATGGAGGACAGAAGAGTGTTCGACCGCTGACACGATCAGGTGGCGCCCGACGCGTCTGCGCCCGGCCAGCGCCCCGGCAATCCCCGTGTGCACGGCACGGGTTCCGGACGAGGTGAAGATCAGTTCGTCCGGTCGGCACCCCACGGCCTCGGCGGCGGCCTCCCGCGCGGCGTCCAGCAGCAGCCGGGCCCGCCGCCCTTCCCTGTACAGACGCGAGGGATCCGCCCACCCCTCGTCGAGCGAGGCCAGCAGAGCCTGCCGGGCGACAGGATGAAGAGGAGCACCGGAAGCAGCATCGAAGTAACCCACAGGGCAACGCTAGAACGCCCAGCACACGGACGCCCCCAAAGGGGCGCGGGCTGCGACATCTGCGGCTCCGTCGCAGGGCACGAACAGCCACAAACCACCCGCAGCCGCCAATTCAGCGAACCGCCCGGGTGAGTAGGCACCCCTCCCCGAGAACCCCCGGAGGGCGTCGGCTAGGGTTTGGTCCGCATAAACATCCAAACCCCTGCCCGACGCAGGGCGGCGACCGACCAGCGAGAAGGCCAGGCCGCAGCCGATCCGCGCGGGCGAGACTCTCGGGAAGGCGCTACGTGAGTCCCAACGGCTCCGACCGCTCGCCGCGGCGCCCGATGCGGCGGAAGCTGCTGCAGGCACTGACCGCGGGCCTGGTCTTGGCGACAGCCACCGGTTGCTCGTACAACTGGGAAGACTTCCCCCGCCTTGGTATGCCCACCCCGACCACGGAAGAGGCTCCGCGGATCCTCTCCCTGTGGCAGGGGTCCTGGGCGGCTGCGCTCGCCGTCGGCGTGCTGGTGTGGGGTCTGATCCTGTGGAGTGCTTTCTTCCACCGGCGCAGCCGCACCAAGGTCGAAGTTCCTCCGCAGACCCGGTACAACATGCCCATCGAGGCGCTGTACACCGTGGTCCCGCTCATCATCGTCTCGGTGCTGTTCTACTTCACCGCCCGTGACGAGTCCGAGCTCCTCAGCCTCAAGAAGAAGCCCGACGTCACGGTCAACGTGGTCGGCTTCCAGTGGAGCTGGTGCTTCAACTACATCGAGCCGGTCGCCGGTTCCACCGGGGACGCCAAGACCTCGAAGGACCTGGACGCGATCCCGGACCGGTTCAAGAAGGACTTCCCGGCAGGCGCCGGCGGCGTCTACGACTGCGGCACCCCGGGCACGCGCAACCCGCAGACGGGCAACCCGGGCCCGACCCTGTGGCTGCCCAAGGGCAAGACGGTCCGCTTCGTCCTCACCTCGCGTGACGTCATCCACTCCTTCTGGGTGGTGCCGTTCCTCATGAAGCAGGACGTCATCCCGGGCCACACCAACGCCTTCGAGGTGACCCCCAACAAGGAGGGCACCTTCATGGGCAAGTGCGCCGAGCTCTGCGGCGTCGACCACTCTCGGATGCTGTTCAACGTGAAGGTCGTCTCCCCCGAGCGCTACGAGCAGCACCTCAAGGACCTCGTGGACAAGCAGCAGAACGGTTACGTTCCTGCCGGCATCGCGCAGACGAGCCACGAGAAGAACCGGGAGACGAACAACCTGTGAGCATCCTCAACGAACCCCAGGGTGCCGCGGCAGCAGGGTCCCACTACCAGGACGAGCTGCCGGTCAGGCGCCAGAACCGCGGCAGTGTCGTGGTCAAGTGGCTGACGACGACGGACCACAAGACGATCGGCACGCTGTACCTGGCCACGTCGTTCGCGTTCTTCGTCATCGGCGGCGTCATGGCGCTGCTCATGCGCGCCGAGCTCGCCCGGCCTGGTCTGCAGATCATGTCGAACGAGCAGTTCAACCAGGCGTTCACGATGCACGGCACGATCATGCTGCTGATGTTCGCGACGCCGCTGTTCGCCGGCTTCGCGAACTGGATCATGCCGCTGCAGATCGGCGCGCCGGACGTGGCCTTCCCCCGGCTGAACATGTTCGCCTACTGGCTGTACCTGTTCGGCTCGCTCATCGCGGTGGGCGGCTTCCTCACCCCGCAGGGCGCGGCCGACTTCGGCTGGTTCGCCTACAGCCCGCTGTCGGACGCGGTCCGCAGCCCGGGCATCGGCGCCGACATGTGGATCATGGGCCTGGCCTTCTCCGGCTTCGGCACCATCCTCGGCTCGGTCAACTTCATCACCACGATCATCTGCATGCGCGCCCCGGGCATGACGATGTTCCGCATGCCGATCTTCACCTGGAACGTGCTGCTGACCGGTGTCCTGGTCCTGCTGGCCTTCCCGGTCCTGGCCGCGGCCCTGTTCGCCCTGGAGGCGGACCGCAAGTTCGGTGCCCACGTCTTCGACTCCGCCAACGGCGGCGCGTTGCTGTGGCAACACTTGTTCTGGTTCTTCGGCCATCCAGAGGTGTACATCATCGCGTTGCCGTTCTTCGGCATCATCAGTGAGGTCATCCCGGTCTTCTCCCGCAAGCCGATGTTCGGTTACACGGGTCTGATCGGCGCGACCATCGCGATCGCGGGTCTGTCCGTGACGGTGTGGGCCCACCACATGTACGTCACCGGCGGTGTGCTGCTGCCGTTCTTCTCCTTCATGACGTTCCTCATCGCCGTACCCACCGGCGTGAAGTTCTTCAACTGGATCGGCACCATGTGGAAGGGCTCGCTGTCCTTCGAGACGCCGATGCTCTGGGCGACCGGCTTCCTGATCACCTTCACCTTCGGTGGTCTGACCGGTGTCATCCTGGCCTCGCCGCCGATGGACTTCCACGTGTCCGACTCGTACTTCGTGGTGGCCCACTTCCACTACGTCGTCTTCGGCACCGTGGTGTTCGCGATGTTCTCCGGCTTCCACTTCTGGTGGCCGAAGTGGACCGGCAAGATGCTGGACGAGCGCCTCGGCAAGATCACCTTCTGGACGCTGTTCATCGGCTTCCACGGCACGTTCCTGGTCCAGCACTGGCTGGGCGCCGAGGGCATGCCGCGTCGTTACGCCGACTACCTGGCGGCCGACGGCTTCACCGCGCTGAACACGATCTCGACGATCAGCTCGTTCCTGCTCGGCATGTCGATCCTGCCGTTCTTCTACAACGTGTGGAAGACGGCCAAGTACGGCAAGCCGGTCGGCGTCGACGACCCGTGGGGCTACGGCCGCTCCCTGGAGTGGGCGACCTCCTGCCCGCCGCCGCGGCACAACTTCATCACCATGCCGCGGATCCGCAGTGAATCCCCGGCGTTCGACCTGCACCACCCGGAGATCGCCGCTCTCGACCAGCTCGAGAACGCCGGTCACGGCGAGAAGGCCCTCGCTGGCGGCAAGGAGGCCGGCAAGTGAAGATCCAGGGCAAGATGTTCATGTGGCTGAGCGTCTTCGTGCTCGCCATGGCCGTCGTCTACGGCTTCTGGTCGAAGGAGCCGGCCGGCACCACGGCGCTCTTCCTGGCGTTCGGCCTGTGCATCATGATCGGCTTCTACCTCGGCTTCACGGCCAAGCGGGTGGACGTCGGCGCGCAGGACGACAAGGAGGCGGACGTCGCGGACGACGCCGGCGAGGTCGGGTTCTTCAGCCCGCACAGCTGGCAGCCGCTCTCGCTCGGCATCGGCGGCGCGCTCGCCTTTCTTTCGGTCGCCATCGGCTGGTGGCTGATGTACTTCTCGCTGCCGATCATCCTGATCGGCGTCTGGGGCTGGGTCTTCGAGTACTACCGCGGTGAGAACCGCACTCAGTAGCACGCGCCGAGCGCCCAAGGGGCCCGGACACTCCGACAGGAGCGTCCGGGCCCCTTCCTTCTGCCGTCATGGATGTCACTCGTACGAGTCGTTCGGCGTGCCGCTCTTGACTCCCGTTCCTAGCGTGAGGTCATGAGCCACACAGTGATCTCCCGCCCCCGCACCGTCGTCAGCTGCACGCTGCTGGTGATAGCCCTCAGCGCGGGCGTCACCGCCTGCGGCTCCGACGGCAACCCCCTGGCCGCCCGCCCCTACGACGCCGCGGACCAGATCTCCTTCAACGCCCCCGACGGCGACCGCAAGAAGGCGGATCCGGACAAGCCCCTGGAAATAGTGGAGGACTCCGACGGGCGCATCACGGACGTCACGGCCCACGACGCCTCAGGACGCTACGTGGCGGGCGAACTCGCCGCCGACGGCAGCCGCTGGCACAGCACCTCCCCGCTCGCCGCCAACGCCAGCTACACGGTCCGTGTGAGCACCGAGGACGAGGACGGGGCGCCCGGCCGCAAGGTCGTCACCTTCGACACCGGCAAGCCCACCACCAAGAAGCGCCTGGACGTCACCTTCGGTCCCAAGACCGGCACCTACGGCGTCGGCCAGCCCGTCACCGCCGAGCTGAGCCAGCCCGTAAGGGACAAGGCCCAGCGGGCCGTCGTGGAGCGTGCCCTCAAGGTCTCCTCCACGCCCGCCACGGACGGCGCCTGGCACTGGGTGGACGACAAGAAGCTCCACTACCGCCCGAAGGACTACTGGCCCGCCCAGGCCACCGTCCAGGTCCGCAGCAACCTGCAGGGCATCAAGATCGGCGACCGGATGCGGGGCGGCAAGGCCAAGCCGCTGACCTTCACCACCGGGGACAAGCTCATAGCCGTCACGGACGCCGCCGCCCACCAGATGACCGTCTACAAGAACGACGAGATCGTCCGCCAGATACCGGTCACCACGGGCAGGCCCGGCTACGACACCCGCAACGGCGTCAAGGTCGTCCTGGCCAAGGAGGGCACCGTCCGCATGACCAGCGCCAGCATCGGCGCCTCGGACTTCTACGACCTGATCGTCCACCACTCCGTCCGCGTCACCAACAGCGGCGAGTACGTCCACGCCGCCCCCTGGTCGGTCGGCTCCCAGGGCTTCGCCAACGTCAGCCACGGCTGCACCGGCATGAGCACCGAGAACGCCGCCTGGTTCTACGACACCGTCCGCGAGGGCGACATCGTCAAGGTCATCAACTCCGGCGGCGACACGATGGCGCCGTTCGGCAACGGCTACGGCGACTGGAACCTCGACTGGGCGAAGTGGCGCACCGGCAGCGCCCTCCTGGGCGGCACCCCCGACGGCCCCACGGAGGCCGACAGGGCCCGCCTGAGGCCCCAGAGCGTCTAGACGCCTTCGGGGGCATCGCCTTCAGGGGCGCGGGGAACTGCGCGAACACCCCCACGCGCCCGCAGCCGCCGAACAACGAGGCGAACCGGCCCCCTAGGCGTTCAAAGCCGCCTTCTCCCGCAACAGAGAAGCCAGCGCGGAGGCGAACTCCACCGGCTCCACCGGCAGCGTCACCGCCGCCTCCGCCCGGCTCCACGTCGCCAGCCACGCATCCTGAGGCCGCCCGATCAGCAGCAGCACCGGCGGGCACTCGAACACCTCGTCCTTGATCTGCCGGCAAAGACCCATGCCCCCCATCGGCACGGCCTCCCCGTCCAGCACGCAGACGTCGATCCCACCCCGGTCCAGCTCCGTGAGCACAGCGGCGGGAGTCGCGCACTCCACGAACTCCACCACCGGGACGTCCGGAGCCGGCCTCCGCCCCGTGGCGAGCCGCACCTGCTCTCGGGTGTTGGAGTCGTCGCTGTAGACCAGCACCGTGGCGGTCGGCTGCATTGTTCCTCCGTGACGTCAGCGTCGTAAGGACAGGCCCGTGGGCCGGATGCTACTCCCTTGAACACCACGTCAACACCGGTACGAACGGTGAAGACACTCCGAACGGCACCCCCCGGAGTGAGGGCGGGATAAGCGACCGACATAATGTCGGTCGTGGCGACAGCAACGACAGTAGAAACCGGGCACGCGCACCCGTCGGTCAATCGGCCGAACCTCACCAGCGTCGGAACGATCATCTGGCTGAGTTCCGAGCTGATGTTCTTCGCGGCCCTCTTCGCGATGTACTTCACCCTGCGATCGGTGACGGGTCCCGATCACTGGAAGGAGATGGCCGCCCATCTCAACTTCCCGTTCTCGGCGACGAACACCACCATCCTGGTGCTCTCCTCGCTCACCTGCCAGCTCGGCGTCTTCGCCGCCGAGCGCGGTGACGTGAAGAAGCTCCGGATGTGGTTCATCGTCACGTTCGTGATGGGTGCGATCTTCATCGGCGGTCAGGTCTTCGAGTACACGGAGCTGGTCAAGGACGCGGGCCTGTCCCTGTCCTCCGACCCGTACGGCTCGGTGTTCTACCTGACCACCGGCTTCCACGGCCTGCACGTGACGGGCGGTCTCATCGCCTTCCTGCTGGTCCTGGGCCGGACCTACGCGGCCAGTAGGTTCACCCACGAGCAGGCGACGGCCGCGATCGTCGTGTCCTACTACTGGCACTTCGTCGATGTCGTCTGGATCGGTCTCTTCGCCACGATCTACATGATCAAGTAGCAGGGCCCGCATCCGCGCGTGCTCGACGAAGCGCGCATCCCAGAAGCATCGACGCAGAAGATCCTGACACCGGGGTAATCCGTGAAAAAGCTCTCCGCACGACGACGCCACCCGTTGGCGGCGCTCGTCGTCCTACTCCTCGCGCTGGCATGCACCGGGGGGCTGTACGCCGTGTTCGCACCCGCGGACAAGGCACAGGCCGACGAAACCGCCCAGTCCCTCACCATCGAGGAGGGCAAGAAGCTCTACTCGGTCGGCTGCGCCAGTTGCCACGGCACCGGCGGTCAGGGCACCTCCGACGGGCCGAGCCTGGTGGGTGTGGGCGCCGCGGCCGTCGACTTCCAGGTGGCCACCGGCCGTATGCCGGCCGCCACCTCCCAGGGCCCCCAGGTCCCGGAGAAGAAGAACATCTACTCGCAGGCCGAGATCGACCAGCTCGCGGCGTTCATCGCCTCGCTGGGCGCCGGTCCGTCGGTTCCGACGGAGGAGCAGTACGGCCCCGAGGGTGCCGACATCGCCAAGGGCGGTGAGCTGTTCCGCACCAACTGCGCGCAGTGCCACAACTTCACCGGCAAGGGCGGCGCGCTGACGCACGGCAAGTACGCGCCGGACCTCGAGGGCGTCTCCCCGAAGCACATCTACGAGGCCATGCAGACCGGCCCGCAGAACATGCCGTCCTTCCCCGACACCACGCTGTCGGAGAAGAACAAGAAGGACATCATCGCGTACCTCGACGCGGTCAACAGCGAAAAGACCGAGAGCCCCGGCGGCCTCGAACTGGGTGGCCTCGGGCCGGTCAGCGAGGGCCTGTTCGGCTGGATCTTCGGTCTCGGCGGTCTGATCGCCGTCGCCGTGTGGGTCGCCGCCCGGACCGCAAAGGCCAAGAAGTCATGAGTAGCCAAGACATTCCAGAAGAGAACCTGCCTGCCGCGCAGTCCGCAGGACATGACGAGCACGGGCACGGCGCGGTGAGCGTCGCGGACGACAAGAACCCGTTCGCCGACCCGGGCCTGCCCCCTCACGAGCACCGAGTCCAGGACATCGACGAGCGGGCCGCCAAGCGGTCCGAGCGCTCGGTCGCCCTGCTGTTCACGGTGTCGATGCTGGCCACCGTCGCCTTCATCGCCTCCTTCGTGGCGATCCCGGTCGACAAGTCGGTCTACATCTTCCCGCTGGGCCACATCAGCGCGCTGAACTTCGCGCTGGGCATGACGCTCGGCATCGCGCTGTTCTGCATCGGCGCGGGCGCCGTCCACTGGGCCCGCACCCTGATGTCGGACGTGGAGGTCGCCGACGAGCGGCACCCCATCGAGGCGTCGCCCGAGGTCCGCGAGAAGGTCTTCGCCGACTTCAAGCAGGGCGCCAAGGAGTCCGCGCTCGGCCGCCGCAAGCTGATCCGCAACACCATGCTCGGCGCGCTCACGCTGGTGCCGCTCTCCGGCGTCGTGCTGCTGCGTGACCTCGGTCCGCTGCCCGGCACCAAGCTCCGCCACACGCTGTGGTCCAAGGGCAAGCTGCTCGTCAACATGAACACCAACGAGCCGCTGCGTCCCTCGGACGTCGCGGTCGGGTCGCTGACCTTCGCCAAGCCCGAGGGCCTGGAGGAGCACGACCACGACTTCCAGAACGAGATCGCCAAGGCCGCCCTGATGATCGTCCGGATCCAGCCGGAGGACATCAAGGACAAGCGCGAGCTCGAGTGGTCGCACCAGGGCATCGTCGCGTACTCGAAGATCTGCACCCACGTCGGTTGCCCGATCTCCCTGTACGAGCAGCAGACGCACCACGTGCTCTGCCCCTGCCACCAGTCCACCTTCGACCTCTCCGACGGTGCCCGAGTGATCTTCGGTCCCGCCGGTCACGCCCTGCCGCAGCTCCGCATCGGCGTGAACGACGAGGGCTACCTCGAGGCGCTCGGCGACTTCGAAGAGCCCGTCGGCCCTGCTTTCTGGGAGCGCGGATGAGCACTGCACAGAATCGCCGCAAGGCACCCGCGGGTGAGCGGGTCGCCGACTGGGCCGACGGCCGCCTCGGGATCTACTCCCTGGCCAAGGCCAACATGCGCAAGATCTTCCCGGACCACTGGTCCTTCATGCTCGGTGAGATCTGCCTCTACAGCTTCATCATCATCATCCTCACGGGTGTGTACCTGACGCTGTTCTTCCACCCGTCGATGAACGAGGTGGAGTACCACGGCAGTTACGTCCCGCTTCAGGGGCAGCTGATGTCGGAGGCGTTCGCCTCCACCCTGGACATCAGCTTCGACGTCCGCGGCGGTCTGCTCATCCGGCAGATCCACCACTGGGCGGCGATCATCTTCCTCGCCGGCATGTTCGTGCACATGATGCGCGTCTTCTTCACCGGCGCGTTCCGCAAGCCGCGCGAGATCAACTGGCTGTTCGGCTTCCTGCTGTTCGTCCTGGGCATGTTCACCGGCTTCACCGGCTACTCCCTCCCGGACGACCTGCTCTCCGGCACCGGTGTCCGCTTCACGCAGGGCGCCATCCTGTCCATGCCGATCGTGGGCACGTACATCTCGATGTTCCTGTTCGGCGGGGAGTTCCCGGGCACCGACTTCGTCGCCCGGTTCTACTCGATCCACATCCTGCTGCTGCCGGGCATCATGCTCGGGCTCGTGGTCGGCCACCTGATCCTGGTCTTCTACCACAAGCACACCCAGTTCGCGGGTCCCGGCCGGACCAACAAGAACGTCGTCGGCATGCCGCTGCTGCCGGTCTACATGGCCAAGGCCGGAGGCTTCTTCTTCCTGGTCTTCGGTGCCATCGCGGCCATCGCCGGCATCGCGACCGTCAACCCGATCTGGGTTCTCGGCCCCTACCGTCCCGACCAGGTGTCGACCGGTGCCCAGCCGGACTGGTACATGGGCTTCGCCGAGGGTCTGGTCCGCGCCATGCCGGGCTGGGAGATCAACCTCTGGGGTCACACGCTCGTGCTGGGCGTGTTCATCCCGCTGGTGCTGTTCGGTGTCTTCCTCGCGATCATCGCCCTGTACCCGTTCATCGAGTCGTGGGTCACCGGGGACAAGCGCGAGCACCACATCCTGGACCGCCCGCGCAACGCCCCGACGCGCACGGCCGTAGGTGTCGCCTGGGTCACCGGCTACATCATCATGCTGATCGGCGGTGGCAACGACATCGTCGCCACGCACTTCCATCTGTCGATCAACGCGGTGACCTGGTTCGTCCGGATCGGGTTCTTCCTCGGCCCGGTCATCGCCTTCGTCGTCACCAAGCGCATCTGCCTCGGCCTGCAGCGCCGGGACAAGGAGAAGGTGCTGCACGGCCGCGAGTCGGGCATCATCAAGCGCCTGCCGCACGGTGAGTTCATCGAGGTGCACGAGCCGCTCAGCCAGGAGCAGATGTACACGCTCACGGCGCACGAGCAGTACAAGCCGGCCGAGATCGGCCCGACGGTCGACGAGAACGGTGTCGAGCGCAAGGTGAAGGGCTCCGAGAAGCTGCGCGCCAAGCTCAGCGACGCCTACTACGGCGAGGGCGCCCAGATCCCGAAGCCCACCGCCGAGGAGTACCGGGAGATCACGAGCGGCCACGGCCACCACTGATCACTGCTTCGCCACGCCACAGAGGGGCCCCGTCCGATCACCGGACGGGGCCCTTCGCCCTGCCCGGGGCTGGATAGGGTGGACCCGTTGAGACTCTCGTCCCGCAGTGCGGGACGCCTGACCCTGGAGCGGCTTATGAGCGCTGTGACCCCCGCTGGAGGCGACACCGCGGCGGGCCGCTCCTGGCCCCTGCTGCTGAACGGCCTGCTGGACGGCAGGCACCTGAGCGCGGACGACACCGCCTGGGCGATGGACCGGATCATGCGCGGCGAGGCGACCGAGGCGCAGATCGCCGGGTTCGTCGTGGCCCTGCGCGCGAAGGGCGAGACCGTCGAGGAGATCAACGGCCTGGTCCGCACGATGTACGCGCACGCCAACGTGATCGAGGTGCCCGGGGCGACGGTCGACATCGTCGGCACCGGCGGCGACGGCGCGAAGACGGTCAACATCTCCACGATGTCCTCCATCGTCGTCGCCGGCACCGGCGCCAAGGTCGTCAAACACGGCAACCGGGCCGCGTCCTCGGCGTCCGGGGCCTCCGACGTGCTGGAGAAGCTCGGGGTCAACCTGGAACTGCCGCTGCACCGGGTCGCGGAGGTCGCCGACGAGGCCGGGATCACCTTCTGCTTCGCGGTGAAGTTCCACCCGGCGCTGCGCCACGCGGGTGCCGCCCGCGGCCAGTTGGGCATCCGCACGGTGTTCAACGCCCTCGGCCCGCTCACCAACCCGGCCCGGGTCCGTGCCCAGGCGGTCGGTGTGGCGGACCCGCGCATGGCGCCGATCGTCGCGGGAGTCTTCGCCGAGCGTGGCAACTCGTCCCTGGTCTTCCGGGGCGACGACGGCCTCGACGAACTGACCACCACGGCCACGTCCCGGGTGTGGACCGTCCGGGACGGCAAGGTCACCGAGGAGGCCTTCGACCCGCGTGACGTGGGCCTCGAACTCGTCCCGGTGGAGGCGCTGCGCGGCGCCGACGCCTCCTACAACGCCGAGGTCGCCCGCCGCCTGCTGGACGGCGAGACCGGCCCGGTCCGCGAGGCGGTCCTGCTGAACTCGGCGGCGGCCCTGGTGGCTCTGGAGCCCACCGCGGCGCCCCTGGCCGAGCAGATCGCCGCCGGGATGGCGAAGGCGGCCGAGTCCATCGACTCGGGGGCGGCCAAGCGCACGCTGGAGCGCTGGGTGGCCGCGAGCAACGCGTAGCGGACCCCCGTCGGCGGAACGACCGGCGTCCCGCGATCCGGACTCGGGTTGCGGGGCGCCGATCTCTTCGCGTACGTTCCTGAACAGGTCATGAGTGACAGTCATGAGGCCCCGGCCGACTGTCCGGCAACCCTCCGTCCGTGGCGGGGTGCCCCGGGTGAAGACCGGGCCGCAGGCAGCGAGGTCTGCGGCAAGCGCGTGACGAGGAGTCTTCCGTGAACCAGCGAATGCGATAGGGCCGCAGAGCCCCGCCTCCGCATCCCCTTTTCCTTTCACCCCCGCTCGAGCCGTACGCGCTCGCGGGCGGATTCCACCTGCCTTCACGGGAGTTCCGTCATGTCTGTCTCCACCCTTGCCGCCGGCCAGTCCGTTTGTGCCCCGCTGCCCGTTCTGGGGCGGGATGTCACCGTGCCGCTCGTGACCGGCGGTGAGGTGACCTACGCCGCGCTCGACTACGCCGCCAGCGCCCCGGCGCTCCAGCGGGTCTGGGACGACGTCGCCGCCTACGCGCCGTACTACGGCAGCGTGCACCGCGGTGCCGGGTACCTGTCCCAGCTGTCGACCGACCTGTTCGAGAACGCCCGCCGGACCGTGGCCGAGTTCCTCGGCTGCCGCGAGGACGACCAGGTCGTGTTCACCCGGTCGACCACCGACTCCCTCAACCTGCTGGCCGCCGCCCTCCCCGCCGACTGCCAGGTCTTCGTCTTCGAGACCGAGCACCACGCCTCCCTGCTGCCCTGGCAGGAGGCCCGGGTCACCTACCTGGACGCCCCGCGCACCCCCCGGCAGGCCGTCGGGACCCTGGAGCGCGCCCTCGCCGGCCGTGACCCCCACGGGCCGGCGCTGGTCTGCGTCACCGGCGCCTCGAACGTCACCGGCGAGCTGTGGCCCGTGCGGGAGCTCGCGGCGGCCGCGCACGCCCACGGTGCGCGGATCGTCCTGGACGCCGCCCAGTTGGCCCCCCACCACCCCGTGTCCGTCGCGGACCTCGACGTCGACTGGGTCGCCTTCTCCGGGCACAAGCTGTACGCGCCCTTCGGCACGGGCGTCCTGGCCGGACGCGCCGACTGGCTGCGCGCGGCCGAGCCGTACCTCGCGGGCGGCGGCGCCAGCCGCAAGGTCAGCCGGCGCGAGGACGGGGGAGTGGACGTGGAGTGGCACGACAGCGCCGCGCGCCACGAGGCCGGCTCGCCCAACGTCATCGGCGCCTACGCCGTCGCGTCGGCCTGCAAGGCGCTGACCGAGGCGGGCTTCGACACCCTCGTCGCCCGTGAGCAGCACCTGGTCCGCACGGTGCGCGACGGTCTCGCCGACGTGCCCGAGGTGCGGTTCCTGTCCCTCTTCGGGGACGACGCGCCGCGCGTCGGCGTGCTCTCCTTCGTCGTCGAGGGCTGGAACAGCTCCCACTTCGCCGCCGCCCTGTCCGCCGAGTACGGCATCGGCGTACGGGACGGGCTGTTCTGCGCCCACCCGCTGCTGCGCACCCTGCTCGGCAGCGACCCGCAGACGCAGGGCGAGTGCGGGTCGCCCGAGGCCGCCCCCGGGGAGAAGTCGCTCAACGCCATCCGGGTCAGCTTCGGCGCCGGCACGCCCGACGAGCACGTGGAGCGGTTCGTGCGGGCGGTGAAGGAGCTCGTGACGGACGGCGCGCAGTGGAACTACCGCACGCAGGACGGCCGCTGCGTGCCGGACACCTCCGCCTAACCGGCCGCCCCGGGGGGACCGACGCGCCCTAGTTGTCGAGCCCGATGGAGAACGCCGCCTCCAGGTCGTGCTGCGAGTACGTGCGGAACGCCACGTGCGTGTCGGTTCCCTCCACCCCGGGGATCTTGCTGATCCGGCCCGGGATGACCTCCGCCAGGTCCTCGTGCTCCTTCACCCGGACCATCGCGATCAGGTCGTAGGTGCCGGTGACGGAGAAGACCTCGCTGACGCTGTCCAGCGCCGCGATCGACTCGGCGATCTCGGGGATCCGGTCCACGCTGGTCTTGATGAGGACGATCGCGGTGATCACGGCTGGTTCTCTCCCTCGGGAGCCGGAGCAGGGGCGGCCTTCACTCTAGTGGGGCCGGTGGGGCGGCCGTAGCGGACCGACGCGTAGCCGAAGCCCAGACCGAAACCGATCAGGTGGGCCAGGTAGGCCACCCCCGGCGCGTCCGGGGCCCGTCCCGCCGCCAGCCACTGCAGCGCCGCCCAGAACGGCAGGACGACCCATGCCGGAAAGCGCACCGGCAGGAAGAACAGGAACGGCAGGAGACTGGTCACCCGGGCCCGGGGGAACAGGTACAGAAATGCACCGAGGACCGCCGAGATCGCCCCCGAGGCCCCGACCAGGGACTGATCGGAGTCCGCGTTGGCGACGGCGTAGCCCAGCAGGGCCAGGTAGCCGCAGCCGACGTAGAACAGGATGAACTGCACCCGGCCCATCCGCTCCTCGGTCATCGCCCCGAAGACGTAGAGGAAGAGCATGTTGCCGAGCAGGTGGACCCAGCTGCCGTGGACGAAGAGCGCCGTCGCGGGGGTGAGGGCCGCCCCCGCGGACCCCTCGAACAGTTCTGCGGGGATCACCCCCCAGCGCCGGAAGTAGGCCCGCTGCACCGCGAGCACCTCGTCGCCGGTGCCGTACGCCGGATTGAGTCCCGAGGCGGGCCCGGCCAGGAAGACCGCGCAGCACACGGCGATCAGTGCGTACGTCACCGGCGCCGAGGATCCCCGGACCGATCGGCCGGCCCGGATGATCGACGCGCTCCACTTGCTGATCATGAACACAGAGCATGACGTAACCGGACGCAACCTCGCAGATCGCCTCGCCGCCGTGGACGCGCGGGCGGCGAGGACCCGCCAGGCCGTAGGGTTACGAGCCACACGCACCGGGGATGCCGGTCGCGTCACGGACACTAGAAGGAAAGAGAACAGGTCACGATGACGGTTCCCCTGCCGACCGCCGGGACGCGGTGGCGCTGCACCCTCTGCGGCAACCTCACGAGGTTCGACGTGACCCGCTCGTCGAAGGTCGTCGAGTACGTCCACCTCGACCTGGCCGGAGAGCCGAAGGTCGAGGAGCGCGAGGTGCTCAGTGAGACCATCGAGTCGGTGCGCTGCCGCTGGTGCAACGCGGTGGACCAGGTGGAACTCGTGGACAGGCCGGGCGCCGGCTCCTGAGGATGGGGGTCCCCCCGCTCGAGCGAAGTCGAGAGTGGGGGAGGGCCCCGCACGGATTGGGGTGTGACGGATGGTGGAGACCACAGGCGGGGGGCCGGGCGACGGCGCCGCCGAGGTGCTCGACCGTCCGCTGCCCGACGGCGTGCGCCGCAGAGTCGTGCAGATCGTCTCCGACGGCTTCGGCTCGCTGACGGTCGGCGAGCTGCCCGCACAGCTCAGGCAGTACGCCCGGTTCGCGCCGAACCGCCGGACGAAGTTCGCAGGCAACGCCATGGCGGCCGCGCTGGAGACGGATGCGCTGTTCCGGCAGCGCATCGGGGAGAAGCTCAGAGAGGCCCAGCCGGAGCTGACCGGCGCTCTCGACTCAGGCTCCCCGCCCCCGGCCGCGGACCCGCTCGACGTGGCGGCCGCGGCCTACGTACTGCGGCCACCCGGCTGGGTGAAGCTGGTGGCCGCCGCCGGTGAGGAGGCCCAGCGGGCCGACGCCGAACGCGCCGACGAGGAGAGCCGGGCCGAACTGGAGCGGCTGCGGGCCGAGCTCGACCGGGCCCGCGAGCACACCCGGGCCGAGACCGAGCGGCTGCGCACGGAGCTGGAATCGGCCAAAAAGGAAACCGAGGCGCTGCACCGCAAGCTGCGCGCCGCCCTCAGCGACGTCAAGCGCGGCGAGGCCGCGCTGCGCAAGGCGCACGGCGAGATCGACGCCGTCCGCGCCGAGGGGCACGCCCAGGTGTCCGCCGCCGAGAGCGAGACCCGGCGGCTGAAGTCCCGGCTGAGCGAGTCCGAGGCCGCTCTGGAGGCCGCACGCCGGGCCGCACGCGAGGGCCGCAGCGTCGAGGACATGCGGGTACGGCTGCTGCTGGACACCCTCCTGGACGCCACCCAGGGGCTGCGCCGCGAACTGGCCCTGCCGCCGGTGTCGGTGCGGCCCGCCGAGACCGTGGACGCCGTCGAGCCGGGCCGGATGACCCCGAAGGACATCGCCGCCCGCGCCCTGTCCGAGGACGACCCGCAGGTCCTCGACCAGCTGCTGGCGCTGCCGCAGGCGCATCTGGTCGTCGACGGCTACAACGTCACCAAGACCGGCTATCCGCAGATGCCGCTGGAGAAGCAGCGCCTGAGGCTGCTCGGGCAGCTCTCCCAACTGGCCGCGCAGAGCGGCGCCGAGGTGACCTGCGTCTTCGACGGTGCCGAGCTCGCCGCGCCGGTGCTGCTGGCCCCGCCGCGCGGCGTACGCGTGCTGTTCTCGAAGCCGGGCGTCACCGCCGACGAACTCATCCGCCAGCTGGTGCGCGCCGAACCGCCGGGGCGTCCGGTCATCGTGGCGTCCACCGACCGCGAGGTCGCCGACGGCGTGGCCCGGGCCGGTGCCCGCCCGGTGGCCTCGGCCATGCTGCTCAAGCGCCTTTCGCGCGCCTAGGGGGCGTACGCCCGCTCTGTAACCTCCGGGCGTGATGCCCGGATTGGTGAGGCCCGTGGGCCACGGTGCGTCAAATGAGTCTCACTGCCTGTGAGTCCAGGGGAAAAGATGGCCTACCGTGACGCAATTTTTCATCTGAGGATTTGAACTGATCACAGGAAGGTCACTAGGGTCAGGCCCAACCTCCGCTCGGGTGATCACTCATCGGGAGAGACGGCGGAGGGGCCAGAAGGAGCTTTTCACCCGTGGCGTCCCACCGTCGTCCCAAGCAGCCGAGCCGCGCACGTGTGACCGTGCTGACCACAGCCGCCGCCGCTGCCGTCGCCTTCAGCTCGCAGGCCGCCAACGCGGCCCCCAGCGAGAAGCCGAGCAAGGACGAGGTCAAGACCAAGGTCGACAAGCTCTACGAAGAGGCCGAGCAGGCCACCGAGAAGTACAACGGTGCCAAGGAGAAGCAGGAGAAGCTCCAGAAGGAGATCTCCACCATCCAGGACAACGTGGCCCGCGGCCAGGAGGAGCTGAACGAGCTCCGCGACAGTCTGGGTCTCGCCGCCGCCTCCCAGTACCGCACCGGCTCCATCGACCCCTCGGTCCAGCTGTTCCTCTCGGCCAACCCCGAGGACTACCTCGACAAGGCCTCCACGCTCGACCAGTTGAGCAGCCAGCAGGTCGAGGCGCTGAAGAAGGTCCAGGAGAAGCAGCGCGAACTCGCCCAGGAGCGCGCCGAGGCCTCCGAGAAGCTCAAGGACCTCGCCTCCACCCGGACCGAACTGGGCAACAAGAAGAAGGAAGTCCAGGGCAAGCTCGCCTCCGCGCAGAAGCTGCTCAACAGCCTCACCGCCGCCGAGAAGGCCGAACTCGCCGCCGAGCAGAACCGCGCCAGCCGGGCCAGCGAGCGCGACGCCCTCGACGTCGACGTCCCGCCCGGCTCGGGCCGCGCCGCCGCCGCCTTCGCCTTCGCCCAGAGCCAGCTCGGCAAGCCCTACGTCTACGGCGCCACCGGCATGAGCTCCTTCGACTGCTCCGGCCTCACCTCCCGGGCCTACGCCTCCGCCGGCATCCAGATCCCGCGCACCTCCGAGGCGCAGTCCCAGATCGGCACCAAGATCTACTCGACCAGCCAGCTCAAGGTCGGCGACCTGGTCTTCTTCTTCAACGACCTGCACCACGTCGGCCTCTACGCCGGAAACGGGCAGATCATCCACGCCCCGCGCACCGGCACGGTCGTCCGCTACGAGTCGATGAGCACGATCGGCGGTCCGTTCATGTTCGGCGTCCGCGTCTGACCCCGTTCCTCGCAGCTCGCGACACCGTCCCGAGGTCCCTTCCGCGCCTTCAAGATCAGGACACCGTGTCCGCCGTTCGGGCGATTCATGACCGCCCGAGTGAGCCCACGCCCCGCCATTGACCTGCGTCAGCGGCGGGGCGCAGTGCCGGACACCCACGGACGGTCGTTGGCGGCCCCCTGCGACGGGGCTACTGTCTGCCGCGTTCCAAGTCCGTCAGCGGAAGGAGAGCGGCTTCCCGTGGGGTCCCATCGCCGCCTTGCACCGTCCGGGTTCGACCGGGGCGCCGGTGCCGCCGTCAGCATCCTGTCCGTCGCGGCCGCCGCCCTGGGCACGGTACCCGCGGGCGCCGCGCCGCACGACGACACCCGGGCCACGGTGGACCGGCTCTACGCGCAGGCCGAGAAGGCGACCGAGGCGTACAACGAGGCCGACGAGCGCGCCGACGTGCTGCGCGAGGAGGCCGGCACCGCCCGGGACCGCGTCGCCCGCCAGCAGCAGCGGGTCAACAACCTGCGTGAGTCCCTCGGTTCGCTCGCCGGCGCCCAGTACCGCTCGGGCGGCATCGACCCGTCGCTCGCCCTGCTGCTCTCCGACGACCCGGACGACTACCTCGACCACGCGTCCCGGCTCGACCGCCTCACCACCCGCCAGGCCGGTGAGCTGAGGAAGCTCCAGGACGCCCTGCGCGACCTCGCCCAGGAGCGCGAGGAGGCCGCCGCCAAGCTCCGCGAACTGGAGAAGAGCCGCACGTCCGTCGCCGCCCACAAGAAGACCGTGGAGCGCAGACTCGCCGCGGCCAGGCGACTGCTCAACTCCCTGCCGGACGCCGAGCGAGACGCCTACGCCCGTGCCTCCCGCTCCGGCCGCCCGGGCATGTCAGGCCTCGGCGGCACCGGCGCCGCCTCCGAACGTGGGTCCGCCGCCGTCGCCGCCGCCCGCAGCGCGCTCGGCAAGCCCTACGTCTGGGGCGCCAACGGGCCCACCGGCTTCGACTGTTCGGGCCTGATGCAGTGGTCGTACGCGCAGGCGGGGGTCGCCCTGCCGCGCACCTCCCAGGGTCAGCGGTACGCCGGCCGGCAGGTCCCGCTGTCCGAGGCGCGCCCCGGAGACCTGGTCCTCTACCGGGGCGACGCCAGCCACGTCGGGATGTACATGGGCGACGGCCAGGTCATCCACGCGCCCTATCCCGGCGCGCCGGTGCGCTACGACCCGGTCGGGATGATGCCCGTCTCCTCGGTCACCAGGGTCTGACCGGCGCGGCCCGGCGCCCGTACGATCGGGACGTGGCTGGTCGAAGGTCGGGGCGTGCGCTGGTGGCGCTCGTCGTGCTGCTCGCCTTCCTGGCCGGGTGCGGCGGGCGGTCCACGGCCGACAGCGCCACCGCCGACGTCCAGCGCCTGCTGGACCGCAGGGCCGCCGCGGTCCTGGACCGCGACGAGCGGTCCTATGAACGGACGGGCGGGGGGACGGACTTCGCCAGGCTGCGTGCGGTTCCGGTGGCCGCGTGGTCGTACCGGGTGACCGCCGTGCACCGCACCGGCGACACGGCCACCGCCGACGCCGAACTGCGGTACCGCGTGGCGGGGTACGACCGGGCGCCGGTGGTGGCGGGGCGCACCCTCCGGCTGGCCCGGGACCCGGACGGGCGGTGGTTCGTCGACGCCGACCGGCCGGCGAGAAAGGCCGCACAGCAGCTGTGGGACCAGGGAGCGGTGCAACCGGTCCGGGGCCGGCACAGTCTCGTGCTCGGCGTCGGGCAGTCCGGGCGGGCGCTGCGGCACTTCGCGGACCTGGCCGACCGCGCCGTACCGGCCGTGTCGGACGCCTGGGGCACGGGCTGGAGCCGGCGGGTCGTCGTGCTGGTGCCGAAGTCGGTGGAAGGGATGGCGGGGCTGCTCGGTTCACCCGCCTCCTCCTACCGCGGCATCGCGGCGGTCACCACCGGCGAGACGGGGGCTCCGGCCCGGGCGCCGGCGGACCGGATCATCGTCAACCCGGACGCGTTCGCGCTCCTCGGCGGTCTCGGCGAGCAGGTCGTCGTCACCCACGAGACCACCCATGTCGCCACCCGCGCCCGGACCACGGCCGCCACGCCGCTGTGGCTGTCGGAGGGGTACGCCGACTGGGTCGGCTACCGCGCCGCCGGCCGCACCCCCGCCGAGGCCGCGCCGGAACTGACCCGGGCCGTCCGCGAGGACCGGATCCCCGCCGCGCTCCCCGGCGACGAGGACTTCGGCTTCACCGGCGACGCCGGCCGACTGGCCCGCTCCTACGAGAGCGGCTGGACGGCGTGCCGGCTGATCGCCGACCGCTGGGGCGAGGCCCGGCTGGGCGCGTTCTACCGGGCCGTCGGGGAGCACCGGCAGCGGGCCGGGGCGGTGGAGGACGCGATGCGGAAGGTCCTGGGGACCACGCCCGAGGCCTTCACGGAGGACTGGCGGGCGTATCTGCGGGACCAGCTGGGCTGACCCGGAGTCCGCGGCACCGGCTGGACTGGCCCTAGACCGCGGGACCATCTGGGCAGACCCGGAGACCGCGGGAGTGGCTGGAGCGACCCGGAGACCGCGGGACCGGCTGGGCTGACCCGGAGACTGCGGGAGTGGCTGGAGCGCCCCGGAGACCGCGGGACCGGCTGGGCTGACCTGGAGTCCGCGGGACCAGCTGGGCTGACCTGGAGTCCGCGGGACCAGCTGGGCTGACCTGGAGTCTGCGGCACCGGCTGGACTGACCCGGAGACCGCGGCACCGGCTGGACTGAGCCGTAGACCGCGGGACCGGCTGGATGCTGATGGCGGGCCTGATCGCGCTCGGCGGTGTCTTCGAGGGCAGCGGAGGCGCCCCCGCGCTGCTGCGCGTCACCGCGCTCGGGACCGCGGTCCAGCTGGCGTTCGCGTACGGACTGACGGGGCTCGGACTGCCCGGCGTGTGCCTGGCGCTGGCGTCCGCGGCGGCGGTGCAGTGTGCCCTGGTGGGGCTGCTGTTTTGGCGGGTTCCGGCTCAGGAGGAGACGGGGGTCTCGTCCGTCCGGGTCGGCTGAGGGGGTACGGGTGCGGGCTGGGTGACGGGCGGTACGGTCTGCCGCCACAGGGTCCGGGCCGCGATCAGCGCGGCTGCCACCAGCAGACCGTTGCGCACGAACAGCAAGGTGATCCCGAGGCCGTTGCTGGCCACCACGTCGGCGAAGTAGAACGGGAACTCCAGCACCGTCACGAAGCACGCGACCAGCACCAGGGCGACCGGCAGCCGCATCCGGCTGCCGGGGAAGTACAGGCACACCGCCGCGAGCCCCACCAGCCACACCATGTACTGGGGGCTGATCACCCGGCTGGTGGTGGTGAACATCAGCACCGCCACGAAGGCCGCGTCGGCGAGCGTGTGCTCCTCGAAGCGCCGGGCCAGCAACCGCCACAGCACCAGCCAGCCGAAGGCCGCCCCCGTCAGGAACAGCGCGCCCGTGCTCACCTCGCTCACATACGGCCCGAGGAACTCGATCGAGCCGTAGTTCAGCCGCACCTCGCCCTGCCAGCCGAAGTGCCGGGCGACGTGGAAGACCAGCGCGCCCAGCGACTCCACCTCGGTGCCCCGGTCGCGCTGGAACGTCAGGAAGGCGAACGCGCCGGGCATGGCCAGGGCGAACGCGCCCGTCACGGCGATGCCGGTCACCAGGGCCGACACCCAGGCGCTGCGGCGGCGGGCGCCCAGGAGCAGCATCGCCGGCCAGACCTTCAGCAGCGCGCCGAAGGCGGCCAGGGCGCCCATGGTCCTCGGATGCCTGGCCCCCGCGAGCAGCGCGGCCACGGCCACCGCCGTGACCATCACGTCGTAGCGGGCGTACACCGTCGGGCCGAGCAGCGGCACGCCGATCACCCACACCCAGGCGCCGCGCAATGAACGGCCCGGGCGGCGTCCCGCGAAGGCCATGAGGGCCAGCACGGCCAGGTCGGTGACGCAGACCAGCACGAAGAAGGCCGTCGCGTAGTCGAGGAAGGGCAGCAGGCCGGGGGAGAGGATCGCCAGGGCGGCGGCGGGCGGGTACTGCCAGGTGACGTCGGCCAGCGGGAAGGTCCCGGTGCTCAGGACGCGGTACCAGCCCTGGTAGATCACCTGCACGTCACTGGTGACGTCGGGGCCCGGGAAGACGTACACCTTCAGGACGAACAGCAGCAGCAACAGCCTCGTGAGACACCAGACCACCGGCAGCCATGCCAGGGACCGCCTCGTGCCCGTCGTCTTCACGTGATCCCTGCCCGTTCGCGTGCCGTGTTGATGGGGCCATGATGGGCCCACCGGCTGTGAGCGTGCCACATGTGCTTGCGCACAGGGCGGTGAGGGCGGTTCGGTAGGGTCGGCGGCGTGCGCAAGACCCTGATCGTGACGAACGACTTTCCGCCCAGGCCCGGGGGCATCCAGGCGTTTCTGCACAACATGGCGCTGCGGCTGGACCCGCAGCAGCTGGTCGTCTACGCCTCGACCTGGAAGCGGACCCGCGAGGGCGTCGAGGCGACCCGCGCCTTCGACGCCGAGCAGCCCTTCACCGTCGTACGGGACCGTACGACCATGCTGCTGCCGACGCCCGGCGCCACCCGGCGGGCCGCCAACCTGCTGCGGGAGCACGGGTGCGAGTCGGTGTGGTTCGGGGCGGCGGCCCCGCTCGGCCTGATGGCCCCGGCGCTGCGCGCCGCGGGAGCCGAGCGGCTGGTCGCCACCACGCACGGCCACGAGGCCGGCTGGGCGCAGCTGCCCGCCGCCCGGCAGCTGCTGCGCCGGATCGGCGACGCCACGGACACGATCACCTACCTGGGCGAGTACACCCGCTCGCGCATCGCCTCCGCACTGACGCCCGAGGCGGCCGCCCGGATGGCGCAGCTGCCGCCCGGCGTCGACGAGAAGACCTTCCACCCCGGCTCGGGCGGCGACGAGGTCCGGGCACGACTCGGCCTGACGGACCGCCCGGTGGTGGTGTGCGTCTCCCGGCTGGTCCGGCGCAAGGGCCAGGACACCCTGATCCGGGCCATGCCCCGCATCCTGGCCGCCGAGCCCGACACCGTCCTGCTGATCGTCGGCGGCGGCCCCTACGAGCGGGACCTGCGGCGGCTCGCCCACGAGACCGGCGTCGCCTCCGCCGTCCGCTTCACCGGTGCCGTGCCCTGGTCCGAGCTGCCCGCCCACTACGGCGCCGGCGACGTCTTCGCGATGCCCTGCCGCACCCGCCGCGGCGGCCTCGACGTCGAGGGGCTCGGCATCGTCTACCTGGAGGCCTCCGCGACGGGCCTGCCGGTCGTGGCAGGCGACTCGGGCGGCGCCCCGGACGCGGTCCTCGACGGCGAGACGGGCTGGGTGGTGCGAGGCGGTTCCCCGGAAGAGGCCGCCGACCGCATCACCACCCTCCTCGCCGACCCGGAGCTGCGCCGCAGCATGGGCGAGCGGGGCAGGGAATGGGTCGAGGAGAAGTGGCGCTGGGACCTGCTCGCGGAGCACCTCAAAGACTTGCTGTAGAGCAATCGCTCCGTAAGGGGCGCGGGGCTGTATCGATGTGCGGCTCCGCCGCGTGGGCGCGAGAAACCACGAACAACCCGCACCCGCCCACAAGGATCAAGCCGCACCCCACTAGGCGGAACCGTATATTCCGCCGATGCTGCGCGCATGACAGTAAATCTGATGCAGCGTCAGCTGACAAGACGTCAAATCCTCGGCATGGCCGCATTGCAAACCGCAGCCGCCCTCGGCTTCACCCGCATAGGCCTCCAAAGCGCCCGAGCCGCCCAGCCCGACGCAGCCGACACCGCCCCGGCGATCGTCGTCGGCTCCGGCTACGGCGGAGCGGTCGCCGCCCTCCGCCTCGCCCAGGCCGGCATCCGCACGATCGTCCTGGAGATGGGCCGCCTGTGGAACACCGCGGGCCCCGACGGCAAGGTCTTCTGCACCACCAGCGCCCCCGACCACCGCTCCATGTGGTTCCGCACCCGCACCGAGGCCCCCCTCGGCACCTTCCTCTGGCTGGACGTCGTCAACCGGGACATCGGCCGCTACCCGGGCGTCCTCGACCGCGTGCACTTCGACCAGATGTCCGTGTACGTCGGCCGGGGCGTCGGCGGCGGCTCCCTGGTCAACGGGAGCATGGCGGTCACCCCGCCCCGGTCCTACTTCGCCGAGCAGTTCCCCACCGTCGACGCCGACGAGATGTACGGCACGTACTTCCCGCGCGCCCGCGCCGCCCTCGGTGTGAACACCGTCGACCCGGCGTGGTTCGAGTCGACGGAGTGGTACCGCTTCACCCGCGTCTCCCGCAAGCACGCCGAGAAGACCGGCCTGCGGACCACCTTCGTGCCGAGCGTCTACGACTTCGGCCACATGGAGCGCGAGGCGGCCGGCACCGCCCCGAAGTCCGCGCTCGGCGGAGAGGTCATCTACGGCAACAACCACGGCAAGCGCAGCCTCGACAAGACGTACCTCGCCGCCGCCCTCGGCACCGGCAACGTCACGGTCCACACCCTGGAGAAGGTGCGCGCGATCAGCCGCGCTCCGGACGGGACATGGGTCCTGACCGCCGACCGCATCGACGAGACCGGCAAGACCGTCGCGACCAGGGAGTACGGCTGCAGGTACCTCTTCCTCGGCGGCGGCAGCCTCGGCACCACCGAACTGCTGCTGCGCGCCCGGGAGACGGGCACGCTCCCCGGCCTCGGCGCCGATGTCGGCGCCGGCTGGGGCACCAACGGCAACGTGATGCTGGGCCGGGCCAACCACGTGTGGGACACCGTCGGGGCGAACCAGTCGACCATGCCGGTCATGGGCATCGACGACTGGGCGAACGCCGCCAACCCGGTGTTCGCCGAGATAGCCCCCCTGCCGACGGGCCTGGAGCACTGGGTGAGCCTCTACCTGGCGATCACCAGGAACCCGGAACGGGCGTCCTTCTCCTACGACACCGGCTCGGACCGGCTGCGGCTCGGCTGGACGGCCGCCCACAGCGCGGTCTCCGTCGCCATGGCCAGGAAGCTCTTCGACCGCATCAACGCGGCCAACGCGACGATCTACCGGTACGACCTGTTCGGCTCGAAGAACAAGGTCTTCGCCGACGACTTCACCTACCACCCGCTCGGCGGCTGCGTACTGGGCAGGGCGACCGACGACTACGGGCGGGTCAGGGGATACCCCCGGCTGTACGTCACCGACGGCTCGCTCGTGCCCGGGTCGCTCGGGGTCAACCCGTTCGTGACCATCACCGCGCTCGCCGAACGCACGATGGCGCGGGTCCTCGCCGAGGACACCGCGCCATAGGCGACCGGGAGGTCACTTCGCGTAGATCGCCTCGATCTCGTGCGCGTAGTCCTTCGCCACCACGTTGCGCTTCAGCTTCAGCGACGGCGTCAGGTGGCCCGACTCCTCCGTGAACTGGGAGTTCAGAATGCGGAACTTCCGCACCGATTCCGCCTTCGACACCGCGGCGTTGCCGTCGTCGATCGCCGCCTGGATCGCGGCCAGCAGGTCCGGGTCCTCGCTCAGCGACGCCGCGGTGGCACCGGCCGGCTTGCCGTGGTCGGAGCACCAACGGCCCAGGAACTCCTCGTCGATGGTGATCAGCGCGCCCACGAACGGCCGCCCGTCGCCCACCACCATGCACTCCGCGACCAGCGCGTGCGCCCGGATGCGGTCCTCGATCACGGCCGGGGCGACGTTCTTGCCGCCCGCGGTGACGATGATCTCCTTCTTGCGGCCGGTGATCCTGAGGTAGCCGTCCTCGTCGAGGGTGCCGATGTCACCGGTGTGGAACCAGCCGTCGGCCAGCGCCTCGGCGGTCGCCCCGGGGTTGTTCCAGTACTCCTTGAACAGGTGCTCGCCGTGCAGCAGCACCTCGCCGTCGTCGGCGATGCGCACCACCGAGCCGGGCAGCGGCTGGCCGACCGTGCCGATCTTCTGCCGGTCCCAGGGGTTGAACGCGGTGGCCGCACAGGACTCGGTCAGGCCGTAGCCCTCCAGCACCGTGAAGCCGATGCCGCGGAAGAAGTGGCCGAGGCGCTCGCCGAGCGGGGCGCCGCCGGAGATGGCGAACTCGCCCCGGCCGCCGAGGACCGCGCGGAGCTTGCTGTAGACGAGCTTGTCGAACGTCTTGTACTTGATCTTCAGTCCGAGCGACGGGCCCGAGGGGGTGTCCAGCGCCTTGCTGTACGCGATGGCGGTGTCGGCCGCCTTGTCGAAGATCTTGCCCTTGCCGTCGGCCTGGGCCTTGGCGCGTGCCGAGTTGTAGACCTTCTCGAAGACGCGCGGCACACCGAGGATCAGCGTCGGACGGAACGCGGCCAGCTCGTCGGTGAGGTCCTTGATGTCCGGGACCGTGCCCAGCTTGATCGGCGCCATCATGGGCGCGATCTGCACCAGCCTGCCGAAGACGTGCGCGAGCGGCAGGAAGAGCAGCACCGAGCACTCGCCCGTGCGGAACAGCGGACGCAGCCGCTCCACGATGTTGCCGCACTCGGCGAAGAAGCTGCGGTGGGTGAGCACACAGCCCTTGGGGCGGCCGGTGGTGCCGGAGGTGTAGACGATGGTCGCCGGGTCGTCGGCCTTGGCGAACGAGCCGCGCTCCTCGACCGTCTCGTCGGTGACGTCCTGGCCGAGCCGGCCCAGCTCGTCGATACCGCCGCCGTCGATCTGCCACACGTGCTTGAGCGCCGGGAGCCGGTCGCGCACCGACTCGATCGCGGCCGCGTGGGCCTCCGACTCCACGACACAGGCGGTCGCCCCCGAGTCGCCGAGGATCCACTGCACCTGCTCCGCCGAACTGGTCTCGTACACCGGCACGGTCACCGCGCCCGCGCTCCAGATCGCGAAGTCCAGCAGCGTCCACTCGTACCGGGTGCGGGACATCAGGCCCACCCGGTCGCCCGGCTGGACACCGGCGGCGATCAGCCCCTTCGCCGCCGTGTGCACCTCGGCGAGGAACGTGGTGGCCGTGACGTCCTGCCAGCTGCCGCCGACCTTGCGGGCGATGACGGCGACGTCCGGGTGCTGCGCGGCGTTTCTGCGGACGATGTCGGTCAGATTCCCGTCCGCAGGGACCTCGTACAAAGCCGGAAGGCTGAACTCGCGCAAGACTGCTGCTCCTCATAGGGCGCCGGCGCCACGACGGTGTGTGCTGCGACGGTGCGGTCCAAGGCTCGGGGAAGTGCTCGCGCATTCACTTGTTGAAATGCAGAGCACGACTGGACTGGCCGGACGTTACCCGCCGGTATGGCTTCTACGACAGGGGGGCCTGTCGAGATGTTCGCTGCGTCACACAGTTGGGTATTCCTTTGCGCACAGTAGTCCACCTGCTAACTGACTGGCCAGTAACCGCAGGTAGGACCGCCACTGTTCACAACCGCAGCGCGCGACCTACGCTTGATCGTCATGGCACCCACACCAGCCGGAAACCACCGGACGCGCGTCCACGTCGTGAGCGACGTGCACGGCAACGCCCGCGACCTGGCCAGGGCGGGCGAGGGCGCCGACGCCCTGATCTGCCTGGGCGACCTCGTCCTCTTCCTCGACTACGCCGACCACTCGCGCGGTATCTTCCCCGACCTGTTCGGCGTCGAGAACGCCGACCGCATCGTCGCGCTGCGCACCGCCCGCCGCTTCGAGGAGGCCCGGGTGTTCGGGGCCGAGCTGTGGGCCGGCCTCCAGGGGGACCGCGCCACCGTGATCGAGAAGGCGGTGCGCAAGCAGTACGCCGAACTGTTCGCCGCTTTCCCCACTCCTACGTACGCCACCTACGGCAACGTCGACATGCCGCCCCTGTGGCGCGAGTACGCGGGCCCCGGCACGACCGTCCTCGACGGTGAGCGCGTCGAGATCGGCGGCCGGGTCTTCGGCTTCGTCGGCGGCGGCCTGCGCACGCCGATGCGGACGCCGTACGAGATCAGCGACGAGGAGTACGCGGCGAAGATCGAGGCCGTGGGCGAGGTCGACGTGCTCTGCACCCACATCCCGCCCGAGGTCCCCGAGCTGGTCTACGACACCGTCGCTCGCCGCTTCGAACGGGGCAGCCGGGCCCTGCTGGACGCCATCCGCCGCACGCGGCCCCGCTACTCCCTCTTCGGGCACGTCCACCAGCCGCTGGTGAGGAGGATGCGGATCGGGGCCACCGAGTGCGTGAACGTGGGGCACTTCGCGGGCAACGGGACGCCGTGGGCCCTGGAGTGGTGAGGACGCCTCAGGTCGGGTGAGATCCGCGGGTCCCGTGCGCGGTAGCCTTCACGCTGCACACTCGTGCGCACGACCTCATAACGGCCCGCATCTGGAGGAGCCACGGCGATGGCGGAACACACCAGCTCGAGCATCACCATCGAGGCGGCCCCGGCCGACGTCATGGCGGTCATCGCCGATTTCGCCCGCTACCCGGACTGGACCGGCGAGGTGAAGGAGGCGGAGGTCCTCAAGACCGACGCCCAGGGCCGCGCCGAGCAGGTCCGCCTCGTCATGGACGCGGGCGCGATCAAGGACGACCAGGTCCTCGGATACACCTGGACCGGCGAGAACGAGGTGTCCTGGACGCTGGTGAAGTCCCAGATGCTGCGTTCCCTGGACGGCTCGTACATCCTCAAGCCGTCCGGCACGGGCGGCACGGAGGTCACCTACCTGCTCACGGTGGACGTCAAGATCCCCATGCTCGGCATGATCAAGCGCAAGGCGGAGAAGGTCATCATCGACCGGGCGCTGGCGGGGCTGAAGAAGAGGGTCGAAGCGGCCTGATCGCATCGCGCCGCTGGGGCACCCGTGCATGGTTCGGTGTGGGTGCACCGTGGTCGCTCGCGCAGTTCCCCGCGCCCCTTTGGGGCGTCTGGGTTAGCGTTCATCCCCATGCGCACCATCCTGATCATGGGCCCCGGCGGCAGCGGGCGCACCACAGTCGCCGCTGCCACCGCGCTCACCGCCGCCCGCGAGGGCACCCGCACCCTCCTCCTCGGCTCCGACCGCACGGACACCCTTGGTGCCGCACTCGGCGTCCCGACCGGCTCGGCCCCGATCGAAGCCGCCCCGCACCTCACCGTCTGGCGCCCCGACGCCGCCCAGGACTTCCGCAGGGACCTGGTCGCCCTGCAGGACCGCGCCTCCTCCGCCCTGGACCTCCTCGGCGCCTCCCGCCTCGACCCCGACGAACTCACCCCCTTGCCCGGGGCCGAGGAACTCACCTGGCTGCGTGCCCTGCGCGACGCCGCCCTGTCGGAGAAGTACGACACCCTCGTCGTCGACCTCCCCCCGGCCCCGCAGGCCCTCGCCCTGCTCGCCCTGCCCGAGGAGCTCCGCCGCTACCTGCGCCGCCTCCTCCCGCCCGAGCGGCAGGCCGCCCGCGCCCTGCGCCCCGTCCTGGGCCGCCTCGCCGGCGTCCCCATGCCCGCCGAGTGGCTCTACGAGACGGCGGCCCGCCAGGACCTGGAACTCGCCGCCGTGGAAGCGGTCGTCGCCGATCCCGGCACCGTCGTGCGCCTGGTCGCCGAGCCCGGCCCGGCCGGTGCCGAGGCGCTGCGCACCGCCCGCCTCGGACTCGCCCTGCGCGGTCTGCGCACCGACGTCGTGGTCGCCAACCGCGTGCTGCCCGAGGCGTCCCCGGACACCTGGCTCGCCGGGCCGGTCGCCCAGCAGCGCAAGACGCTGGAGGAGTGGCGGGAGACCTACGACGTCCGCACCGTCGCCCACCTCGGGCGCGAACCGCGCGGCACCGACGACCTCACCGCCCTCGCCGTGCCCGGCACCGGGCAGGCGGTCCCCGCCGCCGACTGGCCCGTGACCGACCGGCTCGGCGAGGACGGCGTGCTCGTCTGGCGGATCCCGCTGCCCGGCGCCATACGCGAGGAACTCGACCTCGTCCGGCGCGGCGACGAACTCGTCGTCACGGCGGGGCGGTTCCGCCGGATCGTCCCGCTGCCCTCCGTGCTGCGCCGCTGCACCGTCGACGGGGCCGCCCTGCGTGAGGGCGAGCTGCGGATCCGCTTCGCGCCCGACCCGAAGCTGTGGCCGCGGAGCCGGTGAGACAGCGGTGCCGAACGGGGAGGAACAGTGGCCGGCACGGCCCGTGAACCCGGTACGGCCGTTCGGGTAACGTCGTAGGGACGAACCGTAGTCAGGAGTCCGTGATGAGCGAAGACCTCCCTCCGTCCGGCGCCGCCCGGGAAGGGGCCGCGGACGACGATCGGGCGACCGACGCCGACGCCTGGGCGACCGCGTGCGCCGAGGACCTCCAGGCGGAGAAGGCCCGCCGCCGCGCCGAGTACGGCACGCCCCCCGGCTCCGCGGCCGAGGAACTGAAGAAGCTCGTGGACGCCGTCGCCGAGAAGCTGTCCGGGGCCCAGTCCCCGCTGCTCGGCGCCGTCGCCGGACCCGCCGCCCAGCAGGCCGTGCGACAGGTCGTGCAGCAGGCCAAGGACGCCGTGGAGCCCGTCATCGAGCGCAATCCGGACGTCTTCGGCCACCTGGCCGCGGCCGGGAACGAACTGCTCGCCGCCTACCGCTCCGCCGTCCAGGCCCAGGAACGCCGCTGGACCGGCCGCGACGAACGGCACGACCCCCGTGACGGGAGCGAACGCCGGGACGGCGGTGACGACGCCGGCCCCGGGCAGCGCATCGACCTGGACTGAGTCCCCGGCCCCGGCCGGAAGGCGGCCCCGGCACGGCCTCCCGGGGTGCCCAGCGTGCGGACGACGACGAACCCGGCGGCATGCCTCGGGTACCGTTGGCCGTAGCGGGGCTCGACCGAAACTGAGGGATTCATGGGACTCACCATCGGCGTCGACATCGGCGGCACGAAGATCGCGGCCGGCGTGGTCGATGAGGACGGCAACATCCTCTCGACCCACAAGGTGCCGACCCCGGACACGGCTGAGGGCATCGTGGACGCCATCGCTTCGGCGGTGGACGGCGCACGCGTCGGTCACGACATCGTCGGCGTGGGCATCGGTGCCGCCGGCTACGTGAACCGGCAGCGCTCCGAGGTCTACTTCGCGCCCAACATCCACTGGCGCAACGAGCCGCTCAAGGACAAGGTCGAGGCCCGCGTGGGGCTTCCGGTGGTCGTGGAGAACGACGCGAACGCCGCGGCGTGGGGCGAGTACAAGTTCGGTGCCGGAAAGGGCCACCGCAACGTCATCTGCATCACCCTCGGCACCGGCCTCGGCGGCGGCATCATCATCGGCAACAAGCTGCGCCGCGGGCACTTCGGCGTGGCCGCCGAGTTCGGCCACATCCGCATGGTGCCGGACGGCCTGCTGTGCGGCTGCGGCTCGCAGGGCTGCTGGGAGCAGTACGCCTCCGGCCGCGCCCTCGTCCGGTACGCCAAGCAGCGCGCCAACGCCACCCCCGAGAACGCCGAGACCCTGCTCGGCCTCGGCAACGGCACGCCCGACGGCATCGAGGGCAAGCACATCTCGATGGCCGCCCGTCAGGGCGACCGGGTGGCCGTCGACTCCTACCGCGAACTGGCCCGCTGGGTCGGCGCGGGCCTCGCCGACCTGGCCTCCCTCTTCGACCCCTCCGCGTTCATCGTCGGCGGCGGCCTCTCCGACGAGGGCGAACTGGTCCTGGGCCCGATCCGCAAGTCGTACAAGCGCTGGCTGGTCGGCGGCAACTGGCGTCCGGTGGCCGAGGTCCGCGCGGCGGAACTGGGCAACAAGGCGGGCCTGGTGGGCGCGGCGGACCTGGCGAGGGAACCCGACCCGATCATGTGAACGCCCTGAGGTTCCTGTCCCCGGGGGCGCGGGGAACTGCGCGACGAGCCACGAACAACCGGCACTCGCGCACGTACCTCGCGCCCCGAGCCATGGGGCGTAGATTGATCACATGCCGCTGCTCCCCAACTCCCGTACGGAACCGGACGGTTCCGCGGTCATCAGGGTCCTCAGCTACAACATCCGCTCCATGCGCGACGACACCGACGCCCTGGCCCGCGTCATCAGGGCGTGCGAGCCCGACCTCGTCCTCATCCAGGAAGCCCCCCGCTTCTTCCGCTGGCGCAAGAAACTCGCCCGCCTGGCCCTCGCCTCCGACCTGGTGATCGTCACCGGCGGCGCCACCACCACCGGTCCGGCCATCCTCAGCTCGCTCCGGGCGAGCGTCGAACGCACCGAGGACATCCTCCTGCCCCCCACCCCCGGCCTGCACCGCCGCGGCTTCGCCACCGCGGTCGTCCGCATCGCCGGCGCCCGCCTCGGCGTCCTCAGCTGCCACCTGTCCTTGCAGAAGGACGAGCGCTACGAGCAGTCCGGCATGCTCCTGGACCGGCTCGCCGGCCTGGAAGTGGAACACGCGATCGCCGGCGGCGACCTCAACGAGCGCCCCGACGGCCCGGCCTTCCGCCGGCTGGCCGAAGGTCTCACCGACTGCCGTGCGGCGGCCCCCTGGGGCGGCGAGCACACCTGGACGCCCGGCGACCCCTACCAGCGCATCGACGCGATCTTCGCGACGAAGGGCATCGAGGTGCTGGGCTGCGGTGTGCCAACCGGGCAGCCGGGGGTGTCCGAAGCAGACCTGAGGGCCGCCACGGACCACCTTCCGGTCCTGGCCGCCCTCAGGGTCCCGCCCTCCTAGACGACCGCGCCCCGCCCGGGGTCGTCGTCCTCCTCGTCGTCCGTGCGCATCCGCATCACCAGCGTCGCGAACCCGCCGAGGAACCCGCCGATCCCCAGCGTGGCCAGCCACCAGGTCATGTCCCAGCCGAACAGCACGGCCAGCAGGAGCAGCACCGGCCCGCCGAGCACGCCGAGCCAGGCGAACTTGGCGGTGGGGTCGGCGGTGGGCAGCGGGGGCGGCTCCGGGGGCACGAAGTGGCCTTCGTCGTCCTCGTCGAAGTCGTCCTCGGCGGGCTCGGGCGTGGTGTAGTCACGCGGGCCGACGCCGGGCGCGAAGGAGACCGAGCCGCCCAGGGGCTTCACGGGCTCGTCCCCGGGCCCGGACCCCTCGGCCTGTTCCGACTCGACCGGCTTCACGACGTCCCCGGACTTCACGGCCGTGTCACCCCGGTCGCCGTCCAGTACGGCGTCGTTGGTCCCGGTCGCAGGCAGGGCCAGGTCCTCGATGGGCTTGAACGGCTTGGCGCCCGGCGGGTCCGGCGGCTCGTCGCCGTACCCGGCGACGATCGCCGCCCAGGCGGCCTCCTCGTCGAAGGGCACGCCCTTGTCGTCCGGCTCCCGGCCCTCGCGGTCGGAGTCGTGCTCAGCCACCTGCGGTCGTCCCTTCCTTGCCGAGCCCGGGCTCCTTGCCGAGGCCGGACGCGATGCGGCCGATGAACGCGAGGCTCTCCTCGTGAATCAGGTCCGCGTCATGGTCCAACGTGGCGACGTGGTAGCTCTGTTCCAGGACGACCTCTTTCACGTCCGTCGACGAGATGCGGCTGAGGACCCGGGCGGAGTCGGCGGGCGGCACCACGTGGTCCTGGGGGCTGTGCAGCAGCAGCACCGGCTGGGTGACCTGCGGCAGCTCGCCGTCGACGATCCGGAAGAACTGCCGCAGCGAGTGCGCCGCGTGCAGCGGCACCCGGTCGTAGCCGAGCTCCCTGCCGTCCGGCTTGGCGATGTCGCTGGCGATGCCCTTCGTCGCGGGGACGAGGTGGCGCACCACCGGAAGGGCGTGCGCGGCCAGGCCGTGCACCTTGTTCGCGGGGTTGACGACCATGACACCGCGGACGGCGTCGCCGTGTTTCGCGGCCAGCCGCAGGGCCAGCGCGCCACCCATCGACAGACCGGCCACGAAGACCGTCTCGCGGCGCTCGCACAGCAGGCGCAGCTGCCGGTCCACCTCCGCGTACCAGTCCTGCCAGCCGGTGATCCGCAGGTCCTCCCAGCGCGTGCCGTGCCCGGGCAGCAACGGCAGGGAGACGGTCATGCCGTGCTCGGCGAGGTGCTCCGCCCAGGGGCGCAGCGACTGCGGTGATCCGGTGAAGCCGTGGCAGAGAAGGACGGCTACCTCTCCGCCCTCGTGGTGAAACGGCTCGGCTCCGGCAAGGACCGGCACCTTCGGCCTCCTGGTCGTGAGAAGGGACTGGCACGATCACGGAATGTCACGGAACGTCATGGAAGGGGTCGCACGGCGTTCGCGGGACCTTCACCGTACGCGACCGCACTGACACCGACCAGGGCCGTCGGCTCCTTTGACAGCGCTCCGGGTTAAGGTCTGATCGACACATACAGGAGGCACTCGGTTGTTGTACGGCGCGATGAAGGTCACCATCGGGGGTCCGCTGAAGCTCGCCTTCAGACCCTGGGTGGAGGGCCTGGAGAACGTACCCGCCGAGGGCGCTGCGATCCTGGCGAGCAATCACCTGTCGTTCTCCGACTCGTTCTTCCTGCCCGCCGTCCTCGACCGCAAGGTCACCTTCATCGCGAAGGCCGAGTACTTCACCACGCCCGGCGTGAAGGGACGGCTCACGGCCGCCTTCTTCAAGGGGGTCGGGCAGCTCCCCGTGGACCGCTCCGGTGCGCGCGGCGCGGGCGAGGCCGCCATCAAGAGCGGCATAGAGGTGCTGGAGCGCGGTGAGCTGTTCGGGATCTACCCGGAGGGCACGCGCTCGCCCGACGGACGGCTCTACCGGGGCAAGCCGGGCGGCCTCGCGCGCGTGGCGCTCGCCACCGGCGCGCCCGTGATCCCCGTGGCCATGATCGACACGGAGAAGATCCAGCCGCCCGGGAAGGTCGTGCCGAAGCTGATGCGGCCCGGCATCCGGATCGGCAAGCCCCTGGACTTCAGCCGCTACCAGGGCATGGAGCACGACCGGTTCGTGCTGCGCGCGGTGACCGACGAGGTCATGTACGAGATCATGAACCTCTCCGGCCAGGAGTACGTCGACATGTACGCCACGGCCATGAAGCGGCAGCTCACGGAAGCGGCGAAGGCGGAGAAGGAGGCCGAGAAGGCGGCCAGGGCCGCTCTCGCCCGTGCGGAGAAGGAACAGGCCGAGAAGGAGAAGGCCGAGCGGGAACAGGCCGCGCAGCAGCAGGCCGGCCGGCAGAAGCAGGCGGAACAGCAGACGGAACAGCGGCCCGAGCGGCGGCGGACCGAGCCCTAGCGGGGGCTCGGATCGGGGGGCGGGGGAGATGGCCGAGCGCGAGCGCGTCATGAGGATGTCGGTCGAGCAGCCGCTGTGGCGTGCGCTCACCGGCTACCGGGTGCTCACGATGCTGTACGCGGTCGGCCTGTTCGCCACCGCCTACGAGGACTTCCCCCGCCCCTGGATCGCCGTCGCCTACTACGTGGTGCTGTGCGGCTGGACCCTGGCCACCCTGCCCCGGGTCGCGAACGCGGCCCGCTGCACCAAGCGGTTCCTCGCCGCCGACCTCACCATCGCCCTCACCGGCATCCTGCTCACGCCCGTCGCCGACGCGCACGAGCGGGTGCAGTCGGGCGGCCCGACCCTGCCGTCGATATGGACCGCCGGTGCCGTTCTGGCCTTCGCGATCAAGGGCGGCTGGCGCTGGGCGGCCCTCGCCTCCGGCCTGGTGGCCGTCGCCAACCTGGTCGAGCGCGGCAGCCCGGCCCGCGACACCGTCCACAACGTCATCCTGGTCTGCATCGCCTCCGTCGCCATCGGCTACGTCGTCGAGGTGGCCCGCGCCTCCGAGCGCACCCTCGCCCGCGCCCTGGAGATCGAGGCCGCCACCCGCGAGCGCGAGCGTCTGGCCCGGGACATCCACGACAGCGTGCTTCAGGTGCTGGCGATGGTGCAGCGCCGCGGGGCCGTGATCGGGGGAGAGGCGGCCGAGCTGGGCCGGATGGCGGGTGAGCAGGAGGTCGCGCTGCGCACCCTGGTCTCCGGTGGCCTCGTGCCCGTCTCCCGGGTGTCGGAGGACACCGCACAGGGAGCGGTCGTACGGGCCGTCGACGAGGAGCCGGAGGAGAAGAGCGGACCCGTCGACCTGCGCGCCCTGCTCGCGCCGTACGCGGCCGCCAGGGTCAGTCTCGCCGAGCCCGGGGCGCCCGTGCCGCTGGCGCCGGTCGCGGCCCGGGAGGTGGCCGCCGCCGTCGGAGCCGCCCTGGACAACGTCCGCCGGCACGCCGGTCAGGACGCACGCGCGTGGATCCTGGTCGAGGACGAGCCGGACGAGGTGATCGTCACCGTACGCGACGACGGGCCGGGCATCCCGGAGGGACGGCTCGACCAGGCCGAGGGCGAGGGCCGGCTCGGAGTCGCCCTGTCGATCCGCGGCCGGCTGCGCGACCTCGGCGGCAGCGCGGAGCTGATCTCGGTGCCGGGTCAGGGCACGGAGGTCGAGCTGAAGGTACCGAAGGACGTGACGGACACACGGGGGAAGGCGGAGCAGCGATGACGGACACCACCGAGGGCCGGCGGGACCCGATCAAGGTCATGGTCGTCGACGATCACCCCATGTGGCGTGACGCCGTTGCCCGCGACCTGGCCGAGTCCGGCTTCGATGTGGTCGCCACCGCGGGCGACGGCGAGCAGGCCGTCCGCCGCGCCAAGGCCACCGCACCCGACGTCCTCGTGCTCGACCTGAATCTGCCGGCCAAGCCCGGTGTGCAGGTCTGCAAGGAGGTCGTCGCCGCGAACCCGGCGCTGCGGGTGCTCGTGCTGTCCGCGAGCGGCGAGCACGCCGACGTCCTGGAGGCCGTGAAGTCCGGTGCGACCGGCTATCTGCTGAAGTCCGCCTCCACCGCGGAACTGCAGGACGCGGTCCGCCGCACGGCCCTCGGCGACCCCGTCTTCACCCCCGGCCTGGCCGGACTGGTCCTCGGCGAGTACCGCCGACTGGCCTCCGAACCCGCCCCCGCCGCCGACACCGACGAACCCAGGGCGCCCCGGCTCACCGACCGCGAGACCGAGGTGCTGCGCCTGGTCGCCAAGGGCCTGAGCTACAAGCAGATCGCCGAACGTCTGGTCATCTCCCACCGCACGGTGCAGAACCACGTCCAGAACACCCTCGGCAAGCTCCAGCTGCACAACCGTGTGGAGCTCGTCAGGTACGCCATCGAGCGCGGCCTCGACGACGAGTGAGGCGCACGTCACACTGACCCTTCGTCAGGTACCTGCGGCGAAGGGACTGTTCCATGCGCGTCGGAGTACTGACCGGAGGCGGCGACTGCCCCGGACTCAACGCCGTCATCCGGGCCGTCGTCCGCAAGGGCGTGCAGGAGTACGGCTATGACTTCACCGGCTTCCGGGACGGCTGGCGAGGACCGATGGAAGGCGACACCGTCCGTCTCGACATCCCCGCGGTGCGGGGCATCCTGCCCCGCGGCGGCACGATCCTCGGCTCCTCGCGGACCAACCCGCTGAAGGTGGAGAACGGCATCCGCCGGATCGAGGAGACCCTCGCCGCACTGGAGGTGGAGGCGCTCATCGCGATCGGCGGCGAGGACACCCTGGGCGTGGCCGCCCGCCTGTCGGACGAGCACGGCGTGCCCTGCGTGGGCGTTCCCAAGACCATCGACAACGACCTGTCCGCCACCGACTACACCTTCGGCTTCGACACCGCCGTCGGCATCGCGACCGAGGCCATCGACCGGCTCCACACCACTGCCGAGTCCCACATGCGGGTCCTGGTCGTCGAGGTGATGGGCCGGCACGCCGGCTGGATCGCCCTCCACTCCGGCCTGGCCGGCGGCGCCAACGTCATCCTCATCCCCGAGCAGCGCTTCGACGTCGAGCAGGTGTGCACCTGGGTGACCTCCCGCTTCCGGGCGTCGTACGCGCCGATCGTGGTGGTCGCCGAGGGGGCGATGCCGAGGGACGGCGACATGGTCCTCAAGGACCAGTCCCTCGACTCCTTCGGGCACGTCCGGCTCTCCGGGGTCGGGGAGTGGCTCGCCAAGGAGATTGAGAAGCGCACCGGGAAGGAGGCCCGTACGACGGTCCTGGGCCACGTCCAGCGCGGCGGCACCCCCAGTGCCTTCGACCGCTGGCTCGCCACCCGCTTCGGTCTGCACGCCATCGACTGCGTCCGCGACCGCGACTTCGGCCGGATGGTCGCCCTGCGCGGCACCGACATCGTCCGCGTCCCCCTCGCGGACGCCACCGCCCGCCTGAAGACGGTCGACCCGGCGCTGTACGAGGAGGTCGGGGTGTTCTTCGGCTGACGGCCGGGCATCCGGTGCCGGTCGGGGCCGCGCGGCCCCGACCGGTCCGCACTACGCCGACGGCGCGTTCGCCCCCCGCAGCTGCCCCACCAGCTCCCGCACGATCGCGGCCCCGTTCAGCGTCAGCACCGACTCGGGATGGAACTGCACCCCGGCGAACCCGGGCGCGCGCAGGGCGTGCACCTCACCGTCGGCCGCGCGCGCGACCTGGACCCCGTGCGCCGCCAGCTCGGCCGCCGCCTCGTCGTCGCAGCGCGCCACGAAGCTGTTGTAGAACCCGACGGTCTCCCGCCGCCCGAACAGCTCGATCTCCGTCTGCGCCCCCTGGAACGGCACGTCCTTGCGCACGATGTCCAGTCCCAGCTCGGCCGCGATCAGCTCGTGCCCGAGGCAGACGCCCAGCACACCCTGCCGTTCGCCCCCGATCACCTCGGCGGTGAGGGAGCGCAGGAACCGCATCTTGGGATCCGCCAGGTCCGACGGGTTCCCCGGCCCGGGACCCAGCACCACCGGACCCTCGTGCCCGAGCACCGCCTCCCGCAGCCCCGGCTCGTCGTAGCGCCGCACGCTCACCTCCAGGCCACCGGCGCGCAGCAGGTGCGCGAGCATCGCCGTGAAGGTGTCCTCGCCGTCGACGACCAGGGCGTGCCCCGCCGGCTCCGGTGAGCGCTGCTGCATCCGCAGCCAGAACGGCGCGAGCGAGGCCCGGCGTCCGTCCAGCGCGGCCCGCACCCGGGGATCGTCGGCGAGGGACGGCCGGGTGCGCTCGGCACGCGGCCGGGACGGCCCGACTCCCAGGGCCGCCAGCACGCCCGCCGCCTTGGCGTGCGTCTCGGCCACCTCGCTCGCCGGGTCCGAGCCGCGCACGAGGGTCGCGCCGACCGGCACCCGCAGCAGCCCGCCCGCGTCGATGTCGGCGGTGCGGATCAGGATGGGGGAGTCCAGGGTCTGCACCCCGCCCGCGTCCCGGCCGATCAGGGCCAGGGCACCCGCGTAATACCCGCGCCCCCCGCTCTCGTGCCGCTCGATCACCCGGCAGGCGTTCTGCACCGGCGAGCCGGTGACGGTCGCCGCGAACATGGTCTCCCTCAGCACCTCCCGCACGTCCAGCGTGGACCTGCCGCGCAGCTCGTACTCGGTGTGCGCGAGGTGCGCCATCTCCTTCAGCCGGGGCCCGACGACCACGCCGCCCATGTCGCCGACGGTGCACATCATCTTGAGCTCCTCGTCGACGACCATCGACAGCTCCTCGATCTCCTTGCCGTCGGCGAGGAAGTCCAGCAGATGCTCCGGCGTCGGCCCCTCGGCGGGGTAGCGGTAGGTGCCGCTGATCGGGTTCATCACGACCGTGCCGCCGGACATCCGCACGTGCACCTCGGGGCTGGCCCCGACCAGCGTGCGGTCCCCGGTGTGCACGACGAACGTCCAGTACGCCCCGCGCTCGCCCTCCAGCAGCCGCCGGAACAGCGCCAGCGCGTCGGCCCGGCCGAAACCGGGGATCTCACCCTCGTAGGTCCGCCGGATCACGAAGTTCGCGCCCTCGCCCCGGCCGATCTCCTCGCGCAGCACGCGTCCGACGATCTCGCCGTACTCCTCGTCGGTGACGTCGAAGCCGCCGCCCTCGACGCGCACGCCGTGCGCCGGGAGCTGTCCCAGCGCGTCGACGAGCGGGACGCTGTACGACTCCTCGGGGGTGAGTGCCAGCAGGGGCGTGCCGTCGTCGCGGACGTCGAAGCCGCGCTCGCGGATCTGCCGGAAGGGCACCAGCGCGAGGCTCCGGCCGGGGAGGTCGGCGAGCCGGTCGTACGGGGCGACCGGGCCGATCAGGACCTCGACCAGATCGTGGTCGTGGCCCGGGGTGCGGCGGCGCAGCAGGGCGAACGGACGGGAGTCGTCCGGCAAGCCGAGCAGGTTCATGGTCCGTGCTCCATCTCGGTGAGTCTCGGTGAGAGAGAGGAACGGACCCCGGAAAACACCGAAGGCCGCCCCTCGGGCGGCCTTCGCGAAGTCGTGAGTACGCGCAGTCAGCGGGCCGCCGGATGAGCGGTCCACCACCAGGTCTGGATCGAGTGCGCGAACATGCGACGCACCCTACCCCATGTCCGAGGGGTGTTCGGGGTGTCTCACTGACTGGGCATGGCTCAGGACGCCCGACATGACCCCGTAGTGTTGGTGAGGTGACCGTGAACGCTAAGACCAGCGCGAGTGCTGGCAACACCTGGCGAAACCTGCCCGCGGCGCAGCAGCCCGAGTACCCCGACACCGAGGCTCTGCGCGCAGTCGTTGCGGAGCTCGAGTCGTATCCGCCGCTCGTCTTCGCGGGCGAGTGCGACCAGCTGCGCGCCCGGATGGCGGCCGTCGCCAAGGGAGAGGCGTTCCTCCTCCAGGGCGGCGACTGCGCCGAGGCCTTCGACGCGGTGTCCGCCGACCACATCCGCAACAAGCTGAAGACGCTGCTCCAGATGGGCGCCGTGCTCACGTACGCCGCGTCGGTGCCCGTCGTGAAGGTCGGCCGGATCGCCGGCCAGTACTCCAAGCCGCGCTCCAAGCCGACCGAGACCCGCGACGGCGTGACGCTGCCGACCTACCGGGGCGACTCCGTCAACGGCTTCGACTTCACCGAAGAGGCCCGCGTCCCGGACCCCGAGCGGCTGAAGCGGATGTACCACGCCTCCGCCTCCACGCTGAACCTGGTGCGCGCCTTCACCACCGGCGGCTACGCCGACCTGCGCCAGGTGCACGCCTGGAACCAGGACTTCGTGAAGTCGTCCCCCTCGGGACAGCGCTACGAGCAGCTGGCGCGCGAGATCGACAACGCGCTCAACTTCATGCACGCCTGCGGGACCGACCCGGAGGAGTTCAAGACGGTCGAGTTCTACGCCTCGCACGAGGCGCTGCTGCTCGACTACGAGTCCGCGCTGACCAGGGTCGACTCGCGCACCGGGCAGCTGTACGACGTCTCCGGGCACATGGTGTGGATCGGCGAGCGCACCCGGCAGCTCGACCACGCGCACATCGAGTTCGCCTCGAAGATCCGCAATCCGATCGGCATCAAGCTGGGGCCGACCACTACCGCCCAGGACGCGCTGCAGTACATCGAGCGCCTCGACCCCGAGCGGGAGCCGGGCCGGCTGACCTTCATCGTCCGTATGGGCGCCGACAAGGTCCGCGACAAGCTCCCCGAGCTGGTGGAGAAGGTCACCGCCTCCGGTGCGACCGTCGCCTGGGTGACCGACCCGATGCACGGCAACACCTTCGAGGCGGCCTCCGGGCACAAGACCCGCCGCTTCGACGACGTGCTCGACGAGGTCAAGGGCTTCTTCGAGGTCCACAAGGCCCTCGGCACCCACCCGGGCGGCATCCACGTGGAGCTCACCGGCGACGACGTCACGGAGTGCGTGGGCGGCGGCGACGAGATCTTCGTCGACGATCTGCACCAGCGCTACGAGACGGCCTGCGACCCGCGGCTCAACCGCAGCCAGTCGCTCGACCTGGCGTTCCTCGTGGCCGAGATGTACAGGGACCAGTAGCGCTTGCGCCTGTTACCCGGGCACGGACTGGGGCGCGGATCACACGATCCGCGCCCCACTCCACTTTTCCGCTCCCGACCCGACGGGTAAGGTTAGGTTAGCCTCACCGATCAACGGGGACGGCAGATCCGGGAACGACCCGTCGGGAGGTGAACCGCGTGTACGTCTGCAGTTGCTTCGGCATCACCGAGCAGCAGGTCAAGCAGCACGCGGACGGCGGCGCCTGCACCCCCCGACAGATAGCCTCCGCCTGCAAGGCGGGCACGGACTGCGGGTCCTGTGTGCGCCGCATCCAGGCGATCCTGGGCAGGGGCTCCTGCCCCCGCCGTGACCTGGCCGACCGGGGCGAGCCGGTGCTGTCGGAACTGGAAGACGCCGCCTGACGGCAGCCCTCAGCTCGGCTGCTCGATCTGCTGCGCGATGTACAGCGCCTCGCCGAGCTTGTCGATCAGCTCCAGCTGCGTGTCCAGATAGTCGATGTGGTGCTCCTCGTCCTCGAGGATGGACTCGAAGAGGTTCGCGGACGTGATGTCGCCCTTGCTGCGCATCACCTCGATACCGCGCCTGAGCCGGTCGATCGCCTCGACCTCGACCTGCCGGTCCGCCTGGAACATCTCGGTGACCGTCTGGCCGACCCGTACATGGAAGAGCCGCTGGTAGTTGGGCAGGCCGTCCAGCATGAGAATGCGCTCGGTGATCTTGTCCGCGTGTTTCATCTCGTCGATGGATTCTTCACGCGTGTACTTGGCGAGCTTGGTCCAGCCGTTGTTGTCCTGGATCCGGTAGTGCAGCCAGTACTGGTTGATCGCCGTCAGCTCGCCGGTCAACTGCTCGTTGAGGAATTCGAGGACCTCGGGGTCGCCCTGCATCGCAGAGGCTCCTTCCGCGCGGGGGGAACTGGCAGGTTGCGCCGCATGATTCCACTGAGGAAGAAGATCGTCCAGTAAGTCTGCACTTAGTAAGTAAGGGCATGCTTAGTCGAGTTTGTTCTGTTTCGGGGTGGCCTCGGTCAGGGGCACCGCCCGGGGTCTGTCAGGATGGAGTCATGGGTCAGCCGCTGGAACACGAATCGGGAGAAGGGCGCGATCCAGCAGGAGCGGCGCAGCCGGACCTGCCCCCGGGCCAGCGGCTGCAGCGCGGCTGGCCGGTCACGCACTACGGGCCCGTCCCCAAGTTCCGGCCGGAGCGCTGGGAATTCCGCGTCTTCGGCGCCACCGCCGGCGGTGGCAAGCACTGCTGGACGCACGAGGAGTTCACGGCCCTGCCCCACACCACCGTCGTGGCCGATCTGCACTGCGTCACGAAGTTCAGCATGCTGGGCGCCGAGTGGGGCGGCATTCCCGCCCGCACCCTCCTCGACCTCGCCCCGCCCGCGGACGACGTCACCCATGTGATGGTGTGGGCCGAATACGGATTCAGCTCCAACCTCCGGCTGTCCGACTTCGCCGACGAGCAGGTCCTGTTCGCCACCCACAAGGACGGCGAGCTGCTCACCGCCGAGCACGGCTTCCCGCTGCGCCTGATCGTCCCCCACCTCTACGCCTGGAAGGGCCCCAAGTGGGTGCGCGGTGTGGAGTACATGACCGCCGACCGGCGGGGCTTCTGGGAGGAGCGCGGCTACCACAACATCGGCGACCCCTGGCGGGAGCAGCGCTACTCGTACCAGGAACTGCCGGGGGACGGCCCCGACCTCTGAGGCGTCAGCCGTCGCGCAGCTTCTTCAGCCGCTCCACGTCGGCCGCGTGCCCCTGCTTGCCGCCCGGCGTCTCGATGATCAGCGGCACGCCCGCGGTCGCGGGGTGCGTCATCAGCGCCCGGAACGGGTCCTCGCCGATGTGGCCGACGCCGATGTTCTCGTGCCGGTCCTTGTGCGCGCCCACGACATCCTTGGAGTCGTTGGCGTGGATCAGCTTCAGCCGGCCCTCGCCGACCGTGTCCACCAGCAGATCCAGCGTCCGGTGCATCCCGTTCGGGCCGGTCAGGTCGTGCCCGGCGGCGTAGATGTGGCAGGTGTCCAGACACACGCCGAGCATCGGGTGGGCGTCCAGCGCCTCGAAGTACGGGCCGAAGTCCCACGTCCGTGAGCACAGCGAGGCGCCCTGGCCCGCCGTCGACTCCAGCAGCAGGAACGGGTCGTCGTCGTGGGTCAGCTCGTCCAGCAGCGGCAGCAGGTGCTCCCGTACCTGCTTCAGCGCCACCGACCGCTCCCGGCCGCCGGTCGCGCTGCCGGTGTGCACGACCACGCCCAGCGCCCCGATCTCCCGCCCGCGCCGCAGCGAGTGCCGCAGCGACTCCACCGACCGCTCCACGGTCGCCTCGGTGTGCGAGCCGAAGTTGATCAGGTAGGGGGCGTGCACGTACGCCGGGATCGACCCGTCCGCGCACGCCGCGCGGAACGCCTCGTCCTGCTTGGGGTTCCCGGCCGGCGTGGCCCAGCCGCGCGGGTTGGCGACGAAGACCTGGACGGTCTCGGCCTTCAGGTCACGGGCGTACGACAGGCCGACGGAGTGGAGCCCACCGGCCACGGGGACGTGGCCGCCCACCGGGTTGCGGGACGGGCCGGACAGCTGATTGTTCACCCGTTCAGGGTGTCATGCGTCCGGCCCTGCCCCGTCCGCGGGCCTCGGCCCGCCGGCCTCACCTGATCTCGATGGTGATCGTGGAGCCCTTGGGCGCGCTCTGACCACCCTCGACGGACTGGCTTTTGACCTCGTCGCCGAACAGGCCGAGCAGCCCGCGGTCCTCGTCGACCTCGAACCCGGCGCCTTCCAGGGCCCGCCGGGCGTCGTCGACGCTGTCGCCGACCACGTCCGGGACCTCGATCATCTCGGGGCCCTTCGACAGCGTCAGCGTCACCGTGTCGCCCTCGGCCGCCGTGCCGGACTTCGGCGTCTGCCGGACCACCTGGCCCTTGTCGTACTCGGAGGAGGTGACCCGCTCGGTGGCGATCTCCACCTTGAGGCCGGCCTCCGTCAGCTCGGACCGCGCGTCGGCCTCGTCCGCGCCGGTGACGTCGGGGATGTCGATGGGGGCGCCCTTGCTGATGACCAGCGCCACGGCCGTGCCCGCTCGTACCTTCGTGCCGTCGGCCGGACTCGCGGAGACCACCGAGCCGCGCGGCACGTCCTCGCTGAACTTCCGGGTGACCATGCCCGGCTCCAGCCCGTCGTCCTTCAGCAGCTCACGCGCCTTGCCCAGCTTCTGTCCCGCGAGGGCCGGCACCCGTACGGTCTCGGGGCCGTCGGAGATGGTGATGCCCACCGAGTCGTTGCCGCGGATGCGCGTCCCGGCCTTCGGGTCGCTGCTGATGATCTGGCCGCGCTCCACGGTGTCGCTGTAGGCGTGCTCCACCTTGCCGAGTTCGAGGCCGGCGTCGCGCAGCCGGTCCTCGGCCTGCTCCTGGGTCTTCGTCAGCAGCGGCGGGACCTCGGTGAACTGGCCGGAGTTGATGTACCAGACGCCGACGCCGAGACCCAGCGCGAGCAGGACGGCGACGACGATCGCCGCCGGGCCGCGCAGCGGACCACGGCGGCGCCGGGACGGCGGGGGCGGCGGTGGGGAGGCCAAGCGGGTGGTGCGGTTGAGGGCGGGCCCGGAGGCCTCCTCGTCCGCGTCGACCGGCAGCGGGCGGGGCGTGGTCAGGGCGCGCGGGATCACGGTCGTCCGGTCGTCGCCGTTGTCGTGGTCCACCGCCAGCGCCTGCGGCGGCACCGCGTCCAGCTGCGCCTCGTCCAGCCGGCCCCGTCCGTCGCGGACCTGCGCGAGCAGCGCCACCGCGTCGTGCGGGCGCAGGGCCGGGGTGCGGGCCGTCGCCGAGGCCACCATCGCGTCCAGCTCGTACGCCATACCGGGCACGGCGGCCGAGGGCGGGGGCACGTCCTCGTGCAGGTGCTTGTAGAGGATCACGGCGGGGGAGTCCCCGTCGTGCGGCTTGTCGCCGGTCAGCATCTCGTACAGCATCACGCCGCACGCGTACACGTCGACACGGGGATCGGCCGTGCCGTCCTCTATCTGCTCCGGGGCGAGGTACGAGACCGTGCCGAGCACGGTGCCGGTGGTGTTCGTCACCGTGTCCACGGCCCGGACCAGGCCGAAGTCGGCGACCTTGACCCGGCCGTCGTCCCCTATCAGCACGTTCTCGGGCTTCATGTCGCGGTGCACGAACCCCGCGCGGTGCGCCGCGCCCAGGGCGGCCAGCACCGGCTCCAGGATGTCCAGGGCGGCACGCGGCTGCAGCGCCCCGCGCTCGCGCAGCACGTCCCGCAGGGTGCAGCCCGCGACGTACTCCATCGCCAGGTACACGTACGAGCCGTCGGTGCCCTGGTCGAAGACCTGCACCACGTTGGGATGGGCCAGCCGGGCCACCGACTTCGCCTCGCGGATGAACCGCTCGACGAACGAGGCGTCGACCGCGAGCGAGGGGTGCATCACCTTGAGAGCGAGGACCCGGTCGAGCCGGGTGTCCACGGCCCGGTAGACCGTGGCCATCCCGCCGACCGCGATCCGCGCGTCGATGCGGTACCGGCCGTCGAGCACCTGCCCGACCAAGGGGTCCTGAAGGGTCGTGTCCACGCAGGCGAGTGTACGAGCCATGACCGACAGCCCCGTCCCCGTGGCTGTTTCCGGGGCGGGACTGCAGCCGACCTGTGACGTCTGTCCGCCCCCAGCACAAGCGCGGGTCACTGAAAAGCAGGCCGCTCCGGATCGAGCACAGCCATACCCTCACCCGGCGAAGACGCCTGCGCGAAGTGCCGCCGCGGGATGCGCCCAGCTCGATACGCCAACCGCCCGGCTTCCACCCCGCTCCTCATGGCGGAAGCCATCAGCACGGGTTCCTGCGCCCGCGTCACGGCCGAGGCGAGCATCACGCCCGCACACCCCAGCTCCATCGCCAGCGCCGCGTCCGACGCCGTCCCCGCGCCCGCGTCCAGGATCACCGGCACGCGGGCCCGCTCGACGATCAGCTGGAAGTTGTGCGGGTTGCGGATGCCGAGCCCGGAGCCGATCGGCGAGCCGAGCGGCATGATCGCCGCGCAGCCCACGTCCTCCAGCTTCCGCGCGAGCACCGGATCGTCGTTGGTGTACGGCAGGACCGTGAAGCCGTCGTCGACCAGGGTCTCGGCCGCCTCCAGGGTCTCGATCGGGTCCGGCAGCAGCGTGCGCTCGTCGGCGATGACCTCCAGCTTGACCAGGTCCGTGCCGAGGGCCTCGCGCGCCAGGCGGGCGGTGAGGACGGCCTCCCCCGCGGTGAAGCAGCCCGCCGTGTTCGGCAGCACCCGGATGCCGAGTCTGTCCAGGACGGACAGCACCGAGCCGTGCACCGAGGCGTTCACCCGGCGCATGGCGACCGTCGTCAGCTCCGTCCCGGACGCGGCCAGCGACCGCTCCAGCACGTCGAGGCTGGGCGCGCCGCCCGTGCCCATGATCAGACGGGACGTGAACGACGTACCACCGAGGACGAACGGATCGTCGGCCATGGTCAGCCTCCCTGGACGGCGGTGAGGACTTCCACACGGTCCCCCTCGGACAGGGGGGTGGAGGGCCACTGGGTGCGCGGGACGACGGTTTCGTTGAGGGCGGCGGCCACGCCCGAGGGCGAGGCCGTGAGCGACCTCACGACGGTGTCCAGAGCCGTGCCGGGCCCGACGTCCCGGGGCTCGCCGTTGACGGAGATGTTCATGCGGGCTGCTCCGTGAGTGCGGTGGCGGGACTGAAGCGTTTCGGGGTGAACGGCCGTGCCTCCTCGGGGAGTTCACCCGTCGCCAGGACCTGGGCCAGGACGTCGCCGGTCACGGGGGTGAGCAGGACGCCGTTGCGGTAGTGCCCGGTGGCCAGCAGCAGCCCCTCCAGACCGGTCGGGCCGAGCAGGGGCGCGTTGTCGGGAGAGCCGGGCCGAAGGCCGGCCCGGGTCTCGGTCAGCGGCAGCTCGGTGATGCCGGGGACCAGTTCGTGCGCGTCCCGCAGCAGCTCGTACACGCCGCCCGCGGTCACGGTGGTGTCCCAGCCCAGCTCCTCGCTGGTGGCCCCGACGACCAGCTCGCCGCTCGCGCGCGGCACCAGGTAGACGTGGCTGCCGCGCACGACCGCGCGCACGGTCCGGCTCAGGAACGGCCCGTGCCGCTGCGGCATGGTCAGCCGCAGGACCTGGCCCTTCACCGGCCGCACGGGAGGCAGCACGTCCTCCGGGACGCCCGCGAGCCGCCCGCTGAGACTCCCCCCGGCGAGCACCACCTGCCCGGCGGCCGCCTCGGTCCCGTCGGCCAGGACGGCACCCGCGGCCCGGTCCCGGACGACGGCGAGCCGCTCTGCCCACGTACGGCGGAAGACCACGCCCGTCCGCTCGCAGGCGGCGACCAGCGCCCCGGCCAGCCGCCGCGGATCGATCTGGTGATCGCCGTCGACTCGCAGCCCCCCGCGCACGCCCGGCGCGAGCATCGGCTCCAGGCGCCGGCACTCGCGCCCCGACAGCCACTGCGACTCCAGCCCCGACTGCTGCTGCAGGGCGTGCAGTTCGCGCAGGTGGGCCCGGTCGTCGGCGTCCAGCGCCACGGCGAGCGTGCCGCAGCGGCGGTAGCCGAGGTCCCGGCCGGTCAGCTCGGTGAGCTCGGCGGCGAAGTCCGGGTAGCGCCGGGCGGAGGCGAGGTTCAGACCGAGCAGGGTCTGCTCGCCGTAGTGCAGTTCCGTGACGGCGGCCAGCATCCCGGCCGCGACCTGAGCGGCCCCGCCGCCCGGCTCGGGGTCCACGACGGCCGTGGCGAACCCCCGTTGCGCGGCCCGCCAGGCCGTGACCAGGCCGATGATCCCGCCCCCGATGACCAGGACGTCTGACGACACGGACGTGGATGTGGACGTAGGCGACATGGGCGTCCAGCCCCTCCCTTCGCCGGCATGACCCGGATCAGGTTCGTACGGTCGGAGGCCGCCAGCCTCCCTCTCAGCCCGGTGCGTCCGGGCTCCCGCGAGTGCTTTACGTTGGCCACCCTAGCCCGACGCCCTGTCCCGCAGTAAGGGAGCCTCAGTCCATGGCCCGATCCCTCGACGGTCTCGTCCTCGCCCCGGTCGCCGACCAGGCCCCGGGGCAGGTGGGCACCCGCACCCGGTTCACGTACCACGAGCGGCAGGGCGAGATCTGGGCCGAGTACACCGGTGGCGACGTCGTACGCGGGCACCTCGTGGGTACCCGGAAAGGTGACCGGCTGGACTTCCGGTACGTCCAGCTCAAGCAGGACGGCACCACGTCCTCCGGGCACTGCGTCTCCTCGGTCGTGGAGCTGCCCGACGGGCGGGTGCGGCTGGAGGAGACCTGGGAGTGGGAGTCCCAGCAGGGTGACGGCACGAGCGTTGTGGAGCAGGTCACGGCGCATGAGCACTGACTGACGAAACGTCAGGTGTCTATGGTGATCAGGTGAGCGAGCAGACGCAGGAACCAGGTTCGTCCGCGCCGCGGCGCGTCGTCGTGGCGGGCGCGGGCATGGCCGGGGTGCAGACCGCCGTAGCGCTGCGCGAGCAGGGCTTCACCGGTGACGTGATCCTCATCGGCGCCGAGCCCCACCAGCCCTACGACCGGCCCCCGTTGTCCAAGGCCGTCCTGCTCGGCAAGTCCGAGGGCTCCGCCTTCGACGTCGACTTCGAGGCCCTCGGCATCGAACTGCGGCTCGGCTGCGAGGTGCTGGGCCTGCGCCCCGCCGACCACGAGCTGGACACCGAGGACGGGCCCGTGCCGTACGACGTCCTGGTCGTCGCGACGGGCGCGGAACCCGTCCGGCTGCCCGGCACCGAGGGCGTGCCGGGCGTGCACCTGCTGCGCACCCTCGACGACGCCGAGCGGCTGCGGCCCGTGCTGGCCCGCCGGCACGACATCGTGGTCGTCGGCGCGGGCTGGATCGGCGCCGAGTTCGCCACCGCCGCGCGCGAGGCGGGCTGCGCGGTGACCGTCGTCGAAGCCGCGGAACGCCCGCTCGCCGGGGCGCTGCCCGCCGAGGTCGCCGCCCCCATGGCCGACTGGTACGCCGACGCGGGCGCCGACCTGCGGACACGCGCGCGCGTGGAGCGCGTCGAACCCGGCGTCGTCGTCCTCGACGACGGCTCGCGGCTGCCCGCGGGCGCGGTCGTCGTCGGCATCGGCGCCCGCCCCGCGACGGCCTGGCTGGCCGGTTCCGGGATCGGGCTGGGCCCGCACGGCGAGATCGTGGCCGACGAGCATCTGCGCACGGGCGAGCCGGATGTGTACGCGGTCGGCGACTGCGCCTCCTTCCCCTCGGGTCGCTACGGCGAGCGCCTGCTGATCCATCACTGGGACAACGCCCTCCAGGGGCCGCGCACGGTCGCCGTGAACATCGTCGGCCGGGCCACGGGGGAGACACCGGCGGTCTACGACCCGGTGCCGTACTTCTGGTCCGAGCAGTTCGGGCGGTTCGTCCAGTACGCCGGGCACCACGCGGCCGCGGACACCACCCTGTGGCGGGGCGAGACTTCCGGCCCGGCCTGGACCGTCTGCTGGCTGCGGGGCGAGCGGCTGGTCGCGCTGCTGGCGGTGGGCAGGCCCCGCGACCTGGCGCAGGGACGCCGCCTGATCGAGTCCGGCACGCCGATGAATCCGGTGCTGCTGGCCGATCCGGCCAGGCCCATGAAAGCGGCGACGGCGTAGGCGCCACCGCCTCGGTGGGGGCCGCCGGGCGGCGCTGACGGGCGCGGCGCGTCCGCCGGGCGGACCGGTCCGGCTTCCGACTGTCAGTGGCAAATGGCAGGCTTGTTTCCGTGACCGAGATTGACGCAAAGATCGATGCTCTCGTCCCCGCCTGGCTCACCCTCCCCGACATCGCCGAACAGCTCGGCGTCGAGGTGACGCGTGTGCGGCAGCTGGTCAAGGACGGCCAGCTCATCGCCGTACGCCGTGGTGAGAACCGCGCGCTGCACGTCCCTGCCGCCTTCATCGACGGGGACAAGGTCGTCAAGGGCCTGTCCGGGACCCTGACGCTCCTGCGGGACGACGGCTTCACGGACGAAGAGATGCTGGAGTGGCTCTTCACCCCGGACCCCAGCCTGCCCGGCACCCCCGCGCAGGCGCTCAGCGAGAATCGCGGCACGGAGGTGAAGCGCCGCGCCCAGGCGCTCGCGGTCTGACCCGGCCGCGACAGGACAACCGTCCGGCACAGTGCGAGCGGAGCCGGACCCGAACAACCGCCCGACGTGAGGGCCGTGACCCGAGGGGTCACGGCCCGGGGCCGGACACGCCCTGTGCTGGGCTGCGAACGTCAGCGTCGGGCCTAGGGGCAGGCGTAAGGTGCCCGAGGCGTCGGTGACGGGGCGGGTACGCCCCGCGCCGCCCGCCACGCGGGCCACGCACTCGGGCCCGCTCGACGCCGTGCACGCGCACCCGCACGCCACCGACACCCTGGGGGACACGCATGACCGGCACCGCCGCCGCCACCGCACGGGCCCAGCTCGCCGACGCCCGGGTCTACCTCTGCACCGACGCGCGCAAGCGGCAGGGCGACCTCGGTCAGTTCCTCGACGCCGTGCTGTCCGGCGGGGTCGACATCGTGCAGTTGCGGGACAAGGGCATGGAGGCCGCCGAGGAACTGGAGCACCTGGCCGTCTTCGCCGACGCCTGCGCCCGGCACGGCAAGCTGCTCGCGGTGAACGACCGTGCGGACGTCGCCCACGCCGCCGGCTCCGACGTCCTGCATCTCGGCCAGGGCGACCTCCCGGTCCCCGCCGCCCGTGCGCTGCTCGGCGACGACGTCCTGATCGGCCGTTCCACCCACGCCGAGTCCGAGGCGGAGGCGGCCGCGGTCCAGCAGGGTGTGGACTACTTCTGCACCGGTCCCTGCTGGCCGACGCCCACCAAGCCCGGCCGCCACGCACCCGGCCTGGACCTCGTCCGCCACACCGCCGCCCTCGGGACCGACCGCCCCTGGTTCGCCATCGGCGGCATCGACCTCGGCAATCTCGACCAGGTCCTGGAGGCGGGTGCCCGGCGCGTCGTCGTCGTCCGGGCGATCACCGAGGCGGAGGACCCCGGGGCCGCGGCGGCCGGGTTCGCGAAGCGGCTGCGGGAGGCGTAGTTCCGGCGGTTTGTCCAAGGGATGGACAACAAGTGGACAATTAGGGCAAAAGTCGGCCCCCGGTTGGGGGACCGACCGCCCCTGGCTAACCTGCCCGTATGGCCCTCGGCACCGCATCCATCAGGTCGGACCACGCCCGCACCGTCCGCGACATGCTCGCGGCCGGCAAGACGACGTACTCGTTCGAGTTCTACGCCCCCAAGACCCCGAAGGGCGAGCGGAACCTGTGGAACGCGCTGCGCCGGGTCGAGGCGGTGGCACCCGACTTCGTCTCCGTGACCTACGGAGCGGGCGGTTCCACCCGTGCGGGCACGGTCAAGGCGACCGAGGCGATCGCCTCCGACACCACCCTCACCCCGATCGCCCACCTCACCGCCGTCGACCACTCGGTGGCCGACCTGCGCAACATCATCGGCCAGTACGCCGACGCCGGGATCCGCAACATGCTCGCCCTGCGCGGGGACCCGCCCGGCGACCCGATGGGCGAATGGGTGCCGCACCCGCGCGGCCTGGCCTACGCCGCCGAACTCGTCGAACTGATCAAGGCCTCCGGCGACTTCTGCGTGGGCGTCGCCGCCTTCCCGGCGATGCACCCCCGCTCGTGCGACTGGGACACCGACGTCCGCCACTTCGTCGACAAGTGCCGGGCGGGTGCCGACTACGCCATCACGCAGATGTTCTTCCACCCCGAGGACTACCTCCGCCTGCGCGACCGGGTCTCGGCCGCCGGCTGCGACACCCCGATCATTCCCGAGGTCATGCCGATCGCGAGCGTGAAGACGCTGGAACGTATCGGATCCCTCACCAACGCCGCGTTCCCGGACGCCCTGAAAGAGCGGATCCTCACAGCAAAGGACGATCCCGCCGCTGTACGCTCCATTGGGATCGAATTCGCCACGGAGTTCTGTGCGCGGCTGCTCGCCGAGGGCGTGCCCGGCTTGCACTTCATCACGCTCAACAACTCCACCGCGACACTGGAGATCTACGAGAACCTGGGCCTGCACCACTCACCGCAGGCCTAGACCGTTCGCACCGGTATACGACACACTGCGTAGCGGCCACTGGGAGAGGGGCGTACATGGGCTGGGCGGTCCTCTACATCGCGTTCGGCATCGTCGCGCTGTGGCTGCTGGGCGAGGTGCTCCTGCAGTACAAGGCGCGACTGCGCTGGCGCCTGCTGGCCTTCGCCGGGTTCCTCGGTGTCGTCGTCGGCGTCCTGATCCCGTCGGTCGTCGTGATCGGACTGGGTGCGGCCGCCTTCGCGGTCGGGCAGACCTACGTCACGCTGTCGTTCCGCAGCGGCTTCGCGGCCGGCTGGGCGATGAACGCGCCCGCGCTGGGCGGCAGCAAGCGCCGCCGCGGTGAGCGCGGCCGCCAGGAGCCGACCCTGGAGGTTTCCGGCCTGGAGGCCGAGGGCGGCTACGACGACGAGGCGGGCGCCCAGCGCCGCGACCCCGCCCCCCACGGCCAGGACGACGACTACGACCGGGACGACGTCTTCACCCCCGCCCGGCCCATGCACCAGCCGGCGTCCGCCGAGACCACCGCCGTCTACGAGCCGCAGCCCATGCCCGAGGACTCCGGTTCCTACGGCGTCTACGACCAGGGGTACCAGTCGGGGGGACAGCAGTCCCACGACCAGTACGCCTCCCAGGCCGCAGACCAGTCCTACGCCTACGACTACTCCGGCTACGGCCAGCAGCAGGGCTACGACGCGACCGGGCAGCAGCAGTACGCCGCCTACTCCGACCCGTACATCGGCTCGTCGGCCCACGGCCAGGGCACCTACGACGGCACGTACGGCGACCAGCAGTACTACGGCCAGCAGACCTACGGCCAGGACCAGTACTCCGGCACCTACGGCGGCGACAGCCCGCCCGGCGGGGTCTGGGTCCCGCAGCAGCGCAACGCCGACGAGTACGGGCAGGAACTGCCGCCGGAGCAGCCGTACGGCTACCAGGGCGGTGGGCAGCAGCCGCAGGGCAACGGGTACGACGAGCAGTACCGTTTCTGAAGCCCGCGCCCTGCCCGGCGCTGTGCTCACTGCGAGCCGCGGAACTCCGGCCCCTCGACGATCAGTCCCGCCACCAGTGCACCCGACATGCCCGCGTGCGGCAGCCCGCCGCCGGGGTGAGCCCAGCCGCCCACGGTGAACAGGCCTGACACCCGTGTGCTGTTGGACGGGTGCAGCAGCCGTCCGCCGCCCGCAGCCAGGGCCGGCACGGGCACCGCGCCACCCTCCGCGCCCGTCGTGTCCGCGATGTCGGCCGGGGTGCGCACCTCGTGCCAGAGCAGGCGGTCGCGCAGACCCGGTACGGCGCGTTCGGCCACGCTGACCATGTGGTCGGCGAGGTCGCCGTGAGTCCGGCCGGCCTGCGCCGGCACCACCGTCGTGAGCGTGACCGCCTCGTGGTCCCCGGGAGCGGTGCGCGGGTCGTCGGGCCGCAGCACCGTGACCGTGGGACGGGGATCTCCGGCCCCCGCGCCGAACAGGGCGTCCAACTCGGCCCCGCGGTCCCGGGCGTGCACCACCGTGCGGTGGGCCGTGCCCTCCGGGCGGGCACCGCGCAGGGCCAGCAGGACGGTCAGCCGGGACGCCGCTGCCGGCTGTGGCGGCACCTCGCCGTCGCCCCGCACGACGGTGCCCTCCGTCAGCCGGGCCAGCGCGCCGGGCGCGACACCGGCCACCACGAAGTCCGCCTCCGCCACCGACCCGTCGGCCAGCTCCACCCCCGACGCCGCGCCGTCCTTCTCCAGCACACCGGTGACGTCGGCGCCGAAGTGGAATTCGACCCTCCGGGCCAGGCACCGCTCGTACACCGCCCGCGCCAGCTCGCGCAGACCACCGCGCACGTACCAGGTGCCGAAGGCGTGCTCCAGGTACGGCAGGACGGCCGCGCTCGCCGGGGTGACCCGGGGATCCAGGCCGTGGCCGAGGGCGTGACTTTCCAGGAGAGCCGCGAGCCGGGGGTCGCGCAGCTCCCAGGCGCCGATCTCGGCGAGTGTGCCGGCCCGGCGGGTGCGCAGCAGTCGCTTGTGGGGCACGGCCGGGTAGGGCTCGCGCTCGGCCAGCACCTGCCAGTTCGGCCACAGCGGCTCCTCCAGCAGGGGCCGGCGGGTCCGGTCCCAGGCCTCGCGGGCCCGGACCAGGAAGTCGCCCCAGCGCTTCCCCGCGCCCGCGCCGAGCCCCTCGTCCAGGGCGGCGACGACGCCCGCACGCGAGGCGTTCGGCAGCGAGACCTCGGTGCCGTCCGCGAACACGTGCCGGGCCGACGGGTCGACCTGGACCAGCTCGACACAGGACTCCAGCGGCTCCTTGCCGGTCTTGACGAACAGGTCGCGGTAGACGGCGGGCAGCGGCAGCAGGGCGGGGCCCGTGTCGAAGGAGAACCCGTCGCGCTCGAAGCGGCGCAGGGCTCCGCCGTAGGTGTCCGTCCGCTCGTACACCGCCACCCGGTGGCCCGCGACGGCCAGCCGGGCGGCGGCCGTCAGCGCGCCCATCCCGGCGCCGATCACCGCAATCCGTGCCATGCCAGGGACTTTATCGGCCCCCACCGACAGCCCGGTCGGCAGCACGTGCCGACCGGCCTGCGCGTACGGGCGCGGAGGCGGTCGTCATCACAGGGCGACACAGCGGTCTGGGTGCCAGTGCGCAGGACTGAGTACGGATACCTAGCCGGGGAGTTGAGTACGCGCGCGGATGGGGGACGACCTGCGCGGACGAGAGAGTGGAGACACGGAGAGGGGCACGGCTCCGGCACCGGCGACACGGGGCGCCGGAACGGAGCCGGCCCGCGATCCGCTCCTTCCGCCGGCGGTGTCGGCGGGAGCGAGACACGGGGGAGAACCGGGGGAACAGGAAGAAACCGGGGGACGACCGAACGGGGGTCCTGCGGGGGGGACGCACGGGGGAGCAGGAGAAGGAAAACGGGGGAGTGGGGAAGGCGCCGGTTCGAGGTGGCCCGCGGGGGACGCGGCCACACCGGACCGGCGCTTTCACATGTGCACGGGACGGTGGCTCAGCGGCAGCCGCTCACCCGGCCCTGGAGCAGCCGGGACAGTGCCGCGTGGACGTCGTCCAGGGAACGCTCCGGCTGGAAGGACTTCCAGTCCAGGGCCGCCACCAGGACCATGCCGACCAGGGCGGACGCCGTCAGCGAGACGTCGATCTCCTCGCTGAACTCCCCGGCCGCCACGCCGTCGCGCAGGACGTCCTCCACCACCGCGACGGCCTGCTGCCGGACCACCATCAGCGTCGACTGCCAGGCCCGGTTGGTGCGCCACAGCTCGGCGACGTACAGCTGGGTGAAGGCCGGGTAGCGGTCGATGAAGACCAGTCCCGCGCGGATCATCGCGTCCAGGGCGTCGACCTTGCCGCCGCCCTCCCGCGCGGTCCGCTCGGCCGCCTCCCGCAGGGAGGCGGTCAGCAGACCCACTCCGTGCCGCAGCAGTTCCTCGAAGAGGACGGACTTGCTCGCGAAGTTGTAGTAGACGGTGCCCTTCGCGACCCCGGCACGCTCGGCGATCTCGTCCACGGTCGTGGCGGAGAACCCCTGCTCGGCGATGAGCGTGACGGCCGCCTCGTAGAGCTTTTGCCGGGTGGCCTCGCGGCGCGTGCTGCCGCCCGACGCGGCACTGCTGCTTTCCATGGCCCCGATTGTCACAGGAACCTTTCCGGGGGAAGCGACGGCGGGGCTCACAGGCTCAGCTCCGGGTGCAGCCGGTCCAGCGTCCACACCTGGCGCCGGCGGGCCGCCACGGCGGTCAGCGCGAGGGCGCCCGCGGTGAACGCCGTCAGCACCACGCACGCGTGCCACACCGGTTCGAGTCCACCGCCGGTGATGAGCCGCCTGAGGGCCTCGACAACGTAGCTCATCGGGAGGAACGGGTGGAGCGCGTTGAAGAACCCGGGGCTCGTCTGCACGGGGTACGTGCCGCCGGCCGAGGTCAGCTGGAGCATCAGCAACGCCAGGACGAGGATCCGGCCCGCCGCCCCGAAGCGCGCGTTCAGCCACTGCACGATCGCCGCGAAACACGCGGTCACCAGGAACAGGAAGCCGACCGTCCCGGCCGCCCGGGACATCTCCAGGCCGACCGCCCAGTGCAGCACCGACATCAGCGCCACCGTCTGCAGCACCCCGATCGCCACCACCGGCAGCCAGCCCGACAGCGCGATCCGCCACGCCGGGGCGCCCGCGGCCAGCGCCCGCCGGTTCATGGGCGCGATCAGCATGTACGCCACCATCGCACCCACCCACAGGGACAGCGGGATGAAGTACGGCGCGAACCCGGTGCCGTAATTGGGCGCCTTGTGCAGGTCCTGGGAGGCGAGGCGGACGGGGTCGGCCATGACCTCGGTGCGCCGGTCGCGGTCCTGCTCGTCGTAGTCGGGGATCTTCTCCGCACCGTCGTGCAGGCCGCCGGCGAGCTTCCCGGAGCCGTCGACGAGCTTGAAGATGCCGCCGTTGAGATCGTCCGCGCCCGTCTTGAGTTTGCCGACGCCCTTGTCCAGGGTGACGGCCCCGGTCTTGGCCGTGCCGATGCCCTTGTGCAGCTTCTTCGCTCCGGAGGCCACCTCGGCCGCCCCGTCGTTCAGCGCGTTGATCTTCTTGACGGCGTCGGTGAGGTCCTCGGACAGGTGCGGTGCGCGGTTCGCGAGCGCCTGGGACTGCTTCTGGAGGGTGGCGAGGTTCTTGTCGAGCTTGTCGAGGTCACCGTCCTGGTCCGCGATCAGCGTGTTGAGGTCGTCCGCGATGGTGGTCACGTCGGCGGCCGCGTCCTTGGCCTTCTTCAGGTCGGAGCAGGCCGGGTCGGGCACGACCGGATCGTCGCAGCGCCGGGCGTGGACGTCGGTCAGCGTCCCGGAGGCCGCCCGGGCACCCTTGGCGGCGGTCGGGGCCGTCTTCACCAGGGTGTCCAGGTGCTTGCGGATCACCCCGGAGGAGTCGGCGACCAGCTGGGCGGTGTCACCGATGGTCTTCTCGTTGCCCTTCAGGAAGGGGCCGACCTTGTCGGCGGTGCCGTTGACCCGGTCGGCGAGCTTCTGCGTGCCCTGCGCGACCCGTTTCGAGCCGTCCTCCAGGTCGCCCGCGCCCGTGTGGAGCTTCCTGAGGCCGGTGGCGAGCTTGCCGCTGCCGCCCTTGGCGTCCTTCAAGCCGTCGGCGAGGTCTTTGGAGCCCTTCTCGGCCTTGCCGATGCCGCCGTTGAGCCGGTCGGCGCCCTGAGCCGCCTTCACGGTCTTGCCGTGGATGTCGGAGAACGACACGAAGATCTTGTCGAGGAAGGACCGGGACGTCTTCGTGGACGCCGCCTGCCGCACCTCGCTGAAGACCGTCCGGGAGATCTGCCCGACGATGTAGTTGTTCGCGTCGTTCGTGTGGACCTGGAGGGCGCCGGTCTCCGGGGTGTTCCCGGAGCTGGAGGCGATCCGTTCGCTGAAGTCGGCGGGCAGGGTGAGTGACAGGTAGTAACTGCCGTCCTCCAGGCCCCTGCGGGCCTCGGCGGCGCTCACCTCCTGCCAGTCGAAGGTCTTGCTGTCACGCAGGCCCTTCGTGATGTCGTCGCCCGCCGTGATCTTCTTCCCGTCGGCGGTCGCCCCCTTGTCGTCGTTCACGAGCGCGACCGGGATCCGGTCCAGACGGCCGTACGGGTCCCAGAACGACCACAGGTACAGCGCACCGTAGAGCAGCGGCAGCACCAGCAGCGCGACCAGCGCCGCGCGCGGCAGCTTCCCCCGCCCGAATCGGCGCAGCTCAAGCGCGGCCAGTTTCGGCGATCGCATCGGCCTTCTCCTCTCCCTGGTCCGCCTTCTCGGCGCCGTCCGCCCGGTCTGCCTTCTCGGCGCCGTCCGCCCGGTCTGCCTTCTCGCCGCCGTCCGCCCGGTCTGCCTCCTCGGTCCCGTCCGGGTGGGCGTCCCCGGGGTCCGGGGCTTCATGGCTCTGCGCGGTGGAGACCCTGACGGCACCCTCGGGTGCCTCGCTGCACACCGCCACGACCGTCGTCCCGGCGTCGGCCAGGGACCTGAGCAGGGCGTGGACCTCCTCCCGCTCACCGTCCGAGAGCTTGAGGTCGGCGTCGTCGACGCCGAGCAGCCGCGGCCCGCCGACCAGGGCGAGCGCGATCGACAACCGCAGCGCCTCCAGGCGCTCCAGGTCCCGTACGGCCGTGCGCGGCCCCTTGGGCAGGGACTCCACGTCGAGCCCGGCCGCCTCCAGCGCGGCGCCGACGCGCTGTTCGGCCTCGGCCGCCCGCTCGCGGCGGGGCCGCAGCAGTCCGCGCAGCGATGCGCCGAAGCGACGCTGGAGCAGTGCCCGTTCCCGCAGGTGTTCGCCGACGGTCAGCGCCGGGTCGAGGTCGGTGAGCCCCGGGACGTGCGCCAGCGCGCTGATGCCGCGCACGGCCGCCATCTGCTTCGGCAGCCTCGCGTCGCCCACGGCCGCCGTGCCCTCCGAGACCTTCATCCGCCCCGTCAGCGCGAGCAGCAGACACGTACGGCCGGACCCGGACGGGCCCTCGACCGCGACGAGCGCACCCGGCTCGGCGTCGACGGAGATCCCGCGGACCGCCCACCCCCGTGGCCCCTTGATCCCGAGGCCCTCGGCGGCGATCCGCACCCCTCCCGCCTGTTCCCCCACGAGTCTCCCCTGAAATTGAACTGACTGGTCAGTGCAAAAACTACTCCGAACCTACGAGCGAGGCAAAACAGCAGGTCAGATCGGATTGTCAGTGCCATACCTCACGATGGGTCACATACGGCACTCCGTGACCGGACGTGCCGTCACCCAGACGACAGGAGGTTCGTCATGGCCAGCTATCACGCAGCAGCCGCCCGCCGGCGCCGCGCCTCCGGCCCTGCCCCCTCACTGACCGGCCCGGCGAGCGACGTGCACCCCGTGCTCCGCCGGGCCACGGCCCCACCCGCCGCCCTCGACCTGCTCGCCCAGGCCCGCGCCAGCCTCGACGAGGCCACGTCCCTGGAGGCGCCGAACGAGCGCTACGCGCGAGCCCACCTCGCCGCTCTGCGCACCGCCGCGGCGGTGCTCGCCGCCCGGGGCCGCCCGGAGACCTCACCCCGGGCCCGGGCCAAGATCCGGAGCGCCTGGGAAGTGCTCCCCGAGATCGCACCCGAACTGACCGAGTGGAGCGCGCTGTTCGCCGCGGGCGCCAGGCGCCGCGCCCGCGCCGAGGCAGGCATCCAGGGCGCGGCCACCGGCCGGGACGCCGACGACCTGATACGCGACGTGGCGATGTTCCTGCGCCTCGTCGAGCGGATGCTGGTCCTCCAGCCGGTCCTCCCGCAGCCCCGCCAGGACCAGGACCAGCCGGCGGGCCCGGGCGCGGGGAGTGACATGCCGGACGCGGGCTGACCGCGGCCAGGGCTCGCCCGGCCCGTGGTGCATCCCGGGACCGGGGCGTCCGCACACCGCGGCCCAGGCAATAGGGTGGGGGGCGCCTGAAGTCCTCCCTCCCCCGGCCGGGGCCGGGGAGGACGCCCCGTTCGCGCCGCCGTGCAAGAGGCGGTGCCGCGCCGAGGAGTCAACTGCCGTGTCGGACCCGATGCGCCCCCGCGCCTCACTCCGTACCGCCGTGGTCTGGGAGGTCCTCCAGGACGCCCTCGATCGCCGGGTCAAGGCCGCGGGTCGGGAGTCGCTGGACGTCCTCGACACCGGAGGCGGCAGCGGAAACTTCGCGGTGCCCGTCGCCCGTCTCGGCCACCGGGTCACCGTCGTCGACCCCAGCCCGAACGCCCTGTTCGCCCTGGAGCGCCGGGCCGCCGAAGCCGGCGTGGCCGACCGGGTCACGGGTGTCCAGGGCGACGCCCACGGCCTCTTCGACGTGGCCGAGCGCGGTGGCTACGACGTGGTGCTGTGCCACGGCGTCCTGGAGTACGTGGACGATCCGGCCGAGGGCGTCCGCAACGCGGTGGCGGCCCTGCGCCCCGAGGGCGTCCTCAGCCTGCTCGCCGCCGGACTGGGCGGTGCCGTGCTGTCCCGCGCCCTCGCCGGGCACTTCAAGGAGGCCCGGCAGGCGCTCGACGACCCGAACGGACGATGGGGTGCGGGTGACCCCGTGCCGCGCCGCTTCACCACCGAGCAGCTCACGGGACTGGTCGAGGGAGCGGGCCTGCGCGTCGGTGCCGTGCACGGCGTGCGGATCTTCGCCGACCTCGTGCCCGGGGTCCTCGTGGACACCGAGCCCGGAGCCCTGGAAGCGCTGCTGAAGCTGGAGGAGGCCGCCGCCGAACTGTCCGCGTTCCACTCGGTGGCCACGCAGCTGCACGTCCTGGGCGAGACCGGTGGGGCCGCTGAAACCGGAGGGCCCGGTGGGACCGGCGAGACCGATGGGGCGGTCGAGGCCTGAGCCTCCTCCTGGGACACCACCGCTGATCAGCGCCTCGGCTGCGCATGGAGTACGCCACAGGCCCCCCGAATGGGGACGGCGCGCCGTATGATCGAGGGAGACCGTTCCGGCATGACGGGTCGGCCGCCGGGGAATGCAAGCCTCAGCGAGCCGGACGCCCATGGCGGGTTCCGGTTGGTCAATTGGCGCAGAGGGGCGGGTTTCACGGGGGCGATTCCCTGCCTATCCTGAAGGGACCCCCCGGGTCGCCCCGGCGACTGCACGATGAGGAGGACTCCGTGCCGCTCTCGGAGCACGAGCAGCGCATGCTCGAGCAAATGGAGCGAGCGCTGTACGCCGAAGATCCCAAGTTCGCGACAGCGCTTGAGGGAAGCGGGCTGCGCACGTACACCCGGCGACGGGTCTACCAGGCGGTCGCGGGCTTCCTCGTAGGTATCGCGCTCCTCATGGCTGGAATGGTCGCCAAGCAGGTGTGGCTCAGCGTCGTGGGCTTCCTTGTCATGCTGGGCTGTGCGGTGCTCGCCGTGACCGGCTGGCGCAAGGCCCCCAAGCCGGGTGAGCAGGCGTCCGGTGCCGCCGGACATCACGCCCGCTCACAGGGTCGGCAGCGCCGTTCGGTGATGGACCGCATCGAACAGCGCTGGCAGAAGCGCCGCGACGAACAGGGTGGCCATTAGCCCGCCACGCAGCCTCTCCAGGACCATGTGAACACGTAGGTCAGGGGGTGACCACCGACTCGGTGGTCACCCCCTGACGTTTGCGTGCATGCCGCCATGCGCCCGAAAGATGCCGGGCCACGGCCGGATCGGCGCGTCCCTGACGCGACAAGGCCGGCCGGCGCATCCGCACCGGCCGGCCCGGGCAGCGCCACCCCTGGCGCCGCTCCTCAGTCCTGCCGCATCCTGCGTCCTGCCATCGCCTCAGCCCTGCTGCCCCGAGGTCTTCCGCCACGTCGGCCGCAGCGCCACCGCCCGCTCCCGGACCCTCGTCCACCAGGCCGACGCCGCCCACACCACACGCGCGGTGGACCGCGGGGCCACCAGCGCGCGGAGCCTGGCCGCCCGGCCGGCCGCCGCGCCGAGTCCCGTCGCCGCACGGCGGACGTCCTCCGTGAGACCCGCCACCGGTCGCGGGTGCGGTGCGTACAGCACCTGCTCCACCGCGTTCGCCACCCGGTGCACCGAGGCCGCGGCCGCCGCGTCGAGATCGCCGAGGCGGACCATACGGGCGGCCGCCTTGCGCGGTGTCTGTGACTCGTCCGGCGTGATGCCGAAGTCCCACGCCGTGTCGGTCAGCTCCTGCCAGACGGCCAGGGTGTGCGGCGCCGTGTCGGCCTCGCCGCGGCCGTGCGCCCCGAGCCGTACCGACCGTGTCCGCAGCCGCCACAGCATCGGGGCCAGAGGGAGTGCGAGGACGGCGAGGCCGGCCAGGGCCCACACGAGGAACGCGTACCACTTCGGGCCGTCGTCGTCCGTGGGCAGCGCCGCCTGCGGCGATTCACTCGCGCAACCGCCGTCCAGCTTCTTCTGCTCCGGCGTGCAGGTCTCGCTCACCGAGGGTGCCGCGGAGGGCGCGGTCGACGCCGACTGGGAGGGACGCGAGGGGTCCGGCACCGAACTGCCGGGGTTGTCGGGCAGGGTGTAGGACGGAATCGAGCCGCGGTTCGGAGTCGGCTCGAAGCGGGTCCATCCCACGCCCTCGAAGTAGAGCTCGGGCCATGCGTGCGCGTCCCGCAGCCCCACCGACACCGAGCCGTCCGCCTGCGGGGAACCCGGCGCGAAGCCCACCGCCACCCGGGCCGGTATGCCCAGGGAACGGGCCATCGCCGCCATCGCGAAGGAGAAGTGCACGCAGAAGCCCTGCTTGTCCTTCAGGAAGCGGGCGATCGCCTGCGAGCCGCTGCCGACCTGCACCTGCGTGTCGTACTCGAAGCCGCCGGTCACGGCGAACCAGTCCTGCAGCTTGACCGCCTGGTCGTACGGGTCGGCCGCGCCCGCGGTGACCGTGCGGGCGGTGCGGGCCACCACCGACGGCAGCGAGTCGGGCAGTTTCGTGAAGGCGCGCTCGATGTCCGCGGGCGCCGGTCCGGCCGAGGCGAGCTGCTCCGCCGTCGGCTGTACGTCCAGGCTCTTGACCTGGTACGTCAGGCCGCGGGTGTTCTGCCCGTGGTCGCCGACCAGCGTCATGCCCTGCGGCTCGTAGCGCCAGTTGCCGCTGATGCGCACGCCGCTCGGCGGGTACGGCATGGGCAGCCAGTCCTGGGCGTACCAGCCGGCCGCCGTGATCGTGGTGTCGAACTCCGTGCGCTTGACGTCCGGGCTGAGCCCGACCGGGTCGGGGAAGGCGCCGTCGGGGACGGCGGTGATGGACCGCCGGGACGGCTTCCACGTGGTGCCGTCGAAGTCGTCCAGGGACACGATCCGCAGATACAGGTCCGAGAGGTCCGGCGACTTGGTCCGCACGGACAGGACCTGCTGGTCCTCGTCCGCGTTCAGGCTGTCCCGCAGCGACACCAGCGGGTTCACGGCGGAGATCGTGCCCCCGCCGCCGGATCCGCCGCCCGCGCCCGCTCCCACGGTGTCCAGCAGACCGCCGTTCATCGCGGGCAGGCCGAGCGGCACCACCAGGGCGATGCCCAGCGCGACCACGCCGATGCGCCGGCCGGTGCGGACCGGGGCGAGGGCGCCGCTCGGCTCCCCGCCCGCCGTGCGGGCGGCACCGCCGAAGACCCGTCCCCACTGCGAGAGCCGGTCCCGCCCCTCGGCCAGCAGCAGCATCAGATAACCGGCCGCCGCCACCAGGAACCACAGCCAGTCCGCGTCCCCGTCAGACAGCCCCGCCGCCACGGAGTACAGGGCGAGCAGGGGCAGACCGGCCGGAGCGGCGCTGCGGAAGGTCACCGCGAGGGTGTCCACCAGCAGCCCGATGATCAGTACCCCGCCCAGCAGCATCAGCCGTATGCCGTCGGACTCCAGGGGCGCCGGTATCGCGTACCGCGCGATGTCGTCACCGCCCTGCTGGAGCAGAACCGCGAAGCGGTCGACAGCCTGCGGTCCCGGGATCAGGCCGGCCAGGGCCTGCTCACGCGCGAACACGAAGGTCAGCAGCAGCACGGTGACCACGGCCTGTGCCGCCACCGTCACCGGCCGGGCCAGCGGCACCCGGCGGGCAGCGGCTCCCACGCCGGACTGCAGCGCCAGCAGGAAAGCCGCCTGCACGATCCACGTGGCCGGCCGGACGAGGGGCAGCAGGGCGCACGCGGCCATCAGCGTGGCCGCCCAGGCGCCCAGCGTCAGTCGTACCCGCCCGCTCATCACGGTCCCTCCCCGCCGCTCGTGGCGGCCACGCCCCTGCGCTCCCGGTCCGCCAGCCGCCACAGCTCGTCCATGGCGGCACCCTGCGGCACGTGCAGGGCCGTCCAGCCCGCCTCGCGCAGCATGCGCAGCCGGTCTTCGCTCCTGTCCGACGGGCCGGGCACATCGCTCGGTTCCCGCCCCCAGGTGTCGCTGTCCAGCACGAAGGCGACCGCCCCCGGGCTGCGCTGTCGCATCCGCCCCAGCACGGCCGCCTGCTCCTCGTCCAAGTCGCCGAGGAAGGCCACCAGCAGCCCCTCGTTCCCGCTGCGCAGCACGTCGTAGGCCCGGGACAGGCCCGCGCCGTCGGAATGGTCGATCACCGCGAGGGTGTCCATCATCAGCCCGGCCGCGTCCGCCGACCCCTGGATGGCGCCCGCGAAGCCGTCACCGCCCTCGCCGGGCACCGCGTCGCCGGTGTCCGTCAGCAGCCGTACCGAATAGCCGCGTTCGAGCATGTGCACCAGCACCGAGGCGGCGCCCGACACGGCCCACTCGAAGGGCGAGTCCGGCCCCGCGCCCTGGTAGGCGATGCCGCGGGTGTCCAGCAGTACCGTGCAGCGGGCGCGCTGCGGCTGCTCCTCGCGGCGCACCATCAGCTCGCCGTGGCGGGCGGTGGAACGCCAGTGCACGCGCCGCAGGTCGTCGCCGTAGCGGTAGCCACGCGGGATGACGTCGTCCTCGCCGGCCAGGGCGAGCGAACGCTGCCGTCCGTCGCCGTAGCCCTGCGCCTCGCCGCCCAGACGCACCGGCGCCAGCGGCTCCACGCGCGGGATGACCGTGAGGGTGTCGTGCGTCGAGAAGGAGCGGGTCAGCTCGCACATGCCGAACGGGTCGGTCAGGCGCAGCTGGAGCGGGCCCAGCGGGTAGCGGCCGCGCAGGTCGGAGCGCACCCGGTAGGACACCTCGCGCCGGCCGCCCGCCTCCACCCGGTCGAGCACGAAACGGGGCCGCGGCCCGAGCACGTACGGCACCTTGTCCTGGAGCATCAGCAGGCCCGTGGGCAGTCGCGAGACGTTGTCCATCCGCAGGTGGACCCGTGCCTCGCTGCCCGCGGGCACGCGGGCGGGGGAGAGCCGGCGGCTGCCCGCGACCCGGTAGCGCGTGCGGTACAGCACCGCCGCGCACACCAGCGGCAGGACCGCCAGCAGCAGCCCCACGCGCAGCAGGTCGGCCTGTCCGAGCACGTAACTGCAGATCGCGGCCGCGACACCGGCGGCCAGGAACGAGCGTCCGCGGGTGGTCAGACCGGCCAGAGCGGTGCGGACGCCGCCCTTCTCGCCCCGGTCGGCTTCCGCGCGGCCCGCCCCCGCGGTCGACATCACAGCCTCCGCGGCGGCTGCTGGGGATACGCCGGGGCCGTACGGCCCAGGCCGCCGAAACCGCTCTGCTGCTGCGGCCCCGCCGGCACCGGGGTGCGCTGCAGGATCTCCTCGACGACCTGCTCGGCGGTGCGCCGGTTGAGCTGGGCCTGGGCGGTGGGCAGCAGGCGGTGGGCCAGGACGGCGACGGCGAGGGCCTGCACGTCGTCCGGCAGCGCGTACTCCCGGCCGCTGAGGGCCGCGGACGCCTTCGCCGCGCGCAGCAGGTGCAGCGTCGCGCGCGGGGAGGCGCCGAGTCTCAGGTCGGGGTGGGTGCGCGTGGCGCCGACCAGGTCGACGGCGTAGCGCCGGACCGGCTCGGCGACGTGCACCCCGCGCACCGCCTCGATGAGCTTGAGGATCTCGTCCGCGTGGGCCACGGGCTGGAGGTCCTGCAGCGGCGAGACACCGCCGTGCACGTCCAGCATCTGCAGCTCGGCCTCCGCGCTCGGGTAGCCGACGGAGACCCGGGCCATGAAGCGGTCGCGCTGGGCCTCCGGCAGCGGGTAGGTGCCCTCCATCTCGACCGGGTTCTGCGTCGCCACCACCATGAAGGGGCTGGGCAGCTCATAGGTCTTGCCGTCGATGGTGACCTGGCGCTCCTCCATCGACTCCAGGAGCGCGGACTGCGTCTTGGGCGAGGCGCGGTTGATCTCGTCGCCGATCACCACCTGCGCGAAGATCGCGCCCGGCTTGAACTCGAAGTCACGGCGCTGCTGGTCCCATATGGACACGCCGGTGATGTCCGACGGCAGCAGGTCCGGCGTGAACTGGATGCGCCGCACCGAGCAGTCGATGGACCGCGCCAGCGCCTTGGCCAGCATCGTCTTGCCGACACCCGGGACGTCCTCGATCAGTAGATGTCCCTCGGCGAGCAGCACGGTCAGCGAGAGCCGTACGACCTCGGGCTTGCCCTCGATCACGCCTTCCACCGACTGCCGCACGCGCTCCACCACGGCGGTCAGATCGTCCCCCACCCGCGAGAAATCCCGGGCTGGGGGACCCCCATGGCTCGCTCGATCGTCATAGGTCGTCACCCGGCGCTCCTCGGCCTTTCCCGTGCTCCCAGGAAGCACGGAATACCCCATTTTTCCGGGCCGACGCCGCATGACGCGGGCCGGCCCACCCCGAACCACGGACACCACGCGTGAAAGGTTCCGCGTGACGTCACTCCCGCATTCTTGCTGCCGTTACCGTTTCGTGTCACTCGACTGTGGACAACTGGCCGCGATATGTCGGTCTTGCGGCCATTCGAACGCGTGACTGACAGGATTCCGACAGCTGCGGCGGGTGGCGGAGCCGGGGTGGGCGTGTCCCGCCGCGCAGGTCAGGAGGCCGGGTCGACCTCGCGCAGCAGGCCGGTCTTCACGTCGAACACGAATCCGCGCACGTCGTCGGTGTGCGGCAGGAAGGGTGAGGTGCGCACCCGCTGCATGGACTGCCGTACGTCCTGTTCGGCGTCCTGGAAGCACTCCACCGCCCAGGACGGACGTTGCCCGACCTCGGCCTCCAGGTCGCCGCGGAAGTCCTCGGTGAGGGTCTCCATGCCGCAACCGGTGTGGTGGACGAGGACGACGCTGCGCGTGCCGAGCTTGCGCTGACTGATGGTGAGGGAGCGGATCACGTCGTCGGTGACCACGCCGCCCGCGTTGCGGATGGTGTGGCAGTCGCCGAGCTCCAGGCCCAGCGCGCCGAGTGTGTCGAGACGGGCGTCCATACAGGCCACGACGGCCACGTGCAGGGCCGGCGCGGCGTCCATCCCGGCGTGCCCGAAGGCGGCGGCGTACCGGGCGTTCGCCTCGACGATACGGTCGGTGACCGTGCCCCCGGCCGCCGTGGCGCGCTCCGAACCCGTGGGTACCGATGCAGAAGTCGTCATACTCATGACGTTACTGGTCACACCCCGTCCGGGCCTCCTGTGGAAGTGAACAAAGAATGCCGCCGGGCAGGACATGTGAGGTAACCCACACGGGTGGAGTCCTGGCCCCCGTGCGAACGGCGGCGACGCGCAGGCCGGTTGATTGACCGGGCGACACCGTGGACTAAAGTGACGCGAAGCGGGAGGCGAGACTCTCCCCGCTGGACTGATTTCTTCGGAGACCCCGGCGACGACCGGCGATCTCCCCGCGTGCGCGGCGCGTACGTACGGCTCGGCCTCCTCCCGCTCCCGGTCGGCTGACGCTTCCGGCGCCGGCAGGCCACATGTCAGGCCTCATGTTCCACGAGCGGGCGGGGACCCGGCGGTGCGTACGGCCGTGCCGGATCTGAGAGGGCCCCTTGAGCGAGAGTCGACATGTCCCGGTGATGCTCCAGCGGTGCCTGGATCTGCTGGCACCCGCGCTTCAGGGCCCGGACGCCGTGGTCGTCGACTGCACCCTCGGCCTCGGCGGCCACAGCGAGGCGCTGCTCGCGAGGTTCCCCGACGCCCGGCTCGTCGCCCTCGACCGTGACAAGGAGGCCCTGCGCCTGTCCGGCGAGCGCCTCGCCCCCTATGGCGAGCGCGCCACCCTCGTCCACGCCGTCTACGACGAGCTCCCCGAGGTGCTCGACAGGCTCGGCATCGCGCGGGTGCGGGGCGTCCTGTTCGACCTGGGCGTCTCCTCCATGCAGCTCGACGAGGCCGACCGGGGTTTCGCCTACGCCCAGGACGCCCCCCTCGACATGCGCATGGACCAGACGACCGGCGTCAGTGCCGCCGAGGTCCTCAACACCTACCCGCCGGGCGAACTCGTGCGCATCCTGCGGGCCTACGGCGAGGAGAAGCAGGCCAAGCGGATCGTGAGCGCGATCGTGCGGGAGCGGGACAAGGAGCCGTTCAGCAACAGCGCGCGGCTGGTCGAGCTGATCCGCGACGCCCTGCCGCAGGCCGCCAAGCGCACCGGCGGCAACCCGGCCAAGCGCACCTTCCAGGCCCTGCGCATCGAGGTCAACGGCGAACTCTCCGTCCTGGAACGCGCGATCCCCGCCGCCGTGAAGGCGCTCGACGTGGGCGGGCGGATCGCCGTGCTGTCGTACCACTCGCTGGAGGACCGGCTGGTCAAGCAGGTCTTCGCGGCGGGTGCGGCCACCACCGCGCCACCGGGGCTGCCCGTCGTCCCCGAGCGCTACCAGCCGCGGCTCAAGCTGCTCACCCGCGGTGCCGAACTCCCCACCGAAGAGGAGATCGCCGAGAACCGGCGGGCGGCACCGGCGCGACTGCGCGGGGCCCAGCGCATCAGGGAGGACGTCGAGTGAGGCGTGTGCAGGCCGGACCGAGGGAGCGTGCGTGAGCGGCAAACCCGAACTGAAGGGGAGGGCGGCCCGGCTCGCGCGGCTCCTCCCGACCGGCCCCGGACAGGCGGCCCGCACGCCTTTCGTCCTCCTCGTGGTCCTCCTCCTCGGCGGCGGTCTCATCGCCCTCCTGGTGCTGAACTCAGCCCTCAGCGAAGGCGCGTTCCAGCTCGACGACCTCCAGCGCGGAACCAAGAACCTCACCGACGAGGAGCAGGCCCTCCAGCGGGACATCGACGCCTACTCCGCCCCCGACGCCCTGCAGCGCCGCGCCCGCGAGCTCGGCATGGTGCCCGGCGGCGACCCCGCCTTCCTCGACCCTGACGGCACCGTCAAGGGCGTCCCCAGCGCCGCTCCCGGTGCCCGGCGGCCCGCCGCGCACACCCCTCTGGTCCTCGCCCCCGAGGCCATGCCCAACGGCCTCGCCCCGACCCCCGGCAGGTGACGGAAGTGTCCGACAGGCAACCGCCGCGTCGCCGCGTGCCCGGCCCCGCACGGCCCGTCCGCCCCGACGCCCGGCGCCGCCCCGGCCCCGGCGCCGGCCCGGCCCGGCGCCCGGGACAGGGCCGCCCGGGAGCGCCCAAGCCACTGCGGCTGGGCAGCCCCCGCCCCCGCCTGCGGCTGGTGGGACTCGCGCTGACCCTGGTCCTGGCCGCCTTCGTCGTACGGCTCTTCCAGGTGCAGGCCGTCGACGCGAGCACGTACGCCGCCAAGGCCGAGCAGAACCGGTACGTCGGGCAGGTCCTGGCGGCGGACCGGGGCGAGATCACCGACCGGTCCGGTGTGGCCCTCGCGACCAGCGAGGACGCCTACGACATCACCGCGGACCCCACGATGTTCGCCCCCGGCATGCTGAAGATCGCCGACGGGCCCGAGCAGGCGGCGGCACTCCTCGCGCCGATCCTCGGCCAGGAGCAGGAGGACCTGGTCAGGAAGCTGCGTCCGAAGAACACCGCCCTGCGCTACGTCAAGCTGGCCTCCCGCCAGACCCCGCAGGTCTGGAAGCAGATCAAGGACCTCAAGTCCGCACTCGGCAAGAAGGCCGAGACGGACAAGTCCACGCCCAACGTCCTGTCCGGCGTCTTCTCCGTCGCCACCAGCAAGCGCGTGTACCCCGGCGGCGACCTCGCCGCCGGGATACTGGGCTGGGTCAACGGCGAGGGCAAGCCCGGCGGCGGCATCGAACTGCAGCTGGACAAGAAGCTCGCCGGCAAGGACGGCAAGATCCGCTACGCCCAGTCCGGGGGCCGTCTCGTGCCCACCGCGGGCTCCACCGAGACACCCGCCGTCCCCGGCAGCGACGTCGAGCTCACCATCGACCGCGACATCCAGTGGGCCGCCCAGAACGCCATCAGCGAGCAGGTGAAGGAATCCGCCGCCGACCGCGGCTACGTCATCGTCCAGGACACCCGCACCGGGCAGGTCCTGGCCATGGCCAACTCGCCCGGCTTCGACCCGAACGACCTGTCCGACGCCGACCCGGCCGCCCTCGGCAACGCCGCCGTCCAGGACGCCTTCGAGCCCGGTTCCACGGCCAAGGTCATGTCGATGGCGGCCGTCCTCCAGCAGAACGTCGCCACACCCGGGACACACGTGGTCGTGCCCAACCGGCTGCACCGCGGCGACCGGCTCTTCAAGGACGACATCGACCACCCGACCTGGTACCTCACGCTCAACGGCGTCCTCGCCAAGTCCAGCAACATCGGCACCATCCTCGCCACCGGCCAGCTCGGCAAGACCCAGGCCCAGGCCAACAAGGTCCTCTACGACTACCTGCGCAAGTTCGGCCTGGGCGGCTACACCGGGCTCGGCTTCCCGGGCGAGACCAAGGGCATCCTCGCCCCGCCCGACAAGTGGTCGACCTCGCAGCAGTACACGATCCCTTTCGGCCAGGGCGTCTCCATCAACGCCATGCAGGCGGCCTCCGTGTACTCGACCATCGCCAACGGCGGCGTCCGCATCCAGCCCACCCTCGTACGCGGCACCAGAGGCCCCGACGGCCAGTTCACCCCCGCCCCGAAACCCGAGAAGAACCGGGTCGTCAGCGAGAAGACGGCGAAGACCCTCGCCCAGATGCTGGAGTCCGTCGTGGACGACGAGGAGGGCACCGGCACCAAGGCGCGCATCCCCGGCTACCGCGTGGCGGGCAAGACGGGTACCGCCAACCGCGTGGATCCGGCCACCGGCAAGTACCACGGCTACACCTCCTCGTTCGCCGGGTTCGCACCCGCCGACAAGCCGCGCATCACCGTCTACTGCGCCATCCAGAACGCCACTCAGGGCAGTTACTTCGGCGGGCAGATCTGCGGACCCGTCTACAAGAAGGTCATGGAGTTCGCACTGAAGTCCCTCCAGGTCCCGCCGACCGGCGCCAAGGCCGCGAAACTGCCCGTCTCCTTCCAGCAGTGATCAGGGCCGACCCGCCCTGATCAGCACTCAGCCCCACCGAGCCACCAGGACCGCCTCCGTGACGACGATCACCCCCGACCCCGGCAACCACAGCAGCACCGGCCCCTCACTTCGCCCGGAGGCGGGTACGCCCGGTACGCTCACCGCCGTGCCACACGCTGATCAGTCCCAAACCACCCAGAAGGGCCATCCCGTGACATACCCCGGGCCGCCCAGGCCGGTTCAGGTCTCCGCCACACCCCTCGCGGAACTCGCCGGTCAGCTGGGTGCTCCCAGGCCGGAGAGCACCGCCGAGGTCACGGGCATCACCCACGACTCGCGCGCCGTGCGCCCCGGCGACCTGTACGCCGCCCTCCCGGGGGCCCGGGTGCACGGCGCCGACTTCGTCAACCAGGCCGCGGGCCTCGGTGCCGCCGCCGTGCTGACCGACCCGACGGGCGCCGAGCGCGCCGCCGCGTCCGGTCTGCCGGTCCTGGTCGTCGACGACCCGCGCGCGCAGATGGGCGAGCTGGCCGCCACGATCTACGGCCACCCCGGCCGGGACCTGCTCCAGATCGGCATCACCGGCACCTCGGGCAAGACCACCACCGCCTACCTCGTCGAAGGCGGCCTGAAGACGGTCAGGTCCACCGGCCTGATCGGCACGGTCGAGATGCGTATCGGCGACGAGCGCATCAAGTCCGAGCGCACCACCCCCGAAGCCACCGACCTCCAGGCCCTGTTCGCCGTCATGCGCGAACGCGGTGTGGACGCGGTCGCCATGGAGGTCTCCAGCCACGCCCTGGTTCTCGGCCGGGTCGACGGCTGCGTCTTCGACATCGGCGTCTTCACCAACCTCAGCCCGGAACACATGGAGTTCCACTCGGGCATGGAGGACTACTTCCAGGCCAAGGCGCAGCTGTTCACGCCGGAGCGCGGCAAACTCGGTGTGGTCAACGTCGACGACGAGTACGGCCGCCGGCTGGCGAACGAGGCCACCGTCCCGGTCGTCACCTACTCCGCCGAGGGTCATCCCGACGCGGACTGGCGTGCCGAGGACGTCCGGGTCGGCCGGCTGGACTCGACGTTCACCGTCATCGGCCCCAAGGGCGAGCGGATCGCCGCCAAGTCGCCGCTGCCCGGCCCGTTCAACGTGGCCAACACGCTCGCCGCGATCGTCGCCCTCGCCGTGGCCGGCCTCGACCCGCAGGCCGCCGCCGACGGCGTCGCCGCCGTGCCGGGTGTCCCGGGCCGCCTGGAGCGCGTGGACGCCGGGCAGCCCTACCTCGCGGTCGTCGACTACGCCCACAAGACCGACGCCGTCGAGTCCGTGCTGCGCGCCCTGCGCAAGGTCACCGAGGGCAGGCTGCACATCGTCCTCGGCTGCGGTGGCGACCGGGACCGGACCAAGCGCGAGCCCATGGGCGCGGCCGCGGCGCGGCTCGCCGACACCGCCGTGCTGACCTCCGACAACCCCCGCGGCGAGGACCCCCTCGCGATCCTCGCCACGATGCTCCAGGGCGCGGCGTCCGTGCCCGCGCACGAGCGCGGCGAGGTGCAGGTCTTCGAGGACCGGGCCGCGGCGATCGCCGCCGCCGTGGCCCGCGCCGAGCCCGGCGACACCGTCCTGGTCGCCGGCAAGGGACACGAGCAGGGCCAGGACATCGCCGGGGTGGTCCGCCCCTTCGACGACCGCCAGGTGCTCCGCGAAGCCATTCAGAACACCCAGGGATGAAAATCCAGAAGACCCAGGGGATGAACTTGTGATCGCCCTCTCCCTCGCCGAGATCGCAGAAGTCGTCGGCGGGCAGACGCACGACATACCGGATCCGTCCGTCCAGGTCACCGGTCCGGTGGTCCGGGACTCCCGAGAGGCGGGACCGGGCAGCCTGTTCGTGGCCTTCGCCGGGGAACGCGTGGACGGCCACGACTTCGCGGCGGCGGTCGTCGAGGCGGGAGCGGTGGCCGTGCTCGGCACCCGGCCCGTCGGCGTCCCCGCGATCGTCGTGGACGACGTCCAGAGCGCCCTCGGTGCCCTCGCGCGGCACGTCGTACAGCGGCTCGGCGCGACCCTCGTCGCCCTCACCGGCTCGGCGGGCAAGACCAGCACCAAGGACCTCATCGCGCAGGTGCTGCAGCGCAAGGCCCCCACGGTGTTCACGCCCGGCTCGCTCAACAACGAGATCGGGCTGCCGCTGACCGCGCTCAGCGCCACCGAGGAGACGCGGTTCCTCGTCCTGGAGATGGGCGCCCGCGGCATCGGGCACATCCGCTACCTCACCGGCCTGACACCCCCGAAGGTCGGTCTCGTCCTCAACGTCGGCAGCGCCCACATCGGCGAGTTCGGCGGCCGCGAGCAGATCGCGCAGGCCAAGGGCGAACTCGTCGAGGCCCTGCCGTCCGAGGCCGAGGGCGGCACCGCGATCCTCAACGCGGACGACCCCTACGTACGGGCCATGGCCTCCCGTACGAAGGCGAAGGTGCTCTTTTTCGGAGAGTCGGGCGAAGCGGACGTCTCTGCCGAGAACGTGCGACTCACGGACACCGGACAGCCCTCGTTCAGGCTTCACACACCCTCCGGTGCAAGTGATGTGACCATGCGCCTGTACGGTGAGCACCACGTGTCGAACGCGCTCGCCGCGGCCGCCGTCGCCCACGAGTTGGGCATGTCCGCTGACGAGATCGCCGTCGCGCTCTCCGAGGCGGGCTCCCTCTCCCGCTGGCGGATGGAGGTCACCGAGCGCCCGGACGGCGTGACGGTCGTCAACGACGCCTACAACGCGAACCCCGAGTCGATGAAGGCCGCGCTGCGCGCGCTCGTGGCCATCGGAAAGGGGCGTCGTACGTGGGCGGTGCTCGGCAAGATGGCCGAGCTCGGGGACGAGGCTCTCGCCGAGCACGACGCGGTCGGACGGCTCGCCGTCCGGCTCAACGTCAGCAAGCTCGTCGCGGTCGGTGGCAGGGAAGCCGCCTGGCTGCAACTGGGCGCATATAACGAGGGTTCGTGGGGTGAGGAGTCGGTGCACGTGTCCGACGCACAGGCGGCGGTCGACCTGTTGCGCAGCGAGTTGCGCCCGGGGGACGTCGTGCTCGTGAAGGCGTCCCGTTCGGTCGGTCTGGAGAGCGTGGCGCAGGCGCTCCTCGAGTCCGGTGCCGAGGGTGAGGTTTCCGCCCGATGATGAAGCAGATCCTGTTCGCAGGAGTCATTGGCCTCTTCCTGACCCTGGTCGGGACCCCGCTGCTGATCAAGCTGCTCGCCCGCAAGGGCTACGGCCAGTACATCCGCGACGACGGCCCGCGCGAGCACGCCAGCAAGCGCGGTACGCCGACCATGGGCGGTATCGCCTTCATCCTGGCGACGGTGGCCGCGTACTTCCTGGCCAAGGTGATCACCGGCTACCTGGACCCGGACGTCGACGCGGCACCGACCTTCTCGGGCCTGCTGGTGCTCGGCCTCATGGTGGGCATGGGCCTGGTCGGCTTCCTCGACGACTACATCAAGATCGTCAAGCGGCGTTCGCTCGGTCTGCGCGCCAAGGCGAAGATGGCCGGCCAGCTGATCGTCGGCGTCAGCTTCGCGGTGCTGTCGCTGCAGTTCGCGGACAACCGCGGCAACACCCCGGCCTCCACGAAGCTGTCGTTCATCACGGACTTCGGCTGGACGATCGGCCCCGTGCTGTTCGTGGTCTGGGCGCTGTTCATGATCCTCGCCATGTCGAACGGCGTGAACCTGACCGACGGTCTGGACGGTCTGGCCACCGGCGCCTCGGTGCTCGTCTTCGGCGCCTACACCTTCATCGGTGTCTGGCAGTTCCAGGAGTCCTGCGCCAACTCCCAGACCCTGACCAACCCCGGCGCGTGTTACGAGGTGCGTGACCCGCTCGATCTCGCGGTGGTGGCCTCCGCGCTGATGGGCGCCTGCCTCGGCTTCCTGTGGTGGAACACCTCGCCGGCCAAGATCTTCATGGGCGACACCGGTTCGCTCGCGCTCGGCGGTGTGCTCGCGGGCCTCGCGATCTGCTCCCGCACCGAGCTGCTGCTCGCCATCCTCGGCGGCCTGTTCGTGCTGATCACCATGTCCGTGGTGATCCAGGTCGGTTCGTTCCGCCTCACCGGAAAGCGCGTCTTCCGGATGGCGCCACTCCAGCACCACTTCGAACTCAAGGGCTGGTCCGAAGTGCTCGTCGTGGTCCGCTTCTGGATCATCCAGGGCATTTGTGTCATCGTCGGACTCGGCCTCTTCTACGCAGGATGGGCAGCGGACAAGTGACCACCTCGGAGCCCTTCGACTTCCAGGGCAAGCACGTCACCGTGGCCGGACTCGGCGTCTCCGGCGTCCCGGCGGCCAAGGTGCTGCACGGCCTCGGCGCGATCGTCACGGTCGTCAACGACGGCGCCGACGAGCGCGCGCGGGCGCAGGCGGCCGACCTGGAGGCGCTCGGCGTCACCGTCCGCCTCGGAGACGGCGCGACGCTGCCGGAGGGCACCGACCTGATCGTCACCGCGCCCGGCTGGCAGCCGGACAAGCCGTTGTTCGCCGCGGCGCGGCAGGCGGGCGTCCCGGTCTGGGGCGACGTCGAACTGGCCTGGCGCCTGCGCGGCCCCGACGCCGCCGACTGGCTCGCCGTCACCGGCACCAACGGCAAGACCACCACCGTCCAGATGCTGGCGTCGATCCTGAAGGCGGCGGGCCTGCGCACCGCCGCCGTCGGCAACATCGGAGTGTCCCTCCTGGACGCGGTGCTGGGAGAAGAGCAGTACGACGTCCTGGCCGTGGAGCTGTCCAGCTACCAGCTGCACTGGGCGCCGTCCCTGCGCGCCCACTCGGCCGCCGTGCTGAACCTCGCCCCCGACCACCTCGACTGGCACGGCTCCATGGAGGCGTACGCCGCGGACAAGGGCCGCATCTACGAGGGCAACCGCGTCGCCTGCGTCTACAACGTGGCCGACAAAGCCACCGAGGACCTGGTCCGCGAGGCCGACGTCGAGGAGGGCTGCCGTGCCGTCGGCTTCACCCTCGGCACCCCGGCGCCCTCCCAACTCGGTGTGGTGGAAGGCCTCCTGGTCGACCGCGCCTTCGTCGAGAACCGGCAGAAGAACGCCCAGGAGCTCGCCGAGGTCGCCGACGTGAATCCGCCGGCCCCGCACAACATCGCCAACGCCCTCGCGGCCGCGGCCCTCGCCCGCGCCTACGGCGTGCCCGCCGCGGCCGTACGGGACGGTCTGCGGGCGTTCACCCCGGACGCACACCGCATCGCGCACGTCGCGGACGTGGACGGCGTCGCCTGGATCGACGACTCCAAGGCCACCAACACCCATGCTGCGGAAGCCTCGTTGGCGGCGTACGAACCGATCGTGTGGATCGCGGGCGGGCTCGCAAAGGGCGCGACCTTCGACGAGCTGGTCGCCAAGTCGGCGAAGCGGCTGCGGGCCGCCGTGCTGATCGGCGCGGACCGCGCCCTCATCCGGGAAGCCCTGGCGCGACACGCCCCGGAGGTACCCGTCGTCGACCTCGACCGGACCGACACTGGGGCGATGCGCGCGGCGGTCCAGGAGGCGCGGAAACTCGCGTCGCCGGGCGACACGGTGCTGCTGGCTCCGGCCTGTGCCTCCATGGACATGTTCGCCAACTACAACAAGCGCGGGGACGCCTTCGCGGACGCCGTCCGTGAGCTCGGCTCCGCCGACGGCTGACCCGGGTCCGCCTCGCCCGGCGGCGGAGCCGGGCGTACCTGGGAGGGACGCGTGACACGGATGTGGCTGGTGCCCGAGCGGCCTGGGGGCGTGCACCTCGCACCGTCCCCCTCCGGCACGGGAGGGTGAGCCGCGATGCCCACCAGCCGCACCGGACGGCCTCCGACCCCCCGCACACCCAAACGCCCCGTCGCGCCACGGCTCGCGCACGAGAGCGGCGTCCTGGGCCTCTACACCCGTGTCCGCAGGGGCTGGGACCGGCCCCTGACCGCCTACTACCTGATCCTCGGTGGCAGTCTGCTGATCACCGTGCTGGGACTGGTCATGGTCTACTCGGCCTCCCAGATCACCGCACTGCAGATGTCGCTGCCGGGTTCGTACTTCTTCCGCAAACAGCTGCTCGCGGCGGGCATCGGCACCGGACTGCTGCTCGCGGCGTCGCGGATGCCGGTGAGACTCCACCGGGCCCTCGCCTACCCCATCCTCGCGGGCGCCGTCTTCCTCATGGCCCTGGTGCAGGTCCCCGGGATAGGGGTGTCGGTCAACGGCAACCAGAACTGGATCTCCCTCGGCGGCTCCTTCCAGATCCAGCCCAGCGAGTTCGGCAAGCTCGCCCTGGTGCTGTGGGGCGCCGACCTGCTCGCCCGCAAGCAGGACAAGAGGCTGCTGAACCAGTGGAAGCACATGCTCGTGCCGCTGGTCCCGGCCGCCTTCATGCTGCTCGGCCTGATCATGATCGGCGGCGACATGGGCACCGCCATCATCCTCACGGCCATCCTGTTCGGCCTGCTCTGGCTGGCCGGAGCCCCCACGCGGCTGTTCGCCGGGGTGCTGTCGATCGCCGCCGTGCTCGGCCTGATCCTCATCAAGACCAGCCCCAACCGCATGGCCCGCCTGCAGTGCCTGGGCGCCACCGAACCCCAGTCGGGACCCGTCGACTGCTGGCAGGCCGTGCACGGGATCTACGCCCTCGCATCGGGCGGAATCTTCGGTTCCGGGCTGGGCGCGAGTGTGGAGAAATGGGGCCAACTACCCGAAGCCCACACCGACTTCATCTTCGCCGTCACCGGTGAGGAACTGGGCCTGGCGGGGACGCTGTCGGTGCTCGCCCTCTTCGCGGCTCTAGGCTATGCGGGTATCCGCGTGGCCGGACGCACGGAGGACCCCTTCGTGAGGTATGCCGCGGGAGGCGTGACCACCTGGATCACGGCCCAGGCCGTGATCAACATCGGTGCGGTGCTCGGTCTGCTGCCGATCGCCGGCGTCCCCCTCCCGCTGTTCTCCTACGGGGGGTCCGCCCTGCTGCCGACCATGTTCGCCATCGGGCTGCTGATCGCCTTCGCGCGTCAGGACCCCGCTGCGCGGATGGCGCTTGCGATGCGGCAACCCCGCTTTGGTAGAAAGCGGGGGGCGGGGGGCACCGGTTCCGGTCGGAGTCCCCGGAGATGGAACACGATGCGACGGCGTGCCTCGGCGGCGCGCTCGTCCGGAGAGCGGTGAATTTCGGTGCATGTCGTACTCGCCGGCGGAGGAACCGCGGGCCACATCGAGCCCGCGCTCGCCCTCGCGGACGCCCTGCGCAGGCAGGACCCGAGCGTGGGCATCACGGCCCTGGGCACGGAGCGCGGCCTCGAGACCCGTCTCGTACCCGAGCGCGGGTACGAACTCGCGCTGATCCCCGCCGTCCCGCTGCCGCGCAAGCCCACCCCGGAGCTGATCACGGTCCCCGGCCGGCTGCGCGGCACCATCAAGGCGACCGAGCAGATCCTGGAGCGCACCAGGGCGGACGCCGTGGTCGGCTTCGGCGGCTACGTCGCGCTGCCCGGCTACCTCGCGGCCAAGCGCCTGGGCGTGCCGATCGTGATCCACGAGGCCAACGCCCGCCCGGGCCTGGCCAACAAGATCGGCTCGCGGTACGCCAGCCAGGTCGCCGTCTCCACGCCCGACAGCAAGCTGCGGGGCGCCCGCTACATCGGCATCCCGCTGCGCCGCTCCATCGCCACCCTGGACCGGGCGGCCGTCCGCCCCGAGGCCCGGGCCGCGTTCGGGCTCGACCCGAACCTGCCCACGCTGCTGGTCACCGGCGGCTCGCAGGGCGCCCGCCGCCTGAACGAGGTCGTCCAGCAGGTCGCTCCCTGGCTCCAGCAGGCCGGAATCCAGATCCTGCACGCGGTCGGCCTGAAGAACGAACTGCCGCAGGTCCAGCAGATGCCGGGAATGCCCCCCTATGTGCCGGTAAGTTACCTGGACCGGATGGACCTCGCGTACGCCGCGGCCGACATGATGCTCTGCCGCGCGGGCGCGATGACCGTCGCCGAACTCTCCGCCGTCGGGCTCCCGGCCGCCTACGTCCCGCTGCCCATCGGCAACGGCGAACAGCGGCTCAACGCCCAGCCGGTGGTCAAGGCCGGCGGCGGACTGCTGGTCGACGACGCGGAGCTGACGCCCGAGTGGGTCCAGCAGAACGTCCTGCCCGTGCTCGCCGACCCGCACCGGCTGTACCAGATGTCCCGGGCCGCCGCCGAGTTCGGCCGCCGGGACGCCGACGACCTGCTCGTCGGCATGGTGTACGAGGCGATCGCCGCCAACCGTGCACACCGATAGGACTGTATGACGGAAGGCAGGGGAGCGTGGCCGGATCGACCACCGCCGAACGCGGTGAACGCAAGCAGAAGTCGTCCGGCCCGCCGCCCCGCCTGCGCTCGAGGCGCGCCCGGCTCCGGGTGGTCGTCCTCCTGGGCCTCGTCCTGGTCTTCCTCGGCATCCCGGCCGTCTGGCTGTTCTACGGCTCCGACTGGCTGCGCGCCGAGCACGTCTCCGTCTCCGGCACCCGCGTCCTGACACCGGCTCAGGTCGAAGCGGCGGCCGAGGTTCCGTTCGGGAAGCCGCTGATTTCCGTCGACACCGACGCGATCGAGACGCGACTGCGCCGGAAATTGCCCCGAATTGACGCGGTTGACGTGGTCCGCTCCTGGCCCCATGGAATCGACCTGAAAGTGGTTGAGCGGACTCCGGTTCTGATTGTCCAAAAGGGCGGAAAGTTCGTCGAAGTGGACGACGACGGTGTCCGCTACGCCACGGTTTCCGAAGCTCCGAAAGGCGTCCCGGCGCTGGAATTGACGCTCGCCCGGTCCGGCTCCGCCGCCGCCAGCCTGCGCCGCTTCGGCGAACCCCGGCTGGTGCGCGAGGCCGTCGCCGTCGCCCGCGCGCTTCCGGCCGCCGTCGCCCGCCGGACACAGACCGTCAAGGTCCGTTCCTACGACGCCATCTCGCTGGAGCTGACGGGCGGTCGTACGGTCGTCTGGGGAAGCAGCGAGAAGGGCGCCGCGAAGGCCCGTACGCTCACCGCTTTGATGAAAGCATCGCCCGATGCGGGGTACTTCGACGTGAGCGTCCCCACCGCGCCCGCGTCATCAGCGAGTTGACGCACATACGCGCAGGCCAGCACCCTGGTTGGGCAGTGCTACGGCTGATCACATAGGGTGAAAAGAAAAACGGGAGGTTCGGCGTGTTCGTTGAACGCGCGCCACTTGTCGACTTAGTGTCCTGTTCAGAAGACTCCAAGGAACGGACACACTGGTAACCCTAAACTTCAGGGTTAGGGTTCGGGTCGGCGATACGGACCGTCCCATTCGGCATCAGTCGTCGGGTCGCGGGGCGCAGGGCGTCACGCTGATTCGGCGACACGTAACTCGAGGCGAGAGGCCTTCGACGTGGCAGCACCGCAGAACTACCTCGCAGTCATCAAAGTCATCGGTGTCGGCGGCGGTGGTGTCAATGCCATCAACCGGATGATCGAGGTCGGTCTCAAGGGCGTCGAGTTCATCGCCATCAACACCGACGCGCAAGCTCTGTTGATGAGCGACGCCGACGTCAAGCTGGACGTCGGCCGTGAACTCACCCGCGGACTCGGCGCCGGAGCCAACCCGGCCGTGGGCCGCAAGGCCGCCGAGGACCACCGCGAGGAGATCGAGGAGGTCCTCAAGGGGGCCGACATGGTCTTCGTGACAGCCGGTGAAGGCGGCGGCACCGGCACCGGCGGCGCGCCCGTCGTGGCCAACATCGCCCGCTCGCTCGGTGCCCTCACCATCGGCGTGGTCACGCGCCCGTTCACCTTCGAGGGACGGCGCCGCGCGAACCAGGCCGAGGACGGCATCGCCGAACTCCGCGAAGAGGTCGACACCCTCATCGTCATCCCGAACGACCGGCTGCTGTCCATCTCGGACCGCCAGGTCTCGGTGCTGGACGCCTTCAAGTCGGCCGACCAGGTCCTGCTCTCCGGTGTCCAGGGCATCACCGACCTCATCACCACCCCGGGCCTCATCAACCTCGACTTCGCCGACGTCAAGTCGGTCATGTCCGAGGCGGGCTCGGCCCTCATGGGCATCGGCTCGGCCCGCGGCGACGACCGGGCGGTGGCGGCTGCCGAGATGGCGATCTCCTCGCCGCTGCTGGAGGCGTCCATCGACGGCGCCCGCGGCGTGCTGCTCTCCATCTCCGGTGGCTCCGACCTCGGTCTGTTCGAGATCAACGAGGCCGCCCAGCTGGTGAGCGAGGCGGCCCACCCCGAGGCCAACATCATCTTCGGCGCGGTGATCGACGACGCCCTCGGCGACGAGGTGCGGGTCACCGTGATCGCGGCCGGCTTCGACGGGGGCCAGCCGCCCGCCAAGCGGGACAACGTCCTCGGCTCGTCCTCGGCCAAGCGCGAGGAGCCGGCACCGGTCCGGCAGACCGAGAGCCGTCCGTCCTTCGGGTCGCTCGGCAGCGTGACTCCGAAGGAGGACCCGGAGCCCGCGCCCGAGCCGGTCAAGGACATCCCGGTCGCCCCGCCGGTCCCGCCGGCGCCGCGGACCTACTCGGACAGCGCGGCCGAGGAACTGGACGTACCGGACTTCCTCAAGTGATCCTTCAGTCGTGATAGGACAGCGCGAAAGCGCGAGCGGCGCGCACTTCGGCTTCACCGACCGGTGGGGCGGGGTGAGCGCCGCTCCGTATGAGGAGCTCAACCTCGGCGGAGCGGTCGGCGACGATCCCGGTGCCGTACGCGCCAACCGGGACCTGACCGCCAAGCACCTGGGTGTGGAGCCGGACCGGGTCGTCTGGATGAACCAGGTGCACGGGGCCGACGTGGCGGTGGTGGACGGACCCTGGGGCTCGTCGGCCGAGATCCCGTCGGTCGACGCGATCGTCACCACCCGCCGGGGCCTCGCCCTCGCCGTGCTCACCGCCGACTGCGTGCCGGTGCTGCTCGCCGACCCCGCCGCGGGAATCGTCGCGGCGGCCCACGCGGGCCGGCCCGGCATGATCGCCGGAGTCGTGCCGGCCGCGCTGCGCGCGATGACGGAACTGGGCGCCGAGCCCTCCCGGATCGTCGCCCGCACCGGGCCCACCGTCTGTGGCCGGTGTTACGAGGTGCCCGAGGCGATGCGCGCCGAGGTGTCCGCCGTCGAGCCGGCGGCGTACGCCGAAACCAGTTGGGGCACGCCGGCGGTCGACGTGAGCGCCGGAGTGCACGCCCAGCTCGAACGGCTCGGAGTGCGTGACCGGGAGCAGTCGCCGGTGTGCACGCTGGAGTCGCGTGATCACTTCTCGTACCGCCGCGACCGCACCACCGGTCGGCTCGCGGGTTATGTGTGGCTGGACTGACAGGACATGACGGACCGTAAGGACGAACTCGCCGCAAATCTGGCGAAGGTGGAACGGCGTATCGCCGACGCGTGCGCGGCCGCGGGGCGGGCACGTGAGGAGGTGACCCTGATCGTGGTCACCAAGACCTACCCTGCGAGCGACGTGCGGTTCCTCGCGGAACTCGGTGTGCGGCACGTCGCCGAGAACCGCGACCAGGACGCGGCCCCCAAGGCCGCGGCCTGCTCGGATCTGCCTCTCACCTGGCACTTCGTGGGTCAGCTCCAGACCAACAAGGTGCGCTCCGTGGCCGGTTACGCGCATTTCGTGCAGTCCGTCGACCGTTCCAGGCTCGTCACGGCTCTGTCCAGGGAAGCCGTCCGGACCGGGCGCGAACTGGGATGCCTCCTCCAGGTCGCACTCGACGCCGGTGAGAGCGCCCGGGGCGAGCGGGGCGGCGTCGCGCCCGACGGGATCGGGGAGTTGGCCGATCTCGTGGCCGGCGCGCCGGGGCTCCGGCTCGACGGACTGATGACCGTCGCGCCGCTCACCGGCGAGTACGCCGGGCGCGAACGGGCGGCCTTCGAGCGGTTGATGGTTTTGTCGACCGACCTGCGCCGGAGTCACCGGACTGCCACCATGGTGTCGGCAGGGATGAGTGCGGACCTCGAACAGGCCGTGGCGGCCGGAGCGACACATGTGCGCGTCGGCAGCGCGGTACTCGGAGTCCGCCCCGGGCTCGGGTAACGTCGCCAAGAAGTCGGACCACAGCAGAAAATATGGTCATTGCCGCCGAAAGGCGGATTCAAGGACCACGTGGATCGCGGGCACTTGGCAGTCGTCAGCCGATCCACCACAGAGCGGAGGACTCAGAGCATGGCCGGCGCGATGCGCAAGATGGCGGTCTACCTCGGCCTCGTGGAGGACGATGGGTACGACGGCCGCGGATTCGACCCCGACGACGACTTCGAACCAGAACTGGACCCGGAGCCCGAGCGGGACCACCGACGGCACGAGCCGTCCCATCAGCCGCACGTCTCACATCAGCCCCAAAGGGACGAAGAGGTACGAGTCGTACAGCCGCCCGCGCCTCGCGAACCGGCTCCCCGCTCCGCTTCGCTCCCCGCGGAATCCAGCCGCCCGGCGCGCATCGCGCCCGTGGCGTCCATCACACAAGAACGCGCAAATCTGGAGAAGAACGCACCGGTGATCATGCCCAAGGTTGTGTCCGAACGAGAGCCTTACCGGATCACCACGCTTCACCCACGGACCTACAACGAGGCCCGTACCATCGGGGAACACTTCCGTGAAGGCACCCCGGTGATCATGAATCTGACTGAGATGGACGACACAGATGCGAAGCGACTTGTCGACTTTGCGGCAGGTTTGGTGTTTGGTCTTCACGGCAGTATCGAGCGGGTGACGCAGAAGGTGTTCCTGTTGTCGCCTGCTAACGTCGATGTCACGGCGGAGGACAAGGCCCGCATCGCAGAGGGCGGGTTCTTCAACCAGAGCTGAGACGCACCACCGGAACAGCAGTACCGAGCAGGGCACAGGGGAGAGGGAAGCCAGAGGTCATGAGCGTGGTTTTGGATGTCGTCTACATCGCGCTGATGTGTTTCCTCATCGTGCTGATCTTCCGGCTGGTCATGGACTATGTCTTCCAGTTCGCCCGCTCATGGCAACCCGGCAAGGCGATGGTGGTCGTTCTGGAGGCCACCTACACTGTCACCGATCCACCGCTCAAGCTTCTGCGGCGGGTCATTCCGCCGCTGCGTCTCGGGGGCGTGGCGCTAGACCTGTCCTTCTTCGTACTGATGATCATCGTCTACATCCTGATCTCGATCGTGAGCCGGCTGTGATGAGCGATGTGACCTACCGTCTTGCCGAATGCCGACGACTACGTTGAGGTGAAGAGATGCCGTTGACCCCCGAGGACGTGCGGAACAAGCAGTTCACGACCGTCCGCCTCCGAGAAGGCTATGACGAGGACGAGGTCGATGCCTTCCTCGACGAGGTCGAAGCCGAACTGACCCGCCTGCTCCGCGAGAACGAGGACCTGCGCGCCAAACTGGCCGCGGCCACGCGCGCTGCTGCGCAGAACCAGCAGAACATGCGCAAGCCTCCGGAGCCCCAGCAGGATCAGCAGCAACAGCAGCAGGGCATGCGCGGTCCCGGCGGTCCTGTCCCCGCCGGCATATCGGGCCCGCCGCAGCAGCAGATGGGTGGCCCCATGGGTGGTCCGCCCCAGCTGCCGAGCGGTGCCCCGCAGCTGCCCGCCGGCCCCGGCGGTCAGGGGGGACCCCAGGGTCCCGGTCCGATGGGCCAGGGCCCGGGTCCGATGGGCCAGCCCCCGATGCAGCAGCAGATGGGCGGCCCCATGGGCGGCCCCGGCCCGATGGGCGGCCCGATGGGCGGCCCCGGTCAGCAAGGCCCCGGTGGCGACAGCGCCGCCCGTGTCCTCTCGCTGGCCCAGCAGACCGCCGACCAGGCGATCGCCGAGGCGCGTTCCGAGGCCAACAAGATCGTCGGCGAGGCGCGTTCGCGTGCCGAGGGTCTGGAGCGTGACGCCCGTGCCAAGGCCGACGCCCTGGAGCGGGACGCGCAGGAGAAGCACCGCGTCGCGATGGGCTCCCTGGAGTCCGCCCGCGCCACGCTGGAGCGCAAGGTCGAGGACCTGCGCGGCTTCGAGCGCGAGTACCGCACGCGCCTGAAGTCGTACCTGGAGTCGCAGCTGCGTCAGCTGGAGACCCAGGCCGACGACTCGCTGGCCCCGCCGCGCACCCCGGCGACCGCGTCCCTCCCGCCGTCCCCGGCGCCTTCCATGGCTCCGGCCGGCGCGAGCGCCCCGTCCTACGGTGGTGGCAACCAGACGATGGGCGGTGCCCCGTCGCCGTCCGCTCCGTCCTACGGCGGTCAGCAGCAGATGTCGCCGGCGATGACCCAGCCGATGGCGCCGGTCCGTCCGCAGGGCCCGTCCCCGATGGGTCAGGCGCCCTCGCCGATGCGGGGCTTCCTGATCGACGAGGATGACAACTGACGGCCTGATGGCCAGTAGTACGGCATAGACGTCGGCAGCGTTCAGGGCGAGGCCCCGGGTTCCCACCCGGGGCCTCGCCCTTCTGCTCCGTGCGTTCGGCGCCGCGCACCCGCGTTCGTGCGTACGCAACGCCGAAGGCCCGGGCCCGCCAAGATCTTTGGCGGGCCCGGGCCTTCGGGCTGTCCGGACTGAGGGTTACGCCTTGCGCAGGCGGAACGTCAGGGCCAGACCCTCGTCGGTGAAGGGCTCGCCGTAGGTGTCGTCGGCCTCGCCCTGGGCGAAGTCCGTCGCCAGGACCTCGTCGGCGATCAGGCCGGCGTGCTCGGCCAGGGCCTCGGTGACGGCCGGGTCGGTCGCCGTCCAGCGCAGCGCGATGCGGTCGGCCACGTCGAGGCCGCTGTTCTTGCGCGCCTCCTGGATCAGACGGATCGCGTCACGGGCCAGGCCGGCCCGGCGCAGCTCCTCGGTGATCTCCAGGTCCAGGGCGACCGTCGCGCCCGCGTCGGCGGCCACCGACCAGCCTTCACGGGGGGTCTCCGTGATGATGACCTCGTCGGGCGCCAGCGTGATGGTCTCGCCGTCGACCTCCACCGACGCCGTGCCCTCGCGCAGGGCCAGGGAGAGGGCGGCCGCGTCGGCGTTCGCGACGGCCTTGGCCACGTCCTGGACGCGCTTGCCGAACCGCTTGCCCAGCGCGCGGAAGTTGGCCTTCGCCGTGGTGTCGACCAGGCTGCCGCCGACCTCGCTCAGCGTCGCCAGGGACTCGACGTTCAGCTCTTCCGTGATCTGCGTCCGCAGTTCGGCGCCCAGCGCGTCGAAGCCGTTCGCCGCGATCAGCGCACGGGACAGCGGCTGACGGGTCTTGACGCCCGACTCCGCGCGCGTGGCCCGGCCCAGCTCCACCAGGCGGCGCACCAGCACCATCTGCTTCGACAGCTCCGGGTCGATGGCGGACAGGTCCGCCTCCGGCCAGGACGACAGGTGGACCGACTCGGGGGCGCCCGGGGTGACCGGGACGATCAGGTCCTGCCAGACCCGCTCGGCGATGAACGGGGTCAGCGGGGCCATCAGCTGCGTGACCGTCTCGACGACCTCGTGCAGGGTGCGCAGGGCCGCCTTGTCGCCCTGCCAGAAGCGGCGGCGGGAGCGGCGTACGTACCAGTTGGACAGGTCGTCGACGAACGCGGAGAGCAGCTTGCCGGCGCGCTGGGTGTCGTAGGCGTCCAGCGCCTGGGTGACCTGGTCGGTGAGCGCGTGCAGCTCGGACAGCAGCCAGCGGTCCAGGACCGGGCGGTCGGCCGGGGCCGGGTCGGCTCCGGACGGGGCCCAGTTCGACGTACGGGCGTACAGGGCCTGGAAGGCGACCGTGTTCCAGTACGTCAGGAGCGTCTTGCGGACGACCTCCTGGATCGTGCCGTGACCCACCCGGCGGGCCGCCCACGGGGAGCCGCCGGCCGCCATGAACCAGCGCACCGCGTCGGCGCCGTGCCGGTCCATGAGCGGGATCGGCTCCAGGGTGTTGCCCAGGTGCTTGGACATCTTGCGGCCGTCCTCGGCCAGGATGTGACCGAGGCAGACCACGTTCTCGTACGACGACTTGTCGAAGACGAGCGTGCCGACCGCCATCAGCGTGTAGAACCAGCCGCGGGTCTGGTCGATGGCCTCGGAGATGAACTGGGCCGGGTAGCGGGACTCGAACAGTTCCTTGTTCTTGTACGGGTAGCCCCACTGCGCGAACGGCATCGAACCCGAGTCGTACCAGGCGTCGATCACCTCCGGCACGCGCGTGGCCGTCTTGCCGCAGCCGTCCTGCGGGCACGCGAAGGTGACCGCGTCGATGAACGGGCGGTGCGGGTCGAGGCCGGAGTGGTCCGTGCCGGTCAGCTCGGTGAGCTCCGCGCGGGAGCCGACGACCGTGAGGTGGTCGTCCTCGCAGCGCCAGATCGGCAGCGGGGTGCCCCAGTAGCGGTTGCGGGACAGCGCCCAGTCGATGTTGTTCTGGAGCCAGTCGCCGAAGCGGCCGTGCTTGACCGTCTCCGGGAACCAGTTGGTGTTCTCGTTCTCCTGGAGGAGGCGGTCCTTGGCGGCCGTGGTGCGGATGTACCAGGAGGGCTGCGCGTAGTAGAGGAGCGCGGTGTGGCAGCGCCAGCAGTGCGGGTAGCTGTGCTCGTAGGGGATGTGCCGGAAGAGCAGGCCACGGCTGTCGAGGTCCTCGGTGAGCTTCTCGTCGGCCTTCTTGAAGAACACGCCGCCGACCAGCGGGACGTCCTCCTCGAAGGTGCCGTCGGGGCGGACCGGGTTCACGACCGGCAGGCCGTAGGAGCGGCAGACCTTGAGGTCGTCCTCACCGAAGGCGGGGGACTGGTGGACCAGACCCGTGCCGTCCTCGGTGGTGACGTACTCGGCGTTCACGACGAAGTGGGCCTCGGCCGGGAACTCGACCAGCTTGAACGGGCGCCGGTAGGTCCAGCGCTCCATCTCCGTGCCCGTGAAGGTCTCGCCGGTGGTCTCCCAGCCCTCGCCGAGCGCCTTGGCGACCAGCGGCTCCGCGACGACCAGCTTCTCCTCACCGTTCGTCGCGACGACGTAGGTGACCCCGGGGTGCGCGGCGACGGCGGTGTTGGACACCAGGGTCCACGGGGTCGTCGTCCACACCAGGAGGGCGGCCTCGCCGGCCAGCGGGCCGGAGGTGAGCGGGAAGCGGACGAAGACCGACGGGTCGACGACCGTCTCGTAGCCCTGCGCCAGCTCGTGGTCCGACAGGCCCGTGCCGCAGCGGGGGCACCAGGGGGCGACGCGGTGGTCCTGGACCAGCAGCCCCTTGTTGAAGATCTCCTTCAGCGACCACCAGACCGACTCGATGTACTCGGGGTCCATCGTGCGGTACGGGTCCTGGAGGTCGGTCCAGTACCCCATGCGGGTCGTGAGCTCTTCGAAGGCGTCCGTGTGCCGGGTCACCGACTCGCGGCACTTCGCGTTGAACTCCGCGATGCCGTAGGCCTCGATGTCCTGCTTGCCGGAGAAGCCGAGTTCCTTCTCGACGGCGAGCTCCACCGGGAGGCCGTGGCAGTCCCAGCCCGCCTTGCGGGCGACGTGGTAGCCGCGCATGGTGCGGAAGCGGGGGAAGACGTCCTTGAAGACGCGCGCCTCGATGTGGTGGGCGCCGGGCATGCCGTTGGCGGTGGGCGGGCCCTCGTAGAACACCCACTCGGGGCGGCCCTCGGACTGCTCCAGGCTCTTGGCGAAGATCTTCTGCTCGCGCCAGAAGTCGAGCACGGCGTGCTCGAGGGCGGGCAGGTCGACCTGGGCGGGTACCTGGCGGTACGTCGGCGATGTCATCAGCGGGCTTCCTCCGGCGGACTTGCTGCCTTCCGTCCGGAGGGACGAGAGCTACGTCTGCCTGCGCCGCCTTCGGCGCGCTCCCGCGGTACCACCCTCCTTGGCCCTCCGGCACGGGGTGTGCGCCGACGAGCCCCCTCATTGGGGTCGCGATGCCGGGTCTACCGGCCGGCGCTCACTGGCTCCGGCTTTCTTCCGGCGGCTCCGGGGTGATCTTCACGTCGCGCTCGCCCCCGGGCTTCCACCGTCCCCGGGTCGCTCTGGGCTGCGTACGCCGCTACTCGTCCCCATCCACGCTTTTCGCTCCGCCCAGTGTACGGCGCCGGGCGGACAGCGGCCGACCGGTTTTCGGGGCGGCCGGGGGCGGGGTGCCGTGTGGGGCGCGGTATGGGTTTGATGACCCGAATAGCGCGGTATAGGTGTTCGGATCCTGGGACGTCCGGCTCGGCGGATTACCGGGCGGGGAGCTGGGCACAACGGATGCATGCTCGCCGCGCGGCGTGCGCGAGGCGGGCGAATCGAGCGGTGTGCCCCGTTGCCGCGGGACTCAAGTCGATTTATCGTCCCAGCACGATGCGCGAGCAAGATCACAATATGTGAAGGGGCCGCGGCCATGGTGGCGAAGAAGACCGCCGTACAGCAGCCGACGTCCGGCAGGCCCGCGAAGGGCTCCGGCGGCGCTGCGAAGGACGTGGGCGGGAAGAAGACCACACAGGGGGGCTCGGCGGGGCGGGCGGCGAAGGTCGACGCGGGGAAGGCGGCCGGGGGAACGCGGGCGGCCGGGGCGAGGACGACCGGGAGCAGGGCGACGGCGGAGAGGGCCGTGGCCGGTGAAGCGGTGGCTCCGGCGGCCGTGACCAGGACGGCACCGGCCGGGGCGGCCGCGGCCAAGGGGGCCGCGGGCAAGAAGACGGCCAGGAGGAAGCAGGTGGCCGCGAAGGCCGCCCCGGCCGAGGAGACGGCCACCGGAAAGGCGAGGGGCGGTGTGGCGGGCGTGAAGGGGGGCGCGACGAAGGCCTCGGCCGGGAAAGCCACCGCTGCCGCCGCCTCGACGACGGGCCGGGCGCGGGGCACGAAGGCGTCCGGTGGGCCGACCGGCACCGAGAAGGCCGCCGGCGGTGACGCGGCAGGCACGAGGGTGGCCGGCGGTGACGCGGCAGGCACGAGGGTGGCCGGCGGTACGGCAGGCACGAAGGTGGCAGGCGGCGCGGCAGGCACGAAGGTGGCCGGCAGGAAGGCCGCCGCCAGGAAGGCCCCGGCCCGGAAGGCCGCCGGAGGCAGGAGCACCACCACGAAGAGCGCGACGGGGAAGGGCGCTGCCCGGACCGGTGCGGTCACACAGGACACGGCCGCGACCAGCACGGCCAAGAAGGCGGGTGCGGCCGAGGCCGCGCAGCAGACGGGAGCGACGACGGTGGTTGCGAAGAAGACTCCTGGCCCGGCCACGGCGGCGAAGACCGCCGTCCCCAAGGCACGGGTCGCCGCGGCGGAGCCCGGCGAGCTCGCGGTACGCCCCGGTGAGGATCCCTGGACGGCGGAGGAGGTCGAGGAGGCGCGGTCCGAGCTGACCTCCGAGGAGACCCGCCTGCGCGAGGAGATCACGTCGTCGGAGCGGTCGCTGGCAGGTCTGATGCGGGACTCCGGGGACGGCGCGGGCGACGACCAGGCGGACACCGGCACCAAGAACATCACCCGCGAGCACGAGCTGGCCCTGGCCGCCAACGCGCGCGAGATGCTCCTGCAGACCGAGCGCGCCCTGGAACGTCTGCACGCGGGCACCTACGGCCTGTGCGAGAACTGCGGCAACCCCATCGGCAAGGCCCGTATGCAGGCCTTCCCGAGGGCCACGCTGTGCGTGGAGTGCAAGCAGAAGCAGGAGCGCCGGTACTGACCGCCCGCCGAATGCCTCCTGAGCACGTGCGACGCGCAGGGCGTGACGTACCCTCGTCCTCAGTCAGGCACCTAGGTTGAGGGACTCACGTGGCAGAGGCGGAGCGCATCATCGGTACGCCGGACACACCGGACGCGGCCGGGGGCGGCAAGGAGCGGCCCGACGCCGAGGGCACCCCGGCCGGGGAGCCCGGCACCGACCCCGCGGCCGGGGCGGGAACGTCCGGTACCGGCGAGCCGGAGGCCACCGCCGGGCGGCCCCGCGGCAGGCGCCGGATCGGGGTGCTGTTCGCCGTCGCCGCGTTCGCGTACGCCCTCGACCTGATCAGCAAGCTGATCGTGGTGGCCGAACTGGAGCACCACCCGCCCATCGAGATCATCGGGGACTGGCTGAAGTTCGAGGCGATCCGCAACGCGGGCGCGGCCTTCGGCTTCGGCGAGGCCTTCACCGTGATCTTCACCATGATCGCGGCGGCGGTGATCGTGGTGATCGCCCGCCTCGCCCGCAAGCTCTACAGCCTGCCCTGGGCGATCGCGCTCGGTCTGCTGCTCGGCGGAGCGCTGGGCAACCTCACCGACCGGATCTTCCGGGCACCGGGCGTCTTCGAGGGCGCGGTCGTGGACTTCATCGCACCCAAGCACTTCGCCGTCTTCAACCTGGCCGACTCGGCGATCGTGTGCGGTGGCATCCTCATCGTGCTGCTGTCCTTCCGGGGCCTCGACCCGGACGGGACCGTCCACAAGGACTGAGCGCGCGTACGGCCCCGTCGTGGCCGTCCGGCATACTCGACGGGTGAGCACGATTCGCGAGATCCGTACCCTGCCCGTGCCCGACGGCCTGGAGGGCGAGCGCGTCGACGCCGCCATCTCCCGCATGTTCGGCTTCTCCCGCACCAAGGCGGCCGAGCTCGCCGCCGCGGGGAAGGTCACGGTCGACGGGTCGGTGGTCGGCAAGTCGGAGCGCGTGCACGGCGGCGCCTGGCTGGAGGTCGAGATGCCGCAGGCGCCCGCGCCGGTGCAGATCGTCGCCGAGCCGGTCGAGGGCATGGAGATCGTGCACGACGACGACGACGTGGTCGTGATCGTCAAGCCGGTCGGTGTCGCCGCGCACCCCAGCCCGGGCTGGACCGGGACGACCGTGATCGGTGGGCTCGCCGCCGCCGGGTACCGCATCTCGACCTCCGGCGCCGCCGAGCGCCAGGGCATCGTGCACCGGCTCGACGTGGGCACCTCGGGGCTGATGGTCGTGGCCAAGTCGGAGCGGGCCTACACCTCGCTCAAGCGCCAGTTCAAGGAGCGCACGGTCGACAAGCGGTACCACACGCTCGTCCAGGGCCACCCCGACCCGACCAGCGGCACCATCGACGCGCCCATCGGCCGGCACCCCCAGCACGACTACAAGTGGGCCGTCACCGCCGAGGGCAAGCCGTCCGTCACGCACTACGACCTCATGGAGGCGTTCCGCGCGGCCTCCCTGCTCGACGTGAAGCTGGAGACCGGCCGCACGCATCAGATCCGCGTCCACATGGCCGCGCACCGGCACCCCTGCGTCGGCGACCTCACCTACGGCGCCGACCCGACGCTCGCCAGGCGCCTCGGCCTGACCCGGCAGTGGCTGCACGCGGTGCGGCTCGGCTTCGAACACCCCGGAGACGGGCAGTGGGTGGAGTTCTCCTGCGACTACCCGGAGGACCTGCAGAAGGCCCTCGACCAGGTCCGCGAGGAGACCTGGGCGTGAGCACCCCGTACGTCGTGCGGGTCGCCGAGGACCCGGCCGACCGGGAGGCGTGCTTCGCGGTGCGCAAGGAGGTCTTCGTCGGCGAGCAGGGGGTGCCGGAGGACCTCGAGTACGACGCGTACGACGCCGGTGCGGTCCATGTGCTGGCGGTCCGGGAGGACGGTGTGCCGCTCGGGACCGGGCGGCTGCTGCACGGGGAGGCGGCCGTCGCGCAGACCGGCGGGGACCCGTCCGTGGGCTCCCTCGGCAGGCTCGCCGTGGCGGGCCCTGCGCGCGGGCTGGGTGTCGGTGCGGCTCTCGTCCGGGCCATCGAGGACGCGGCACGCGCACGTGGGCTGGCGGCCGTGGACCTGCACGCGCAGACGCACGCGCTGGGCTTCTACGAGCGGCTCGGCTACGAGGCCTATGGCCCCGAATACGTGGAGGCGGGCATTCCGCACCAGGGGATGCGGCGTTCGCTTTAGCCCCTCGTGGTGGGTGCCGAAACGGTTTGTCCCAGGAGTTGCGTGGCAGGCTTGAGGTCAGTCGTGTGAACATCTGACCTTCCGGAGCGCTGACCGTGGATCAGTTGGCCCTGCTGTTCGTGCTGCTGCTCGGGGCCGTGATCAGTGTCCCCGTGGGAGACCGGTTCAAGGTGCCCGCCCCGGTGCTGATGACGCTCCTGGGGATAGTCCTCGCGCTGCTCCCGTTCGTGCCCAACGTCGAGATCGCACCGGACCTGATCCTGCCGCTGCTGCTGCCGCCCCTGCTGTACGCCGCCGTGCGGCGCACCTCCTGGCGGCAGTTCGCGGCGAACAAGAGGCCGATCTTCCTGCTCGCCGTGGCGCTGGTGTTCGTCACCATGGCCTGCGTGGCCGCCGTGGCCGACGCGATCGTGCCGGGGCTGCCGCTCGCGGCGGCGTTCGCGCTGGGCGCGCTGGTCGCTCCGCCGGATCCGGTCGCGGCGACCGCCGTGGCCGGGCAGTTGGGGCTGCCCCGCCGGCTGGTGTCGATCCTGGAGGGCGAGGGGCTGTTCAACGACGTGACGGCCATCGTCCTCTACCACGTGGCGATCGCCGCGGCCGTCAGCGGGACGTTCTCGCCCTGGAAGGCCGGGCTCGACCTGGTGCTGTCGGCCGTGGTGGCGGTGGCCGTGGGCCTCGCGCTCGGCTGGGGCGCCAACAAGCTGATGGAGGTGCTCGGCGACGCGACCCTGCAGGTCGGGCTGACCCTGCTGGTGCCCTACGCCTCGTACGTCATGGCCGAGGAACTGCACGGGTCCGGGGTGCTCGCGGTGCTCACCACCGCGCTGTTCCTCGCGGAGTACGGCTCCGACGCCGACGACGTCATGACGCGGCTGGCCGGGCACACGTTCTGGAACATCGTCGACACCCTCGTCACCGGTGTGGCGTTCGGGCTGGTCGGTCTGGAGCTGCACAACGCCATCCGCACGGCCTCCGGGCGGTGGGGCGAGCTGCTCTGGTGGGCGGCGGTGGTGGTGGTCGTCGTGGTCCTCGCCCGGCTGCTGTGGCTGCTGCCGGCGACCTGGCTGACGAAGCGGCTGCACGAGCGGCGGGACTACGACGAGGACATCCCGGTGAGCTGGCGCGAGACCGTGGTGATGTGGTGGTCGGGGATGCGCGGGGTGGCGTCGGTCGCGCTGGTGCTGGCCATTCCGCTGGAGACCGACGCCGGGTCGCCGTTCCCCAGCCGGGACGAGATCATCTTCATCGCGTTCGGGGTGATCATGGCGACGCTGGTGCTGCAGGGTCTGACGTTGCCGTGGCTGGTGCGGCGGCTCGGGGTGAAGGCCGACACCGACCGGGAGAAGGAGTTCGCCAAGACGCTCGCGCTCCGGGCGGCCAAGGCGGCGAAGCAGCGGCTGCGGGAGATCGAGGGGAACGAGGAACTGTCGGAGGAGCTGTCCGAGCAGATGCTGCGGCGGGCCTACGACATCGGCGTGCGGATCAGCCCCGAACTCGCCGAGGACGAGCGCCGGGAGGCGTACCGGGAGGGGGCCCGGCGGGTGAAGCGGGTGCGGCGGATCCAGCAGGAGATGCTGAGCGCGGCACGGCACGAGGTGCTGGCGGCGCGCAGCGAGCCCGGAGCGGATCCCGAGGTGGTCGACCGGGTTCTGCGGCACCTCGACGTCCGTAGCCTGCGGTGAGCCGGCGTCGGCCCCGGCTCTCGGTTTGACGGCGGGCGGCCGGGGCGTCGTAGGGTCGTCCGTATGGCACGGAACGTGGTAATCAGTGGTGGAGGTACGGGAATTGGGCTCGCGGCGGCCCGGGTGTTCGCTGCCGGCGGGGACCGGGTGGTGTTGCTCGGACGGCGGGCCGAGGTGCTGGAGAAGGCCGAGGTGCCCGGTGCGCTGACGTACGCGGCCGATCTCGCCGAGCCGGAGGACGTGCGCGGTGTCGCCGCCTTCGTGGAGCGCGAGTTGGGGGCCGTGGACGTCCTCGTGCACAGCGCCGGGGGCAGCGGACTGCTCGAACCGGACGCTCCGGGGGACGATCCGCTCGCGGCCGTCGCGCACAGCTGGAACGTGAACTTCAGGCTCAACACCCTGACCGCGGTCCTGCTCACCGAGGCGCTGAAGCCGCGGCTCGCCGAACCCGGCGGCCGGGTGCTGTTCCTCAGCTCCATCGCCGCCTACCGGGGTTCGGGAAGCGGCGCGTACGCGGCGGCCAAGGCGGGATTGCACCCCTATGCGCACGATCTGGCCCGGGAGCTGGGACCGCGCGGCATCACCGTGAACGTGGTGGCGCCCGGGTACATCGAGGACACCGAGTTCTTCGGCGACGCGATGGCCGAGGACCGCCGCAACCGGCTCATCGGCGAGACGTCGAACGGGCGGGCCGGGACCCCGGGGGACGTCGCCGAGACCCTGCACTGGCTGGCCTCCCCGGGCGCCGGGCACATCACCTCGCAGATCATCCAGGTCAACGGCGGCGCCGAGCGCGGTCACTGACACCGACGGCACGAAGGAGGGCTGCCCGCGTCGCGGGCAGCCCTCCGGTCGTCCGTACGGGCGCCGGCCCGTGCCGTCAGTGCCCCGGCCGTCCGGAGCCGTTTCCGTGGTAGCGGCGCTGCTGGGCCGGTACGGCCTCCGGGGACGGGCGGTGGCCGTTGCCGCCGGGAGACGGCGGAAGCACCGCGTCCGCCGTGTTGACCCGGGGCAGGGAGTACGGGTGCTCGCGGGTCAGCCAGCGGATCATCTCCTCGCGGACCGTCACCCGCACCGTCCAGATGTCGTCCGCGTCCTTGGCCGTCACCAGGGCCCGCACCTGCATGGTGTTCGGGGTGGTGTCCGTGACGGTCAGGCTGTAGTCGCGGCCGTCCCAGGCCGGGCACTCGCGCAGGATGTCGCGGAGCTTTTCGCGCATCGCCTCCACGGGCGCCGAGTGGTCGACGTGCCAGAAGACGATGCCCGTCATCTGGGGGGTGCCGCGCGACCAGTTCTCGAACGGCTTGGACGTGAAGTACGACACCGGCATGGTGATGCGGCGCTCGTCCCAGGTGCGGACGGTCAGGAACGTCAGCGTGATCTCCTCGACCGTGCCCCACTCGCCGTCCACCACCACGGTGTCCCCGATGCGGACCATGTCGCCGAAGGCGATCTGGAACCCCGCGAACATGTTGCTCAGCGTGGACTGCGCGGCGACACCGGCGACGATGCCGAGGATGCCGGCCGAGGCCAGCAGCGAGGCGCCCGCCGCCCGGAACGCGGGGAAGGTCAGCAGCATGGTCGCCGCGGCCACCACGCCGACGACGGCGGACACCACCCGCATGATGAGCGTCACCTGGGTGCGCACCCGGCGCACCCGGGCCGGATCACGCTGGGCACGGGCGTGGGCGTACCGGCTGTACGACGTCTCGACGATCGCCGACGCGATACGGATCACCAGCCAGGCGGCCGACCCGATCAGTATCAGGGTCAGCGTCCGGCCGACTCCTTCGGCGCGGCTCTCCAGCAGGTCCGCCTCGTCGTACGACCCTCTCAGCAGAGCGGCGAAGAGGACGAGCATGTACGGGATACGGCCACGGCGGAGCAGACCCCACAGCGGGGTCTCGTGGTGCCGTTCGTCGGCCTTGCGCAGCAGGAAGTCGGTGGCCCAGCCGATCACCAGCGTGAGCACGACCGAGCCACCGACCACGATCAGCGGTCGTAGCAGGTTCTCCATGCCACCGAACCTAACCGGCCTTCGGGGTGCATGAACATGTGACTTCCGCTGCGTCGTGGGTAGTGCCGCGAGCTCGGCTCGTCACACCCGGCTGGCACCATGGCCTCATGAACATCATGCTCTTTCACTCGACCTTCGGGCTGCGGCCCGCGGTGCTCCGGGCCGCTGACCGGCTGCGCTCGGCCGGACACGAGGTGTGGACGCCCGACCTCTTCGACGGGCGCACCTTCGAGGAGGTCGAGCAGGGCATGGAGCACAAGGAGAAGATCGGCAAGGAGGAGCTGCTGAAGCGGGCCGTGCTGGCCGCCGCGCCCTACTCCGAGCGCGGGCTGGTGTACGCCGGGTTCTCGCTCGGCGCCTCCATCGCGCAGACCCTCGCCCTCGGCGACGAGAAGGCGCGGGGCCTGCTCCTCCTGCACGGCACGTCGGACATCGCGCCGGACGTCACGGCCCCGGACCTGCCGGTCCAGCTGCACGTGGCGGAGCCCGACCCGTTCGAGACGGACGACTGGCTGAGTGCCTGGTACCTCCAGATGGGCCGCACCGGCGCCGACGTCGAGGTGTACCGCTACGCCGGGGCCGGCCATCTCTACACCGACCCCGACCTGCCGGACTACGACGAGGAGGCCGCCGAGACCACCTGGCGGGTGGCCCTCGGCTTCCTCGGCACCCTGTAGCGGCGGTTACACCGGGTCGTAGGTGCGCTCGACCTTCTGCGTGCCGCTGCGGGTGCGGTACGAGCGGGACCACGTGGCGGTCGCGTCGGGCTCGGTGCGGTCGGAGATGACGTAGAAGTCCATCTGCGCGCGCTCGGCCGTGATGTCCAGGACGCCGAAGCCGTGCCGGTCGGTGTCGACCCAGTGGACATGGCGGTTGGCGGCGCGGATGACCGGCGCGGCCACCGCGGAGACCGTGCCCTCCGGCACCTTCACGATGTCGTCGAGGTTGTCGGAGGTGACCGAGGTGACGACGAACTCCGTGGCGGCGGAGGGGGACAGCGGATACGTACCGGCGTCCACCGGCACGTCGTTGGCCCAGGCCATGTGGATGTCGCCGGTGAGGAAGACAGTGTTGCGGATCGCGTTCGTCCGCAGATGTGCCAGGATCTCGCGGCGGTCGTCGGTGTAGCCGTCCCACTGGTCGGTGTTGAGGGCGAGGCCCTCCTGCGGCAGACCCAGCAGCTTGGCCAGTGGCTTCAGCAGGTCGGCGGAGAGCGAGCCGATGGCGAACGGCGAGATCATCACCGAGTTGCCGACCAGGCGCCAGGTGGTGTCGGAGGACTTCAGCCCCGCCTTGAGCCAGTCGAGCTGGGCACGGCCGGTGAGGGTGCGCTCCGGGTCGTCGACCTCGCCGTTGCCGACCTTCACCTGCTGCGAGCGGAAGGACCGCAGGTCCAGCAGCGAGAGGTCGGCCAGCTTGCCGAAGCGCAGCCGGCGGTAGGTGGTGCCGGCGATCGCCGGGCGCACCGGCATCCACTCGAAGTAGGCCTGCTTGGCCGCGGCCTGACGGGCGGACCAGGCGCCCTCCGCGCCCTCCGTGTGGTTCTCCGCACCGCCCGACCAGGTGTCGTTGGCGAACTCGTGGTCGTCCCAGATCGCCACGACCGGGGCCGTCGCGTGCAGCGCCTGGAGGTCCGGGTCGGTCTTGTAGCGCGCGTGCCGGATGCGGTAGTCGGCGAGCGTGACGATCTCGTGCGCCGGGGCGTGCGGGCGTACGACCGTGCCGCGGGTGGCGTACTGGCCGGTGCCGTACTCGTAGATGTAGTCGCCGAGGTGCAACCAGGCGTCCAGGTCGCCGCGGGCCGCGAGGTGCCGGTACGAGGAGAACCAGCCGGCCTCCCAGTTGGCGCAGGAGACCACGCCGAAGCGCAGGCCCGGGACGGCCGCGTCGTGCGCGGGGGCGGTGCGGGTGCGCGCCGCGGGGGAGTCGGTGCCGCCGGCGGAGAAGCGGAACCAGTAGTCGGTGCCCGGTTCCAGGCCGCGGATGTCGGCCTTCACGGTGTGGTCGGAGGCCGCCGTCGCGGTCGTCGAGCCCTTGGCGACGACGGTGGTGAACGCCTTGTCCCTGGCGACGACCCAGCTCACCTCGGTGTCCGGGCCGAGACCGGAGCCGGGTATCGCCTCGGGTACCGGCGTGACGCGGGTCCACAGCAGGATGCCGTCCGGCAGCGGGTCACCGGAGGCGACGCCGTGCAGGAAGGCGGGTGCCTGGTCGACGGCGCGCGCGGGCAGGGTCGCCGCCAGCGGCCCGGCCAGGACAGCGGTCGCCGCCGCGGCCTTGACGACCGTACGGCGGCGCGGGGTGAGGGAGTTGAGGCCCTCTGACGTATTCGATGATCTGTATCGACTGGTCACGACCGATCAGGTTACTGGTCGGTATGGGCCGGAGCGGGCGAACTCCGGAAGTTCGCCCGCTCTTCACATCCCGACCGGTCCCTGACCCGGCGTCACTTCTTGAGGGCCTCGCCCACGACCCGGTTGAAGTCGTCCACGGTCATCAGCGGCGTGCCCTGGTTGTCGGCGGTGAGCTGCTTGCCGTCCATGACGAAGCCCGGCGTCCCCTTCACGCCGTCCTTGTTGTCGTCGAAGGTCTTCGACATGGCCATCGCCCAGGCGTCGTAGGTGCCCTTCTCGACCGCGTCCTGGAACTTCTTGTTCCCCTTCAGCGCGGGGACGGTGTCCGCGACCTTGATGAGGTAGCTGTCGTCCTTGAACTTGTCGGTCGTCTCCTCCGGGTGGTACTTCGCCGAGTACAGCGCGGCCTTGTAGTCGAGGAACGCCTGGTCGCTCACGTTCAGCGCGGCGCCCAGGGCGCTCAGGGCGTTCTTGGAGCCCTCGCCGTTGTCCTTGTCGTCGATGAAGGTGGCGCCGACGAACTGCATCTTGAACTTGCCGTCGTCGATGTCCTTCTTCACGGTCGGGCCGACCGTCTGCTCGAACTGGGCGCACACGGGACAGCGCGGGTCCTCGTAGATCTTCAGCGTCTTCTTGGCCGAGGCCTTGCCGATGACGACCGTGGTGCCGTCGGTGCCCGTGGTGTTGGCGGGGGCGACGACCTTCTCGTCCTTCACCGCCTCCCAGTGGGTGGGCTTGTTGGCCTGGACGACCGCGTACCCGATGCCGCCGGCTATCGCCAGGACACCGACGATCGAGCAGGCGACGATGATCTGCCGCTTGGTCTTCGCCCGCTTGGCCTCGCGCTCGCGCTCGATGCGCAGCCGCTCGCGGGCCGCCGTCTTCGCCGACTGGCTGTTGCGCTTGCTCATGGTGATGTTCTCCGTAGGGGACGCGCACATCTGTGGGTGCGGGATACGTAGGGGGACTGCTGGTGCTCGGAAGTGCCGCGGGTGGGCGAGGGCGCCTGACGTGACGGCCAGTGCCTTACGCGACGGTGAGTGCCTTACGCGTCGGCGTGGCTTACGCGATGGCGGGTGAGCACGGCGGTCCCCGACGTCCCAGGGAGTACGCGAGGATCCGGTCGCGGGCCGTGGGGGTGCGGTCGGCGGGACGCGCCGGCAGGCGCCGCCCGGCCGGTGCCCGCTCCACCGCGACCGCGGCGACCGCCAGCAGCAGCGGCCGGAACGTGGTCGCCGTCACCGCCCGCAGCAGCTGGGCCAGGGCCCGCTCGCCGCGGCGCAGCCACACGGCGGCCAGGAGGCCGACACCGATGTGCGCTCCGAGGAGAAGCCAGGCGGTGGCCGGGTCGGCGTGGGCGACCGCGGCCGCGAGCCGTTCCGTGCCGGTGGCGCCGGCCATCCGGGCCAGCGGCGTGCCGACCTCGCCGCCGCCGCACAGCACGTCCAGGCCGACCGAGCGCAGCGGGCCGGCGACCGGGCCGCCCGCCCGTCCGTAACAGGCGTGCTGGCCCGTGGTGAACACCGTGTCGGCGGCGAGTTCCAGCGGGATCAGCAAGGCCGCGATCCTCCCGAAGGAGCGCTCACGGCCCGCCAGGGCGAACGCGATCACGAACACGGCGGCGGCGACCGCCGCCACCGTGCCCATCGGCAGCGGGGCGCGGGACAGCAGGACGTGCGACGCGGTGCTGAGCGTCACGACCACGGCCGTGAACAGCGCCGCGCGTACGGCTCTGAGCTGGATCCCGGATATGTCCATAGCGAGAGGAGAGTCTGTCACGTGGGCCTGTAAGAGACCCCTAAAGGATGCTTGTGAGAGACCTTGCCGTCACAGGCCCGGAATGCGGCCGTTGCGGAACAGGTCCACGAAGGTCTGGTGGTCGGCACGCGCGCGGGCGCCGTAGCTGTGCGCGAAGTCGACCAGCAGGGGCGCGAAGCCCTCCTCGTCGGCCGCGATCGCCGCGTCGATGGCCCGCTCCGTGGAGAACGGCACCAGGGACTCACCGGACTGGTCGTCCGCCGCCGCGTGCATCGTGGCCGTCGCCCGGCCGAGGTCGGCCACCACCTGGGCGATCTCGGCCGGGTCGTCGATGTCGCCCCAGTCCAGGTCGACCGCGTACGGCGAGACCTCGGCGACCAGCTGCCCCGCGCCGTCCAGCTCGGTCCAGCCCAGCCACGGGTCGGCGTGCGCCTGCAGGGCACGCTGGGAGATGACCGTGCGGTGCCCCTCGTGCTGGAAGTAGTCGCGGATCGCCCGGTCCGTGACGTGCCGGGAGACCGCCGGGGTCTGGGCCTGCTTGATGTAGATCACGACATCGTTCTCCAGGGCGTCGCTGTGCCCCTCCAGCAGGATGTTGTACGACGGCAGCCCCGCCGAGCCGATGCCGATGCCGCGCCGGCCGACGACGTCCTTCACGCGGTAGGAGTCCGGGCGGGTCAGCGAGCTGTCCGGCAGCGTCTCCAGGTAGCCGTCGAAGGCGGCGAGGACCTTGTAGCGCGTGGCCGCGTCCAGCTCGACCGAGCCGCCTCCCGCGGCGAAGCGGCGTTCGAAGTCGCGGATCTCCGTCATCGAGTCCAGCAGCCCGAAGCGGGTCAGCGAGCGGGCGTCACGCAGCGCGTCCAGCAGCGGACCCTGTGCCGTGTCCAGCGTGAACGGCGGCACCTCGTCGCTCTTCGCCCCCGTCGCCAGGGCGTGGATCCGCTCGCGGTAGGCGACCGCGTAGATCGTCACCAGCTCCGAGATCTGCTCGTCGCTGAGGGCCTTCGCGTAGCCGATCAGCGCGATGGAGGCGGCCAGGCGCTTGAGGTCCCAGGTGAAGGGGCCGACATAGGCCTCGTCGAAGTCGTTGACGTTGAAGATCAGGCGGCCGTTGGCGTCCATGTACGTGCCGAAGTTCTCCGCGTGCAGGTCGCCGTGGATCCACACGCGCGAGGTGCGCTCGTCCAGGAACGCCCCGTCCTGCTTCGACCCGAACTGATCGGAAAAAGTCAGATCGTGGTAGAAGAGACCCGCCGTGCCCCGGTAGAACGCGAAGGCCGAGGCCGCCATCTTCCGGAACTTCACGCGGAACGCGGCCGGGTCGGCGGCCAGGAGCTCGCCGAAGGCGGTGTCGACGACGGCGAGGATCTCCTCACCGCGTTGCTCGTCGCTGAGCTGCGGGAACGACATCGCTGGGTGCCTCCTGGTGCATGCGTCTCAGGGCGGCAGGTCCGCCCTGAGGCCTAACGTGCGGCGGCCCACGGGAGTGCCCGCGAAGCCTCGCACGAAGGTACGCGGGTCAGCCCTCCAGGTGTCAGTGCCGAGGCATAGACTTCGACGCTGTCCCCCAGACTGCTCGCAGCCTGCCGGACCCATTTGCCGTACTTTTTCTCTGGAGGCCGCCGCATGTCGAAGCCGCCGTTCACGCACCTGCACGTCCACACCCAGTACTCGCTGCTGGACGGTGCCGCGCGGCTGAAGGACATGTTCAACGCGTGCAACGAGATGGGCATGACGCACATCGCCATGTCCGACCACGGCAACCTCCACGGCGCCTACGACTTCTTCCACTCCGCGCAGAAGGCCGGGGTCACGCCGATCATCGGGATCGAGGCCTATGTCGCCCCCGAGTCCCGGCGCAACAAGCGCAAGATCCAGTGGGGCCAGCCGCACCAGAAGCGCGACGACGTCTCCGGCTCCGGCGGTTACACCCACAAGACGATGTGGGCGGTGAACTCGACCGGCCTGCACAACCTCTTCCGGCTGTCCTCCGACGCCTACGCCGAGGGCTGGCTGCAGAAGTGGCCCCGGATGGACAAGGAGACCATCTCCAAGTGGTCCGAGGGGATCGTCGCCTCCACCGGCTGCCCCTCCGGCGAGGTCCAGACCCGGCTGCGCCTCGGCCACTTCGACGAGGCCCTCAAGGCCGCCGCCGACTACCAGGACATCTTCGGCAAGGACCGCTACTTCCTGGAGCTGATGGACCACGGCATCGAGATCGAGCACCGGGTCCGCGACGGTCTCCTGGAGATCGCCAAGAAGCTCGGCATCCCCCCGCTGGTCACGAACGACTCGCACTACACGTACTCCCACGAGGCTAGCGCCCACGACGCGCTGCTGTGCATCCAGACCGGCAAGAACCTCTCCGACCCCGACCGCTTCCGGTTCGACGGCACCGGCTACTACCTGAAGTCCACGGACGAGATGTACGCCATCGACTCCTCGGACGCCTGGCAGGAGGGCTGCGCCAACACCCGGCTCATCGCCGAGATGGTCGACACCACGGGCATGTTCGAGAAGCGCGACCTCATGCCGAAGTTCGACATCCCCGAGGGGTACACCGAGGTCAGCTGGTTCCGCGAGGAGACCCTGCGCGGCATGCACCGCCGCTTCCCGGACGGCATCCCGGACGACCGCATGAAGCAGGTCGAGTACGAGATGGACACCATCATCTCGATGGGCTTCCCGGGCTACTTCCTCGTGGTCGCCGACTTCATCATGTGGGCCAAGAAGCAGGGCATCGCCGTCGGCCCCGGCCGCGGCTCCGCGGCCGGCTCGATCGTCGCCTACGCCCTCGGCATCACCGACCTCGACCCCATCCCGCACGGCCTGATCTTCGAGCGGTTCCTCAACCCCGAGCGCATCTCCATGCCCGACGTCGACATCGACTTCGACGAGCGCCGGCGCGTCGAGGTGATCCGGTACGTGACGGAGAAGTACGGCGCCGACAAGGTCGCCATGATCGGCACGTACGGCACCATCAAGGCCAAGAACGCGATCAAGGACTCCGCGCGCGTGCTGGGCTACCCCTACGCGATGGGCGACCGTCTCACCAAGGCCATGCCCGCCGACGTCCTCGGCAAGGGCATCAACCTCGACGGCATCACCAACCCCGAGCACCCCCGCTACTCGGAGGCGGGCGAGATCCGGGCGATGTACGAGAACGAGCCGGACGTGAAGAAGGTCATCGACACCGCCAAGGGCGTCGAGGGCCTGGTCCGGCAGATGGGCGTGCACGCCGCCGGCGTGATCATGTCCAGCGAGACCATCACCGACCACGTGCCCGTCTGGGTCAGGCACACCGACAAGGTCACCATCACCCAGTGGGACTACCCGAGCTGCGAGTCGCTCGGCCTGCTGAAGATGGACTTCCTGGGCCTGCGCAACCTGACGATCATGGACGACGCCGTCAAGATGGTGAAGTCCAACAAGGGGGTCGACATCGACCTCCTGAGCCTCCCGCTCGACGACCCCACGACCTTCGAACTGCTGCAGCGCGGCGACACCCTCGGCGTCTTCCAGTTCGACGGCGGCCCCATGCGCTCCCTGCTCCGGCTGATGAAGCCGGACAACTTCGAAGACATCTCCGCCGTGTCGGCCCTGTACCGCCCGGGCCCGATGGGCATGAACTCCCACACGAACTACGCGCTGCGCAAGAACGGGCAGCAGGAGATCACGCCCATCCACCCGGAGCTGGAGGAGCCGCTGAGGGAGGTCCTGGACGTCACCTACGGCCTGATCGTCTACCAGGAGCAGGTGCAGAAGGCCGCCCAGATCATCGCCGGCTACTCGCTCGGCGAGGCCGACATCCTCCGCCGCGTGATGGGCAAGAAGAAGCCCGAGGAACTGGCGAAGAACTTCGTCCTGTTCCAGGAGGGCGCCCGCAAGAAGGGGTACAGCGACCAGGCCATCCAGGCCCTGTGGGACGTGCTGGTCCCCTTCGCCGGCTACGCGTTCAACAAGGCGCACTCCGCCGCGTACGGACTCGTCTCCTACTGGACGGCGTACCTCAAGGCGAACCACCCCGCCGAGTACATGGCCGCGCTGCTCACGTCCGTGAAGGACGACAAGGACAAGTCGGCCGTCTACCTCAACGAGTGCCGGCGCATGGGCATCAAGGTCCTCCCGCCGGACGTCAACGAGTCGATGTCCAACTTCGCGGCCCAGGGCGACGACGTGATCCTCTTCGGCCTCTCCGCCGTCCGCAACGTCGGCACGAACGTGGTCGAGTCGATCATCAGGTGCCGCACGTCCAAGGGGAAGTACGTCTCCTTCCCGGACTACCTCGACAAGGTGGAGGCGGTGGTCTGCAACAAGCGCACCACCGAATCGCTGATCAAGGCCGGCGCCTTCGACGCCATGGGCCACACCCGCAAGGGCCTCACCGCGCACTACGAACCGATGATCGACAACGTGGTCGCGGTCAAGCGCAAGGAGGCCGAGGGCCAGTTCGACCTCTTCGGCGGCATGGGCGAGGCCGAGACCAGCGAGCCGGGCTTCGGGCTCGACGTGGAGTTCTCCCCGGACGAGTGGGACAAGACCTATCTGCTCGCCCAGGAGCGCGAGATGCTCGGTCTGTACGTCTCCGACCACCCGCTGTTCGGACTGGAGCACATCCTGTCCGACAAGGCGGACGCGGGCATCTCCCAGTTGACCGGCGGCGACTACTCCGACGGCTCCGTGGTCACCATCGGCGGCATCATCTCCGGCCTGCAGCGCAAGATGACCAAGCAGGGCAACGCCTGGGCCATCGCCACCGTCGAGGACCTCGCCGGCTCGATCGAGTGCATGTTCTTCCCCGCGACCTACCAGCTCGTCTCGACGCAACTCGTCGAGGACGCCGTGGTGTTCGTCAAGGGCCGCCTCGACAAGCGTGAGGACATCCCGCGGCTCGTCGCGATGGAGCTGATGATCCCGGACCTGTCGAACGCGGGCACCAACGCACCCGTGGTCCTCACCATCCCGGCCACCCGGGTCACCCCGCCACTGGTCAGCCGCCTCGGCGAAGTCCTCAGTCACCACAAGGGCGACAGCGAGGTCCGGATCAAGCTCCAGGGACCGACCAAGACGACCGTGCTGCGGCTGGACCGGCACCGGGTGAAGCCGGACCCCGCGCTCTTCGGCGACCTGAAGGTGCTGCTCGGACCGTCCTGCCTGGCCGGGTGACGCGGGGCTGGTGACGCGCTCGAGGGGCGTACCCGGGATCGGGTACGCCCCTCGAGCTGGTGCGCGGGCTCGACAACCCGTCACACGGACGTCAGTTGTGGCCGAAGCTGCGCTTTCGCTTGGCCGACGCCATCTCGCCGGGCGTCGCCTCGACCTCGGGCTGGGGCTCCGTCTGCGAGGCGGGGCTGCGGTCGGCCCGCTGACCACGCTCGGTCGGACGCTGCTGCTTGCGGTCACGGTTCTTGTTCTTGGCCATGGTGATGCCTCCTGTAGGGGACTAGGGGCCAGGGCCGGGACCAGATTCACACAGGCCGACAACGATCGCATGTCGGACAATTACCGTGCGTGACAGGGCTGGTCGGAGCGGGAGGGCCCGAAACGCCACGCCGAAGATCGAGTTCCGGCCGTTAACCTCCGCGCCGTCGGGCAGACTCGAAGCGAGCCCGAAGCAAACCTCCTGGGAAGAGGGTGAGTCGCGTGGACCGCTGCATCGTCCTGGTGGACGCTGGGTATCTGCTGGGAGCCGCGGCGAGCCTCCTCGCCGGGGAGCCCTCGCGGTCCCGCATCACCGTCGACCACACCGCCCTCATCCAGGGGCTGCGTGAACGCGCCGAATCCGACACGCAGCAGCCGCTGCTGCGCATCTACTGGTTCGACGGCGCCCCCGACCGCGTCCCCCAGCCCGAGCACCGCAGGCTGCGCGTGATGCCCCGGGTCACCGTCCGGCTCGGCGCCCTGACCCGCAGCGACGGCCGCTGGGCCCAGAAGGGCGTGGACGCGGCGATGCACGCCGAGCTCACCGAACTGGCCCGCAACCGCGCCTGCTCGGACGTCGTCCTCGTCACCGGCGACGGTGATCTGCTGCCCGGCATGATGGCCGCCAAGGAGCACGGCGTGGCCGTCCACCTGTGGGCCGTCCAGGCCGCCGACGGCGACTACAACCAGTCCGAGGACCTGGTCGCCGAGGCCGACGAGCGGCGCGTGCTGGACCGTACGTGGATCACCAAGGCCGTCCGCGCCAAGGAGCACACCGGGGTGTGCGCGCCGCAGCCCGCGCCCCGGCCCGAGATCGCCGCCATCCTCTCCGCGCCGCTGCCCGAATCCGCGCTCGGCGCCGCGACCGACCGGTCCGCCCCGCAGCCCCGGCACCAGGAGGCCGCCCCCGGGCACAACGGCACCGAGGAGAGGGTGCCCGCCGCCAAAGGGGTCCCCACGCCCAAAGACCTGGCCGCCCTGCGCGCCCCCGGCACCCAGCCCGCCCAGCCCCCCGCCTCCGCCACCCTCCGGTGGTCCTCCGACAAGGGCTGGGTCGACCGGCCCACGGCCGAGCCCCCCGAGGCCGCCTCGATGCCGACGCTCGCCCAGCTGACCACGGCCGAGCAGCGCTGGGCCGACCGCGAGGAGGACATCACCACCGTCGGCGGTGACCCCTTCGAGGTGGGGCAGGTCTTCGCCCGGCGCTGGGTGGAGCGTCTGGGCGACCAGACCCACCTGCCGAAACTGTCCGGGATGTACCCGCGCATCCCGCACCGCGTCGACGGGGAGCTGCTGCGCTACGCGGCCCGCTTCGGCCTGCTCGCGCACAAGGACGACCAGATCGACGAGCGGGACCGGTACGCCATCCGAGCCGGCTTCTGGCGGGAGATCAGTGTGCGCACGGGCGTGGAGCACCCGCCCGTCGAGGCCTGAGTTCTTAGCCGGCGGATTTCCCGGTGCCGACCGACCCGAGGGCGGACCAGGGCCGCCGACCCCGTAGTCTCGTCCCTTGTGAGTAAGCGCGCGGCACAGGCATTTCGGCACGATGGTGACGTCGTGTGCGCAGTGCGCGGGCTGACCAAGACCTATCCGGCGGTCCGGGGCCGTCGCGGCACCCCCGCAGCGCCCGAGGTCCGGGCCACGGACGACGTGACGCTGGCCATCCGCCGCGGCGAGATCTTCGGCCTGCTCGGTCCGAACGGCGCCGGCAAGTCCACCCTCGTACGCCAGCTGACCGGGCTGATGCGGCCCGACCGCGGCAGTGTGGAGATCCTCGGCCACGACATCGTGCGCCACCCCGAGCGGGCCGCGCGGATCCTCGCCTACCTCGGGCAGGAATCGACCGCCCTCGACGAGCTGACCGTGTCGCTCGCCGCCGAGACCACCGGGCGGCTGCGCGGCCTGGACGTGCGCCGGGCGCGGGCCGAGCGGGACGCCGTGCTGGACGAGCTGGGGCTCGCGCCGCTCGCCGGACGGCCGCTGAAGAAACTCTCCGGGGGCCAGCGGCGCCTGGCGTGCTTCGCGGCGGCCCTGGTGGGGGAGCGGCCGCTGCTCGTGCTCGACGAGCCGACCACCGGCATGGACCCGGTGGCGCGGCGGGCCGTGTGGTCCGCCGTCGACCGGCGCAGGGCCGAGCGCGGGACGACCGTGCTGCTCGTGACGCACAACGTCATCGAGGCCGAGACGGTGCTGGACCGGGTGGCCGTCCTCGACCGGGGGCGGGTGATCGCCTGCGACACGCCCGCCGGGCTCAAGGAGCAGGTCGCCGGTGAGGTGCGCGTCGACCTGGTGTGGCGGGACGCGGCTCCGCTGCACGTGCCCGAGGTGGCCGCGCTGAAGGACCGCGTCGTGGAGTCGGGCCGCCGCTGGACGCTGCGGCTCGGGCCCGAGGAGGCCCGGGCGGTCGTCGCGACCGTCACCGGCGGGACCGCCTTCGCCGCCCTGGACGACTTCACCCTGGCCACGCCGAGCCTGGAGGACGTGTACCTCGCCCTCGGCGGTGCCGTGCAGCAGGGGCTGGTGAAGGCGTGAGCACCTGGGCACCCGACGCGCGGGCCGTGAGCACTCCGGCCGCGGACTCCGTACCGAACAGGCGACTGCCGCAGTGGACCCGAGCGAAGGGGAGCAGCACGACGTGAGTGTCGTACCCGCCGATGTCCTGCCGGGCGGTGCCCTGGCCGCTGAGAAGCCCGCCGTGGGCGCGGCCGAGCTCGGGCCCCGGGCGCGGCTGTGGCCCTCGCTGGCGGCCGTGTACCGGGCCCAGCTGTCCCGGGCGAGGGTGGCGCGGATCCCGCTGCTGTTCGTGGCGACCTTCCAGTCGGTCGGGATCATGATCCTGATGCGCGGGGTCGTGGACGACGGGGCGGAGGCGCAGGCCGTCGTCGCCGGGTCGTCCGTCCTGGTGGTCGCCTTCGTCGCGCTGAACCTGCTCGCGCAGTACTTCGGGCAGCTGCGGGCCAGCGGCGGGCTCGACCATTACGCGACGCTGCCCGTGCCGCCCGCGGCGGTGGTGCTGGGCGCGGCCGGCGCGTACGCGTCGTTCACCGTGCCCGGGACGGTGGTGACCGCGGTGTTCGGCTGTGTGCTGTTCGGGCTGCCGATGGCCCACCTGTGGGTCCTCATGGCCGTGATCCCGCTCGCGGGCGCCGCGCTCGCCGGGCTCGGCGCGGCGCTGGGGCTGCTCGCGCCCCGGCCGGAGCTGGCCACGCTGCTGGGGCAGCTGGGCATGTCGGCGGCGCTGCTGCTGGGCGTGCTGCCGGCGGACCGGATGCCGGAGATCGTGCGCTTCGCGCGGGACCTGCTGCCGTCGACATACGGCGTGGAGGCCTTCGCGCGTACGTTCGGGCCGCATCCCGACTGGGCCTTCGTGCTCGGGGACCTCGCGGTGTGCGGGGCCGTGGGCGTCGTCTCGCTGGCCGTGGCGACCTGGGCGTACCGCCGGGCGGCCGTCCGTTGAGCGCGCAGTGGTCGTCCGGTGACGCGGCACACAGCCGGGCCTGGCACGATGGCAGGGTGACCGCACCACTGACTCCGCCTCAGCCACCGCACGGACCTGCCGCACAGGGCGCGTGGCAGCCGCCGGACGCCGGACCTGAGGCTCCCGGAGCCCAGCACGCCGAGTACGCCGGACCCGGCTGGTACGGACAGGACGGCCCCGGGATGAAGACGGAACTGCGGGAGGCCGCGGTGATCGCCGTGGCCGCGGCGCTCGGCGGGGTGCTGCTCGGAGTGCTGTGGTGGTGGCTCGCGCCGCACGTGCCGCTGGTCGGCGACGTGGTGGAGAAGAACTGGGTCGTGTACCTCAAGGACACCGAGGGCGAGCAGGGCATCGGGGTCGACGGCACCTTCACGCTGCTCGGGCTGGGCTTCGGGGTCGTCAGCGCGCTCGTGGTCTTCCTGCTGCGCCGGCGCGGGGGTGTGCCGCTGGTGGTGGGGCTGGCCCTCGGAGGGCTGCTCGGGTCGCTGCTCGCCTGGCGGGTCGGGGTGTGGCTCGGGCCCGCGCAGGACGTCATCGCCCACGCGCGGGAAGTGGGCCGGGGGGTGACGTTCTCCGCGCCGCTGAAGCTGGGGGCGAAGGGGGCGTTGCTGGCCTGGCCGTTCGCCGCGCTGGTGCTGCACCTCGGGCTCATGGCGTTGTTCGGGCCTCGGGATCCGGAACCCGAGCCCTGTCACGAGCCGTATCAGGGGACGCCTGCTTCGTAGCGGCCCGGCGTCGGGGCCGGGGCGGCGCCTTGCGGTGCCGCCCTTTCCGCTACGGGTGCCGAGCCGGCAGCACCATCGACTGCCGCCCGGCGAGACTACCCGCGGCCGATCGGGGCCAGGACCGCCCCCGTCAGCTTCTGCAGGTCCTGCGGCGACAGCTCCACCTCCAGCCCCCTGCGCCCCGCCGACACGCAGATCGTCGCGTGGGCCGTGGCCGAGTCGTCCAGGACCGTCGGCAGGCGCTTGCGCTGGCCCAACGGTGAGATGCCACCCCTGACATAGCCCGTCGTGCGTTCCGCCAGGGTCGGGTCGGCCATGGTCGCGCGTTTACCGCCGGCCGCGGCTGCCAGGGCCTTGAGGTCCAGTTGGCCCGCGACCGGGACCACCGCGACCGTCAGGGTGCCGTCGACGTCCGCGACCAGGGTCTTGAACACGCGGTCGGGGGAGACGCCCATGGCCTCGGCGGCCTCCTCGCCGTAGGAGGGGTGCGCGGGGTCGTGGTCGTAGGAGTGGACCGTGTAGTCCGCACCGGCAGCCGTGAGGGCCACCGTCGCCGGAGTGCCGCCCGGCTGCTGCTTCTTCGCCTTCTTCGCCATGCCGATCCGCTCAGTTGAGGCTCATCGGGCCGCGCGTCAGCTCCGACGCCGGCAACGACGGCAGACTACGGATGATCGCCGTCTCGGAGCGAAGGAGTTTCAGCTCGTCGCGCAGGCGGGACGCGGTGTCCGGGGACTGCAGCAGGCGCTGCTTGGTCGGCGTGTCCAGCATCATGGCGGCCGCCACGAGGTACGACACCACGCCCGGCTCGTCCGGCAGGTCGGCCCCCGTCGCCAGGGACCGTTCCCGCGCGCCGGCCAGCCGCTTCTGGTACTGGCGGAAGGAACGCAGCACCCCCTCCGCCAAGGGCGCGGCCTCGTCGCCCGGTTCCTCCTCCAGCGGCTCCAGCTCGGCCGTCAGGAACGGTCCGGACGCCTCGACCGACAGCAGCTTCACCCGGGTCGTGCCGGTCGCCAGCACCTCGAAGGAGCCGTCGGTGCGCTCCCGGATCGTCGCCGCGTCCGCGATACAGCCCACCTTGTGGAACGCCTTGACCGGGTCCGCGCCGAAACCGGCCGCCGGTCCCCGCTCGGGCACGGCCGTCGGGTCGGGCATGCCGGGCGCGCTCGGGGCCACCTCGTGGCCGTCGCGGATCGCCACGACGGCGAAGCGGCGCGACTCGTCCTCGGGCGTCTTCAGCAGCTCGCGCATCATGGCGCGATACCGCTCCTCGAAGACGTTGAGCGGGAGCACGAGCCCCGGGAACAGCACCGAGTTCAGGGGGAAGAGGGGGAGCCGGACGGTGGTCACGACGCAAAAGCCTAATGGTCGCCGGGACGGACTCGACCGCCCCGTTCACTCCGTGGATGCCCGGACGGGTCCCCGGCGGCCCCGACCGCCCCGGCCAGGATGCCCTCGCGCACCCGCAGGAAGTGGCCGAGCGGGTCGTCCGACATCCGGTCCCAAGGGAAGGAGGTGGCGTACGGGCCGTTCAGACGCAGCTGTTCGGAGGCGTCGGCCCAGCGCTCCAGGCGGGCCAGGACGAAGATCAGCAGGTTCCGCATCCGGGCCGGCCAGGGGTCGGCCGCCGGCAGCAGCGGGGACAGCGCGATCGCCCGGTCGGCCGCCGCGTCCAGTCGCTCGCGCGGCACCTCGGGCCCGCACCGGTCGGTGAGGTAGCCGAAGGCCGCCCGCAGCGGCAGGGCCTGCACGAGCGCGTCCGCGGGAGCGTCCTGGGCCGCCCGGTCGGCGAAGTCGAAGCACTCGTGGTGCGAGCCGTGCCAGTAGGTGGCCAGGTAGCGCAGGGCCGCCACGTGGCAGCCGTAGTGGTGCGGGGCACGGCGTACGGCCGCCGCCCACAGCTCCTCGAAATAGGTGTGCCCCGCCTGTGCGCCCCGGGCGTGGTCGAGCGCGAGCCGCCACGGCACGGGGTCCCGCTGGTCGCCCCGGGCGGCCGCCGTGATCAGCGGGCTCACCTCGCGCAGCAGCTCGGCCCGGGCCGGTGACTGCCAGGCGCGGTCCACCGCCAGCTGGGCCCCGACCAGCAGCGCGTCGGGGTCCTGCGGGGCCATGGCGAGCCAGGCGTCCAGCCACTCGGGCCGCGAGCGGGCGAACGCCGCCAGCCGGGTGACGTACCGGTCGCGCCGCTCCCACTCACAGGCCGCGCGGGTGGCGAAGAGCAGGGTCGCGGCCGGCCCGTGATCGCCCCGGGCGGCGGCGACCAGCGCCGGGCTCAGCCGGGCGTCGGGAGCGTCGAGCAGCACCTCGTCGTCGGCGCACGGCTCGCCGGCGAGGTGGGGGGAGGTCCTTGCCATCCGGCTCGGGCGGATGAACGGGAGCTGCATTGCCATGGTGCCGACCATTGAAAGTCGGCAGGTCATGACGGCGCCAGAGTGTTCATGGAACCTACGGAAAGTTGTACTTCGGATGGTCAAGAGAGCGTAAAACCGTGACAGTTCGGCACCTGTGGTCACACCAGCACCATCAGTTGCGGCGCAACAGCCGCGTCGCCCCCGCCGCCACCGTCGTCGCCAGGATCCAGCCCAGCAGGATCATCGCCGTCGCCAGCCACTGCCAGGGACCCCGCAGCTGCCAGAAGCCCACCTGACCCAGGTCGATGACCGGCAGCAGCAGATCGAGGGTGAACAGCGTGGGGCTCCACTCCGGATGTTCGCCCCGCTTCATCGGCGGATGGCCGGCCCGCGCGAAGGCGAAGGAGCCCGCCGCCCACAGCACCGCCATCCACACCGCGGCCCGGCCCGGCCGGTATCCGTAGGCGACCGTCCAGTCCTGCGCGTAACCCCACAGCTTCGCCGCCATCGGCAGGCTCTCGCGGTGCCGGCGCTGCTTGGCGAGCAGCACCTCGCGGGCGTCCTCGTCCTCCCCGCCGGCCCGCAGCACGGACGCGAGGCGCTCGTAGGGCTCCGGGTTGTACTCGGCGGTCGCCGCCGCCACCCAGTCCAGCCGCTGGTCCAGGGGGAAGGGCCCGCGCGGCACCAGGTTCTCGTAGCCGAAGCCGCCCATGTGCAGCCGCCCCGGACCCGGCCAGGCGTCCGCCCGGTCCATCAGGTTGACGACCCTCGCCCCGGACAGCACCACCCGCCCCCGTACCGGCTGCTCCCCGAGGAACCGCAGCTCCGGCGTCTGCACCCGGCGCAGCGACAGCTCCTGGTCATCCGTGAGGGTGAACCGGGCCTGCTCGAAGTCGACGGCGTCACCGAACCGGCCGTCGTCCAGCCGGATGCCGCCCTCGCAGGCGAAACGCTGGATCCGCGTCCCCTGCGCCGGGGTCATCCCGCTCATCGCCTGGGCGCCGACCCCCGCCGGCGTCAGATAGAGGCTGCGCTCGACGGTCAGCTGCGGGGCGTTCAGCGCGAGCCGCTCGTACGGGTTGGACAGACGCGCCCCGCGCAGGCTCAGGGAGACGCCGACCGTCGCGGCGCGCAGGCTCAGCTCACCGTGCGACGACAGCAGCTCGGCCTGTAAGTCCTGGCCGACGGTCATGCCGTCCGCGGCGATCGACCGGCCGCTGTGATCCCGGTGCACGATCGCCTGGTTGAGCATCAGGTCCGTGCCGATCTGCGCGTCCGTGAGCCGGATGCCGTGGTGGAAGCGGCAGCGCGGCAGATGCAGATCGCCCTCGGTGTGCACGCGGGCCGCCTCCAGCCGGGGCACCGAGCAGTCCACCATCCGCAGGGTCGTGAAACGGGCCTCCGGCAGCAGCACGTCCTGTTCGAAACGGCACCGGCGCATCTCGACGTACGGCACCACCGTGCCGCCCGCGAGGTCCAGTGAGCCGCTGACCTGCACGCCCATCAGCTTCAGCGACGACACGCGGCCGGCCAGGGCCGGCGGGCCGTCCAGCAGCAGCCAGCACACGATCCGGGCCCGTACGGTCCGCTCCGCACCCCAGGGGTGGCCGCCGTGCGGATCGTCCACCACGGCGTCGCCGCTGCTCAGGTCGTACACGGTGCCGTTGCGGAAGGCCTGCCACATGCCGGCCTCGGCCGCGGTCAGGTCCCCGGGCAGCTCCCCGGTACGGACGCCTGCCCCCTCGGTCACAGCGCTTCCTTCCTCCCCGGGTACTCGCGGGTCACTTCCTCGTACACCCGTTCATGCCCGGTGAGTGACCTCCCGAACACAGGAAGTGAAGGTGATCTTCCGTCCTTCCGCGACGCGCTGTATCAGCCATTGATACGCGCGAACGACGGCTCACCGCGGTCTGAGAGAATTGAGCACGTGATCTCCCGAATCGACCTGCGTGGCGACGCCCTTCCCGAGGGCCCCGCCCTGCGCGACCTGCTGCCCCGAGCCGACTTCGACGTTGCGGCCGCCCTGGAGAAGGTGCGTCCGATCTGCGAGGACGTGCATCATCGGGGCGACGCGGCGCTGATCGACGCCGCCGAGCGGTTCGACGGGGTCAGGCTCGACCAGGTGCGCGTGCCGGCCGCCGCGCTCACCCGTGCGCTGGAGGAGCTCGACCCGGCCGTGCGCGCGGCCCTGGAGGAGTCCATCCGCCGCGCCCGGACCGTCCACCGCGCGCAGCGCCGCCAGACGCACACCACCCAGGTCGTGCCCGGCGGCAGCGTCACCGAGAAGTGGGTGCCGGTCGATCGCGTCGGGCTCTACGCGCCCGGCGGCCGGTCGGTGTACCCGTCCTCCGTGATCATGAACGTGGTGCCCGCGCAGGAGGCCGGCGTCGGCTCCGTCGCGCTCGCCTCGCCCGCCCAGGCCGACTTCGGCGGCCTGCCGCACCCCACGATCCTCGCCGCCTGCGCGCTGCTCGGCGTCGACGAGGTGTACGCGGCCGGCGGCGCCACGGCCGTCGCGATGTTCGCCTACGGCACCGAGTCCTGCGCACCCGCGAACATGGTCACCGGCCCCGGGAACATCTGGGTCGCCGCCGCCAAGCGCTACTTCACCGGCAGGATCGGCATCGACGCCGAGGCCGGCCCGACCGAGATCGCGGTCCTCGCCGACGACACGGCCGACCCCGTCCACGTTGCCTCCGACCTGATCAGCCAGGCCGAGCACGACCCGCTGGCCGCCGCCGTCCTGGTCACCGACTCGGTCGAGCTCGCCGACGCGGTCGAGAAGGAACTGGAGCCGCAGGTCGCCGCCACCAAGCACGTCGACGACCGGATCGTCCCGGCCCTGTCCGGCAGGCAGTCCGCGATCGTCCTGGTCGACGGCGTCGACGAGGGCCTGAAGGTCGTAGACGCCTACGGCGCCGAGCACCTGGAGATCCAGACCGCCGACGCCGCCGCCGTCGCCGACCGGGTCCGCAACGCCGGCGCGATCTTCATCGGCCCCTGGGCGCCCGTGTCGCTGGGCGACTACGCGGCCGGCTCCAACCACGTCCTGCCCACCGGCGGGTGCGCCTGCCACTCCTCGGGACTGTCCGTCCAGTCCTTCCTGCGCGGCATCCACATCGTCGACTACACGCAGGACGCGCTGGCCGAGGTCGCGCACCACGTGGTGACGCTGGCGGAGGCGGAGGACCTGCCCGCGCACGGCGCGGCGATCAAGGCGAGGTTCGACTGGAAGGTTCCGCAGGGCAAGTGACAGGCATCGACGATCTCCCCGTACGGGACGAACTGCGCGGCAAGTCCCCCTACGGCGCGCCCCAGCTGGACGTCCCCGTACGGCTGAACACCAACGAGAACCCCTACCCGCTGCCCGAGCCGCTGGTCGAGCGGATCGCCGAGCGGGTCCGTGAGGCCGCCCGCACCCTCAACCGCTACCCCGACCGGGACGCGGTCGAGCTGCGCACCCGGCTGGCCGGGTACCTGACCGACACCTCCGGCCACGAGGTCGGCGTCGCCAACGTCTGGGCGGCCAACGGCTCCAACGAGGTCATCCAGCAGCTGCTGCAGACCTTCGGCGGACCGGGCCGCACGGCCATCGGCTTCGAGCCGTCGTACTCCATGCACGGTCTCATCGCGCGCGGCACCGGCACGGGCTGGATCTCCGGCCCCCGCAACGACGACTTCACGATCGACCTCGCCGCCGCCGAGAAGGCGATCGCGGAGAACCAGCCGGACGTCGTCTTCGTCACCACCCCCAACAACCCCACCGGCACCGCCGTCCCGCCCGAGACGGTCCTCGCGCTGTACGAGGCCGCCCAGGCCGCCAAGCCCTCGATGGTCGTGGTCGACGAGGCGTACATCGAGTTCAGCCACGGCGAGTCGCTGCTGCCGCTGATCGAGGGCCGCCCGAACCTCGTCGTCTCCCGCACGATGTCGAAGGCGTTCGGCGCGGCGGGCCTGCGCCTGGGCTACCTCGCGGCGCACCCGGCCGTCGTCGACGCCGTCCAGCTGGTCCGGCTGCCCTACCACCTGTCGGCCGTCACCCAGGCGACCGCCCTGGCCGCCCTGGAACACACCGGCACGCTGCTGGGCTACGTCGAGCAGCTCAAGGCCGAACGCGACCGCCTGGTCACCGAACTGCTCGCCCTCGGCTACGAGGTGACCGCGTCCGACGCGAACTTCGTGCAGTTCGGCCGGTTCGAGGACTCCCACGCGACCTGGCGGAAGATCCTCGACCGGGGCGTCCTGGTCCGGGACAACGGCGTGCCCGGCTGGCTGAGGGTCACCGCCGGAACCCCCGAAGAGAACGACGCGTTCCTCGACGCGGTACGTGAGTTGAAGAAGGAGCAGAGCACATGAGCCGCGTAGGCCGCATAGAGCGGGTGACCAAGGAGACCTCGGTCCTCGTCGAGATCGACCTCGACGGCACCGGCAAGACCGACATCAAGACCGGCGTCGGCTTCTACGACCACATGCTCGACCAGCTCGGCCGGCACGGTCTGTTCGACCTCACCGTGAAGACCGAGGGCGACCTGCACATCGACTCGCACCACACCATCGAGGACACCGCCCTCGCCCTCGGCGCCGCCTTCAAGCAGGCCCTCGGCGACAAGGTCGGCATCTACCGCTTCGGCAACTGCACGGTCCCGCTGGACGAGTCCCTCGCCCAGGTCACCGTCGACCTGTCCGGCCGCCCCTACCTCGTGCACACCGAGCCCGAGAAGATGGCGCCGATGATCGGCGAGTACGACACCACGATGACCCGGCACATCCTGGAGTCCTTCGTGGCCCAGGCGCAGATCGCGCTGCACGTGCACGTGCCCTACGGGCGCAACGCGCACCACATCGTGGAGTGCCAGTTCAAGGCGCTCGCCCGGGCCCTGCGGTACGCCTCCGAGCGCGACCCGCGCGCGGCCGGCATCCTCCCCTCCACGAAGGGCGCCCTGTGAACGGCACCTCGACCCTGCTGATCGTCGTCGGCCTGTTCCTCGTCGGCGGGATCTACTCCTTCGTCAAGCAGAAGATGCCCAAGGGCCTGATCGTGCTGCTGTCGATCGGCGCCGCGATGTGCCTGGCGGCCGGTGTCGTGAGGCTGGAGGTGTGGAATTGAGCGCCCCCCGCAAGCACGTGGTGGTCTTCGACTACGGCTTCGGCAACGTCCGTTCCGCCGAGCGCGCCCTCGCGCGCGCGGGAGCCGACGTCGAGATCACCCGTGACTACGACAAGGCCATGAACGCCGACGGCCTGCTGGTCCCCGGCGTCGGCGCCTTCGCCTCCTGCATGACGGGTCTGCGCGAGGCACGCGGCGACTGGATCGTCGACCGCCGGCTCTCCGGCGGCCGCCCCGTCATGGGCATCTGCGTCGGCATGCAGATCCTCTTCGCGCGCGGCATCGAGCACGGCGTGGAGAGCGAGGGCCTCGACGAGTGGCCCGGCTCGGTCGAGCCGCTCCAGGCCGAGATCGTGCCCCACATGGGCTGGAACACCGTGGAGGCGGCGCCCGGATCGCAGCTGTTCGCCGGCCTCGACGCGGACGCCCGCTTCTACTTCGTGCACTCCTACGCCGTCCACGACTGGTCGCTGGAGACGCACAACCCGACCATCGAGGCCCCCAAGGTCACCTGGTCCACGCACGGCAAGCCGTTCGTCGCGGCCGTCGAGAACGGCGCCCTGTGGGCCACGCAGTTCCACCCCGAGAAGTCCGGCGACGCCGGAGCCCAGCTCCTCACCAACTGGATCGGAACACTGTGAGCAAGCTCGAACTCCTCCCCGCCGTCGACGTCCGCGACGGCCAGGCCGTCCGTCTGGTGCACGGCGAGTCCGGTTCTGAGACCTCCTACGGCTCCCCGCTGGAGGCCGCCCTCGCCTGGCAGCGCTCCGGCGCCGAGTGGCTGCACCTGGTCGACCTGGACGCCGCGTTCGGCACCGGCAACAACCGCGAGCTCATCGCCGAGGTCGCCGGCGCGATGGACATCAAGGTGGAGCTGTCCGGCGGCATCCGCGACGACGACACCCTCGCCGCCGCCCTCGCCACCGGCTGCAGGCGCGTCAACCTCGGCACGGCCGCACTGGAGACCCCCGAGTGGGTCGCCAAGGTCATCGCCGAGCACGGCGACAAGATCGCCGTCGGTCTCGACGTCCGCGGCACGACCCTGCGCGGCCGCGGCTGGACCCGCGACGGCGGCGACCTCTACGAGACGCTGGAGCGCCTCGACAAGGAGGGCTGCGCCCGGTACGTCGTCACCGACATCGCCAAGGACGGCACGCTCCAGGGCCCGAACCTGGAACTGCTGCGCAACGTGTGCGCCGCCACCGACCGCCCGGTCGTGGCCTCCGGCGGGGTCTCCTCGCTCGACGACCTGAGGGCGATCGCCGACCTCGTCCCGCTCGGTGTCGAAGGGGCCATCGTCGGGAAGGCGCTGTACGCGAAGGCGTTCACCCTTGAAGAGGCCTTGGAGGCTGTGTCGTCATGACCGTGCGGCGTGTGCAGAGCGGAAGTCCCTGGGAAGAGTCCTTCGGTTTTGCACGCGCCGTCGAGGCGGGCGACCGCGTGCTCGTCGCGGGCACGACCGCCTTCAAGGGCGACGTCCTCTACGGCGAGGGCGACCCGTACGAGCAGGCCAAGGTGGCCTTCACCACCGCCCTGGAGGCGATCGCCGAGCTCGGGCTCGCACCCGAGTCCGTGATCCGCACCTGTGTGTACCTGGCGCACGCCCGGGACGTCGACGCGGTGGGACGGGCCCACAAGGAACTGTTCGACGCCGTGCGCCCGGTCACGACCCTGCTGATCGTGCAGGGCTTCATCGACTCCCGGGTCCTGGTGTCGGTGGAAGTGGAAGCATTCAGAGGGACACCTTCCGAAGAGCACTAGAGGAGCACGATTCATGACCCTGGCGGTCCGAGTCATCCCCTGCCTGGACGTGGACAACGGCCGGGTCGTCAAGGGCGTCAACTTCCAGAACCTGCGCGACGCGGGCGACCCCGTCGAGATGGCCAAGGTGTACGACGCCGAGGGCGCCGACGAGCTGACGTTCCTGGACATCACCGCCTCGTCGGGCAACCGCGAGACCACCTACGACGTGGTGCGCCGCACGGCCGAGCAGGTGTTCATCCCGCTCACGGTCGGCGGCGGCGTCCGCACCGCCGAGGACGTGGACAAGCTGCTGCGGGCCGGAGCGGACAAGGTCGGCGTCAACACCGCCGCCATCGCCCGCCCGGAGCTCATCCGCGAGATCGCCGAGCGCTTCGGACGCCAGGTCCTGGTCCTGTCGGTGGACGCCCGCCGCACCGACTCGGGCTCCTTCGAGGTGACCACCCACGGCGGTCGCCGCTCCGCCGGCATCGACGCCGTCGAATGGGCCCACCGGGCCGCGGAACTGGGCGCGGGCGAGATCCTGCTCAACTCGATGGACGCCGACGGCACCAAGGACGGCTACGACCTGGAGATGATCCGGGCCGTCCGCAAGCACGTCACCGTCCCCGTCATCGCCTCGGGCGGCGCGGGCAGGCTGGCCGACTTCCCCCCGGCCGTCGAGGCCGGCGCAAACGCGGTCCTGGCCGCGTCGGTGTTCCACTTCGGCGACCTGCGGATCGGCCAGGTCAAGGAGACGCTGCGGGAGGCGGGCCACCCGGTGCGGTGACGCCGCCCCCGACCGCCCGGAGCCCCGGCCGCCTGCTGCGGCCGGGGCTCCGGCACCCGGGCTCAGATCCCGAGCTGCTTCGTCTCGTTGAGTTTCGCGATCGCGTTCTCGTCGCCGTCCAGGTCGACCTTGGCCGCGCTCTGCCGGCCGTAGGAGAACAGCACCAGCTCGGACGGCTCGCCGGTCACCGTGACCACCGGGGTGCCGCGGTGGGCGACCGCCGTCTGGCCGTCGGGGCGGCGCAGCACCAGGCCCGTCGGGACGCCGCGGCCCATCAGGCGGGCCGTGCGCTCCAGGCGGGCCCACAGGGCGTCCTGGAAGACCGGGTCGAGATCGCGCGGCGACCAGTCGGGCTGGGCGCGCCGCACGTCCTCGGTGTGGACGTAGAACTCGATGATGTTCGACGCCTCGTCGACCGGCTTGAGGGAGAAGGGGGAGAACCGCGGGGGCCCCGTACGGATCAGCTGGATCAGCTCCTCGTACGGCTTGCCCGTGTACTCCGCCATCACCTTGTCCAGACGCGGCGCGAGCTGCTTGATCAGCATTCCGCCGGCGGCGTCCGGGCGGCGCTCGCGCACCACCACGTGCGCCGCGAGGTCACGGGTCCTCCAGCCCTCGCACAGGGTGGGCGCGTCCGGGCCCGCGGTCTCCAACAGGTCGGCGAGGAGAAGTCGTTCACGCTTGGCATGGGTCGACATGCGGCCCAGCCTACGACCGGCCCCCCGGTCCGCCCAGTGGACACTCCACCGGGCACGTCAGTGGCGCGCGGCACAATGGTCACCATGACCAGCCTGCCCAGCCGCCTGGACCCGGAGATCGCCGCGCGCCTCAAGCGCAGCCCCGACGGCCTCCTGCCCGCCATCGCCCAGCAGTACGACACCAAAGAGGTGCTGATGCTCGGCTGGATGGACGACGAGGCGCTGCACCGCACCCTGACCACCGGCCGGTGCACGTACTGGTCGCGCAGCCGCCGGGAGTACTGGGTCAAGGGCGACACCTCCGGCCACTTCCAGTGGGTGAAGTCCGTCGCCCTGGACTGCGACGCCGACACCGTGCTCGTCGAGGTCGACCAGGTCGGCGCCGCCTGCCACACCGGAGCCCGCACCTGTTTCGACGAGGACGTGCTCCTGAAGGACGGCGGCTCCGACCGCCCCGCCCGGGATCAGTAGGGTCAGCGGCCATGGACCTCGAGACGTTCCGCAAGCTCGCCACCGACCGGCGGGTCATCCCCGTCACCCGCAAGCTCCTCGCCGACGGCGACACCCCGGTCGCGCTCTACCGCAAACTCGCCGCCGAGCGGCCCGGCACCTTCCTGCTGGAGTCCGCGGAGAACGGCCGCTCGTGGTCCCGGTACTCCTTCGTCGGCGTGCGCTCCGCGGCGACACTGACCGCACGCGACGGTCAGGCCCACTGGCTCGGCGCGCCGCCCGTCGGCGTCCCCACGGACGGTGACCCGCTCGCCGCCCTGCGCGCCACCATCGACACCCTGCACACGCCCCACCAGGAGGGCATGCCGCCCTTCACCGGCGGCATGGTCGGCTACCTCGGCTACGACATCGTCCGCCGCCTGGAGAAGATCGGCCCCGGCGAGCGCGACGACCTCAAGCTCCCTGAGCTGACCATGCTCCTCACCAGCGACCTGGCCGTCATGGACCACTGGGAGGGCTCGGTCCTGCTGATCGCCAACGCGATCAACCACAACGACCTGGAGACGGGCGTCGACGAGGCCCACGCCGACGCCGTCGCCCGCCTCGACGCGATGCAGGCCGACCTGTCCCGCCCGGTCGCCCAGCCCCCCGCCGTCCTCCCGCCCTCCGAGCTCCCCGAGTACACCGCGTTGTGGGGCGGCCCCGACTTCCAGGTGGCCGTCGAGGACATCAAGGAGCGCATCCGGGCCGGTGAGGCCTTCCAGGTGGTGCCCTCCCAGCGCTTCGAGACGCCGTGCACCGCGAGCGCGCTGGACGTCTACCGGGTCCTGCGGGCCACCAACCCGTCCCCGTACATGTACCTGTTCCGCTTCGACGGGTTCGACGTCGTCGGCTCGTCCCCCGAGGCCCTGGTCAAGGTCGAGGACGGCCGCGCCATGGTGCACCCCATCGCCGGCACCCGCTGGCGCGGCGCCACCCCCCAGGAGGACCAGGCCCTCGCCGACGAGCTGCTCGCCGACCCCAAGGAACGCGCCGAGCACCTCATGCTCGTCGACCTGGGCCGCAACGACCTGGGGCGGGTCTGCGAGCCCGGCTCGGTGGAGGTCGTCGACTTCATGTCCGTCGAGCGGTACTCGCACGTCATGCACATCGTCTCGACCGTGACGGGCCGCGTCGCCCCGGGCCGCACCGCCTTCGACGTCCTCACCGCCTGCTTCCCGGCCGGCACCCTCTCCGGTGCCCCGAAGCCCCGCGCCATGCAGATCATCGACGAACTCGAACCCTCCCGCCGCGGCCTCTACGGCGGCTGCGTCGGCTACCTCGACTTCGCCGGCGACTCCGACACGGCCATCGCCATCCGCACGGCCCTCCTGCGCGACGGCACCGCCTACGTCCAGGCCGGCGCGGGCATCGTCGCCGACTCCGACCCGGTCGCCGAGGACACCGAGTGCCGCAACAAGGCGGCCGCGGTCCTGCGGGCCGTCCACACGGCGAACCGGCTCGGAAAGGCCTGAGATGAACCCCGGGTGACGGTTCGCCCGGGCTTCAGGCGATAGTGGGGTACGTGACTGCTGTACCTCACCCCCGTTCCGAAGCCCCCGGATCCGCCCGGGCCGGCCGCCTGAGCCTCGCCGTGGCGCTGCTGAGCGGCGCGCTCGGCGCCGCCGTGGCGCTGCTCGCCACCCGGCAGGAGTGGTCGCAGGGCACCGCGACGGTGGCCGGCGGCGCCTTCCCCCTCACCGCCAAGGGCAGCGACGTCACGGGCGTTCCCGCGGCGCTCGCCGTCGTGGGCCTCGCCGCGCTCGTCGCCGTGTTCGCGGTCCGCCGTGCCGGCCGCCTGATCGTCGCCGCGCTGCTGGCGCTCTCCGGCGTCGGCATCGTCGCCGCGGCCCTGCTCGGCGCCTCCGACAGCGCCGCGCTCGACGAGCAGGCCGCGCAGGCCTCCGGCGACACCTCGGCCTCCGTCGACGCCCTCAGCCACACCGCCTGGCCGTACGTCGCGGTCGTCGGCGGCGTCCTGATCCTCCTGGCCGGGCTGCTCGCCCTGCGGTACGGCCGGCTGTGGCCCGGCATGTCCGGCCGCTACGAGCGGTCCGGCAGCACGCCCCAGCCGCGCCGCAAGGCCCCCGCCGTCGACCCCGACCGCCCCGAGGACCTGTGGAAGGCGCTCGACCGCGGCGAGGACCCGACCGGGGCCTGAGCCCACACGGGCGACCGGGGCGGCCGGGGGAGCACCCCCGCTCACCCCGCACGCGCGCGTGCGGGACAATGGGCCCGAGCGTCCTGCTCAGACACGCACACAGCAACGAGGAGCAAGCAATGGCGGGCAGCAGCCACGGTCACACCCCGGCCGCCTGGACCGGTGTCACGATCGCCTTCATCGGTTTCTGCGTCTCGGGCGCGTTCATGGTGATGGACCAGCCGGTGGGCTTCTGGGCGGGCATGGTGGTCGTACTGCTCGGCGGTGTCGTCGGCGCCGTCATGCGGATGATGGGCCTGGGCCAGCCCAAGGACCTGCACCAGCCGCACCGGATGACGGGCGACCGCGAGCCGGCGCGCGCCGAGGGCTGACCCCCGCGGAACACCCTGGTCGTGAGAGGGGCGGCCGGCACTGAAGATGCCGGGACCGCCCCTCACGCGCGTGCGGGGCACAATGCCTACCGTGAACGCCGAGAGCCGAAGAGTGACGCCGAGCGTCCCGAGCCGTCTGGCCGTTCCCGCAGGGGTGCTCGCGGCCGTCGCCGCCGCCTTCGCCTACGTGGGCGCCGTGGACCCCAACGAGCCCGGCCACTACCCCGTCTGCCCGCTGCTGCGCTACACCGGCCTCTACTGCCCCGGCTGCGGCGGACTGCGCAGCGCGCACGCCTTCGTCCACGGGGACGTCCTCACCGCGCTGCACGCCAACGCGCTCGCGACCCTCGGCTATCTGGGCTTCGCCGTGCTGTGGACCGTATGGGTGGTCCACGCGGTCCGCGGGCGCCCCCTGCGGATCGACCCCCGTCCGGGGCCGGTGTGGAGCCTCGGGGCGTTGCTGCTGGTCTTCTCCGTCGTCCGGAACCTGCCCTTCGGCGGCTGGCTCCATCCCTGATCAACGGACGGGGGTCCAGGTACTGGGACCGGCGTCAACCGGATGCGGGGCCTGCGCCCGGCTGCGGATACCATCGCAGTGGCCGTCGGTTGTCCGACCGGTCGCTGGAACTGTCAAGAGTCTGGAAGGGGGCCGCTCGCGTGAGTGTGCTCGACGAGATCATCGACGGAGTCCGTGCCGACCTCGCGGAGCGGCAGGCGCGCGTCAGCCTCGACGAGCTCAAGGAGCGCGCGGCGAAGGCTCCCGCGGCCAAGGACGGCGTGGCCGCACTGCGCGGTGACGGTGTCAAGGTCATCTGCGAGGTCAAGCGCTCCAGCCCGTCCAAGGGCGCGCTGGCCGCGATCGCCGACCCGGCCGGACTCGCCGCCGACTACGAGGCGGGCGGCGCGGCCGTCATCTCCGTCCTCACCGAGGAGCGCCGCTTCGGCGGCTCGCTCGCCGACCTGGAGGCGGTCCGCGCCCGGGTGGACATCCCGGTCCTGCGCAAAGACTTCATCGTCACGTCGTACCAGCTGTGGGAGGCCCGCGCCTACGGCGCCGACGTCGTGCTGCTGATCGTCGCCGCCCTCGACCAGCCCGCCCTGGAGTCCCTCATCGAGCGCGCCGAGTCCATCGGGCTCACGCCGCTCGTCGAGGTGCACGACGAGGACGAGGTGGAGCGCGCCGTCGACGCCGGCGCCCGCGTCATCGGCGTCAACGCGCGCAACCTCAAGACCCTCGAGGTCGACCGCGGCACCTTCGAGCGGGTGGCACCGGAGATCCCCGACCACATCGTCAAGATCGCCGAATCCGGCGTCCGCGGCCCGCACGACCTCATCGCCTACGCCAACGCCGGCGCCGACGCGGTGCTGGTCGGCGAGTCCCTGGTCACCGGCAAGGACCCCAGGACGGCCGTCTCGGACCTCGTCGCGGCCGGCGAGCATCCCGCACTCCGGCACGGCCGGAGCTGATCACCGCTAAACTTGCCCCGATGACTCCCACCCTGACGACCGTGGACCGGTACGCCCGCCTCGCGCGCGGCTGCCGCCCCCGCGGCTGCCGCGCGCCCGCCCGCCGGGTCCACGGCCGCCGCGTCCGGTACGTCATCGGTGACGAACCGGGCCAGGTCAACGGCATGCGATGGCAGCGCGCCTCTTCTGCTTCTGGGGGCGCGGGGAACTGCGCGAACGGCCACAGCGGGACCGCAGTCGACTGACAACCCTTGCCCCCACGGCGATTAGTGCATTCCACACACACTCACCGTGAGGTATTCGCATGCCCAGCCAGTTCTTCATCCCCGACCCCGAGGGTCTCACCCCCAACCCCGACGGCTACTTCGGGGCCTTCGGCGGCAAGTTCATCCCCGAGGCCCTCGTCGCAGCCGTCGACGAGGTGGCCGTCGAGTACGACAAGGCCAAGCACGACCCGGAGTTCGCAAGGGAACTCGACGACCTCCTGGTCCACTACACCGGCCGCCCCTCGGCGCTCACCGAGGTCCCCCGCTTCGCCGCGGAAGCGGGCGGCGCACGGATCTTCCTGAAGCGGGAAGACCTCAACCACACCGGCTCCCACAAGATCAACAACGTCCTCGGCCAGGCGCTGCTCACCAAGCGCATGGGAAAGACCCGGGTCATCGCCGAGACCGGCGCCGGACAGCACGGCGTGGCCACGGCCACCGCCTGTGCGCTCTTCGGCCTCGACTGCACGATCTACATGGGCGAGATCGACACCCGGCGCCAGGCCCTCAACGTGGCCCGCATGCGCATGCTCGGTGCCGAGGTCATCGCCGTGAAGTCCGGCAGCCGCACGCTGAAGGACGCCATCAACGAGGCCTTCCGCGACTGGGTCGCCAACGTCGACCACACGCACTACCTCTTCGGCACCGTCGCCGGCCCGCACCCCTTCCCCGCGATGGTCCGCGACTTCCACCGGGTCATCGGCGTCGAGGCCCGCCGCCAGCTCCTGGAGCGGGCCGGCCGTCTCCCCGACGCCGCGATCGCCTGCGTCGGCGGCGGCTCCAACGCCATCGGCCTCTTCCACGCCTTCATCCCCGACACCGGCGTCCGCCTCATCGGCTGCGAGCCGGCCGGGCACGGCGTCGAGAGCGGCGAGCACGCCGCGACCCTCACCGCGGGCGAGCCCGGCATCCTGCACGGCTCGCGCTCCTACGTCCTGCAGGACGACGAGGGCCAGATCACCGAGCCCTACTCGATCTCCGCCGGCCTGGACTACCCGGGCATCGGCCCGGAGCACTCCTACCTGAAGGACTCCGGCCGCGGCGAGTACCGCGCGGTCACCGACGACGCGGCCATGCAGGCCCTGCGCCTGCTGTCGCGCACCGAGGGGATCATCCCGGCCATCGAGTCCGCCCACGCCCTCGCCGGAGCCCTGGAGGTCGGCAAGGAGCTGGGCAAGGACGGGCTGATCGTCGTCAACCTGTCCGGCCGCGGTGACAAGGACATGGACACCGCCGCGCGCTACTTCGGCCTGTACGACACCGACGCCGAGGTCGCCGCCGACTCCGACACCGACACCGCCGAGATCGAGGGGGACGCCAAGTGAGCGGCAACATCCAGCTGTTGACGGACACCCTCGCCGCGGCGAAGTCCGAAGGGCGCTCCGCCCTCATCGCCTACCTCCCGGCCGGGTTCCCGACCGTGGACGGCGGCATCGAGGCGATCAAGGCCGTCATCGACGGCGGCGCCGACGTCGTGGAGGTGGGCCTGCCGCACAGCGACCCCGTCCTCGACGGCCCGGTCATCCAGACCGCCGACGACATCGCCCTGCGCGGCGGCGTGAAGATCGCCGACGTGATGCGCACGGTCCGCGAGGCCCATGCCGCCACCGGCAAGCCGATCCTCGTCATGACGTACTGGAACCCCATCGACCGCTACGGCGTCGAGCGGTTCACCGCCGAGCTGGCCGAGGCGGGCGGCGCCGGGTGCATCCTGCCCGACCTGCCCGTGCAGGAGTCGGCGCTGTGGCGGGAGCACGCCGAGAAGCACGATCTCGCCACCGTCTTCGTCGTCGCGCCCAGCAGCAAGGACGAGCGGCTCGCGCAGATCACCGCGGCGGGCAGCGGCTTCGTCTACGCCGCCTCCCTCATGGGCGTCACCGGCACCCGCGCCACCGTCAGCTCGCAGGCCCAGGGCCTGGTGGAACGCACCCGGGCCACGCGCGCCGACCTGCCCGTCTGCGTCGGGCTCGGCGTCTCCAACGCCACCCAGGCCGCCGAGGTCGCCGGCTTCGCCGACGGCGTGATCGTCGGCTCGGCCTTCGTCAAGGCGATGCTGGACGCCCCGGACGACGCGGCCGGTCTGGACGCCGTCCGCACGCTCGCGGGCGACCTCGCCCAGGGCGTGCGCCGGCAGGCGTAACAAACCGGGAAGTCATACGGGTCCCTCGTACGGGTGGACCTGGGGCCGGGGAGGCGCGGTGCGCCTCCCCGGTTCGTTTCCGGGGTGTGAGCGAGAAGAACCGTGAGGGAAAGCGCACCGCCCGGGAGAAGCTGGCGGTCGAGCGCGAGAAGCAGAAGTCCGCGGACAAGCGCCGGCGCGCGCTGATCGTGGGCGGGGCCGTCGTCGCCGTCCTGGGACTCGCGGCGGTGATCGGCGTCGTCGCGGCCAACGCCGGCAAGGACGACGGCAGCGAGGCCTCGGGCCCCGTCGTGGTGCCCTCCGGAGCCCAGGGCAAGGACAGCCTCGCCCTCCCGGTAGGCAAGGACAGCGCCAAGTCCACGCTCACCGTGTGGGAGGACTTCCGCTGCCCCGCGTGCAAGTCCTTCGAGACGGCGTACCGGCCGGTGATCCACGAGCTGACGGACGCCGGCGAGCTGAAGGTCGAGTACCACCTGGTCACCCTGATCGACGGCAACATGCGCGGCACCGGATCCCGCAACGCCGCCAACGCGGCGGCCTGCGCCCAGGAGGCCGGGAAGTTCCCCGCGTACCACGACGTGCTCTTCGACAACCAGCCCTCGGAGGTCGACGACGCCTACGCCGACAACGCCAGGCTGATCGAGCTGGCCGGCAAGGTGGACGGTCTGGACACCCCCGCCTTCCGCACCTGTGTCGAGAAGGGCACGTACAACGGCTGGGTCGCCAAGTCTCACCAGGCGTTCAACAAGGGCGGCTTCTCGGGCACGCCGACCGTGCTGTTCGACGGCGAGAACATCTACCAGGACCGGACGATGACCCCGGCCAAGCTGAAGCAGATGGTGCAGGAGGCGAACAAGGGGTAAGGGTCATTCTCACGCCCCTGTTATGGACCCGTAGCCGGGCTGCCTGCCGCGGGCCCGGTGCGGCACGGTAGCGTCGACCTTGCCATGGAACTTGCCTTCATTCCCAGCCCGTCGCGCGGGGTGCTGTACCTCGGCCCCATTCCGCTGCGCGGCTACGCGTTCTGCATCATCATCGGCGTCTTCGTCGCGGTCTGGCTCGGCAACAAGCGCTGGATCGCCCGGGGCGGGCGGGCCGGCACGGTGGCCGACATCGCTGTCTGGGCCGTGCCGTTCGGCCTGGTCGGCGGCCGGCTCTACCACGTGATCACGGACTACGAGCTGTACTTCAGCGAGGGCCGCGACTGGGTGGACGCCTTCAAGATCTGGGAGGGCGGCCTCGGTATCTGGGGCGCGATCGCGCTGGGTGCGCTGGGCGCGTGGATCGGCTGCCGTCGCCGCGGCATCCCTATGCCGGCCTACGCCGACGCCGTCGCGCCGGGCATCGCCTTCGCCCAGGCGATCGGCCGCTGGGGCAACTGGTTCAACCAGGAGCTGTACGGCAAGCCCACCGACCTGCCGTGGGCCCTGGAGATCACCTCCTCGTCGGACGGGCGGGTGCCGGGCACCTATCACCCGACGTTCCTGTACGAGTCGCTGTGGTGCGTCGGTGTGGCGCTCCTGGTCATCTGGGCCGACCGCCGCTTCCGGCTCGGACACGGCCGGGCGTTCGCGCTGTACGTCGCCGCGTACTGCGCGGGGCGTGGCTGGATCGAGTACATGCGGGTCGACGACGCCCACCACATCCTGGGCGTCCGGCTGAACGTGTGGACCGCGATCCTCGTGTTCCTGCTCGCGGTGACGTACCTGGTGGTGTCGTCCAGGAAGCGGCCCGGACGGGAGGACGTCGTCGAGCCGGGTGCGGATGCCTCCGGCGGTGAGACCGACGGTGCCGAGCCGGCCGGTGCGGCGGGCAAGGCCGACCGGGCCGAGGACGCCGGGGAGGACGACGAGCCCGCGGGCGGGGCCGAGGCGGACGATGCCCGGAACGAGGCCGGGTCGGGGAAGAAGAGCTGACGGTCCGCCGCATGTGACGCACCGAGGGCGCCCGGGATTTTCCCCGGGCGCCCTCGGTGCGTCAGCGGCGCCGGGTAACGGGCCGTTGGGCGTGGCCGTGGGCGTGTCAGTGGTGGCGGGTCAGGGACAGGGTGCGCCGGGCCGCCGTGACCATCGCCGCGTCGATGAAGCGGCCGTCCGGCAGGGCCTGGGCGCCCTGCTCGGCGGCGGCCGCCTCGAGGACCGTTTCCGCCTGCTCGATCTCCTCCGCACCGGGCAGATAGGCCCGCTCGATCACCGGCAGCTGGCGGGGATGGATCGCGGCCCGGCCCAGGAAGCCCAGGGCGCGGCCGTGCGCGCAGGACGCGGCCAGGCCCTCCTGGTCGTGGATGTCCGGGTGGATCGACTGGGCCGGTGGTGGCAGGCCCGCGGCGCGGGCGGCCACGACCACCCGGGATCGGGACCAGTCCAGGCCCGTGCCGTCGCGCACGCCGAGGTCGGCGCAGAGGTCGGCCTCCCCGAGCGAGATGCCCCGCAGACGGGGGTGGGCGGTCGCGACGGCGTAGGCCCGCTCCACACCGAGGGCCGTCTCCAGGAGCGCGTACAGGTCGGTCCGGGCCGTGCGGCGGGCCACGCGGACGATCTCGGCGGCCGAGGTCACCTTCGGCAGCCGCAGCCCGGACAGGCCCGGCGCTCCCACGAGGGCGGCGATGTCCTGCTCGCCCCGGCGGCCCAGCGGGTTGACGCGTACATGGACCGGCACCTGGGGCCGGTCCGTGAGCAGCTCCGCGGTGGCGGCGCGGGCGTAGGCCTTGCGGTCCGGGGGGACCGCGTCCTCCAGGTCGACGACCACGACGTCGGCGCCGCTGGTGAGGGCCTTCGCCACCACGTGGGGGCGGTCGCCCGGGGCGTAGAGCCAGGTGAGCGGGTACGCCGTCACAGGGCGCCCTCCGCGCGCAGCGCCGCGAGGTCGCCCGGTGTCAGGCCCAGTTCGGTGAGGACCTCCTCGGTGTCGGCGCCGTGCGGGCGGCCGGCCCAGCGGATGGCGCCGGGCGTGGCGGAGAGCCGGAACAGGACGTTCTGCATGCGCAGCGGGCCCAGTTCGGGGTCGTCGACGGTGGTGATGGTCTCCAGGGCCTGGTACTGCGGGTCCGCCATCACGTCCCGGACGTCCTGGACCGGGGCCACCGCCGCCTCGGCCTTCTCGAACGCGGCCAGGACGTCGGTCCGGGTGCGCGCGGCGATCCAGGTGCCGACCGCCTCGTCCAGGACGTCGGCGTGGCGGGCGCGGTCGGCGCCCGTGGCGAACCACGGCTCGTCGATCAGTTCCGGGCGGCCGACCAGATGCATCACGCGTTCCGCGACCGACTGGGCCGAGGTGGAGACGGCGACCCAGGTGCCGTCCGCGGTGCGGTAGACGCCGCGCGGGGCGTTGTTGGGGGAGCGGTTGCCGGTGCGGGGCTGGACGTGCCCGAGCTGGTCGTACCAGAGGGGCTGGGGGCCGAGGGCGGCCAGGATCGGCTCGATCAGGGCCGTGTCGACGACCTGGCCCTCGCCGGTGCGCTCGCGGGCGGCGAGCGCGGTCATCACGGCGTACGCGGTCGTCAGGCCCGCGATGGAGTCGGCCAGGCCGAACGGCGGGAGGGTCGGGGGCGCGTCCGGTTCGCCGGTGATCGCGGCGAAGCCGCTCATCGCCTCGGCGAGGGTGCCGAAGCCGGGGCGGTGGGCGTAGGGGCCGAACTGGCCGAAGCCGGTGACCCGGGCCAGGACCAGGCGGGGGTTGGCCGCCGACAGCTCCGGCCAGCCGAGGTCCCACTTCTCCAGGGTGCCGGGGCGGAAGTTCTCGATGATCACGTCGGTGCGGGCGGCCAGGCGCAGGAGGATGGCGCGGCCGCCGGGCTTCGACAGGTCGAGGGTCATGGTCCGCTTGTTGCGGCCCAGCATCTTCCACCACAGCCCCACGCCGTCCTTGGCCGGGCCGTGGCCGCGGGAGGGGTCGGGTTTGCCCGGGTGCTCGATCTTGACGACCTCGGCGCCGAAGTCGCCGAGCAGGGTGGCGGCCATCGGACCGGCGAAGAGAGTGGCGAGGTCGAGGACCCGCAGGCCGGTGAGGGGCCCGGTCGTGGAGGCGGTCATGGGCGACGGGTCTCCCGGTGTGTGAGGTGGGCGAGGGTGTCGAAGCCGATGCCGTTGAAGTCGCCGATGGACGTGGCCAGCCGGTTCTTCAGGGGTGCGGTCCAGCGGCCGGGGAGCGCCGCGGGGTGCCCGGCCAGCAGTCCGCTGATGCTGCCCGCCGTCGCGCTGTTGGAGTCGGTGTCCCAGCCGCCGCTCACCGCGCGGCAGACGGAGCCGGTGAAGTCGCCGTTCGCGTGGGTGAGGGCGGCGGCGATCAGCGCGGTGTTGGGGACGGCGTGCACCCAGTGGTGGGTGGCGGCGTGGGTGGCGTGGAGTGTGTCGACGACGGTGTCGAAGTCCTCGTGCTCGTGCGCGAGCCGGACGGCTTCGGTGACGGCCCGGGCGAGGCGGGAGCGTGGCGGGACGACGGTGAGGCCGGTACGGACACAGGTGTGGACGTCGTGGTCGCCGGTCGCGGCCGTCGCGATGACGGCCGCCGTGAACATCGCCGCGTAGACGCCGTTGGCGGTGTGCGTGAGGGTGGCGTCCCGGTGGGCCTGCGCGGCCGCCGCGGCCGGGTCGCCGGGGTTGGTCCAGCCGTGGACGTCGGCGCGGATCAGGGCGCCGATCCATTCGCGGAACGGGTTGCGGTGGCGCGCGGTGTGCGGGGGCTCCAGGCCGGTCAGGAGGTTGCGGTAGGCGACGCGTTCGGCGGTGAACGTGCGGCCGGCGGGGAGTTCGTCGAGCCAGGTCCGGGCCACGTCCGCGGTGGTGAAGGCCTTGCCGCAGCGCTGGAGCAGGACGAGGTTGAGCACCGGGTAGTCGAGGTCGTCGTCCTCGGGCATGCCGTCGATGTTCTCGGCGAGGGAGGTGGCTGCCGAGCGGCGGTTCCAGGGATGCCGTTCGAGGAGTTCCGCCGGGACGCCCCGGGCGGTGAAGTAGGTGGTGAGGGGCCAGTTGCCGGTGGAGCGGGCGAGCCGGCGGATGGCGTCGAGGGGGAGCTTCTCGACCGGTTTGCCCAGGAGGCAGCCGGCGGCGCGGCCGAGCCAGGCGGCTTCCAGGCGTTCCGGGGTGGTGGCCGGGGTGCCCAGGGGATCGGGCCAGTCGGGGCACGCGGACCTGATGCGCTCCAGGTCCGTGGGTTCGTCGTCGCTCAAGCGGCTGGGGAGGTCCGCCAGTTCGTCCAGGAGGTCCGCAGCCAGCCGGCGCAGGTAGCGGGACGCGGGGGTGGGGGACGCGCCCGCGGCGGCCGGGGCGTCCGGGCCGCCCGCCGCGCGCCAGCGGGCCGCGACCGCCCTCGGCTCGCGTCCGTCCAGGGCCGCCTGGCGGAGTTCGTGGCCGATCAGGTCCTCCGGCTGGACCCAGGTCAGTCGGAGCATTCCCGGCCTCCGAGGGATGCGAAGGCCTGCTCGTGGGCACGGCGGCGGGACATGTCCTTCGTGAAGATCTCGCGGGTCACGGCCGTGAGGGTGGCCGCCGGTTCCCAGAGGTCCAGTCGGCTCGCCTCCGCGACCGTCTTGGCCCAGTCCTCCGGGACCGGCGAGCCCAGGGCGCCCGCCAGGGCGCCGGCCATCGTGGCGATGGAGTCGCAGTCGCGGCCGTAGTTGACCGCGCCGAGGACCGCGTGGCGGTGGTCGCCGCGTGCCACGACCAGCATGCCCAGCGCGATGGGCAGTTCCTCGATCGCGTGCAGCCGGGACGGGCGGCGGGCGCCGAGCGAGGGGGCACGGTAGTCGGGGCCCACCGTGTCGAAGGGGGCCACCGCCTCGCGCAACGGCCGCAGTGCCGATTCGAAGTCCGTGTGCCGGGAGGCCTCCTCGCAGACCCGCTCGATCGCGGCCCGGGTGCCGTCCTTCGCGAGGGAGAGACACGAGGAGACCACCGAGTCCGGGGTCGCGCCGGGCGTGCACGCCGCCGCCACGGCCGCGGCCAGGACGCCCGCCGCCTCACGGCCGTACGACGACTGGTGGGCGCCGGCGATGTCGAGTGCCTCGGTGTAGGCCGCACGCGGGTCGGCCGCGTTGACCAGCCCGACCGGGGCCGTGTACATCGCCGCCCCGCAGTTGACGATGTTGCCGGTGCCGGCCTCGCGCGGGTCGGCGTGGCCGTAGTGGATCCTCGTCACCAGCCACTTCTCGGCCAGGAAGATCCGCTGGAGGGGGAGTGCCTCGGTCTCCAGTTCCGGGATCCAGCGGGGCTCGGTCATCAGGTCCGGGACCAGATGGTCGGCGATCGCGTAGGCGTCGAGGTGGTCGCGGACCCGGGCGTAGACGCGGACCAGGGCATGGGTCATCAACGTGTCGTCGGTGACGTGGCCGTCGCCCTTGTGGTACGGGGCGAGGGGGCGGGCCGTGCGCCAGTCGTCGCCGTGCCAGGGGCCGACGATGCCGTGGACGCGGCCGCCGTGGCGTTCGAGGATCTGCTCGGGCGAGTAGCCCTCGACGGGTCCGCCGAGAGCGTCACCGACCGCCGCCCCGACCAGGGCACCGGCGATCCGCTCGTCCAGTGGGGCGTTTTGATGGGTTTTGGGCTGCATGGCCGCATCATCCACCCGGGCGGGCCGGTTGTACCGCTTCCAGGAGTTCGGCGAGTTCCACCAGGTCCGTGCCGGTGAGGCGGGGCAGGGCGCAGCCGGAGAGGGTGCGGCAGCTCTCCCGCCAGGACTCGGGGACGGACGCGCCGCCGCCCAGCGCGCCGGTGAGGGCGCCGGCCAGGGCCGGGGCGGAGTCCGCGACGCGGGACAGGCAGGCCGCCGCGGGGATCGCCTCCGCGATGCGTCCGCGGGCGGCGGTGGCCAGGGCGAGGGCGACCGGGACGGTCTCGGCGGCGGCGATGCCGTAGCTGTAGACGTGGTCGACGATCTGGTGCTCCAGCGGTGGGACCAGGGCGAAGGCACTGTCCGCGGCGGCGGCGAGCCGCAGGGCGTGCCGGGCGTTACGGCCGATCTCCGTCTCCTCGGGCAGTTCGGCGAGGGCCGCGGTGACGCAGGCGTCGACGTCCGCACCGGCCAGGGCGAGGGAGAGCGCGGCCGCCATCGCGCGGGCGCCGTGCACGCCGTCGCCGTCCTGGGTGTAGCGGGCGTCGAACTCCGCCAGGTCGGCGGCGCTGCGGGGGTCTCCGGGGTGGGCCACGGCCAGGACGCAGGCGCGTACGCAGGCGGCGTCGTCGAAGTAGTGCGGGTTGTCGTGGCCGGTGGCGGGCGGGCGCAGGCCGGTGGCGAGGTTGCCGAGGCCGGCGCGGACGGAGATGCGGGCGCGCAGGGGGAGGACGGCGGACTCGATCTCGGGGGCGCGCTCCGCCGCGGCGGCGACCTCGGCGGCGAGGGCGTTCCAGGTGAGGTCGATGGCGGCTCGGGAGCGGCGGTCGCGGCTGAGGTCGTTCAGAACGGTGTCGTCGCCTGCGCGCAGGAGGGCTTCCGCGGCGAAGGCCGCCCATTCGGCGTCGTCGGAGGGGCCGAGGTGCAGGGGCTCGGGGGGCTGGTTCAGGGCGATGGGGACGGGGAGGGTGGTGGTGGCGTTGTGTTCGGCGAAGGTGTCGAGTTCGCGGGTGAGGCGGCGGGTCCAGTCGGGCATGCGGGCGGCTCGGTGCCGGGCCGCGGGCCAGCCGGCGGCGTCGCCGGCGGCGAGTCCGAGCAGGAGGCCTTCGGCCCGTCTCGTGGGTTCGGCTTCGCCTTCGGCCCTGTTGTCTCCCGTCCGCGCACCGCCCGCGACTGTCACCCGAGGGGCCTTGGTCTCCCGTGGGGCGCGCTCGCCGTCGGCGGCTGGCCGCGTGTGCGTCGTCATACGGGGGTCTCCGATCCGTCTCCCGCTGCCAGGGCGAAGTCGCTCGGGCTCGGATCCCCGCAGGGGTCCGCCGGTGTCAGCAGGTCCGCCACGTCCAGGACGTGGTAGCCGGCCATCGCCGGGAGGCAGGACCCACGGGCCGGGGTGATGGCCGCGGCCCACGCCGCAGGGATCGCCGACACGCCCCGGGTCGCGCCCGCCAGTGCCCCCGCCACCGCGGCCGTCGTGTCCGCGTCGCGGCCCATGTTCACCGCCGTCAGGACCGACCGCTCGAAGTCGCCGTCGGCCGCCGCGTACGCGCCGAAGGCGAGGGCGACGGCCTCGGGGGCCAGGTCGGTCCAGGGGTAGCCGCCGATGACGACCGCCGAGCGGACCGCGCGTTCGCCGCGGTGGGCGACGGCCACCGCGCGGCGCAGGCTGCGGGCCGTCCAGGAGTCGTCGGGGACGACCGCGAGGGCCGCCGCCACGACCGCGTCCGGCGGCGTGCCCGCCATCGCCGCCGCGACACCCGCGGCCACCGCCCGGCCGCCGTGGATGCCCTCGCCGTCATGGCTCACCGAGCCGTCGATCGCGACCAGCCGGGCCGCCTCCGCCGGGCGGCCCGCGGCGAACACGCCGAAGGGGGCCGCGCGCATGGCCAGGCCGTCGCTCCACGCGTGCCGGTGCTGGGCGGAGATCGGGGCGGCCAGGCCCCGCCGGAGGTTCTCCAGGGTGCCGCGTTCGCTGAACCCGGCGCCCCGGAAGGGGCCTTCGTCGCGGTCGGCGATCCACTCGTGCCAGGCCGCTTCCACATGGCCCGCGGTGAGTGCGCAGCCGTGCCGGGCGAGCAGCAGGCCGGAGAAGATCGCGTACTCGGTGTCGTCCGTGCCGGACGGGTTGTCGGCGACGTAGCCGGTGATACGGCCCCACCGGGCACGGATCTCGGAGGGCTTCATGTTCTCGGCGGGGGCCCCGAGCGCGTCACCGACGGCCAGGCCCAGCAGTGCGCCCCGTGCCCGTGCCCGGAGCCCGATCGATGCCATGGGGGATGTGTCCCACTCCGGTGACTCCGCCGAGCCTCACGAGCCCCAGCATCACCCGGTCGACATCTGCGCGCAGCGATGATCAGGTGAGCGGAAAACGGTAAACCTGCAGGTTAGCGCAGCCTTTCCTTGCTGGCGGGGACGGAATCCGGGGCGTAGTTTTGGCGTTGTAAAACTCTGGAACGAGTCCAAAGACAGTCTGTGGACGGGGAGTGGGGTTCTTTTTCATGGCCATCATCGAGACCGAGGCGACGCTGCACGAGGCGCACCGGGACAACCACACGCACCGGGACGTGAACGGCGGCTGGCTGCGTCCCGCGGTGTTCGGCGCGATGGACGGCCTCGTCTCCAACCTCGCCCTGATGACCGGCGTCGCGGGCGGTGCGGTCAGCCAGCACACCGTCGTCCTCAGCGGACTCGCGGGCCTGGCCGCCGGCGCCTTCTCCATGGCCGCCGGCGAGTACACCTCCGTCGCCTCGCAGCGCGAGCTCGTCGAGGCCGAGCTGGACGTGGAGCGACGTCAGCTGCGCAAGCACCCCAAGGACGAGGAGGCCGAGCTCGCCGCGCTCTACGAGTCGAGGGGAGTCGAGCCGCGGCTGGCCCGCGAGGTGGCCCGGCAGCTGTCGAAGGATCCCGAGCAGGCCCTGGAGATCCACGCCCGGGAGGAACTGGGCATCGACCCCGGCGATCTGCCCTCGCCCACCGTGGCCGCGGTGTCCAGCTTCGGCTCCTTCGCGCTCGGCGCGCTGATCCCCGTCGCGCCCTATCTGCTGGGCGCGAGCAGCATGTGGCCGGCCGTCCTGCTGGCGCTGCTCGGGCTCTTCCTGTGCGGCGCGGTGGTGGCCAAGGTGACGGCACGCACCTGGTGGTACAGCGGGCTGCGGCAGCTGTTGCTGGGAGGCGCGGCGGCCGGTGTGACGTACGCCCTGGGCACCGTGTTCGGAACGGCCGTAGGATAGCGCGGCTCGGACTTATGCAAGGGGCTGCATAAGTAGTCGTTACTGGTTGGTTTCGGATGTGCGACCACCGGGCATGAGCCGTAAGCGCTGCGGGCAACGACGCCCGCCGCGCACCCCAGCGGGTCGGGCGAAGACGCCTGCCCCGCTCCACGGGCCCTACGCAGACCGATCTGACCCGATCGTTTCGTGCGGTCCCTCCACAGCTTCCACTGCTGGTGCGGTACCCCCGCCGCGAACCCGCAGTGTCCGCATGCTGGAACGGATTATCCCGGTTCCCGAGAACCGCTCCATCATGTAACCTGCACGAAATTTTGCGATCACGCGAGGGCCAACGTCGTCCCTCGGCACTTTTGCATATGCCACAGACGACGACGGGAGAGCCGATGCGTACGCCGCGCCAGCCGTCCCAGCATTCCGCGAATGGCCAGAACTGGTCGTTCATGGATGCTCGCCCTGCTGCGCAGGGTATGTACGACCCCCGCAACGAGCACGACGCCTGCGGCGTCGGCTTCGTCGCCACCCTCACCGGCGAGGCGTCCCACACCCTGGTGGAACAGGCTCTGACCGTTCTGCGCAACCTCGAACACCGCGGCGCCACCGGCTCCGAGCCCGACTCCGGCGACGGCGCCGGCATCCTGTCGCAGGTCCCGGACGCCTTCTTCCGTGACGTGGCCGGATTCGAACTGCCCGGCGCCGGTTCCTACGCCGTCGGCATCGCCTTCCTGCCGGAGGACTCCACCGCCGACGCCGTCTCGCAGATCGAGGCGATCGCGGCCGACGAGGGCCTGACCGTCCTCGGCTGGCGCGAGGTGCCGGTCGCTCCCCAGCTGCTGGGTGCCACCGCCCGGTCGACCATGCCGGTCTTCCGCCAGATCTTCGTCACCGACGGCGTTTCGGAGGGCATCGCCCTCGACCGCAAGGCCTTCGTGCTGCGCAAGCGCGCCGAGCGCGAGGCCGGTGTCTACTTCCCGTCGCTGTCCGCGCGGACGATCGTCTACAAGGGCATGCTGACCACCGGCCAGCTGGAGCCCTTCTTCCCGGACCTGTCCGACCGCCGCTTCGCCTCCGCGATCGCGCTCGTGCACTCCCGGTTCTCGACGAACACCTTCCCGTCGTGGCCGCTGGCCCACCCGTACCGCTTCGTCGCGCACAACGGTGAGATCAACACCGTCAAGGGCAACCGCAACTGGATGGTCGCCCGCGAGTCGCAGCTCGTCTCCGACCTGTTCGGCGGCGACGACAAGGCCATCGATCGGATCTTCCCCGTCTGCACGCCGGACGCCTCCGACTCCGCGTCCTTCGACGAGGTCCTCGAACTCCTGCACCTGGGCGGCCGTTCCCTGCCGCACTCCGTGCTGATGATGATTCCCGAGGCGTGGGAGAACCACGACTCCATGGAGCCGGCCCGGCGCGCCTTCTACCAGTTCCACTCCACGATGATGGAGCCCTGGGACGGCCCGGCCTGCGTCACCTTCACCGACGGCACCCAGGTCGGCGCGGTCCTCGACCGCAACGGCCTGCGCCCCGGCCGCTACTGGGTCACCGACGACGGCCTCGTCGTCCTCGGCTCCGAGGTCGGCGTCCTGGACATCGACCCCTCCAAGGTCGTCCGCAAGGGCCGCCTCCAGCCCGGCCGCATGTTCCTCGTCGACACCGCCGAGCACCGCATCATCGAGGACGACGAGATCAAGGCCGAGCTCGCCGCCGAGAACCCCTACGCGGAGTGGCTCGAGGCCGGTGAGATCGAGCTCGAGGACCTGCCCGAGCGCGAGCACATCGTGCACACGCACGCCTCGGTCACCCGCCGCCAGCAGACCTTCGGCTACACCGAGGAAGAGCTGCGCGTCCTCCTCGCGCCGATGGCCAAGGCCGGTGCCGAACCGATCGGCTCGATGGGCACCGACTCGCCGATCGCCGCCCTGTCGGACCGCCCGCGCCTGCTCTTCGACTACTTCACCCAGCTGTTCGCGCAGGTCACCAACCCGCCGCTGGACGCCATCCGCGAGGAACTGGTCACCTCCCTGCGCTCGTCGCTGGGCCCCCAGGGCAACCTGCTCGACCCGAGCGCGGCCTCCTGCCGCAGCGTCCTGCTGCCCTTCCCGGTGATCGACAACGACGAGCTGGCCAAGCTCATCCACATCAACGCCGACGGCGACATGCCCGGCTTCAAGGCCGCGACGCTCTCCGGCCTGTACCGGGTGCACGGCGGCGGTGACGCGCTGGCCGCCCGCATCGAGGAGATCTGCGCCGAGGCCGACGCCGCCATCGACAACGGCGCCCGCCTGATCGTCCTGTCGGACCGCCATTCCGACGCCGAGCACGCGCCGATCCCGTCGCTGCTGCTCACCGCGGCCGTCCACCACCACCTCATCCGCACCAAGCAGCGCACCCAGGTGGGCCTGCTGGTCGAGGCCGGTGACGTCCGCGAGGTCCACCACGTCGCCCTGCTCATCGGCTACGGCGCCGCCGCCGTCAACCCCTACCTGGCGATGGAGTCCGTCGAGGACCTCGTCCGCGCCGGCACCTTCCTGCCCGGCATCGAGCCCGAGAAGGCCATCCGCAACCTCATCTACGCCCTCGGCAAGGGCGTGCTGAAGGTCATGTCCAAGATGGGCATCTCCACCGTCGCCTCCTACCGCGGCGCCCAGGTCTTCGAGGCCGTCGGCCTCGACGAGGCCTTCGTCGAGAAGTACTTCAACGGCACGGCCACCAAGATCGGCGGTGTCGGCATCGACGTCGTCGCCAAGGAGGTCGCCGCCCGGCACGCCAAGGCCTACCCGGCCTCCGGCATCGCCCCCGCGCACCGCGCGCTGGAGATAGGCGGCGAGTACCAGTGGCGCCGCGAGGGCGAGCCGCACCTGTTCGACCCGGAGACGGTCTTCCGCCTCCAGCACTCCACGCGCTCCGGCCGCTACGACATCTTCAAGAAGTACACCGAGCGCGTGAACGAGCAGTCCGAGCGCCTGATGACGCTGCGCGGCCTGTTCGGCTTCAAGTCGGACCGCGAGCCGATCTCCATCGACGAGGTCGAGCCGGTCTCCGAGATCGTCAAGCGCTTCTCCACCGGCGCCATGTCGTACGGCTCCATCTCCCAGGAGGCGCACGAGACCCTCGCCATCGCCATGAACCAGCTGGGCGGCAAGTCCAACACCGGTGAGGGCGGCGAGGACGCGGAGCGCCTGTACGACCCGGCCCGCCGGTCGTCCATCAAGCAGGTCGCCTCCGGCCGCTTCGGTGTGACCTCCGAGTACCTGGTCAACTCCGACGACATCCAGATCAAGATGGCCCAGGGCGCCAAGCCCGGTGAGGGCGGCCAGCTGCCCGGCCACAAGGTCTACCCGTGGGTCGCCAAGACGCGTCACTCGACGCCCGGTGTCGGCCTCATCTCGCCGCCGCCGCACCACGACATCTACTCCATCGAGGACCTCGCCCAGCTGATCCACGACCTGAAGAACGCGAACCCGCAGGCGCGGATTCACGTGAAGCTGGTCTCCGAGGTCGGCGTCGGCACGGTCGCCGCGGGTGTGTCCAAGGCGCACGCGGACGTCGTCCTGATCTCCGGCCACGACGGCGGCACGGGCGCCTCCCCGCTCACCTCGCTGAAGCACGCCGGCGGCCCCTGGGAGCTCGGCCTCGCCGAGACCCAGCAGACGCTGCTGCTCAACGGCCTGCGCGACCGCATCGTCGTCCAGACCGACGGCCAGCTGAAGACCGGCCGTGACGTGGTCATCGCCGCGCTGCTCGGCGCCGAGGAGTTCGGTTTCGCGACCGCGCCGCTCGTCGTCTCCGGCTGCGTCATGATGCGCGTCTGCCACCTCGACACCTGCCCGGTCGGCATCGCCACGCAGAACCCGGTGCTGCGCGAGCGCTACTCCGGCAAGGCCGAGTACGTCGTGAACTTCTTCCAGTACATCGCCGAAGAGGTCCGCGAGATCCTCGCCGAGCTGGGCTTCCGCTCCATCGAGGAGGCCGTCGGCCACGCCGAGACGCTCGACGTGACCCGCGCGGTCGACCACTGGAAGGCCCAGGGCCTGAACCTGGAGCCGCTGTTCCACGTGCCCGAGCTGCCCGAGGGCGCGGTGCGCCACCAGCTCATCGCCCAGGACCACGGTCTGGAGAAGGCGCTCGACAACCAGCTGATCAAGCTGGCCTCGGACGCGCTCGCCGCCTCCGGCGCCACCGACGCCCAGCCGGTGCGCGCCCAGGTGCAGATCCGCAACATCAACCGCACGGTCGGCACCATGCTCGGCCACGAGGTGACGAAGAAGTTCGGTGGCGCGGGCCTGCCCGACGACACCATCGACATCACCTTCACCGGCTCCGCCGGCCAGTCCTTCGGCGCCTTCGTCCCGCGCGGTGTCACGCTGCGCCTGGAGGGCGACGCCAACGACTACGTCGGCAAGGGCCTCTCCGGCGGGCGGATCGTCGTCCGCCCGGACCGCGCGGCCGACCACCTCGCCGAGTACAGCGTCATCGCCGGCAACACCATCGGCTACGGCGCCACCGGCGGCGAGATGTTCCTGCGCGGCAAGACCGGTGAGCGGTTCTGCGTCCGCAACTCCGGTGCCACGGTCGTCTCCGAGGGCGTGGGCGACCACGGCTGCGAGTACATGACCGGCGGCCACGCCGTGGTGCTCGGCGAGACGGGCCGCAACTTCGCGGCCGGCATGTCCGGCGGTATCGCCTACGTGATCGACCTGGACCGCGACAACGTCAACGCCGGCAACCTGGACGCCGTCGAGCCGCTCGACGACACCGACAAGCAGTGGCTGCACGACGTGGTCCGCCGCCACCAGGAGGAGACGGGCTCGACCGTCGCCGAGAAGCTCCTGGCCGAGTGGGACACCGCAGTCGAGCGCTTCAGCAGGATCATCCCCCGCACGTACAAGGCAGTGCTCGCCGCCAAGGAAGCCGCCGAGCGAGCCGGTCTGTCCGAGACCGAGACCCACGAGAAGATGATGGAGGCGGCGATCAATGGCTGACCCGAAGGGCTTCCTGAACCACGGGCGCGAGGTCGCCAAGTCCCGCCCCGTCGAGGAGCGCGTCAAGGACTGGAACGAGGTCTACGTCCCCGGCTCCCTGCTGCCGATCATCAGCAAGCAGGCCAGCCGCTGCATGGACTGCGGCATCCCGTTCTGCCACAACGGCTGTCCGCTCGGGAACCTCATCCCCGAGTGGAACGACTACGCCTACCGCGAGGACTGGGCCGCCGCCTCCGAGCGCCTGCACGCGACGAACAACTTCCCGGAGTTCACCGGCCGCCTGTGCCCGGCTCCGTGCGAGTCGGCCTGTGTGCTCGGCATCAACCAGCCGCCGGTCACCATCAAGAACGTCGAGGTCTCGATCATCGACAAGGCGTGGGAGACCGGGGACGTCGCCCCGCAGATCCCGGAGCGCCTGTCCGGCAAGACCGTCGCCGTCGTCGGCTCGGGCCCGGCGGGTCTCGCCGCCGCCCAGCAGCTGACCCGCGCCGGCCACACCGTCGCCGTCTACGAGCGCGCGGACCGCGTCGGAGGCCTCCTCCGCTACGGCATCCCCGAGTTCAAGATGGAGAAGCGGCACATCAACCGCCGCATCGAGCAGATGCGCGCGGAGGGCACCCGCTTCCGCACGGGCATCGAGATCGGCCGCGACCTGAAGGCCACGGACCTGAAGAAGCGCTACGACGCGGTCGTCCTGGCCGTCGGTGCCACCACGGCCCGCGACCTGCCGGTGCCCGGCCGCGAGCTCAAGGGCATCTACCAGGCCATGGAGTACCTGCCGCTGGCCAACAAGGTCCAGGAGGGCGACTACGTCACCACTCCGCTGTCGGCCGAGGGCAAGCACGTCGTGGTCATCGGCGGCGGCGACACCGGCGCGGACTGCGTGGGCACCGCCCACCGCCAGGGCGCGGCCTCCGTCACGCAGCTGGAGATCATGCCCCGCCCGGGCGAGGAGCGGCACCCCACCAACCAGCCCTGGCCGACCTTCCCGATGCTGTACAAGGTCACCTCGGCGCACGAGGAGGGCGGCGAGCGGGTCTACTCCGTCTCGACGACCCACTTCGAGGGCGACGAGGACGGCAACGTCCAGTGGCTGCACCTCACCGAGGTGGAGTTCATCGACGGCAAGCTGACCCCGAAGCCGGGCTCCGAGCGCAAGATCCCCGCGCAGCTGGTGACCCTCGCGATGGGCTTCACCGGCACCGACCGGGAGAACGGCCTGGTCGAGCAGTTCGGCCTGGAGCTCGACGAGCGCGGCAACATCGCCCGCGACGCCGACTTCCAGACCAACGTGCCGGGCGTGTTCGTCGCCGGTGACGCCGGCCGCGGCCAGTCGCTCATCGTCTGGGCGATCGCCGAGGGCCGCTCGGCGGCGCGCGGAGTGGACCGTATGCTCACGGGTGCCAGCGAGCTGCCGGCACCGATCCGTCCCACGGACCGCGCGCTGATGGTCTGACCGCACCGCACCAGACGTCCCGTACAAAGGCGTGCGGAACACTGACGGCGCCTGCCCCACAGTCCCCGACCGGACGACCGGGCAGGCGCCGTCGCACGTCCTCAGCAGGATGCCGTGATGACCGAGAACACCAGCCCGGCAGGTGCCGCCCTCGCCGACGACCCGGCCGGGGAACCGATGCTGCGGGTGGCGGATCTGCACCACTCCTACGGCACCGGGGCCGCGGCCGTACACGCGCTGCGCGGTGTCTCCTTCGCCGCCCGGCGCGGGGAACTGGTCGCCCTCAAGGGCCGCTCGGGCTCCGGCAAGTCGACGCTGCTCCATCTGATCGGCGGTCTCGGCACCCCGCAGCGCGGCCGGGTCGCCGTGGGCGGCACCGACCTGTCGGCGCTCGGCGAGAGCGAGCTGCTGCGACTGCGCAGGGACCGGATCGGTTTCGTCTTCCAGTCCTTCGGGCTCATCCCCATCCTCACCGCCGCCGAGAACGTGGGTGTGCCGCTGAGACTGCGCCGGGCCGAGCCGCGGGAACGGGAGGAGCGGGTGGCGATGCTGCTGGCCCTGGTGGGGCCGGCCGGACACGAGACACAGCGGCCCGCCGAGCTCTCCGGCGGGCAGCAGCAGCGGGTCGCCATCGCCCGGGCCCTCGCCAACCGTCCGGACCTGCTGCTCGCCGACGAGCCGACCGGCCAGCCGGCCTGGCGGTGATGGAGCTGCTGCGCGCCGTGGTCCGCAGCGAGGGCGTCACGGCCCTCGTCGCCACCCACGACCCCCAACTCCTCGGTTTCGCCGACCGGGTGCTGGAACTGAGCGACGGAGTGGTCGTCGAGCAGTGAGAGGATGCCGCCCATGGTCGCGATCGGTCTGAGCAAGGTCCAGGAGACCGCTCCCGCGCTGGTGAACCTCTACAAGAGCGCCGGGGTGTCCCTCGTGAAGCACGGGCTGGACGGGCTGCGGGCCGCGGTCTACCTCGTGGTCGACTACTCCGGCTCCATGAAGCCGTACTACAAGGACGGCAGTGTGCAGGCGCTGGCCGACCGGGTCCTCGGGCTGTCGGCGCACCTGGACGACGACGGCACCGTGCCGGTCGTGTTCTTCTCCACCGACGTCGACGCCGAGACCGAGATCGCCCTGGCCGGCCACCAGGGGCGGATCGAGCGGATCGTCGCCGGGCTCGGGCACATGGGGAAGACCAGCTACCACCTGGCGATGGACGCCGTGATCGACCACTACCTCGACAGCGGCTCGACGGAGCCCGCCCTGGTGGTCTTCCAGACCGACGGCGGGCCCGTCAACAAGCTCGCCGCGGAACGCTACCTGTGCAAAGCGGCGAAACTGCCGCTGTTCTGGCAGTTCATCGGGTTCGGCGACCCGGGGAGCAGGCAGTTCGACTTCCTGCGCAAGCTGGACGAGCTGGCCGTGCCGGGCAAGCGGGTCGTCGACAACGCCGGGTTCTTCCACGCGGGGCAGGACCCGCGCAAGGTCCCGGACGCCGAGCTGTACGACCGGCTGGTGGGCGAGTTCCCGAAGTGGCTCGGGGCCGCCCGCGCGCAGGGGATCGTCAAGGACTCCGGCGGCCGCTGAACCGGCCCCCCGGTCCCCGGCCCGACCGCTCGACCGGGCCCCCTCGCCCCCCTGGCCCAACCGCTCCTCCCCCCGTTTGCACGGCCGCGTCACCGTGCCACGCTGGGAAGGATCCGACGGGGAGGCGACGACGTATGGGCGACGACGGCGCACGACGGGTGTACGGGACGGACTCCGTCCGGCGGAGGCCTCCCGCCGGCAGGGGCGAGAAGCTCGCCGACTGGGCCGACGGACGGCTCGGGCTCTTCGCCCTGGCCAAGGCCAACATGCGCAAGGTCTTCCCGGACCACTGGTCCTTCATGCTGGGTGAGGTCACCCTCTACAGCTTCGTCGTACTGATCCTCACCGGCGTCTACCTCACCCTGTTCTTCGAGCCCAGCATGCAGGAGGTCGTCTACCAGGGCTCCTACACGGAGCTCAACGGCGTCCTCATGAGCAGGGCGTTCGAGTCCACGCTGGACATCAGCTTCGACGTGCGCGGCGGGCTGCTGATCCGGCAGATCCACCACTGGGCGGCGCTGGTCTTCATCACCGGCATGCTGGTGCACATGATGCGGGTGTTCTTCACCGGAGCCTTCCGCAAACCGCGCGAACTGAACTGGCTCTTCGGCTGGACCCTGCTGATGCTCGGCATCATCACCGGCCTGACCGGCTACTCCCTCCCCGACGACCTGCTGTCCGGCACCGGCATCCGCTTCGCCCAGGGCGCGATCCTGTCCATCCCGATCGTCGGGACGTACCTGTCGTTCTTCCTGTTCGGCGGGGAGTTCCCGGGCGAGGACATCATCTCGCGGCTGTACCCCGTCCACATCCTGCTGCTGCCGGGCATCATGCTGGGCCTGGTCACCGCCCATCTGATCCTGGTCTTCTACCACAAACACACCCAGTTCCCGGGCCCCGGACGCAAGGAGCGCTCGGTCGTCGGGATGCCCTTCCTGCCGGTCTACCTGGCCAAGGCCGGCGGCTTCTTCTTCCTCGTCTTCGGTGTGCTGGCGGTGATGGGCGCGGTCGCCCAGATCAACCCCGTGTGGGCCTTCGGCCCCTACCGCCCCGACCTGGTCACCACCGGCGCCCAGCCCGACTGGTACCTCGGCTTCTCCGAAGGCCTGATCCGGGTGATGCCGGGATGGGAGATCAACCTCTGGGGGCACACCCTCGTCCTCGGCGTGTTCATCCCCTTCTCGCTCTTCCCGCTCATCCTGCTCGCCCTCGGCCTCTACCCCTTCATCGAAGCGTGGATCACCGGCGACAAACGCGAGCACCACATCCTCGACCGGCCGCGCAACGCACCCGTGCGCACCGGCCTCGGCGTGGCCTGGCTCACCCTGTACGCGGTGCTGCTGATCGGCGGCGGCAACGACATCGTCGCCACCCATCTGCACCTGTCCATCAACGTGATCACCTGGTTCGTGCGCATCGGTGTCTTCGTGCTGCCGGTCGCCGCGTTCATCGTCACCAAGAAGATCTGCATGGGCCTGCAGCGCCGCGACCGCGCCAAGGTGCTCCACGGCAGGGAGACCGGCACCGTCAAACGGCTGCCGACCGGCGAGTACACCGAGGTCCACGAGCCCCTCACCCAGGGCGAGCTGTTCACGCTCACCCAGCACGAGCAGAACCCGCCCTACGAGATCGGGCGCGAGGTCGACGCGGGGGGTGTCCGCCGCAGGGTCAAGCGGTCCGAGCGGCTGCGCGCCCGGCTGGCGAAGGCCATGTACGGGCCCGACGCACGCATCGAGAAACCGACCGCGGAGCAGTACCGGGAGATCACCAGCGGCGACCACTCCCACTGACGGCCGGGGCCCGGCACACCTTCCCCGCGTTCGCGGCGCCCTCGGACGCACGCCGGCCACCGTCACAGACGCTGTGACGACGCTGCCGGGTGCGCCTGCCGTAGGTGCCGTGCGCTTCGCACAGCGGTACGAAGTGGCCGCCCGGGGCGCCCGAGCGAAGGGCCCCGGCACGGCCCGCGTAGAGCCAGGCAGCCCCCGGCACCGGCCCCCTGGCACCGATCCCCCTGCACCGGGGTTTCCCCGGGCACCGTTCCCCGTGGCGTCGTTCCCCCCGCACCGCTTTCCCCAGGCCCCGGCGCCCCGTCGGCACCCGGGCGCCGAGCACTTGGGTGACTCCGCTGCCCGGGTGCGTACGGTGCCGCCGGACTCGCGGGGTGCCTACGTATCGCACTCCAGCACACTCCGGCACAGCGCACACCGCGCCCGGACCCGCCCGCTCACCGGCACCCTGATCCGCTGATGGCAGGTGGGGCAGGGGAACGACACCCGCAGCCGCCCGCCCCCGTCGGGCGAGAACGCGTACGGCACTCCGGGCTGCGGCGGGCTCGCCGCAGCATGCCGCCGGTCCCGGGCGTACCGCCGCCGCCCCGCCCATCCCGCCGCCGTCAGCGGCGGCTGCTGCCCGTCACGGCGAGCCAGCTCCATCCCCTTCACATACGCCGTGTACGCCTGCGCGCTGGTGAACCACACCGCCGGGTCCTCCCCGAAGGCCAGCGCCCGCTTGGCCAGCACGTACCCGAACTCCTCCGGAGTGAGATACCCCAGCTTCTGCGACGACGCCCCGTCCTCCCGGTAGGCGTCCAGCAGCAGCCACCCCGCGCCCAGGTACGTCGTCACCGTGTCCGTGAGGATCTCGTTGTCCCGCACGCCCGGGAAGGACAGACCCAGGCGATGCAGGTACACATGCGTCACCTCGTGCGCCAGGGCCGCCCCGATGTCCCGCCGATGCGTACGGAACCGGTCGTTCAGCTCCACGAAGTACTCCGGCCCGGCCGTGAGCTCCACGTTCGCCGCGTGCCGCATCTCCCGGAAGCTCACGACCAGCCGCGCATCCGGCAACCGGTAGTGCCGCACCAGCTCGTGCGCCACCCGCTGCGCCCCCAGATACAGGTCGTCGGTGTCGCAGAACGCCACGTCGACGGGGAGCACGCTCGTCGCGAACGTCCGGACGGTGTCGTGGGACAGCCTCCTGTACAGCGCCGTGACGGCGGCCCGCACCGTCTCCAGATGCGGGTAGCCGTGCTCGACCGGCCCGTCGTTCGCCACGCCTCACCCCCAAGACGCCCCTGAACCCGGTTCCACTGTACGAGGACGTGCCCCGCCGCGGACGGGCCCGGCCGCGGCGAAATCCGGCCGTCGCCCCCCGCACACGCGGCAGAATCCGGGCCGTGACCAGCGAACAGCACACCGCCGCCGGCTCCCTGCGGGTGGGCGCCCAGGACGACACCCTCGAACAGCGGCTCGACGAGGAGCTGACCGCCTTCAACACCGCCGCCGCCGACGGGGCCGTCACCGAGCCCCTCTCCGTCCGCGCCACCGACGACAGCGGCGACCTGATCGGCGGGCTCACCGCCTGGACCTGGGGCACCCTGTGCTCGGTGGACATGCTCTGGGTGCGCGAGGACCAGCGGCACTCCGGCTGGGGCGGCCGGCTGATGCGCGCCGCGCAGGACGAGGCCGTCCGACGCGGCTGCACCGACATGACCGTCTCCACGTACAGCTTCCAGGCACCCGGCTTCTACCCGAGGCTCGGCTTCCGGGAACGGGCCCGTATCGGGGGCGTCCCCGGCGGCCACGAGGACGTCTGCTTCCACAAGCGACTCTCACCGCCGAGGGATGAGACGCCCTTCGGCCACCGGCCGTGATCCCCGTAGGCTGACGCCCCATGACCAGCAACACCGGTTCCCCCGACGTCGACCCCGCCGTCCGCGAAGAGCTCGCCCGGCTGCGCGACAGCATCGACAACATCGACGCGGCCGTCGTCCACATGCTCGCCGAGCGCTTCAAATGCACCCAGCAGGTCGGCCACCTCAAGGCCCGGCACCAGCTGCCGCCCGCCGACCCGGCCCGCGAGGCCCGCCAGATCGCCCGGCTGCGCGCCCTCGCCGAGAACGCCAAACTCGACCCGGCCTTCGCCGAGAAGTTCCTGAACTTCATCGTCGCCGAGGTCATCCGCCACCACGAGCGCATCGCGGACGAGGCGCTCAACGGCGCCGCCCCAGGCGGCAACTGACGTCGCGCACGCCCCGGGGGAGTGACACGGCGGCCCGCTCGGGGCATGCTGCGCTGTACACAGCACGTCAGCTGACGAGCACTGCGCGTCAGCATCCCGGGCTACTCTGGTCCTCCACGAGGGAGGGGCGTGGGGCCATGCCGTCGGACACCAGGATCCTCATCGTCGACGACCATGAGGACACGCTGTACGCGCTCGAAAGCGCCCTGGCCCCGCTGGGCTACCAGCTCGGCCGGGCCACCAGCGGCGACGAGGCACTCAAGCAGGTGCTCCGCGGCCAGGTGGGCCTGCTGCTGCTCGACGTGCGCATGCCCGGCGTCGGCGGACTGGAAGTCGTGCGCTACATGCGGCGCGTGGAGCAGACCCAGCACATCCCGGTCATCCTGCTCACCGGCTTCGGCGCCGACCACGAACTGACCACGACCGCCTTCCGGCTCGGCGTCGCCGACCTCGTCATGAAGCCCGTCGACCCCTGGGCCCTGCGCACCAAGGTGCGCTACCTCTACGACGCCCACCGGCGCCATCTCGCCCTGGAGCGGGAGGTGCGCCGCCTGCGCGCCCTCGCGGGGGAGCACACCGAGACCGCCGCACACCCCGCGCGCCCCGGACTGCCCCATCCCGACGCGCGCGTACCCACGCAGCGGCCCAACGGGGCGCACGCCGGGGAGCTCGAAAAGGACCGCACCTAGACCGGACATTGGGCACGTACCGATCCGCCTCTGTGCCTTGCCCACGGCATCAGGCAGCATGTCTCGCATGTCCGTACTGACGCGCGACGAAGCGCAGACCCGAGCAGAGCTCCTCGACGTCCACCACTACACGATCGAACTCGACCTGACCGGTGGAGACGAGACCTTCGGCTCCCGCACCCTGATCAGGTTCGCCACCCGCGTGGACGGGGACACCTTCGTCGAGCTCAAGCCCGCCGAGCTGCGCTCCGTCACCCTCGACGGACACCCCCTGAACCCGGAGACGCTGGACGGCAACCGGCTCGCCCTGCCGCACCTCACCGCCGGCGAGCACGAACTGCACGTGGACGCCCGGATGCGCTACTCCCGCACCGGCGAGGGCATGCACCGCTTCACCGACCCCACCGATGGCGAGACCTACGTCTACACCCAGCTGTTCATGGACGACGTCCAGCGCGTCTTCGCCACCTTCGACCAGCCCGACCTCAAGGCCGTCTTCGAACTGTCCGTGACGGCCCCGCCCCACTGGACCGTCCTCGCCAACGGCATCACCGAACAGACCGACGGCGTATGGAAGGCGGCCACCACACCGCGCATCTCCACCTACCTGGTCGCCGTCGCCGCGGGCCCCTGGCACTCCGTGCGCACCGAACACCGCGGCCTGCCCTTCGGCCTGCACTGCCGCCGCTCCCTCGCCCCCCACCTGGACGCCGACGCCGACGAACTCCTCGACGTCACCCGCGCCTGCTTCGACCGCTACCACGAGAAGTTCGACGAGCCCTACCCGTTCGACTCCTACGACCAGGCCTTCGTCCCCGAGTTCAACGCCGGCGCCATGGAGAACCCGGGCCTGGTCACCTTCCGCGACGAATTCGTCTACCGCTCCGCCGTCACCGACACCGAACGCCAGACCCGCGCCATGGTCGTCGCCCACGAGATGGCCCACATGTGGTTCGGCGACCTCGTCACCCTCAAGTGGTGGGACGACATCTGGCTGAACGAGTCCTTCGCCGAGTACATGGGCTACCAGACCCTCACCGAAGCCACCCGCTTCACGGACACCTGGACCGACTTCGGCGTCACCCGCAAGTCCTGGGGCTACGACGCCGACCAGCGCCCCTCCACCCACCCCGTCGCCCCCGAGGCCGTCGACGACACCGCCTCCGCGCTGCTCAACTTCGACGGCATCTCCTACGCCAAGGGCGCCAGCGCACTGCGGCAACTGGTCGCCTGGCTCGGCGAGAAGGACTTCCTCGCCGGCATCAACACCCACTTCGCCCGGCACAAGTACGGCAACGCCACCCTCGCCGACTTCATCGACAACCTCGCCGGCGCCACCGACCGCGACGTCCACGCCTGGGCCGACGCCTGGCTGCGCACCACCGGCGTCGACACCCTCACCCCGCACATCACCCCCGGCGAGCACGGCACCTGCGCCCTCACCGTCGACCGCACCGGCAGCCGCCCGCACCGCATCGCCGCCGGCCTCTACGACCGCGACCTCGGTGACGACGGCGGCCAGCTCGTCCTGCGCGAGCGCCTCCACCTCGACCTCCCGCACACCGAAGCCCACCCCATCGGCAAGCGGCCCGCCCTGCTCCTCCTCAACGACGGCGACCTCACCTACGCCAAGGTCCGCTTCGACGCCGAGTCCTTCGAGACCGTGCGCAAGGACCTGTCCGGACTGCCCGAGCCGCTCACTCGCGCGATCGTCTGGAACGCCCTGCGGGACGCCGTCCGCGACGGCGAACTCGCCCCCCACGCCTACCTGGAGACCGCCCGCACCCACCTCCCGCTGGAGACGGATCTCGCCATCGTCCAGGGCGTGCTCGCCTTCGCCTCCACGTACATCGCCGACCGCTACCTCACCCCCGAGGAGCGGCCCGCCGCACTCGCCACCCTCTCCGAACTGTGCCGCGACCTCATCCGCCGCACCGAGGACGGCGACAACCCCGGGCTGCGCCTGATCGCCGTACGCCACCGCATCGACGTGGCCGCCCACCCCGACACCATCGCCGCCTGGCTCGCCGACGGCACCGTCCCCGGCGGCCCCGAACTCGACCCCGAGCTGCGCTGGCGCGTACTCGCCCGGCTCGCCGTCCTCGGCGCGACCGACGAGGCCACCATCGCCGCCGAACTGGAACGCGACCCGAGCGCCACCGGCCAGGAAGGAGCCGCCCGCTGCCGCGCCGCCCTGCCCGACCCCGAGGCCAAGGCCCGCGCCTGGCAGACGATGTTCGGCACCGACGACCTGTCCAACTACCTCTTCACCGCCACCGCCCGCGGCTTCTGGCAGCCCGAACAGGCCGACCTGGTACGCGAATACGTCGGGCGTTACTACGCCGACGCGGTCGCCGTCGCCGACCGCCGCGGCCCCGCCATGGCGGAGGCGGCGGGCCGCTGGGCCTTCCCCGCACACGCCGTCGACGCCGACACCCTCCGCCTCGGCGAGGCATGCCTGCGCGACGCCGACCCGATCCCGGCGCTGCGCCGCAAACTGGTCGACCAACTGGACGACCTGGCACGGGCGTTGCGGGTCCAGCGGGCCAGGGAGAACTAGGGGCGCGGCGAGAGCCGGGGCCGACGGCCGTGTAGGGCGGCAGGTGAGGCCTGGGACGGCGAGAGGTGGAGCCGACGGCATGGGGTACGCGACGGGCGGGCTGGTCCTTTCCGCCGCTGTGGCGGGTCGGCTGCCCTGTCCGGGGCGGCTCCCCGTGTAGGACCGGGGGCGGCCCCGCCTGCGTATGACTGGGGGCGGCCCCGCCTGGGCATGACCGGGCGTGTCCAGCGAGCCAGGGTCGGCGAGAGGTGGAGCCGACGGCATGGGGTATGCGACGGGCGGGCTGGTCCCTTCCGCCGCTGTGGCGGGTCGGATGCCGTGTCCGGGGCGGCTCCCCGTGTACGACCGGGGGCGGCCCCCGCCCGCGCACCGGGGCGGCTTGCCGGCCCATCACCGGGACAGACCCGCCCGTCCAGCACCGGGGCCACCTCTCCCGCCCCTCCGCCGCCCGGACCAGGGACCACGCGGCCCCCTCGGGAGCCGAGACCGACGGCCGCGCCGCTTCGGCCGGGTTTCCCGTCCGGGAGATACCTCCACCCGGGTCGGGTCGTTGAGCCGTACGGGCGTCTCGCCCCGCGCCCCGGAGGTCAACCCCATGAGCACGCCGCCCCTCGCCTCAGGCCCCGACGGCCCCCGTGCCCTGCGGCCGTTGCTCGGCACCGTCCTCGAAGCGCTGGACACCGGCGCCCGGACCCGGGGCGGGCCGCTGCCCGCGGGAGGGCCCGACGCGGTCGCCGCCCGCCTGCGGGAAGCCGTGGGGGAGCTCCTGCCCGACCGGGGCGACCCCCACGCCCTGCCCACCCTGGTCCGGGCCTTCGCGGAAGGCGCAGCCGACCCGGCCCACCCGCTGTGCGCGGCCCACCTGCACTGCCCGCCCCTCGCCGTCGCCACCGCCGCCGACCTCGCCGCCTCGGCCCTCAACCCCTCCCTGGACTCCTGGGACCAGGCCCCGGCGGCCTCGGAACTGGAGGCCCTGGCGGCAGGCGTGCTGGCCCGGGAGATCTACCCGGAGGACGGCACGGCCGACGCCCTCGTCACCACCGGCGGCACCGAGTCCAACCAACTCGCCCTGCTCCTCGCCCGGGAAGCCCACGGCGGATCCGTCCGGCTCGTGTGCGGGGCCAACGCCCACCACTCACTGCCCCGCGCCGCCTGGCTGCTCGGACTGCCCGACCCCGTCGTCGTACCCGCCCCGGGCGGCACGCTCGACCCCGACGCGCTCGACCAGATCCTCAGCGGCCTGCCCGGCCCGCTGCTCGTCGCCGCCACCGCCGGCACCACCGACGCCGGACGCATCGACCCGCTGCCCGAGATCGCCGCCCGCTGCGCCGCCCACGGCGCCCGGCTGCACATCGACGCCGCCTACGGCGGAGGCCTCCTCTTCAGCGACCGCCACCGCGCCCGCCTCACCGGACTCGACGCCGCCCACACCGTCACCCTCGACCTGCACAAACTCGGCTGGCAACCGGTCGCCGCCGGCCTCCTCGCCGTCCGGGACCCCCGCGACCTCACCGCCCTGCGCCAGCACGCCGACTACCTCAACGCCGACGACGACACCGAGGCCGGCCTGCCCGACCTGCTCGGCCGGTCCCTGCGGACCACCCGCCGCCCCGACGTCCTCAAACTCGCCGTCACCCTCAAAACCCTGGGGCGCAGTGGCCTCGGAGCCCTCGTCGACCAGGTCTGCGCACACGCCCGGCAGTTCGCCGCCCTCGTCGACGCCCACCCCGGCTTCGAACTGCACGCCCCGCCCGCCATCAGCACCGTGCTGTTCCGGCCCACCGGCGCCACCGACGCCACCGTGGCCGCCGTACGCCGCGCCCTGCTCACCGACGGCCACGCCGTCCTGGGCCGGGCCCGCCTCGACGGCCGGCTCTGGCTCAAGGCCACCCTCCTCAACCCCGCCACCGGGCCCGACGACCTGGCAGCCCTGCTGCACCTCGCGGCAGCGAGCCGAGCCACCCTCGTGGAAGGACACACCCCCCGATGAACCCCGCACCGACCCCCGACCCCGACGCCCCCCGCGACCTCGTCGGCATCGGCATCGGCCCCGCCAACCTCTCCCTGGCCGCACTCGCCCACCCGCTCGACGGCCTCGACACCGTCTTCTACGACCAGAACCCCGCCTTCGCCTGGCACCCCGGCCTGCTCATCGACGGCGCCACCATCCAGGTCCCCTTCCTCGCCGACCTGGTCACCCTGGCCGACCCCACCAGCCCCTGGACCTTCCTCAACTACCTCAGGTCCCGCGAGCGGCTCTTCCCCTTCTACTTCGCCGAGCGCTTCCACATCCAGCGCGCCGAGTACGACGCCTACTGCCGCTGGGTCAGCGAGAACCTCCCGGGGCTCCGCTTCGGCTACCAGGTCGACGCCGTCCGCTGGAACCCCGAACGCGACGTCTTCGAGGTCGACTTCACCCAGCTCGACAGCGACGGAGAAGCAGAAGCCCTCGGCCGCACCTACACCCGCGACGTCGTCCTCGGCATCGGAACCGAGCCCTACGTCCCCGACCCCCTCAGGCCCCTCGTCGAGGCCCCCGGCGTACCCGTCGTGCACGCCGCCGACTACCTCGAACACCGCTCCGCGCTGCTCGCCGCCGACCACGTCACGGTCGTCGGCATCGGGCAGTCCGGCGCCGAGGTCTTCCTCGACCTGCTGCGCAACCGGCCCGCCGGGCGCGAGAAACTGCACTGGCTGGGCCGCACCGGGGCCTTCGCGCCCATGGAGTACTCCAAGCTCGGCCTGGAGCACTTCACCCCCGACCACACCCGCTACTTCCACGCCCTGCCCGAGTCCACCCGCGACCGGCTCGTCGAGGGCCAGTGGCAGCTGCACAAGGGCATCGACGCCGCCACCATCGCCGCCGTCCACGACGAGCTCTACCGCCGCACCCTGCACGGCGGCTGGCCCGACGCCGTCCTCACCCCCGGCGTGAGGGTCCGCACCGCCGGGCGGGTCGCCACGACCAAAGTGGAGCTGCACCTGGAGCACGACCTGCAGAACAGCCGCTCCCGCCTCACCACCGACGCCGTCGTCCTCGCCACCGGCTACCGCGAACGCCCCCTCGACCGGATCCTCGCCGGCCTCGACCCCTACATGCGCCGCGACAACCAGGAGCGGCCCCGCATCGACGAGGACCACCGGCTCGTCCTCGACCCGTCCGTCACCGGCACGGTCCACGTCCAGAACGCCGAGATCCACACCCACGGTGTGGGCGCCCCCGACCTCGGCCTCGCCGCCTGGCGCAGCGCGATCATCCTCAACTCCCTGACGGGCGGGGAGGCCTACGCACTCCCCGCCCGCACCGCCTTCACCACCTTCGGCCTCACCCAGCGGGCACACGTCCCGCCGCCCCGCGAGGCACCGGCACTGACCCCGCTCGTCGACGACCGAAGGTGACGCGGCGCGCGGCTCAGAAGACGGGCGTGCCGTTGCGCGTGAGCTTCCAGTCCACCCCCGCGAAGACGGCCGGGTCGATCGACCCCTTCGCCTTCACCCAGCCGATCATGGTGTTGCGGATCTCCTCCGAGTTCGACCACAGCACCCGGGCCGCGGCGACGTGCGGGAAGTTCCCGCCGCCGTTGGCCCGGTAGTTGTTCACCGCGAACACGAACTGCGCGTCGTCCGCGAGCGGCTGCCCCTCGAACCGCACGTTCGTCACCCGCGACCCGGCCGGCTTCGCGATGTCGATCTCGTACGACAGACCGCTCACCACGTCGTAGTTGTAGTCCGGCGTGCCGCCCGCGTTCGTCAGCTTCGCCGCCTCCACCGGGGCGTCCGGCGCGGTCTGCACGAAGTAGTTCGCCGAGAACTCCAGGTACGCCTTCATCTGCGCGCCCGTCATCAGACGCGCCTCGAGCGTGTTCTCGAAGACGTACAGACCCGCCACGTCCCGGATCGTCACCTGGCCCGCCGGGATCCGCGCGCTGCGCGAGAAGCACGCCGCCTGCGACAGCACCGGCAGCGCGGCGTGCTCCGTGCCCGCCAGGGCCTGCTTCACCGTGTCCGCCTGGATGTGGTTGATCAGGTCGATGATCGGCACGTCCTTGTACGGCGCCTCGGCGGAGGTCATCTCCGCCGCGTTCGTGCCGATGACCTGGTTGACGTACGCCACGACCTTCTCGTGCTCGTCGGAGAGCAGCTTCGTGATCTTCGGGTCCTCCTCCACGGTGTTGGAGTTGAGGACCTTCGCGCCCACCTTCTCGACCTTCCAGCAGCCCTTCTCGAAGACCAGCTCGAAGTCGAACAGCGTCAGCCGCTGCCCCCACTTCAGCGGCTCCGACAGCACGACCTGCTTGCCGGTCTTCTTGTTGGTGACGAAGTACTGGGGGATCTCCGTGTGCGCGTGCCCGACCAGGATCGCGTCGATGCCCGGCACCTGCTCGGCCACCAGGGCGGCCGCGTTCTCGATGTAGGGCAGCTGGTCACCGTAGGACGACGTCCCCGACGAGCCGCTGTGCGCCGAGACGATGACCACGTCCGCGCCCATCGACCGCAGCTTCGGCACCCACTTCGCCGCCTGCTCCTCCAGACCCGGGAACGTCATCTTGCCCTGCACGTTCGCCTTGTCCCAGATCGCGATGCCCGGGTTCGTCAGCCCCAGCACCGCCACCTTCACGTCCCGCCCGAACGGGGTGCGCAGCCGGTGCATGCTGTACGGCGCGAACGCCGGCCGCAGCGTCTTCGCGTCCAGCGCGTTCGCCCCCAGCAGCGGGAAACGGCACTGCTGCTCGAACTTGCGCAGCACCGGAATGCCGTAGTTGAACTCGTGGTTGCCCAGCGCCGCCGCGTCATACTCCATGGCGTTCATCGCCTGCGCCATCGGGTGAACCGGGCCGCCCTCGGCCGTGATCGGGTCGACCTTGGCGTAGTAGTACGACAGCTGCGTGCCCTGGATGGTGTCACCCGCGTCGATCAGCAGCGTGTTGCGGCGGCCCTTCTCCTCCCGGACCCGGTTCACCAGCGTCGAGACCTTCGCGAGGCCGACGTCGTTGTGGTCCTTGTCGTCGAACTCCTTGTCCGTGAAGTAGTCCCAGTTGAAGACGTTGCCGTGCAGGTCCGTCGTCCCCAGCACGGTGAACGCGTACCGCTTGGCGCCCCGCCCGGCTTCGGCCGCCTGCGCGCCCGGCGCCGAGACCGCACCCGCCAGCGCCACCCCCGCCCCGGTCACGGCGGACTTCTCCAGGAACTTCCGGCGGTTCAACGGCATGTCTGGCTCCCCTGCGGAATCTGTGAACGACGCGCGTAGATAACGCGCGTAGATTCTGACCCGTCCATGACCGGCCGCAACAGACCCGGCAGGTTGCGATCTGATGACTCGGCTTCCGGATCCAAGGCCGTCAATCGGCCCAGACATGACAGAGTGGGGCGTATGACCGCGGCCACCCCAGACGACCCCCAGCCCGCCGTCCCCTACGGCACGCCCGAAGCCCCGCGCATCGCCGTCCGCGGCGAGGCCCGCCTCGAAGTCGACCCCGAGATCGCCCGCATCGGCATCACCGTCGCCGCCCGCGGCCGTGACCGCCGCTCCGCCCTCGAGGACCTCACCCGCCGCAACGCCGGCGTCCTCGACCTCGTCAAGTCCTACGGGGACGCCGTCGAGCGCCTGGAGACCGGCGCCTTCTCCATCACGCCGGAACTCACCAAACACGGCCGCGGCGAACGCGTTCGCACCTACCACGGCAGCGTCCGCGTCACCGCCGAACTCACCGACTTCACCGCCCTGGGTGAACTCACCACCCGACTCGCCGACCTCGAACTCACGCGGGTCGACGGCCCCTGGTGGACCCTGCGCCCCGACTCACCCGCCCACCGCGAAGCCCGCAAGAAGGCCGTGCACGAAGCGGTTCAGCGCGCACGCGAGTACGCGGAAGCCCTCGGCACCAGCCTGGCCGCCTTGGTCGAACTCGCCGACATCGGCGCCGAGAGCGCACCGCCGGCCTACCCCCAGGCCCCCGGCCGCATGCGCTCCGCGGCCTTCGCCGGCGCCACCGAGGACACCCCCGCCCCCCTCGACCTCGAACCCCAGCGCCAACGCGTCCACGCCCAGATCAACGCCCGTTTCACCATGGTGCCGCCCCGGCTGTAAGCACTCCCGCGCACCCATTTCCGAAAACGCGACCGAATATTCCGCGGGCGCTCATCGGAGCGCCCCTCCGCACAATTCAATGCGGTCAATAACGCTTCACGCAAAGTCCGTTGAGCGGCCATGCCCGGCCAATTCACTACCGGCCGGTAGCTCATAGGCTCCTTCCATGCGCCGAGCAAAAATCGTCTGCACCCTTGGACCCGCCACCGACTCGTACGACCGGATCAAAGACCTGGTCGACGCCGGCATGGACGTAGCCCGCTTCAACCTCAGCCACGGCGGCCACGCCGAACACGAGGAGCGCTACCACCGGGTCCGCAAAGCAGCCGACGAGACCGGCCGCAGCGTCGGCCTCCTCGCCGACCTCCAAGGCCCGAAGATCAGGCTCGGCCGCTTCACCGAAGGCCCCGTACTCCTCGACCGCGGAGACAGCTTCACCCTCACCGTCGAAGAAGGCGTCGAAGGCGACCGCGACATCTGCGGAACCACCTACGCCGGCCTCGCCGCCGACGTCACCACCGGCGAACGCATCCTCGTCGACGACGGCAAGGTCTGCCTCAAGGTCACCTCCGTCGACGGCCCCCGCATCCACACCACCGTCCTCGAAGGCGGCGTGATCAGCGACCACAAGGGCCTCAACCTCCCCGGCGTCGCCGTCTCCGTCCCCGCCCTCTCCAAGAAGGACGAGGACGACCTCCGCTGGGCCCTGCGCACCGGCTTCGACGTCATCGCCCTGTCCTTCGTCCGCTCCGGCCGCGACATCCAGGACGTCCACCGCATCATGGACGAGGAAGGCCGCCGCCTCCCCGTCATCGCCAAAATCGAAAAACCCCAGGCCGTCGAAAGCATCGACGAGATCGTCGCCGCCTTCGACGGCATCATGGTGGCCCGCGGCGACCTCGGCGTCGAAATGCCGCTCGAACAGGTCCCGATCGTCCAAAAGCGCGCGATCAAGCTGGCCAAACGCAACGCCAAGCCGGTCATCGTCGCCACCCAGATGCTCGACTCGATGATCGACAACGCCCGCCCGACCCGCGCCGAGGCCTCCGACGTCGCCAACGCCGTCATCGACGGCACCGACGCGGTGATGCTCTCCGGTGAGACGAGCGTCGGCAAGCACCCGATCGAGACGGTCCGCACGATGGCCCGCATCGTCGAAGCGGCAGAAGAAGACATCCTGGCGAAGGGCCTCCCGCCCCTGACCGAACGCAACAAACCCCGCACCCAGGGCGGCGCGGTCGCCCGGGCGGCAGCCGAGACGGGCGACTTCCTGGGCGCCCGCTTCCTGGTCGCCTTCACCCAGTCCGGCGACACCGCCCGCCGCCTCTCCCGCTACCGCTCGCCGATCCCCCTCCTCGCCTTCACCCCCGACCAGGCGACCCGCTCCCAGCTCAGCCTGACCTGGGGCGTCGAGACCTTCCTCGGCCCGTGTGTCGACTCCACGGACGCGATGGTCGACCAGGTCGACGAACTCCTGCTCCGCTACGGCCGCTGCAGCCCCGGCGACACGGTCGTCATCACGTCCGGCTCCCCGCCCGGCGTCTCGGGCTCGACGAACATGGTCAGGGTCCACCACATCGCGGAGTAGATGCGTCAGTACTTGGGGCCCACGTGGGCGTCCATGAGGGCTACGGAGGCCTTACGGGTGACGGAGATGTTGAACGGGTTGCCGTCGCGGGTGCAGAGCGTCCATTCGACGCCGAGTGCGTCCAGGGTGTCGGTGTAGAGCCGCCGGATGTCGTCGGAGACGTTGGTGAAGAAGTACCGGGGATACTCATAGCGCTTGCGCTCGCCTGCGACCATCCGGGTAGTCCAGTTCGTGATCCGGCAGCCGTCGGAGTGAATGAGTCCCCGGATGAACTCCCAGGGGTGGGCGTCGACGATGATCTGTTGCCAGGATTCGAGGGCGATAGGGCGTTCGTGCTTCTTACCGGGCCCGTGCTGCGGGAAAAGGCAGTGCAGGTGCTTCGAGTAGACCTTCACGTTGCGGCAGCCGGTCTTGCGGACACGGCAGACGGAATTGTCGGGGAAGACCGCGCGCATGGCCTGTTCGCAGTCATCTATGAGCCCGGGCCATGACTCCGTGCAGGTGATCATGAGGTTGGGTACGCGGTGCTCGGAGTAGTGGCTGATGTGTCCGTCCCCGAGGTACAGGCCCAGCAGATAGGCATAGGCGGGCTCGTCCAGGTCCCGCCCGTCGCACCGCGGACATTTGGGATCGTGGCGACCGGGACACTCGCCGCGCTTCGCCCGATCCAGGTGTTTCCAGTAGCCGACCGTCCCCAGCGGCACGTCGAGGCTGCGGGCCACGTCTGCGTTTCTCGTGCCGCCCCGCAGCAGGGTGAGAGCTTTCTGTCGCACGTCAGTGCCATGGAAGTTCATGCGGCCACTCTGGGTCACTCAGGGTGACCATGAGCAGCAAAAAGCGGAGGATCACGCGAACGTGATACTCCGCTTTGATCTTGCGGTGCCCGGTGTGGGATTCGAACCCACATGCCCAAAGGGCACGGCATTTTGAGTGCCGCGAGTCTGACCAGTTCCTCCAACCGGGCAAGTCAGGGGACCGACCAGCAGTGTACCGGTTCACTGTGCGGCCTCGCTGCTAGGTACGCTCTTGGGAGCAGTACCGGCCTGCCCCTACCAAGGAGCCCACGTGAGTGCCCCCGAGTCGCCCCAGCCTGTTGACGTGCCTGAAGAGGACAAGTCGCACGTGCCTCCGTTGACGACGCGGGTCGTCATCGCCGAGGACGAGGCGCTGATCCGGCTCGATCTCAAAGAGATGCTGGAGGAGGAGGGGTACACCGTCGTCGGTGAGGCCGGGGACGGCGAGCAGGCGGTGGAGCTGGCTCGTGAGCACCGGCCCGACCTCGTGATTCTCGATGTGAAGATGCCGAAGCTGGACGGTATCTCGGCGGCCGAGAAGATCGCGGAGGAGAGCATCGCCCCGGTGCTGATGCTGACCGCGTTCTCGCAGCGCGACCTGGTGGAGCGGGCGCGGGACGCGGGTGCGATGGCGTATCTGGTGAAGCCGTTCAGCAAGACGGATGTCGTGCCGGCGATCGAGATGGCCGTCTCGCGGTTCACGGAGCTGAAGGAGCTGGAGAAGGAGGTCGCCGACCTCACGCTCCGGCTGGAGACGCGCAAGCTGGTGGACCGGGCGAAGTCGATTCTGCAGACGGAGTACGGGCTGACCGAGCCGGCCGCGTTCCGGTGGATCCAGAAGACCTCGATGGACCGGCGGATGTCGATGCAGCAGGTCGCGGAGGCGGTCATCCAGGACGCCGAGGAGAAGAAGGCCGACAAGGGCTGAGCGTCACGAGCGAGAGGCCCGCTCCCCTTCCGGACCGGAGGGGGAGCGGGCCTCTTGGCGTACGGGTCCGGACCTCAGTCCTCGCCCAGGTACGCCTTGCGCACCGACTCGTCGTGGAGCAGGTCCTGTCCCGTCCCGGAGAGGACGATGTTGCCGACCTCCATGACGTGGCCCTGGTCGGCGAGGGAGAGCGCGGCCTGGGCGTTCTGTTCGACGAGGAGGATCGTCGTGCCCTGGGACTTGAGCTCGGAGATGGTCGCCATGATCTTCTGCATCATGATCGGGGAGAGGCCCATGGAGGGCTCGTCGAGCATGAGCAGCTTGGGCTGGGACATGAGGGCGCGGCCCATGGCGAGCATCTGCTGTTCGCCGCCGGAGAGGGTTCCCGCGGCCTGCTTGCGACGTTCGCCCAGGATGGGGAAGAGGTCGTAGGCGCGCTGGATGTCCTTCTCGATGCCGTCCTTGTCCTTGCGGAGGAACGCTCCGAGCTGGAGGTTCTCGGCGATGGTGAGGCGGGGGAAGATGTGCCGGCCCTCGGGGGAGTGAGCGAGGCCCAGGGCGACGATCTTGTGGGCGGGGACCCCGCTCAGCGGCTTGCCGTCGAAGAGGATCTTTCCGGCGGTGGGCTTGAGGAGGCCCGACAGGGTGCGCAGGGTGGTCGTCTTGCCGGCGCCGTTGGTGCCGATGAGGGTGACGACCTGGCCGGCTTCGACGCTGAAGGAGATGCCCTTGACGGCTTCGATCTTGCCGTAGGAGACCCTGAGGTCTTCGACCTCGAGCAGTGCGGTCACTTGGCCTCTCCCTTGGTGCTGCTGGTGGTGCTGGGCGCTTCGGCGGCGGCTTCGGCGGCCTCGACCTCGGCGGCTTCGGCTTCTCCGGGGTCGCCTTCGAAGGGTTCGCCGAGGTAGGCGGCGATGACGCGCTCGTCGGCCTGGACGACGTCGGAGGTGCCTTCGACGAGTTTTTCGCCCTGGACGAGGACGGCGACGCGGTCGGAGAGGTTGAAGACGAAGCGCATGTCGTGCTCGATGAGCAGGACGGCGATGCCCCGGTCGCGGATGGCGAAGACCAGTTCCTCGGTGGCCCGTGTCTCCTGGGGGTTCATGCCGGCGGTGGGCTCGTCGAGGAGCAGCAGGCCGGGCTCGGAGGCCATGGCGCGGGCGATCTCGAGCTTGCGCTGTTCGCCGTAGGGGAGGTTGCGGGCGAGGTGGTCGCGCTTGTGGGCGAGGCCGATGAACTCCAGGAGTTCCATGGCGCGTTCCTCGCTGGCGCGTTCGGCCTTCTTGAAGCCGGGGCCGCGCAGCAGGGCGGACCAGAGGCCTTCCTTGGTGCGGGTGTGGCGTCCGACGAGGACGTTTTCCAGGACCGTCATGTTGGCGAACAGGCGGATGTTCTGGAAGGTGCGGGCGATGCCGGCCTGGGTGACCAGGTGGGGCTTGGGGGGGAGGACGGTGCCCTTGTAGGAGACGGTGCCCTCGGTGGGGACGTAGAGGCCGGTCAGGCAGTTGAAGAAGGTGGTCTTGCCGGCGCCGTTGGGGCCGATGAGACCGACGATCTCGCCTGCGTTGACCGTGAAGTCGACGGAGCGTACGGCGGTGAGGCCGCCGAAGCGCATGGTGACGTCGCGTGCTTCGAGTACAGGTGTGGTCATGGTTCTTACGCCCCCGCCTTGGTGACGGCCGGTTCGTCGGTCAGCGTGGTCTGTTTGGGTACGTCGAGTTGGCCGGTCTCGTGGAATTCGAGCTGGCGCCGGCGGTTGGCGATGATGCCTTCGGGGCGGAAGCGCATCAGGAGGATGAGCGCGATGCCGAAGGCGAGGAGCGACTTGTCCTGGAGGAAGACCAGCTTCTCGGGGAGCAGGTAGAGCAGGGCCGCGCCGAGGAGCGGGCCGGCCACGGTGCCCATGCCGCCGAGGACGACCGCGGCCAGGAGGAACGCGGAGTTGGGCGGGGTGGAGCCGGCGAACTGGTACGGCGTGGGGACGACGCTGTAGGTGACGTGGGCGCTGACGGTGCCGGCGAGGCCGGCGAGGGCGGCGCCGAGGGCGAAGGCGACGAGCTTGACGCGGAAGCCGTTGATGCCCATGGCGGTGGCGGCGGTCTCGTCCTCGCGGATGGCGATCCAGGAGCGGCCGATGCGGGAGTCCGCGGCACGTGTGTAGACCAGGACCACGATGGCCATGATGAGGACCATCAGCAGGTAGTAGTTGGCGAATCGGCCGAGGGTGAATCCGCCGATGTCGTGGGCCTGGCCGAGGTTGAACCCGAAGAGGTTCAGGTCGGGGATGGAGGCGATGCCGTTGGGGCCGTTGGTGACGTCGGGTCCGGACTGGCCGTCCATGTTGTTGACGGCGATGCGGAAGATCTCTCCGAAGCCGAGGGTGACGATGGCGAGGTAGTCGCCGCGCAGTCGCAGGGTCGGGGCGCCGATGAGGACGCCGAAGACGAGGGAGGCGGCGGCGCCGGCCAGGGCGGAGGCCCAGAAGGGCAGGTGGACGCCGGAGATGGTGGAGAACTCGGAGCCGGAGACGAGGGCGGCGGTGTAGGCGCCGACGCCGAGGAAGGCGACGTATCCGAGGTCGAGGAGTCCGGCGAGGCCGACGACGATGTTGAGGCCGAGGGCCACGGTCCCGAAGATCAGGATGTTGACGCCGATGTTGGCGTAGTGGTCGTCGGTCTGGGTGAAGGGGAAGGCGATGGCCGCCGCGAAGCCCATGGCGAGGGTGAAGCTGCGGTTGCCGGCGACGAGCGCGGAGAAGCGGTCGAGGAGGCCGGCGGTGTGCAGCGCCCCCATGGCGAAGGTGACGACGAAGAGGTAGCCGATGAAGAGTTCGCCGTACTCGGTGTCGATGCCGTAGGTGAAGACGCCGAGGCCGATGATGGTGACCACGGTGATGACGGCCCGCTGGATCCAGGGCGCGGTGGCCTGGGGGGCGGGGATGCGGTCGGGCTTGGCGACGTAGGCCTTGAGGGTTTCCTTGGTGCCGTCGGTGCCGGGGCGCTCCTGGGGGAGGGCGAAGGCGCCGAGGACGGGCAGCAGGGAGGCGACGGCCGCTATCCAGCCACCGGGTTCGAGGTTGATGACGCCGCCGAGCTGGGCGCTGATGGCGATGACGGTGAACCAGGTGACGGTGAATCCGCCGAGTGCGGTGAGCACCAGGGGCGCGTTGTTGCGGGCGGGCAGCAGCCAGCCGAGGCCGCGGACGCCGTAGGAGGCGAGCGCGAACAGGGTGGTGAGGACGCCGGCGGTGAAGGTCAGCCACTGCAGGCCGCCGGGGTAGCCGTTGATGGTGAGGTCGCCGGGGAACTCGGAGGTCCAGGTCCACGCGAGGAACGCGGAGGCGGCGGTGGCGACGCCGCCGGCGAGCAGCAGGCCGCGGGCGGCGGCGGTGGGCAGCGGGATGAGACCGCGCGGGGCGGGCGTCGGGGTGGGGACGGCGTCCGGTGCCGGGGTCTTGGTCGTCTCGGTCATGTGATCACGCCCTGTCCGCGACGCGCTCGCCGAGCAGGCCCTGTGGCCTGAAGAGGAGCACGAGGATGAGGAGGCAGAAGGCCCAGACGTTGGCCCAGCTCTGGCCGCCGAGCTGCTGCATGCCCGGGATCTCGTCGATGTAGGCCGAGGCGAGGGTTTCGGCGATGCCGAGGACGATGCCGCCGAGCATGGCGCCGTAGATGTTGCCGATGCCGCCGAGGACGGCCGCGGTGAAGGCCTTGAGGCCCATGAGGAAGCCCATGCGGTAGTCGACGTTGCCGTACTTGAGTCCGTAGGCGACGGCGGCGACGGCGGCGAAGAAGCCGCCGATGGCGAAGGCGATCACGATGATGCGGTTGGTGTCGATGCCCATCAGCTGCGCGGTGTCGGGGTCCTGCGCGGTGGCCTGCATGGCGCGGCCGGTGCGGCTGCGGCGCACGAAGAGGGCGAGGGCGGCCATGCAGATGACGGCGGCCAGGATGAGGAAGATGTCGGCGTCCTTGATGGTGACGGAGCCGATCTCGTGGGTGTTGTCGAGGCCGGGGAAGGCGCGGGCGCGGTCGGCGCCGGGGTAGAAGTTGCGCACGACCTCCTGGAGGGCCAGGGAGAGGCCGATGGCCGTGATGAGCGGTGCCAGGCGTGGGGCTCCGCGCAGGGGGCGGTAGGCGAACCGTTCCGCTCCGACGGCGATGAGGATGGCCACGAGGGCGCCGCCGATGAGCATCATCGGTACGGCGATGGCCATCGAGGTGCCGTCGGGGAGGATGTAGAAGTAGACCGTGAGGGCTCCGAAGGCCCCGGTCATGAAGATCTCGCCGTGCGCGAAGTTGATGAGCTGGACGATGCCGTACACCATCGTGTAGCCGATGGCGATCAGCCCGTACATCGAGCCGAGAAGCAGCCCGTTGGCCAGCTGCTGCGGCAGGGTGTTCACCGCATGGCCTCCATGTCGCTGGTGGTCGTGTGCACTGGATGTGTGCGTGGTCGTGTGCTGTGTGGGGGTGTGGAAACGGGCCGCGCGGTCGGGGTCCTCCTTCCGCGCGGCCCGTGGTGCGGCGTTGTGGCGGGCCGGGTTACTTCAGGTCGGCGGTGCCGGTCTCCACGTCCTTCCAGGCACCCTTCTCGACCTGGTAGACCGTCAGCTGCTTGTTGGTGGTGTCGCCGTACTGGTCGAAGGAGATCTTGCCGGTGAGGCCTTCGAAGTCGGACTTCTGGACACCCTCGACGACCTTGGAGCGCAGGTCGTTGATGTCGGTGGGCACCTTGCCGCCGTTGGCGTCGGCCGCGGCCTTGACGGCCTTGATGATGGCGGTGGTGGCGTCGTAGGCGTAGGCGCCGTACGCGCCGTAGTCGCCCTTGTAGCCCTTGTCCTTGTACGTCTGGATGAACGTCTTGGCCGCGGGCAGGGTGTCGGCGGGGACACCGATGGCGGTGGCGAGGTCGCCCTCGGAGGACTTGCCGGCGGCCTCGATGTAGGTGGAGGCGAACATGCCGTCGCCGCCGAACAGCGGGATCTTGACGCCGGCGTCCTTGAGCTGCTTGGTGATCAGCGCGGACTCGTCGTACTGGCCGCCGTAGTAGAGCAGGTCGGCACCGGAGTTCTTGATCTTGGTGACGAGGGAACCGAAGTCCTTGTCGCCGGTGTTGACGTGGTCGGTGCCGACGACCTTGCCGCCGAGCTTCTTGTACTGCTCGTTGAAGATCTTCGCGAGGCCGGCGCCGTAGGTCTGCTTGTCGTCGACGACGAAGGCCTTCTTCTTCTTGAGGCCGTTGTACGCGTAGCCGGCGGCGAAGCTGCCCTGCAGTTCGTCGGTGGTGGCGGTACGGAAGTACGTCTTGAACGGACGCTTCTTGTCCGTCTGCCAGTTCTTGCCCTGGGTGAGCTCGGGCGCGGTGTTCGCGGGGGAGATCTGGACCATGTTGGCCGAGGCGAACACCTGCTGCATCGTCTGGGCGACGCCGGAGTTCAGCGGGCCGACGGCGCCGACGGCGGTCTTGTCGCCGACGATGCTGGTGGCGTTGGACTGGCCGGTGGCGGGCTGCGCCTTGTCGTCCAGGGCCGTGAGCTTGAACTTCACGCCCGGGACCCAGTTGTTCTTGTTGGCGTCGTCGATGGCGATCTGGGCGCCGTACTGGATGCCGAGGCCGGTGGTGGAGTTCTCACCGGAGAGGGGGGCGTCGACGCCGATGGTCAGCGTGGTGCCGCTCCCGTTGTCTCCGCCCTTGTCACCGCTGTCGTCTCGGGAGCCGCAGGCGGTGAGAGTCAGAGCTCCGGTCGTGAGAACGGAGGTAAGAATCACCAAGGAACGCTGTCGCACAATCAGTCCTTTCACAGGCAGGCCCCGCCCTGGTCGGGGGGTGAGTGCCGCGCTGGTACCGAACTCCCGATGGAGGCGGTGACTGGCCGTGACTCTAAGCCCGGGGTAAGGGCAGGGTCAGCGGCGCGGGCTCGCTTGTGACTTTCTTGTTATGACGGCGTGGATGCCCGGTCTCCGTGGCGGGTCCTCTCGACGGGTTTGGTGGTTTTTCGCCGAGGTCCGCATTCTGAGAACCCGCACTTCCGGTTGGCCGTGGCTGAGATCGTGCGGTTGCCGGAATGCGGGCCCGACCAGCAAGATCGGAAAGGTTCAGGGAGTGGGCCCGGCCGAGGGTGAAACCGCGGCGTTGTATTGCGCACGCGTTACGGAGCGTCACGCCAGGAATTGCGTGGTCTATACACAGAAAACTTCCGCGCTATCGGAATCGGCGATATTCCACGGGATACGGCGGTCGCTCTCCGGACCGGGACCGCGCGCGATACGGCGCGGACGGTGCGGTGGCGGTGCCGGAGCCGGACCCGCCTGTGGGCGCCGCGGGTTGAGTGGCTCGGCGGGGTAACGGCGGTGCTCGTGCGAGGGGTTGGGGCCGCCTGTGTCCGGCCGGCCCTCCCGAGCACGTCACGGGGCCGCCCCGCCGGCCCGCGTCGTGCGCGGAGCGGCGGGGCGGCGGGCCGTGCCGTGCGGCCGGTGGCGTCCTGTGCCGCCGCAGGCCGGTGGCGCGGGTTACGGCAGCTTCACGAACGGCGAGAGGAAGGCGCGGGCGCCGGGGGTGTCCAGGCGGTACGTCACGTTGGTCGCGTAGCAGGGGGTGTCACCGGTGATGGTGGTGGCGGCCAGGATCTGCCTGCCGCCGATCACGGCGAAGTTGGGTCCGCCCGAATCGCCGTAGCAGGCGCCGCCGTTGCCCTGGGGCGCTGTCATCGCGAGCCGGGCCCAGGAGTCGTTGAGGGCGTTGAAGGTGACGGGTGCCTTCATCCGGACGCCGCCGCCCGGGTGGGTCTGGCCGCCGGGGCCGTTGACGGCCTCCTGGGTGCCGTATCCGGCGACGAGCCAGTCGGTGTCGTTCAGGCCCTGCGGGCCGAGTCCGCCGAGCTGGTTCGCGGTGGGCAGGGTCGCCGGGGTGAAGCTCCAGCGGGCCTTGACCTGGGCGGCGGAGAGCTGGATCACCGCGATGTCGTGGGTGTCGGAGGCGGGCCCCGGATACGCGGGGTGGGTGTGGGCGGTGCCCGGAACGGCGACGGAGGCGGCCTGCGCGGCCGGGTCGCCCGGGTACTTCCTGGCCGCCGCGTCGAGGCCCGACTGCACGTCCTGGTCGAGGGAGACGTAGAACCGCACGCCGTCGGGCCAGTCCGAGGTGCAGTGCGCGGCGGTCAGGAAGGTGTCCGCGTCGATCATGGTGCCGGAGCAGACCCAGTCGACGCGGTCGGGGGTCGCCGGGTCGCCGTCGTCGTCCCAGGTGGCCACGAGTGCGCCGACCTCGGTGCGTTCGGGGGCGGGGGTGGCGTTGTAGGAGTTGATGGCGGCGGACGGCAGCGCGGTGGCGAGCACGGTGGCACAGGCCGCGGCGGTGACGGCGAAGGCGCGTACGGAGGTCAAGAGAAACCCTTCTGCGGGTGGGACGGGTCTTCTCCTGTGGGGGTGGGCGCCAGTGAAGTGCCTGGAGGGCGGCCGCGGCAAGAGCGCGCCCGCCTCTCCAGGGTTTTCCCTACGTCGGGCGGCACGCCGGTGAGTACGGCGTCCGGCCCGGCGGTCAGTTCGCCGCGCGGATGAGTTCCTCGTCGCCCGGCTTGACGTCGCGCAGCATGCAGGTCAGCCGGGCCGTGCACACCCTTTTGTCGTTCTCGTCCGTGATGACGATCTCGTACGTGGCGGTCGACCGCCCCCGGTGCACCGGCGTGGCCACACCGGTGACCAGCCCGGAGCGCACCCCGCGGTGGTGGGTGCAGTTCAGGTCGACTCCCACGGCGATCTTGGAGCTGCCGCCGTGCAGCATCGACCCGATCGAGCCCAGGGTCTCGGCCAGCACCGCGGAGGCCCCGCCGTGCAGCAGCCCGTAGGGCTGGGTGTTGCCCTCCACCGGCATGGTCCCGACGACGCGCTCCGCCGACGCCTCGGAGATCTGGACGCCCATCCGGTTCCCGAGGTGGCCCGCCGAGAACAGGGCCAGGAGGTCCACGCCGAGCGCGGCGTACTCGTCGATGACCTCTTGCGGGAACTTCACATGCTGCTGCTCACCCATCGGGCCCGGCTCCGTTCGTCCTCGTCACTCGGCTGCCTGTCTCACTGAGCGAACGCTCAGTCGGTCGCCGATTGTTCCAGACGCACCACGACGGACTTGCTGGCCGGGGTGTTGCTGGTGTCCGCGGTGGCGTCCAGCGGCACCAGCACGTTGGTCTCCGGGTAGTACGCGGCCGCGCAGCCCCGGGCCGTCGGGTAGTGCACGACACGGAAACCGGGTGCCCGGCGCTCCACGCCGTCCCTCCACTCGCCGACCAGGTCCACGTACGCGCCGTCCGCCAGCTTCAGGGCCCGCGCGTCCTCGGGGTTGACCAGGACCACCCGGCGGCCGTTCCTGATGCCCCGGTAGCGGTCGTCGAGGCCGTAGATCGTGGTGTTGTACTGGTCGTGCGAGCGCAGCGTCTGCAGCAGCAGGCGGCCCTCGGGCAGCCGCGGGAACTCCACGGGCGCGGCGGTGAAGTTGGCCTTGCCGGTGGCCGTGGGGAAGCGGCGCTCGTCGCGCGGGGCGTGGGGGAGCGCGAAGCCGCCGGGGCGGGCCACGCGCGCGTTGAAGTCCTCGAAGCCCGGGACCACGCGCGCGATGCGGTCCCGGATCGTCGCGTAGTCCTTCTCGAACTCCTCCCACGGAGTGCGGCTGTTCTCACCGAGCACGCGGCGGGCCAGCCGGCTGACGATGGCCGGCTCCGAGAGCAGGTGCCGGCTCGCCGGCTCCAGGCGCCCCCGGGAGGCGTGCACCATGCCCATCGAGTCCTCGACCGTCACGAACTGCTCGCCGCTGCCCTGCAGATCGCGCTCGGTGCGGCCGAGCGTCGGCAGGATCAGGGCACGCGCACCCGTGACCGCGTGGCTGCGGTTCAGCTTCGTCGACACGTGCACGGTCAGCCGGGCCCGTCGCATCGCCGCCTCGGTGACGTCCGTGTCGGGGGACGCCGAGACGAAGTTGCCGCCCATGGCGAAGAAGACCTTCGCCTCGCCGTCGCGCAGGGCGCGGATGGCGCGCACGACGTCATAGCCGTGCTCGCGCGGGGGCGCGAAGCCGAACTCCCTCTCCAGGGCGTCCAGGAACGCCGGGGCGGGCCGCTCGAAGATGCCCATCGTGCGGTCGCCCTGCACGTTCGAGTGCCCGCGCACCGGGCACACGCCCGCGCCCGGGCGGCCGATGTTGCCGCGCAGCAGGAGGAAGTTGACGACCTCCCGGATCGTGGGGACGGAGTGCTTGTGCTGGGTGAGGCCCATCGCCCAGCACACGATGGTGCGCTGCGAGCCGAGGACCATCGCCAGGGCCTTCTCGATCTCTTCCCGGGTCAGACCGGTCGCCGTGAGCGTCTCGTCCCAGTCGGCGGCGCGGGCGGCCTCGGCGAACTCCTCGTAGCCGTGCGTGTGCTCCCGCACGAACGCCTCGTCGACCGCGCCGTCCGTCTGGAGGATCAGCTTGTTCAGCAGGCGGAACAGCGCCTGGTCGCCGCCGATGCGGATCTGCAGGAACAGATCGGTGAGCGCCGCGCCCTTGAGCATGCCCTGCGGGGTCTGCGGGTTCTTGAAGCGCTCCAGGCCCGCCTCGGGCAGCGGATTGACGCTGATGATCTTCGCGCCGCCCGCCTTGGCCTTCTCCAGCGCGGACAGCATGCGCGGGTGGTTCGTCCCCGGGTTCTGCCCGGCGACGATGATCAGGTCGGCCTTGTGGAGGTCCTCCAGCAGCACGCTGCCCTTGCCGATGCCGATCGTCTCCGACAGGGCCGAGCCGGACGACTCGTGGCACATGTTCGAGCAGTCGGGCAGGTTGTTCGTGCCGAGCTCGCGGGCGAACAGCTGGTAGAGGAACGCGGCTTCGTTGCTGGTGCGGCCGGAGGTGTAGAAGACGGCCTCGTCCGGGGAGGCCAGCGCCTCGATCTCCTCGCCGATGATGTCGAAGGCGCGCTCCCAGGTGACCGGCTCGTAGTGCGAGCCGCCCTCGGGGAGGTACATGGGGTGGGTGAGCCGGCCCTGCTGTCCCAGCCAGTAGCCGCTGCGGCCGGCCAGGTCGGCGACCGGGTGCGCGGCGAAGAACTCGGGCGTGACCCGGCGCAGGGTGGCCTCCTCGGCCACGGCCTTGGCGCCGTTCTCGCAGAACTCCGCCTTGTGCCGGTGCTCCGGCTCGGGCCAGGCGCAGCCGGGGCAGTCGAAGCCGTCCTTCTGGTTCACGCTCAGCAGCGTCAGCGCGGTGCGCCTCACACCCATCTGCTGCTGGGCGATCCGCAGCGTGTGCCCGATCGCCGGGAGCCCGGCGGCCGCGTGCTTCGGGCCGGCTACCTGCGGCGCGTCCTGGACCGGATCGCTCTTGGGCGGCTTCGACGCCATCGCACACTCCCCTTCGACTGCGCTGTGAGGTAAGCCTCCAAATCCTCCCACGCGGGGGTGACAGCGGGTACGGGCGGGCCGGGGAGGCGGCCGGGGGGAAGCGGGGGAGCGGGGCCCGCCGTGCGTGGCGCCCGAGCCCGGGACTCGCGGGGGCGGGGCCGCGTATGGGTGGCGCCCGAGCTCCGTGCTGCGGGGCGGGGCTGGTGCGGGCCTTGCCCGAGCGCGGCACTCGCGGGGGCGTGTACGGGGGGCGCCGGAGTCCGGGACTCGCGGGGGCGGGGGCGTGTATGGGGGGGGTCGGAGTCCGGGACTCGCGGGGGCGGGGCCGCGTATGGGTGGCGCCCGAGCTCCGTGCTGCGGGGCGGGGCTGGTGCGGGCCTTGCCCGAGCGCGGCACTTGCGGGGGCGCTGCCGCATACGGGTGGCGCCCGAGCTCCGTACCGGCGGGGGCCGGTGCGGGCCTTACTCGAACCCGGCACTCGCGGGGGCGGGGTCGAGTGTCAGTGGGGCGTGGCAGGATCGGGGGCGTGGCAGAGACAGCATCGAAGACGACCGACCAGACCTCCGGCGGCAGCCGGCCGCGACTGATGCTCATGGACGGGCACTCGCTGGCCTACCGCGCGTTCTTCGCGCTGCCCGCGGAGAACTTCACCACCGCGACGGGCCAGCCGACGAACGCGATCTACGGCTTCGCGTCGATGCTCGCCAACACGCTGCGCGACGAGGCGCCTACGCACTTCGCGGTCGCCTTCGACGTCTCCCGCAAGACGTGGCGGTCCCAGGAGTTCACGGAGTACAAGGCGAACCGCTCCAAGACCCCGGACGAGTTCAAGGGCCAGGTCGATCTGATCTGCGAGCTGCTGGACGCGATGGGTGCCGCCCGCTTCGCGGTGGACGGCTTCGAGGCGGACGACGTCATCGCCACGCTCGCCACCCAGGCCGAGGCCGAGGGTTTCGAGGTGCTGATCGTCACCGGCGACCGCGACTCGTTCCAGCTGGTCAGCGAGCACACCACGGTGCTGTACCCGACCAAGGGCGTCTCCGAGCTGACCCGGTTCACCCCGGAGAAGGTGTTCGAGAAGTACGGACTGACGCCCGCTCAGTACCCCGACTTCGCGGCCCTGCGCGGCGACCCCTCGGACAACCTGCCCGGCATCCCCGGTGTCGGCGAGAAGACCGCCGCGAAGTGGATCAACCAGTTCGGTTCCTTCGCGGAGCTCGTCGAACGCGTCGAGGAGGTCAAGGGCAAGGCCGGCCAGAACCTCCGCGACCACCTGGAATCCGTCAAGCTCAATCGCCGGCTCACCGAACTGGAGCGCCGCGTCGAGCTGCCCAAGGGGGTCACCGAGCTGGAGCGCGCGCCTTACGACCGCAAGGCCGTCGCGATGGTCCTGGACACCCTGGAGATCCGCAACCCGTCGCTGCGCGAGCGGCTCTTCGCCGTCGACCCCGGCGCCGAGGAGGCCGAGACCACCCCGATCAACGCCGAGGGCGTGGAGCTGGACGGCACGGTGCTCGGCACCGGCGAGCTGCCCGCCTGGCTCACCGAGCACGGCACGCAGCCCCTCGGTGTCGCCACCGTCGACACCTGGGCCCTCGGCACCGGCTCCGTCGCCGAGGTCGCCCTCGCCGCGCCCGGAGGGCCCGCCGCCTGGTTCGACCCCTCCCAGCTGGACGAGGCCGACGAGCGGGCCTTCGCGGCCTGGCTCTCCGACACCGAGCGGCCCAAGGTCTTCCACAACGCCAAGGGCGCCATGCGTGTCTTCGCGGAGCACGGCTGGAGCGTCGAGGGCGTGCGCATGGACACCGCGCTCGCCGCGTACCTGGTCAAGCCGGGCCGCCGCTCCTTCGACCTGGACGCGCTGTCCCTGGAGTACCTGCACCGTGAGCTGACCCCGGCCGCCGCGGCCGACGGCCAGCTCGCCTTCGGCGCGGACGACGCCGCCGAGGCCGAGGCCCTGATGATCCAGGCCCGGGCCGTCCTCGACCTGGGCCAGGCTTTCGAGAGCCGTCTGGAGGAGGTCGGCGCCGCCGACCTGCTGCGCGACATGGAGCTGCCCACGTCCGCGCTGCTCGCCCGTATGGAGCGGCACGGCATCGCGGCCGACCGGCCCCACCTGGAGGCCATGGAGCAGATGTTCGCCGGCGCCGTCCAGCAGGCGGTCAAGGAGGCCCACGCGGCGGCCGGGCACGAGTTCAACCTGGGCTCGCCCAAGCAGCTCCAGGAGGTCCTCTTCGGCGAGCTGGCGCTGCCCAAGACCAAGCGGACCAAGACCGGCTACACCACGGACGCCGACGCCCTGGCATGGCTCGCCACGCAGACGGACAACGAACTGCCGGTGATCATGCTCCGCCACCGCGAGCAGGCCAAGCTCCGCGTCACCGTCGAGGGCCTGATCAAGACGATCGCCGCGGACGGCCGCATCCACACCACCTTCAACCAGACGGTCGCCGCCACCGGCCGCCTGTCCTCCACCGACCCGAACCTGCAGAACATCCCGGTCCGTACCGACGAGGGCCGCGCCATCCGCCGCGGCTTCGTCGTCGGCGAGGGCTTCGAGTCCCTCATGACGGCCGACTACAGCCAGATCGAACTGCGCGTGATGGCCCACCTCTCCGAGGACGAGGGCCTGATCGAGGCGTTCACCTCCGGCGAGGACCTGCACACCACAGCCGCCTCCCAGGTCTTCGCGGTCGAGCCGACCGCCGTCGACGCCGAGATGCGCCGCAAGATCAAGGCCATGTCGTACGGCCTGGCGTACGGCCTCTCCGCCTTCGGCCTCTCCCAGCAGCTGAACATCGAGGCGGCCGAGGCCCGCGCCCTGATGGACGCGTACTTCGAGCGGTTCGGCGGCGTACGGGACTACCTGCGCCGGGCGGTCGACGAGGCCCGGGCGACGGGCTACACGGCGACGCTCTTCGGGCGCCGCCGCTACCTGCCCGACCTCAACAGCGACAACCGCCAGCGCCGCGAGGCCGCCGAGCGGATGGCCCTCAACGCGCCGATCCAGGGCACGGCGGCCGACATCGTCAAGATCGCCATGCTCAAGGTCGACGACGCCCTGCGGGAGGCAGGCCTCGCCTCCCGCATGCTCCTCCAGGTCCACGACGAGATCGTGCTGGAGGTCGCCCCCGGGGAGCGGGCGTCCGCCGAGGAACTGGTCCGCAGGGAGATGGCCAACGCCGTCGACCTCCGTGTCCCCCTGGGCGTCTCCGTGGGTTCGGGCGCGGACTGGGAGTCGGCGGCCCACTAGGCGCTGCGCGGCGCGGCCGGGGGAAGTGCGAGGGCCCGGGCAGGATCCGGCGGACGTCGCGGGCCCGGGCTGCGGGAGTCACCCCCGCAGTCCGGTGCCCGGCCCGGGGGCGGGTCTCCTGCCTCGGCCGGGGGGCGCGGGTCCGCCTCGGCCGGGGGCGCGGGTCTTCGGCCTTGGCCGGAGGCGCGGGTCTCCTCTCGGCCGGGGCCGGGGTTCTGCCGCGGCCGGGGCCGGGGTTCTGCCGTGGCTGGGGTTCCTCGGGTTTTCACTGCGGGTGGCGCGCCGGGGTCCCGGCCGGGCCCGGGGAGCAAGATGCCCCGGCCACCCGCCCAGCCCCTGCCCGCATGAGCCGTCACTCGCGTGGCCCCCGAGAAGGCGCCCCCGCCCCGGGGGGTCGCGAGGATGCGGGGCATGGGTATACGCACGTTCCTCAGTCGCACGGGCCCAGGCGTGGCATCGCAGCCGGTCCCGGCGTTCGAGGCCGCCGCGAGTACGGTTCGCGTCCCCGTCACCTTCGGCACGGCCCTGCGCCGCGCGACGGCGGACCTCCGACAGCGTCTGGCCGTCGGCGGACGGCGCCCCTCCGGCGGTCCCGGTCCGGCTGCCGTCACGGCTCTCCCCGGGACAGCCGGCCCGACCGCCGCTCCTGCCGTCGCCGGGGCCGACGATCCGGCCGCTCTGACCGGTCTCGTCGGTACCGACGCCCTGAATGCTCTGACCGGTCTCATCGGTACCGACGCCCTGGCCGCTCTGGCCGGCCTCGTCGGCACCGAGGCCGTGGTGGACCTCGCCGGCGTCGTCGATCCGGCCGCCCTGGCCGGTCTCGTCGGTGCCGCGACCACGCCGCCCCGCAGCGGCCCACGGCCCGTCACCGGCCCCGCACCCGTGAAGGTCCGGTTCCCCGGCACGCCCGGCACACCCGGCACTCAGGGCAAAGCCTCCCGCCCCTGGGTCCGGTTGGCCCGCGGCTACCTCACCCTCGTCCTCACGCTGCTCCCACGTCCCCGCCCCGCGCACACCACCATCACCGTGTACATCACGACGTCCGACGGCGCCGTCAGCGAGCGGCCGGGCGGCTCGGCTCCGTGACCGCGGCGGGGGCAGGATCGACCGGAACCGGAACCGGACGCAGCACCCGGGCACCCACGGCGTAGAGCAGCAGCGCCGGGACGAGCCCCGCGCCCGCGCCGAAGCACACCGTCGGAATGATCTCCCACGGTTTCGCGGCCGAGCCCCAGTACGCCCACCACCGCGACGCCCGCTGCACCGCACCCACCACAGCGAAGCCGCAGATCACGGCCGCGGCCGCCCACCGGTCCCGGTACGCCAGCACGGGGACCCCCACCGGCTCGACCCCCGGCGCCCGCCGCAGCGCGTGCACCACGAACACGGCGATCACGACCGCGGCCACCGCCGAACCGCCGTACTGCAGGTACCAGTACAGCGGTGAGCCCGCCACCTCCCGGCCCAGCACCGGAAACAGCCGCATTCCCCACCGGTCGAGATGCGTGAACGCGTCCCAGACCACATGGGTCGACGCCCCGAGCACCGCGGAGGCGTACCACCGCGCCACCAGCGACGGCCGCACCCGCGCGCGTGGCGCCCCGCACCGCAGCAGGGCCGCGACCCGCGCCTGCCGGGCCCGCGGCAGCAACGCGACGAGCGGTTCACGCACCAGCAGCCACAACCCCATCAGCGCCCAGGCGATGAGCACATCGACCGTGAACACTCCGGGGAACCCGTGCGTGACGTCGCCGAATTCCATCGCCCCGGGAAGGACGCTTGCCGCGTAGTAGGTCATGTCGGGCGCAAAGGAACCCGCCACGAGCACGGCGGGCACCAGCGGGCCCCGGCCGGTGCCATCGGCGCGGACGGCGGGCAGCACGGCTGCCGCATGACTCAGCGTGAACGGCAACTCGGCTCCCCGCGACGGTCGTTGCACCAGGCCGGAGCGCCCGGCGGTCAGTGGCCCAGTATGCGCGATGTCGCCCCGGCGGCCGGCGTCACCAACGCACATGACCACCTGGTGAAAAGCGGTCACGAACGGGTGCCCGGTCAAAAGAAGTTGTCGTAGGGTCGCCAGAGTCGCCGCGCGGGAGCGCGTCGAATGCGCGACAGCGGTAAAGAAGAAAGCACGAACGAGAACAGAGTTGTGGCTGTCGGAGGGCAACCCCTCGGGCGGTTGGATCGTCACAACAGGGCGAACACTGCAGACGTAGACGGACGCTCGGGCGTCCACGGGAGGGGTTCACTCTATGGCGGCGCAATTCGGCAGGAGGCTGCGCACAGGGGCGGCGACGACCGCCGTGGCCGCGGTAGCGGTCGCGGCCCTGTCCGCCTCCCAGGCTCCGGGCGTGAACGACCACGGCAGACAGACCGCCGCCGACGCCACACCCTCCCCCGAAGTGAGTGCATCCCACGGCAGCGCCACCGGCAACTCGCCGTACTACACGGACCTGCCCCCGCTGAAGAGCCCGAACCCGTCGCCGACCACGGGCCCCGGCCCCAGCGGCACGGGCGCCACGGAAGCCGGCATTCCCGCGACCGTCCTCGACGCCTACAAGAAGGCGGAGGCCTCGCTGCGCGAGTCCAAGCCCGGCTGCAACCTGCCCTGGCAACTCCTCGCGGCCATCGGCCGGGTGGAGTCGGGGCAGGCGCGCGGCGGCCGTGTCGACGCTGCCGGCACCACGATCGGGAAGATCCTCGGCCCGCAGCTCGACGGCAACGGCTTCGCCCTCATCAAGGACACCGACGACGGCGCGTACGACGGCAACAGCTCGTACGACCAGGCCGTCGGCCCCATGCAGTTCATCCCCTCCACCTGGGCCTGGGCCGGCCGCGACGGCAACGCCGACGGCAAGAAGGACCCGAACAACATCTACGACGCCGCGCTCGCCGCCGGCCACTACCTGTGCCGCAACAACTGGGACCTGTCCCAGCAGGGCGACCTGGACCGGGCGATCCTCAGCTACAACAACTCGCGCGACTACCTCAACCTCGTCATGAGGTGGCTGGAGTACTACCGCAAGGGCACCCACGAGGTCCCGGACGGCACCGGCACCCTGCCCGACAACCGCAGCGACGGCGGCGCGGGTGCGAGCCCGACGCCCACCACGCCGGGCGTCACCACACCGGGTGCGACCTCTCCGGGCGGCTCGAAGCCCAAGCCACCCGTCTCCGGCCCCGGCAGGCCCGAGAAGCCCGGCGGTGGCGGTCCGACGACCCCGAAGCCGCCCACCACGCCGCCCGCCGACACCCCGTCGTCGCCTCCCGCGACGTCCCCCACCCCCACCGACACGGTGGACCACCTGGAGGACGCCGGTACCGGAAAGCTCGCGGCCATGGCCGGCGACACGTTCGACCGGCGGATCAGCACCCGCGCCGAGACCGAGGCGGGCAAGGCCGTCGCCAAGGTCAGGGTCCGCTTCACCGTCGTCGGCGACACGGACACCACGTTCACCGGCGGCGAGAGCGTGGCCACGGTCGCCACCAACAGCTCCGGTGTGGCCGTGGCGCCCGCCCTCGTGGCGGGGGAGAAGACCGGCGCCGTCACCGTCCGCGCCACGGTGGTGGGGCGGACCGTCCCGGGCCTCGACTACAAGGCCACCGTGTCCGAGCGCGCGGCAGACGCCCTCGTCCGTACCGGTGACGCCGCGCTGACCTGCGCCCCCGGCGGGGAGTTCGCGAACCGGGTCGAGGTGAAGGCGACCTACAAGGGCGCCGTCGCCGACGGCGTCGCGGCCACCGCCACGCTGATCAAGTCGGCGGACGACCCGGCCGTCGCCGACAAGGGCCCCTACTTCAAGGACGCCGACGGCAAGACCGTCCGCACCCTCACGGGTCTGAAGACGGACGCCGAGGGCCTGCTGAAGCTCCCCGAGCTGTACGCCGACGACACCACCGGCACGTTCCTGCTCCGCATCACCACGGCAGGCGGGGCGACGCTCACGGTCGAACTGACCGTGGCCGCGGCCGAGACGGCCTCGCCGAGCCCGTCGGCCAGCCCGAGCGCGTAGCTCTCGGGTACGACAGACAACGCCCCTCTTGCAAGGAGGGGCGTTGTTGTGTGTGCAACGTGTTCTCATCTCCGTCGCGCGTTGCTACGGTTCCCAGGAACCTGACGGTGTATCAGTTCTGTCCGTCGTGACCCGTGGGGAGGTTCCGCATGCGCACCCTCATCGCCGCCGCCACCGGTCTGGCCCTCGCGTTCGCCGTGATCCTGACGCTGACCGCCCTCGGCTCCCCGTCCGGCGGGACGTCCCCGAAGCCGCTGCTGACGACCGTGCCCGCACACCCCTGACCGCCCGCCCGGGAGGGAGTCCGAGATGCGCCGCAAGACCGGCCTGGTCCTGCTCGCCCTCGCCGTGTTCTTCGCGGCGCTGTCCCCGCTGTTGCGCTGGTACGCCTTCCCGCGCCTCGCCAAGGTTCCCGCGAACCAGTACCAGGACATGGTCCTGGAGGCGAAGAACGCCACCCTCCTCGACTACGGCACGATGAAGGCGAAGAAGGTCTCCAAGGTCACCATCGTCCAGACCCTCAAGGGAAACGTGGAGGCCTCCGAGCGGATCGAGGAGTCGGCGGGCCGGGACGTCGTCGTCTGGGACGGCCTGTCCTACGTCGTCGGCCCCGACGGCGCGATGGTCTCCAAGATCCCCGAGCGCTACATCTTCGACGCCCACACCCAGGAGCCCGTCCACGCCACGGGCGAGATGGTCGACGGCGACCCGGTGCGCCGCCGGGGCATCGAGTTCAAGTGGCCCTTCCTGACCGAGAAACGGGACTACGAGTACTTCGACGCCCAGGCCCGCGTCACCGCGCCCATCGCCTACAAGGGCACCCGTGACTTCCGCGGCCTGGAGGTCTACTACTTCGAGCAGACCATCCCCTGGACCAAGGTGAAGATCCCCAGGACCCTGCCCGTCAAGGGCCTCACCCCCGAGGCGGTGGCGCAGACCGGCACGACCCGCTGGTACACCACGGTCCGCAAGTTCTGGGTCGAACCCCTCACCGGCGCCCCCGTGTACGGGGAGGAGATCCACCGGGAGGAACTGCGCGGAGGCAGCCTCCTCGGCGACCGCGACAAGGTGACCGCGTTCGCCGGACACGTGAAGATGCGCGAGGACTACATCGCGCACACCGTCGATCTGGTGAAGTCCCAGCGGCTGCTCGTCCTGCTCATGACCTCCTACCTGCCGTGGGGCTTCCTGGCTCTCGGCGTGCTCCTGCTGATCCTCGCCCTGTACCTGGAGGCCCGCGGCCGCCGCCCCTTTGGCCCGGTCTCCACGGCGGCCGGGGAACCTTCGCCGGTCAGCGCCTGAGCCGCGCGTTGGTGTGCCGCGTCGGCTCGGCGCTCGCCGGGTCCTCGGGCCAGGGATGCTTCGGATACCGCCCCCGCAGCTCCGCCCGCACCCCCTTGTAGCCGTCCCGCCAGAACGAGGCGAGGTCGGCGGTGACGGCTGCGGGCCGCCCGGCGGGGGACAGCAGATGCACGAGCAGCGGCACCCCGGCCACCCGGGGCGACTCCTGGAGCCCGAACATCTCCTGCAACTTCACCGCCAGGACGGGCTGCTCGGGCCGGGACCAGTCGATCCGGATCCTCGACCCGCTCGGCACCGTCCACCGCTCGGGCGCCAACTCGTCGAGCCGTCCCGCCTGACCGGAGGCCCAGGGCAGCAGCCGCGCGAGTGCCTCCCCGGCGTCGATCCGCGCCAGATCGGCCCGCCGCCGGGCCCGGCCGAGCTCCGGCTCCAGCCACTCGTCCACACGCGCGTGCAGCGCCTCGTCGGACACGTCCGGCCAGGGCTCACCGAGATGCAGCCGCAGGAACGCCAGCCGCTGCCGCAGGACACCGGCCTCCGCCGACCACCGCAGCAACCCGAACCCCTCCCGCCGCAGCCCGTCGAGCAACGCACCGCGCACGAGGCCCGCATCGGCGTCCCGCAACGCCCGCACGGTCAGTTCCACGGCTCCCAGCCGCTCCACCCGCCGCGCCACGACGTCCCCGCCGTCCCACCCGACCTCGTCCCGCTCCTCCAGCAGCGCCCCCGCGGCGAGCCGCGCCACGTCCTCGTCCACGACCGCCCCCGACTGCACGCGCGCGTGCCCCCGGCCGACGGGCCGGTCCGCCACGGCGACGGCCACCCACTCCGCACCCCGCAGCGCGCTCCCCGCACCGGCCTCCGCCCGCGTTCCGGACACCATCAGGTGGGAGCCGCCATCGGCCTTGGCGACCCGCTCGGGAAAGGCGAGAGCAGCGACGAGGCCCACTTGGCGATCCTCGGTGAGTTTCCCGAGCACCTCTGACCCGGCCTCCGGACGCCGGTCACGGACGGGTGGGTGGGAGATCTCCCCGACGGCGGCCCGCAGCCGCCGGACCTCACCGCGCCACCGCGAGGCGTAGGCGTCGCCCCCACGCCGAGCACGACGCAAGGCGCCCGCCAGATCATCGCCGTACTCGCGCGGAGCCTCCTCGCTCAGCAGGGCGACCACCTCGGCGGCCCGCTCGGCCCCGACAAGGGGCGCGGAGTCGAGCAGCGCCCGCCCCAAACGGGGATGCGCCCCCACCCGGCTCAGCCGGACCCCCCGCTCCGTGGCCCGTCCGAAGGAGTCGACCGCACCCACCGCCGCCAGGACATCCCGCGCCGCCGCCATCGCCCCACTCGGCGGCCCGTCCAGCAGCGCCAGTCCGGACGCGTCCGGATCCCCCCAGCACGCCACCTGCAGCGCGAACGCCGTCAGGTCGGCCACCTTGATCTCCGGCGTCGGAAACCGCGGCAGGCGCGCGTCCTCGGCCTCCGCCCAGCAGCGGTACACCGCCCCCGGCGCCTCACGCCCGGCTCGGCCCGCCCGCTGCCGCCCGGCGGCCTGCGACGCCCGTACGGTCGTCAGCGCGCTCAGCCCGCGCGCGTGGTCCACCCTCGGCTCGCGCGCCAGCCCCGAATCCACCACCACCCGCACCCCGGGCACGGTCAGCGACGACTCCGCGACGGACGTGGCCAGCACGATCCGCCGCCGCTCCCCGGGCACCAGCACCGCGTCCTGCACGGCAGCCGGCGCCCTCCCGTGCACCTGGAGCACCTCGACGTCCCCGAGCCCGCCGAGCTGCCCGGCGACCCGGGCGATCTCCCCCGCGCCCGGCAGGAAACACAGCACGTCCCCCTCCCGCTCGGCCAGCGCCCGCCGCACCACGGACGCCACGTGCGTCAGCAGCGCCGGATCGACCCGCATCCCGTGCGGCGGGCGGACGGGATGCGCCGGAGGCGCCCACACGGTCCCGACCGGGTGAGCGGTCCCCTGCGCCTCGACCACCGGCGCTCCGCCCAGCAGCCGCGCCCACCCCTGCGCGTCGGTCGTCGCCGAGGCGGCCACCAGCCGCAGCTCCGGCCGCAGCGTCTGCCGCACGTCCCACAGGAACGCCGCCGCCGTGTCCGCGTCCAGGTGCCGCTCGTGACACTCGTCGAGCACCACCACGTCGGCACCGGCCAGCTCCTGGTCCCGTTGCAGCCGCTGCACCAGCACACCGGTGGTCACGACCTCCACGCGCGTGTGCCGCCCGACGACCCGCTCCCCGCGCACGGTGTAACCGACGCTCTCGCCGGGCTTCTCACCCAGCAGCCACGCCATCCGCCGCGCCGCCGCCCGGGCCGCGATCCGCCGCGGCTCGGCGACGACCACCCGCCGCCCGGGCCCCTCCCCGAACAGTCCCGCGAGGGCCAGTGGCACCAGGGTCGTCTTGCCGGTGCCGGGCGGCGCCACGAGGACGGCGGTGCCGTGCCCCTCCAGGGCGTCGGCCAGGGCGGGCAGGGCACCGCGTACGGGCAGGGCTTCCAGGGCGTCGTAACGGATCACGCCCTCAGTGTCGTACGTCCGGGAAGAGGTCCCGACGCGCGTGTGCTTCCGTCCCGCTCAGTCCCGCTCGCAGACGAAGATCGCCGTGCCGGGGATCAGGTTCCCGCGCAGCGGTGACCAGCCGCCCCACTCCGAGGTGTTCCAGGCGGGCCACTCCGGCTCCACCAGGTCGACCAGGCGGAAGCCCGAGGCGACGATGTCCCGGACGCGGTCGCCGATCGTGCGGTGGTGCTCGACGTAGACCGCCCGGCCCTCCTCGTCCTGCTCGACGTACGGCGTGCGGTCGAAGTACGAGGCCGACACCGAAAGACCCTCGGGCCCCGGCTCGTCCGGGAAGGCCCAGCGGATCGGGTGCGTCACGGAGAAGACCAGACGTCCCCCGGGCCGGAGCACCCGGCGCACCTCGCGCAGGACCTGACGCGGATCGGCGACGAAGGGCAGTGCCCCGTACGCCGAGCAGGCCAGGTCGAACGAGGCGTCGGCGAAGGGGAGCACGCCCGCGTCGGCGCACACCAGGGGGAAGGAACCGCCGATGCGCAGTGCGTGCTGGAGCTGCCGGTGCGAGATGTCCAGGGCGACGGGGCGCGCTCCCTGGGCGGTCAGCCAGCGTGAGCACTGGGCGGCGCCGGCGCCGATCTCCAGGACGTCCCGGCCCTTCAGCTCCTCCGGCGGGCCGAGCAGCCCGGCCTCCACCTCGTCCAGCCCCTCGGGACCCCACACGAAGCGGTCGTCGCCGAGGAACGTGCCGTGCTCGGTCTGGTACTCGTCCGCGTTGCGGTCCCACCAGCCACGATTGGCCCGGGAGCTTTCCGTGACATCGGCGTCGCGCCGGGTGGCCTCGGGTTCGGACGCTTCGGACTCTTGGATGATCGGCTCCCTCGTACTAGTGTGCGGGCACTGCCGTCCGGCCGGTCCCGGCGGTGTCGTAAAGGGGGCGTCGCGCGCCGCGCGTGGCCTCGGACGACACGACTTGTGCCGGATATGCGGCGTTCGCCCCGCGTGGGCGGCTTCGCGCATTGACCCTGCCCGGCTGCCCCCGTATGCTACAAGTTGCGCTGCGGGCCTGCGCACCTCAGACGTAGCAGGCTGCGCTCGCATCTGTATGTATGTCCCCTCGGTTGTCGAGGCGCCGCCGTTCCTGAGTGGCGCTTCCTTGGCTGTCCGGCTTCTGCAGAGCGAAACGGGCTCCCGGCGTAGCAGTACCTACGACTTCAATGTCCGTACCGGAGCCCTTTCCCACATGACGAGCAGCACCGAGACCACCGCCACCACCCCGCAGGTAGCGGTCAACGACATCGGTAACGAGGAAGCCTTCCTCGCCGCGATCGACGAGACGATCAAGTACTTCAACGACGGCGACATCGTCGACGGCGTCATCGTGAAGGTCGACCGGGACGAGGTCCTGCTCGACATCGGTTACAAGACCGAAGGCGTGATCCCGAGCCGCGAGCTCTCGATCAAGCACGACGTCGACCCCAACGAGGTCGTCGCCGTCGGTGACGAGATCGAAGCCCTTGTTCTCCAGAAGGAGGACAAGGAAGGCCGCCTGATCCTCTCGAAGAAGCGCGCCCAGTACGAGCGTGCCTGGGGCACCATCGAGAAGATCAAGGAAGAGGACGGGATCGTCACCGGTACCGTCATCGAGGTCGTCAAGGGTGGTCTCATCCTCGACATCGGCCTCCGTGGCTTCCTCCCGGCCTCCCTGGTCGAGATGCGCCGCGTCCGCGACCTCCAGCCCTACGTGGGCAAGGAGCTCGAGGCCAAGATCATCGAGCTGGACAAGAACCGCAACAACGTGGTCCTGTCCCGCCGTGCCTGGCTGGAGCAGACCCAGTCCGAGGTCCGCCAGACGTTCCTCACGACCCTCCAGAAGGGTCAGGTCCGTTCCGGCGTCGTCTCCTCGATCGTCAACTTCGGTGCCTTCGTGGACCTGGGTGGCGTCGACGGTCTGGTCCACGTCTCCGAGCTCTCCTGGAAGCACATCGACCACCCGTCCGAGGTTGTCGAGGTCGGCCAGGAAGTCACCGTCGAGGTCCTCGACGTCGACATGGACCGCGAGCGTGTCTCCCTGTCGCTGAAGGCGACCCAGGAAGACCCGTGGCAGCAGTTCGCCCGCACCCACCAGATCGGCCAGGTCGTGCCCGGCAAGGTCACGAAGCTGGTTCCGTTCGGTGCGTTCGTCCGCGTGGACGAGGGCATCGAGGGTCTGGTCCACATCTCCGAGCTGGCCGAGCGCCACGTGGAGATCCCGGAGCAGGTCGTCCAGGTCAACGACGAGATCTTCGTCAAGGTCATCGACATCGACCTCGAGCGCCGTCGCATCAGCCTCTCGCTGAAGCAGGCCAACGAGTCCTTCGGTGCCGACCCGGCCGCGGTCGAGTTCGACCCGACCCTGTACGGCATGGCCGCGTCCTACGACGACCAGGGCAACTACATCTACCCCGAGGGCTTCGACCCCGAGACCAACGACTGGCTCGAGGGCTACGAGACCCAGCGCGAGGCCTGGGAGACCCAGTACGCCGAGGCGCAGCAGCGCTTCGAGCAGCACCAGGCGCAGGTCATCAAGTCCCGCGAGGCGGACGAGAAGGCCGCTGCCGAGGGTGGCGAGGCTGCCGCTCCGGCCGCGTCCGGTGGCGGTTCGTACTCCTCCGAGGGCCCGGACAACTCGGGCGCGCTGGCCTCGGACGAGGCGCTGGCCGCGCTGCGCGAGAAGCTGGCCGGTGGCCAGAGCTGAACGCTCGCCGCTGAGGCATAGGCGATAGCTGAGGGGCCGTACCTTTCGAGGTGCGGCCCTTCGGTGTGCTCTGGCATCACGGCCGTCGTTCGGCTGCCGACCGGTGGGGGCTTCTCACGCGGTTCCCCGCGCCCCTGACGGGGCGTTGCTGCCGCCGCCGAGATCATGAACCTCCTCCCGCGGGAATGCCCACGCGCGCAACGGCGTTGTGGAGTATGAACACGAGGAGGAGTGGTCACTGTGCTTGATCCGCAGGATTTGTACGCCTGGGAGCCGAAGGGGCTGGCCGTCGTCGACATGGCGCTGGCCCAGGAGTCGGCCGGACTTGTCATGCTCTACCACTTCGACGGATACATCGACGCGGGCGAGACGGGCGACCAGATCGTCGACCGGGTGCTCGACTCGCTGCCGCACCAGGTGGTCGCCCGCTTCGACCACGACCGGCTCGTCGACTACCGCGCCCGCCGCCCGCTGCTGACGTTCAAGCGCGACCGCTGGAGCGACTACGAGGACCCCGCCCTCGAGGTGCGGCTCGTCCAGGACGCCACCGGCGCGCCCTTCCTGCTGCTGTCCGGCCCCGAGCCGGACGTGGAGTGGGAGCGCTTCGCCGCCGCCGTGAAGCAGATCGTGGAGCGGCTCGGCGTCCGCCTCTCCGTGAACTTCCACGGCATCCCCATGGGCGTCCCGCACACCCGGCCCGTCGGACTCACCCCGCACGGCAACCGCACCGACCTCATCCCGGGCCACCCCAGTCCCTTCGAGGAGGCGCAGGTGCCCGGCAGCGCCGAATCCCTCATCGAGTACCGCCTGCTCCAGGCCGGGCACGACGTCCTGGGCGTCGCCGCGCACGTCCCGCACTACATCGCCCGCTCTCCCTACCCGGACGCGGCCCTGACCGTCCTGGAGGCCATCACGGCGGCGACCGGACTGGTCCTGCCCGGCATCGCTCACGCCTTGCGCTCGGACGCCCACCGCACCCAGACGGAGATCGACCGGCAGATCCGCGAGGGCGACGAGGACCTCACCGCGCTCATCGACGGCCTGGAGCACCAGTACGACGCCGTCGCGGGCGCCGAGACCCGCGGCAACATGCTCGCCGAGCCGGTGGACATCCCCTCGGCGGACGAGATCGGCCAGGAGTTCGAGAAGTTCCTGGCGGAACGAGAAGGCGACGGCTGAACGGGCCGGCGACAGCTGAACGGGCGGGTGACAGCTGACCGGGCGGGTTACAGCTGACCGGGCGGGTGACGGCTGGCCGGGAAGGCGACGGCCGAAGCCTCTCGCTCTGCCCGCCCGGGCGAGGGGCTTGTCCAGGGCAGGGCCTAAGCTGCGTTGCATGCTGAAGGTGGGCCTGACCGGCGGGATCGGCGCCGGCAAGAGCGAGGTGTCCCGGCTGCTCGTCGCGTGCGGGGCCGTGCTGATCGACGCGGACCGCATCGCTCGGGAGGTCGTCGCACCGGGGACGCCGGGGCTGGCCTCGGTCGTCGAGGCCTTCGGGGAGGAGATCCTCGCGGCCGACGGCAGTCTGGACCGGCCGCGCCTGGGCGCCATCGTCTTCGCCGACCCGGAGAAACTCGCCGTGCTGAACTCGATCGTGCACCCTCTGGTGGGTGCCCGCTCCCGCGAGCTCGAGGAGGCCGCCGCCGAGGACGCGGTCGTCCTCCACGACGTCCCGCTCCTCACGGAGAACGGCCTGGCCCCGCTGTACGACCTGGTGATCGTCGTCGACGCGGCCCCGGAGACACAGCTCGACCGGCTCGTACGCCTGCGCGGCATGACCGAGGAGGACGCCCGCGCGCGCATGGCCGCCCAGGCGACGCGCGAGCAGCGCCGCCGGATCGCCGACATCGTGATCGACAACGACGTCCCGCTTGAGCGGCTGGAGCAGCGCGTGAAGGATGTGTGGGCCGAGCTGGTGCGCAGGTCGCGTGCGCCCCGGCCGTCACCTGAGGAATAGCGGCACCGCGCGGGGGCGTTGAACCCGTGCAGTGAGGGAAGGACTCAGCCGTGCCCGAGACCAGCGGTCCGACCGGACGTACCCCGGAGACGCATGTCATCGACTTCCGCGCCGCCGAGCAACTGCTCGCCGCGCGGGATCCCCGGGGCGCGGTGAAGCTGCTCGACGGCGTCATCGCCACGCACCCGGAGAACACCGCGGCCCGGCTGCTGCGGGCACGTGCCTTCTTCGCGGCGGCTCAGCTGAGGCCGGCGGAGCTGGAATTCCAGATCGTCCTGGAGCGGGAGCCCGACAACGCGTTCGCGCACTTCGCGCTCGCCCGTACGTATGAACGTCAGGGGCGCCCCGACCAGGCGAAGCGCCACTTCCGCCTGGCGGCGGCGCTCGACCCGAATCCGGAGTTCTTGAAGGCGGCGCGCTTCGACTCGTGAGGGGTCTGCCTGGCCCGCCGCAGGGGCTGAGGGCCCCTGTGCGCCTCAGAGGCGTGAGCGGGCGTCTCGCAGCGTGCTCTCAGGGGCGTGGGCCGGGCGGCTGGTAGGGCGGGATGTCGGGGCCCGGCTGGTAGTGCGGGCCCTGGCGGATGTGCCGCAGGACGACGGCCAGATCGACCGTGACGATCAGCAGCAGCACTCCGCAGGCGATCGCCCAGCCGCTCCGCCCGGCGATGGCGAACGCCACGGTCCCGAAGAGCGCCCAGGCAAGCCCCCACAGGCTCAGCCAGAAGCGTGCCCGCAGGGCACTGCGCGCGGTCCTCGGCTCACTGCCTGTACGCATCGTCGATCACCACTCCTGCTTGCAACGTACTCCTCGTGGCGTGGGTCCACCAAGGTCGGCAAGGGTGCCCCTCACGCGTTCCCGGCGCAGATGGGCCGGGGTGCAGCCGGAAGCCCCCTGTGGCGGTCCAGGACGCCGCCCTCGCCATCTCGTTCACTCGGTCGGGTGAAGGTGCAGGTTCGCTGGAACGGGTGTGCGGACGCGGTCCGTTGTGGGGGCATGGAGATGAAAATGCGTGAGGGGTACGAGGGGACGGGACACGGGGCCATCACCCCGGACGGCTGCGCGGTGGAGCTGTACACCCGGCTGCCCATCGGGGACGAACCGGAAGTCATCGCGGCCGCGGTCCCCGAAGGCGCTCGCATTCTGGAGCTCGGGAGCGGGGTGGGGCGCATGACCCACGCCCTGCTGGAGCGGGGTTTCACGATCACCGCCGTGGACGAGTCCGCCCCCATGCTGGAGCGCGTGCGGGGCGCGCGGACGATATGCGCCCCGATCGAGGAGCTGGCACTGGGCGAGACGTTCGACGTGGTGCTGCTGGCGTCGTTCCTCGTGCACGCGGGGGATGTCGAGGTGCGGCGCGGCTTGCTGCGCACCTGCGTGCGCCATGTCGCGGAGGGCGGCTGCGTGCTGATCCAGCGGGAGGGGGAGGACTACCACGACAACGTTCCGCGCGAGCGCAAGGACCCCAGCGGCTTCACCGTGCGGATCGCCTCGTCGGAGCCGGTCGGCGACGGAGTCCATTCGGTGCGCGCGGAGTACGAGTTCCCGGACGCGGTCTGGACCCAGACCTTCCGCGCGCGCCCCCTGACGGAGGAGCAGTTCGAGGAAGCGCTGGAGGAAGCGGGCCTGACGGTGGACCGCTATCTGACAGAGGACCGGACATGGGTACGGGCGGTGCCGACGGCCATGGCCACCGGGAGTGCGTGAAAGCCGGCCCGGGGAAGCGGAACCGGGGCGCCTGAGCCGGTACGACACGGTCGCGACCTCCCTGGCGCTGCTCGGGGACGCCGAACTGCGCGACCTGGTCGGCACAAGCCGCTGGGTATCGGCATCGGGGGGAAATCGGCCCGGCTGGAGGTTTCCGGCACGCCGGTCTTCGTGAAGCGCGTCCCCCTCACGGACCTGGAGCTGCGACCGGAGCACCGCCGCTCGACGGCCAACGTGTTCGGACTGCCCGTGGTCTGCCAGTACGGCATCGGCGGGCCCTCGTTCGGGGCGTGGCGGGAGCTCGCCGCCCACACCATGACCACCAACTGGGCGCTGTCCGGTCAGTTCCAGGGCTCTCCGCTCATGTACCACTGGAGGGTGCTGCCGGACGAGGCACCCCACCCAGTGGAAGAACTCGCCGATGTGGAGAAGGCCGTGGCACGGTCCCCGGCAGCGATGAGTTCCGGAGCGCGGGCCGGTCTACCTCTTCGACACCACCACGGACCACTGTGACCAGGAGACCCTCATGTCCGAGACCACCGCTGCCGTCCCGGCCGACACCACCCCGGCCGGCGTCGTCGTCGCCGAGTCCGCGACCGCTCGAGGGCGGCGTGCGCGCATCGCCCTGCGTGCTCTGCAGGTGCTGCTCGCCCTCTTCTACGCGATCGCGAGCGCCCTGCCCAAGCTGATCGGGCACGCGTCGGCTGCCGAGTCGTTCGAGCGGCTCGGCTGGGGCAGCGCGGGGATGTACACCATCGGCGCGCTCGAACTGGCCGGGGCCGTCGCTCTGTTGATCCCGGTGCTGCAGTCCGTGGCGGCGATGGCGCTGAGCGCGTTGATGGTGGGCGCGTTCATCGTGCAGACAGCCGTCTTCGACGGGCAGTACGCGGCGACGCCGGTGATCCTGATCGTTCCGCTCACCCTCATAGCGTGGGCGCGGCGGCGGCACAACGCGGATCTGCTCCGGCTGCTGCGGCGTCGGATGTGACCGGCCGCGTCTCCGCCGGCCCACGGCGCTCTGCCCTGGGCCCCTCCCCGGGTCGGCCGGGGCCCGTGACACTCGCTCAGGGCATGCGCCGGCCCGAGCCGCCGCCGAACGCTCCGCCGCCGGGAACGGGCCCGGGGCCGGACACGCTGCCAGGGCCCGTCGAGCCGCGGAGGCGGTCCATTTCGCGGCGGTCCCGCTTGGTGGGGCGGCCTGCGCCGCGGTCGCGGATACCGGCGGGGGCGACGGCCTCGCGGGGCGGAGGCGGCGGGGAGTTGTCGATGTAGCACTGGGTGGCCACGGGAGCGCCCACCCGCTTGCGGATCAGCCGCGTGACGATGACGACCCGTTCGCGGCCTTCGTGCCGCAGGCGCACCTCGTCACCGACGCGGACGGCGTGTGCGGGCTTCACGCGCTCGCCGTTGACGCGCACGTGGCCGCCCCGGCAGGCGGTGGCTCCCATGGAGCGGCTCTTGACGAGGCGTACGGACCAGATCCAGCTGTCGACGCGGACGGTCGTACCCGTCTGCGGGCCCGCCGCCTCGGCGGCGGTGATCGCCGCGGCGACCTTCGGATCCAGCTGCTGGGCGTCGCCTCCCGTGCAGGTGCCGACGGGGGCGGGGGACCCAGGTGCCGCATCCTGCGTCCCGTCCCTGGTGTCGTGCCGCGCACGCTCAGAAGCCATGTCCTCGACCTTAGTCCTCCGCATCGCCCCGACGGGATGATTTTCCCCCGGGCCCCACTTCCGCCAAACAAATTCTGCAAAAACTCTTTTGCTAAGTGTCCCGGCGGCCTACTGTCCCGGCATGGACAGCGACGAGCACAAGCGCCTCCTCGATCCCGAGCGCGACACCGCGGCGCTGAAGGCCCTGACCCATCCTCTGCGTATCCGGCTGCTCGGGCTGTTGCGGCAGGACGGGCCCGCCACGGCGAGTGAGCTCGCCGCACGGACGGGGGAGTCGTCGGCGTCGACCAGCTATCACCTGAGGGTGCTGGCGAAGTACGCGTTCATCGCCGAGGCCGAGCACCGCGACGGGCGGGAGCGGCGCTGGCGGGCGCTGCACACCCTCACGTCCTGGAGCAACGAGACGATGGAGTCCACCGCCGCGGGCCGCGCCTTCGTCAGCCTCTCCCGGCGGCAGCAGATCGAGCACCTGGAGAGGTCCCTCGCCCGGCACGAGGCGGACCTGGCGGCCGGGCGCCTCGGCCAGGAGTGGGTGGAGCCGTCCGGGGTCAGCGACCTCATGCCCCGCCTGACGGCTCAGTCCCTCACGGAGCTCTGGGACACCCTGGCCCGGAAGCTGGAGGAGCTGACGGCCCGGGACGCGGACGACCCCCGCGCCGAACACGTGGTCCTCCTCACCGCCGGGCTGCCACTGGCCCCGCACGACCCTGCGGACGCGGACCACCGGGGTTCCTCATGACCGAGCTGCCGCAGGCACGGATTGCTCGTCGGCGTTACGTCACCGTCTGCGCCCTGCTGTGGCTGCCGTCGGGCCTCGGCTTGGCCTCGATGGTCCTGCTGCTCAGCGAGCGCGGCATGTCCCTGGCCACGGTCGCGGGGCTCTTCGCCGCCCACTCGCTCACCGTGGCCGCGCTGGAGCTGCCCACGGGCGGGCTCTCCGATGTGCTCGGGCGCCGGCCGGTACTGGCCGTGGCCGGGGCGCTCAACGTGGTCGCCTGCGTCCTGGTCGGCCTCGGCACCACCGCGTGGGTGCTCGCCGCCGGCATGGTGCTCATGGGCGCGGCCCGGGCCCTGTCCAGCGGCACCGCCGAGGCCTGGTACGTCGACACCGTCCAGGAGTGTTCCGGTCCGGGCGCCGATCTGCGCACGGGCCTGGCCAGGGGTGGCTCCGCGACCTCCGCCGCCCTCGCGGTCGGCATGCTGCTCGGCGGTGGCCTGCCCTGGCTCCTCGGGCCGGGGACCGGCCTCGGGGCCCGGTTGAGCGAGGCGACGTCCGGCGCGGTGCTGCCCCTGTCCGTTCCGATGCTGCTGGGAGCCGCCGTCCGGGGCGTCCTCGTCTGGTACGTGCTGACCGCCCTGCGGGAACCGCCGCGGCCGCAGGCCACCCTGCGCTCGGTGCTGCGCGGCGTCCCGGTCACCGTCCTGGGCGGACTGCGGACGGGCGGCCGCGACGCGCTGGTACGCCGGATCCTGCTCACCGCCGCGGCCGTCGGCAGCGCCGTGGCCACCGTCGAGCTGCTCGTACCGGGCCGTACCGTCGAGCTGACCGGAGCCCCCGGCTCCGGAGCGATGGTGTACGCCGCGCTCGCCTGCGCGGGGTTCGTGTGCAACGGCGTCGGCAGCCACCTCGCGCCGCTCACCGCCCGGGTCGCGGGAGGTGGGGAGCGAGCCGTGCTGGTCTGTCTCGGGACGGGGGCGACAGGCCTGTCGCTGCTCGCCGTCACCGCGACCTCGGTGCACCCGGCGGCCACGGTCCTGGCGGCCGTCGGCTTCTGCCTGCTCTACCTCGGCCTCGGCGCCGCGTCCCCGAACCAGAACGACCTCCTGCACCGCCGCGTCGCGGGTGCGGGCCGTGCCACCGCCCTGTCCGTCCAGTCGCTCGCCCTGCAACTGGCCGGTGCACTCGTCGGCCTCGTCGTCGGGGCGTTGCGGCCGGGCCCGCTGCCATGGTTGCTGACCGGAGCGCTGCTGCTGGCCGGGGCGCTGCTCTGGCTGCGCCGCGTCGGCGTACAGCCCGCGCCGGGCACGGCCGTCGCCCCCAGCTCGCGTGCCGGCATGTCCTGAGCGTTCTGCCCCCGGTGAGGGGGAGGGCCCCCGCCGCCCCTACCGTGGAGGGATGGACGCCAGCGGTCTTCCCCTCCTCGACCGGCGCATCGCGGACTGCGGGGCCTGTCCGCGGCTGGTCTCCTGGCGCGAGGAGGTGGCCCGGGTCAAGCGGGCCGCCTTCGCGGACTGGACGTACTGGGGCCGGCCGGTGCCCGGTTTCGGGCCGGCGGACGCCAGGCTGCTGATCGTCGGACTCGCCCCCGCAGCGCACGGCGGCAACCGCACCGGCCGGATGTTCACCGGAGACCGCTCCGGGGACGTGCTCTACGAGGCGCTGTACGACGTGGGTCTCGCCTCCCAGCCGACCGCCGTGCACGCCGACGACGGTCTGGAGCTGCACGGTGTGCGCGTCACCTCGCCCGTGCACTGCGCCCCGCCCGCCAACAAACCCACCCCCGAGGAGCGGAACACCTGCCGTCCCTGGCTCGTGCAGGAACTGCGGCTGCTGCGCCCGACGCTGCGGGCCGTGGTGGTGCTCGGCGGTTTCGGCTGGCAGGCTGCGCTGCCCGCGTTCGCCGAGGCCGGCTGGCCGGTGCCCCGGCCACGCCCCGCCTTCTCCCACGGCGCCCGGTTCCACCTCGACGGCCTTGACCTCTTCGGCTGCTTCCACGTCAGCCAGCGCAACACCTTCACCGGCCGGCTCACCCCCGCCATGCTGCGCGACGTCCTGCGGACGGCCGGGCGGGCGGCGGGGCTGCCGACCCGTGGCGGTCAGGGAGCGGCCGCTTCCCCGGGCGGGTAGGGAGCGGCCTCCTCGCCGAACAGGTGGCGGACGGTGGAGCGGTAGTTGGTCCGCACGTGCGTCAGCGCGTGCGCGCGGGCCCGGTCCGGGTCGCCCGAGGCGATGGCCTCGTACAGTTCGCGGTGTTCCACGAGGAGCTGGGGCCACTCCTCGTTGCGCCGGGTCATCCAGCGCAGCCGCCCGGCGACCGGCTCCAGGGCCGCGGTCAGCAGGCTGTTGCCGGCCATCGCCACGATGCGGTCGTGCAGCCGGCTGTTGACGTCGGTGATCGCCTCGGCGTCCCCGGCCTCGGTGGCGGCGGCCGCGCGGTCGATCAGCTCCCGGACCTCGGCCAGGTCGCGCGGGGTCGCTCGGGCGGCGGCGAGTCCGGCGGCGTAGACCTCCAGGGCTTCTCGCAGTTCGAACAGTTCCTTGACGTCGGTCGGGGTGAGACGGCGTACCACCGTGCGGCGGGGCGTCTCGAAGTGGACGAAGCCTTCGGCCACCAGAGCCCGGATCGCCTCGCGGACCGGCACGCGCGAGACGCCGAAGCGCTCCGCCAGCTCGCGCTCGACCAGGCGGTCGCCGGGAAGCAGACCGCCCGCGATGATCTGCTGCCGCAGTTCGGACGTGACGCGTTCGCGCACCGCTCCCAGGGGTTCGATCTTCGTCATGCAGTCATCCTCGCCGACGCGAGGGGTCTTTTACGGAGCGTTAACAGGAGCGATATCCGTCAGAACGGTTGACGACGAGACCATGAGCGCAGTTTGGTATACCAAACACGCCGTGCAGCCCCCGCAGCGCAGTCCTCCGCCGTCCCCTTGCTCTGGAGGCCCCGTGTCCCTCGCCGATCGTGCCGCGACCACCGGCACCCCCGCGTTCGTCCCCGATCCCCGGCTCACCAACGAAGACCTCGCGCCCGCCAGGAAGCGCAACTGGAAGGTCTTCGACCTCTTCGCCATGTGGATGTCCGACGTCCAGAACCTCGGCAACTACACCTTCGCCGCCGGGCTGCTCTTCCTGGGCATGAACGTCTGGCAGATCTTCACGTCCCTGCTCGTCGGGTTCGTGATCATCTACATCGGCATGAACTGGATGGGGAAGATCGGCCAGCGCCACGGCGTGCCCTTCCCGGTCGTGAGCCGGATCGCCTTCGGTATCTGGGGTGCCAACATCCCGGCGCTGATCAGGGCCGTGATCGCCATCATGTGGTACGGCATCCAGACCTACCTCGCCTCCGTCGCCGTCAACGTGATGCTGCTGGCGGCCTGGCCCGGCCTGGAGTCGTGGACGCACAACTCGTTCCTGGGCCTGGACGCGCTCGGCTGGGTCTCCTTCGTCGCCCTGTGGCTGGTCCAAGCGGCGATCATCAGCCGGGGCATGGAGTCGGTCCGCAAGTTCCAGGACTTCTGCGGCCCCGCGATCTGGCTCGTGATGATCGCGCTGGCCGTGTGGATCCTCGCCAAGGCGGGCTGGACGATCTCCCTGACCTCGACCCCGCACCCGGTCTCGGTCGGCGAGCAGTGGCGCCAGTGGTTCGGTGCGATCGGCCTGGTCCTCGCCACGTACGGCACCCTGATGCTCAACTTCTGTGACTTCTCCCGCTTCGCGCCCGACTACAAGTCCGTCAAGCGCGGCAACTTCTGGGGCCTGCCGATCAACTCCACGGCCTTCGTGATCGTGTCCGTCATCGTCACGGCGGGCGCCTTCGAGGTCTTCGGCAAGGAGATCACCGACCCGGCCTACCTCGTGGCCGAGATCGGCAACACCTGGGTGCTGGTGCTGGGCGCGCTGACCTTCGCCATCGCCACCATGGGCGTCAACATCGTCGCCAACTTCGTCTCACCGGCGTACGACCTCGCCAACGTGTGGCCGCAGAAGATCACTTTCAAGATCGGCGGCATGATCAGCACCGTCGCGGCGCTGCTCGTCACCCCCTGGAACCTCTTCTCCAACCCGACCGTCGTGAACTACTTCCTCGGCGGCCTCGGCGCCTTCCTCGGACCGCTGTTCGGCGTGATCATGGTCGACTACTACTGGGTCAAGCGCGGCCGGGTGAACGTCGACGAGCTGTTCGACGCCTCTCCCGGCGCCCGCTACCACTACCGCAAGGGCTTCAACCCCAAGGCGTTGTGGGCGTTCCTGCCGGCGGCCGGTGTCGCGGCGGTGCTCGCGCTGGTGACGACCTTCAGCGACGTGGCTCCGTACTCCTGGTTCATCGGCACGGCGCTCGCCGCCGGGCTGTACGCGGCCCTGTGCCGTCCCGAGCGCGTGACCGCGGAGGTCTGAGAGACGTGCGGATCGTCGTCACCAACTGCAACACCACGCAGGAGATGACCGAGGAGATCGTACGAGGTGCCCGGGCCGCGGCAGGCCCGGGCACCACCGTGACCGGACTGACCCCCGCCTGGGGACCGGCGTCCGCGGAGGGCTGGCTCGACAGCTACCTGTCCGCCGCCGCCGTCCTGGACACGCTGCGCACCTACGACGGGCCCCCGTACGACGCCGTGGTCATGGCCGGATTCGGGGAGCACGGGAGGGAGGGCGCACGGGAACTGGTCGACGTGCCCGTCGTCGACATCACCGAGGCCGCGGCGCACCTCGCCTGCCTGCTGGGCCGCCGCTACGGCGTCGTGACCACCCTGGAGCGCTCGTGCGGCCAGATCGAGGACAGCCTGGCGGCGGCCGGTGTGGCGCGCAACTGCGCGGCGATCGTCGGCACCGGCCTGAACGTGCTCGACCTGGGTGACGCGGAGCGGACCGAGACGGCGTTCCTGGCCGCCGCCGAACGGGCCTGCGCGGCCGGGGCGGAGGTGCTCGTCCTGGGCTGCGCCGGCATGACGGGGCTGCAGCGGGTCGTCGGCCGGAAACTCGGCCTGCCGGTCGTCGACGGGGTCGCAGCGGCGGTCAGACTTGCGGAATCGCTGGTGGCGCTGGGCCTGACGACGAGCCGGGTCGGGAGCTACGCCGGGCCGCTGCCGAAACGGAGGGTGTGGGGGAGGCCCCCCGGGCGGTAGCTCACGCCGGGCCGACGAGCACCGCGTCACCGGTCAACGCCGCCCGCGGTGCTCGAACAACACGGCGGTCCCCGTCCGCTCGGCAAACGACGGTTGTCGGCCTGCTCGGAAACGACCGACGGTTGTCGGCCTACTCGGAAACGACCGACGGTTGTCGGCCTGCTCGGAAACGACCGCCGGTTGTCGGCCTACTCGGGAACGACGGCTGTCGCCGTGATCTCCACCAGCTGACCCGTGTACCCCAAACACGCCACGCCGATCAGCGTCGACGAATGCGGCCCCCTACTGAGGCCGGAGGCCTCGACCACGCTCCAGACGGCGGACAGCACGGCCGGGTCGCCGCTCACCACGTACACGTCGGTCGCCACCACGTGCTCCAGATCGCTGCCGACGGCCGTCAGTTGCTCGCGCAGGTTGGCGATGACCTGTTCCGCCTGCCGTACGGGATCGCCGGGCCCCACCAGCGTGCCGTCGGGGCTCAGCGGTACGGAGCCGGCGAGGAACGCCAGCCGCGTGCCGGCTTCCACGACGGAGGCGTGGGAGTAGGTGGGCGGCGGGAAGAGGTTCGGGACGGTGACGCGGCGGATCACGTGAGGGCTCCGATCTGCGGGCGGCGGCACGACCCACCGATCATGCGGGGAGGGGCGCGTGCGCGCACCCGTATTTCGGTACCCGGCGACCGGGCCTTCCCCCTACGCTGCCCCGGTCCCGGCTGCGGCTGTCCGAGTCCCGCCTGCCCAGGACCCGTTCCGTCCAGGTCCCCTCTGCCCAGGAGCCGCCGTGCCCACCCTCCCGGACCACGCCTTCCTCGCCGCCACCGCCGACCGCCTGGCCGCCCTGCCGGCTGTCGAGGCCGTCACCCTCGGCGGCTCCCGGGCCCAGGGCACCGAACGGCCCGACAGCGACTGGGACCTGGCGGTCTATTACCGGGGCGCCTTCGACCCCGCCGGCCTCCGCGCGGCCGGCTGGGAGGGCGAGGTCGGCGAGCTCGGCGCCTGGGGCGGCGGCGTCTTCAACGGGGGTGCCTGGCTGACGATCGACGGCCGTTCCGTGGACGTTCACTACCGCGACCTGGACGTGGTCGAACGCGAGACGGCGGAAGCGGAGGCGGGCCGCTTCCGCGTCGAGCCCCTCATGTTTCACCTGGCGGGCATCCCGACGTACCTGCTCGTCGCCGAACTCGCGGTCAACCGGGTGCTGCGCGGCGAACTGACCCGCCCGGACGCCTATCCGCGGGCCCTGCGCGAGAGCGCCCCCGCGCACTGGCACGGCATGGCCGCGGCCACCCTCGCCTACGCCAAGGCGGGCCACGCCCCGAAGAGCGCCGTCACCCAGGTCGCGGGCGCGATCGCGCTCGCCACGACCCAGACCGCGCACGCGGTGCTGGCCGCGCGCGGGGAGTGGGTCACCAACGAGAAGGGGCTGGTCGCACGGGCCGGGTTGGGTCAGGTGGACGCCACTCTCGGAGACCTGACGGACGATCCGGCCGTGCTCGTCCGGGCCGTCACCGACACGGAGCCCCTCCTCGCCCGGGCGGTGGCAGCCGTCACCGCCGGGTGAACTGCACGCGGGTCGGCTGCACCACGTCCGGGCGGATCGCGATGCCGTCGACGGTGAGCTGCTCGCCGTGGATGTCGGTGAGCCTGAGCTAGCCGCCGCAGCCGCTGCCGCTGGGGGAGAGGAAGTAGTTGTAGTCGGTACGGGGCAGCCGGGGCCAGCCGCTGCCAATCCTGACCCCCAGCCGGGCCGGCGGATTGCGGTGGCCCAGTGCCTGAATGCCGCACCAGTGGGTGCTGGAGCCGGTCTTGTAGCGGATCGAGAGCGGCTGGGAGGTGGCGGGGCTCTGCAGGCTCCAGGTGACCGGTATCCGGCCCGCGGCTGCCGCGGCGACCGCGAAGACGAGGGCCGTGCGCCGCTTGCGGACGGGACGGCGGTGGGACGGGGATGCCACGGACCAGTCCTTCGGGTCCTTGCGTGGTTCGGGAGAACACGCACTCTCGGCCCCCCAGTGGTCACCGGGCCCGAGAAGGTTGCCGCGGCCCGTGCTTGATGGCGCACCTCTTGGTTGCGTACATGAAGCGCCTCTTGGTTGCGTACATAAAGAACACCGTTTCCGGGCCGCCCGACACGTTCCGGAAACCTGTCCTCCAGGAACACCGCCTACCGTGGACAGCCACACCCCGCCCCGGCCGCCGTCGCCCGAAGGCTCACCCCTGCCCTCGCCGAGACGACAGGAGCTCCGTGTCCCGCCGCACCGCCCCTGAGCTTCCGCCCTGGCTCGCGCACGCCCTGCGTGCCCAGCGGGGACCGGTGCCCTGGAACGCGGTGACCCGGGGAGCCCTGTCCGCCGGGCCCCTTCTGCTCGTGTCCGTGCAGACCGGTCTCTCCTCCCTCGGAGTCGTCGCCGCCATCGCCGCCATGCTCGCCGGGATCAACGACCGGTCCGGGAGCCGGCGCCTGTCGGTCAAGCGCATCGGAGCGCCCGCCCTGGCCGGTGCGACGGGCCTCGTGGTCGGGACCTACACCGGGCAGGAGACCGGGGCGGTCGTCCTCACCGTCGTGCTGACGGTGGTCGGGCTCGCCGCCGGGGGGATGAGCGCCGTCGGGCCCGTCGCGTCGGCCGCCGGAACGCAGCTGCTGGTCGGCTCGGCGATCGGTGCCGGAATGCCCCTGCCCGAGCCCGGTTGGCTGCGCGCGCTCGCCTTCCTCGTCGGCGCGGGGTGGCTGCTCGTGCTGCGGCTCGCCCTGCCCACGCCCGGCTCCCTCGCCGGTGACTTCCGCTTCGACGGGGAGCGGCAGGCCGTGGCCGGTGTGTACGAGGCCGTCGCCGAACTGCTCGACGCCGTCGGCGGGCCGGACGCCATCCGCCGCCGCGCAGCGCTCACCGCCGCCCTCGACCATGCCCAGGACGCCCTCGCCGGGCCCCGGCTGCGCAGATACGCCTCCTCCTCCGCCGAACGGCGGCTGCACGCGCAGTACGCCGCGGCACTGCCCCTCGCGGAGGCCGCCACCGCCCTCGCCTGGGCCGGGGAGGCCGTCACCGAGCGCGCGTCCGAAGGTCCCCGGCGGCTCGCCGCCGCCGTGCGCGGCAACACCCACACCGGGCCGCTGCCCGCACCCTCCCGCTCGGCGCCCGCCCTGCGCGCCCTCGACGATGCCCTGCTGCACGCCGCCGAGGCGTTCGACCGGGGCCGCGGCGGCGATCTGCACACCCGGTCCCGCAGCGCCCGGGACCGGCTGCGGACCGTCTTCGGCAGTGCCGGACGCGAGTACGGGCTGCGCGTCGCCCTCTGCTTCGGCGCCGGCTCGGCGGTCGCCCAGGCGCTGCACCGAGGCCAGTGGTACGGGCAGCACGAGCACTGGTACTGGCTGCCCGCCACGGCCGTCTTCCTGGTCAAGCCCGACCTCGGTCCGCTGGCGTCGCGCGTGCTGAACCGGGCCGCCGGGACCGTCCTCGGGGCGTTGCTCTTCGCCGGGCTCGCCGCCGTCCTGCCCCATCCCGAAGGGCTCATCGCGCTCGTCGCCCTCAGCGGAGCGCTGATACCCGTGGCCACCCGGCACTTCGCCGCCCAGACCGCCGTCGTCACCGTCCTGGTCCTCGCGCTCGTCATGGTCGGCGGCGAGCCCCAGGCCTCCGCCGGCCGGATCGGCGAGACGCTGCTGGCCTGCGCCATCGTGCTGATCGTCGGGCACCTGCCGATGCCCGGCCAGCGCGGCGGGGGAGTGCGCGCCCGGCTCGTGGCGGCGAACGAGGCCGCCTACGCCTACCTCACGCACGTGCTCGACGAGGCCGACGCCCCCCGCATCGGGACCCCCGGCACCCCCTCCGGAAACCGCGCCACCCGCTGGACTTTGCGCCGCGAGGCCTACCGCACTCTGGCCGAGGCCCGTGCGGCCATCTCCCGCGCCGCCCACGAACTGCCCGCCCTCGCCCGGCACACCGAAGGCGCGGACCGGGTGGCCGACCTCCTCGAACGCCTCGTCGATACCACGACCGCCTGCGCCGTGCACCTCGACGACACGGGCCGGATCGGGCCCCGCCACCAGGAGCGCCTCACGGCCGTCCTCACCGAACTCACCGGACGGGCGGAAGACATGGGCCTGCGGCCGCCGCGGACCCCCCTCGCCGGCCGCCACGCCCGGCACGTCACCGGCTAGTGCGCGGTGGCGGTCGTGGCGCCCGCGCCGGCGGCGACGGCCGGCACGCCGACGCCGTGCCGTCAACGGTACTCAGCCGCCGACCCGCACCCACACCGGAGCGTGGTCCGATCCGGGCTCGCCCCGCCGCTCCACCGGGTCCGGGCCGACCGACGGCAGGCCGGGCGGGCCCTCGCCCGGCAGGCCCGTGCCCGCCGCCGTCACCCGGCGCACCAGACGGTGGCTCAGCAGGACGTGGTCGATCAGCTCGCGCCGCCCGGAGTTCACCCGGGACCAGCGCTGCCCCGGCGGGATGAGCGGGGCCACGTCCTACAAGCGGGTCGCGTCGCCCCGGTCGGGCCGGTCGAAGCCCGGTGTGCCGAGCTCGGAGCCGGGCGGGCCGAGCAGGATCTGTGTGGTCGCCGCCTGCACCTCGTCGTTCAGATCGCCCAGCACCGCCACGTCCCGCTCCTGCCCGTCCTCGGCCAGCAGCCGGTCGGCGAGGGCGCGCAGGGCCGTCGCCTCGGCGGCCCGCCGGTACAGGGCGTAGGCGCCGTAGCGGGCACGTTCACCCTCGTCGCGGGGCTGGAAACGACCGTCCGGGTAAGACAGCAGCTTGGACTTCAGATGGCAGACGGCCACCCACAGCGGCCCGTTCCCGCCCTCGACCTCGACCGCCAGGAGGCCCCGCCCGGCCTCCCCCGCCGTCAGCCCCGAGTCGTCCGCCTGCACGGGACGCACTTCCCCCGGGAACGCCCGCGTGTCGGCCACCACCGTCATCGCGGTACGGCTGAGGAAGCCGACCCGTATGCCCCGGCTGTCCGCGTGCTCGGACACGGCGACATGCCAGTCGTCGTCGAGCATCCCGGCGAGATCCTTCAGGGCTTGCGGGTCCCCGACCTCCTGCACGCCGAGCAGGACCGGATCGAGTTCGGTGATCACGGCGGCGAGCGCGGCGAGCTTCGCCTCGTACCCCGCCTCGTCCTGTGGGCCGTACGGGCCGCCGGGCTCGTAGAGATTCTCCAGATTCCAGGTGCCGAGGAGCATGCCGGGCTCCTTTCAGAAGCCGACAGTCGGGGTGGTGAGGCCAGGGTGCCCGCCCGGCCCGCCCCGCGACGCAGTGGTGACGGGATGTGCGGTTCGGCTCATGCCGCCCTGCCACGCGTCGCACGTCGGCGATGTGACGCCTTCCGCCGCGGACGGTCCCGCCGAGCTCATCATCAGCGCATCCACGGCCCTCGTGCACGACGATCAAGAGCATCCGCGCCGCCCCGGAACCAAAGAGGTGCGCAGAGGGCTTTGTGGCGCCTGCGGGAAGTGAGAGCGGGTGTCGTCACGAGGGGTGCGACGACTGGTACGGAAAGTGAACACATGCGCCAAGAGGCTGAGAAGTTGGTCACACTTAGCGGTGAACGCGTGTCAAGTACGTCTCAGAACCGTCACTTCGCGAGCCGTTCACCCCATCGTTGGCGTTTAACTCTACGAGTACAGCGCTACATGGAGGTGCAGGGTGAACGGGCGAACGGTGCTCGAGCGCTTTCCCGCCGGTGGGCCGCGCGGCTCCTGGCCTGCGGAGGAATTCGCGCAGGCGCGGCGCAGCGAGGGCCTGCCTGCCGAGGTCGTCATGGACCTGGCCACGGACATGTTCCTGGTGATCGTGCGCAGCGGCGACGCGGCCGACGCCACGGCCTGACGCGTCGCCGTCAGCCCGCCTTCGGCGCCGGCACCTTCCCGGCCGGCGCGGGTGACGAGGCGAACTGCTCCGCCTGGAGCGCGTACAGCTCGGCGTAGAGCCCGCCGGTCGCCAGCAGTTCGTCCGGCGTCCCCGACTCCACGAGCCGGCCCTGGTCCAGGACGTGCACCAGATCCGCGTGCCGCACGGACGCCAGCCGGTGCGTGATCAGTACGACCGTCTGGCCGCTGTCGGCCAGGGCGCGGATCCGCTCGAAGACCTCCAGCTCGGCCCGGGCGTCCAGGGCCGCCGTCGGCTCGTCCACGATCAGGATGCGGCCCCGGCGATAGGCCGCCCGGGCGATGCCCAGCCGCTGCCACTGGCCGCCCGACAGCTCGTGCCCGCCGCTGAAGTTGCGGGCGAGCAGCGTGTCCAGCCCGCGCGGCAGGTCCGCGACCACCGTCTCCGCCCCGGCCTCGGCGATCGACGCGGCCAGCCGGTCCTCGCATACGGGCATCGACGTACGCCCCAGGGCGACGTTGACCCGGGCCGTGAACGGCCACCGCTTGAAGTCCTGCGCCACCATCGCGATCCGCTCGGCCAGCAGGTGCCGGTCCGCGGTCGACGCGTCGACGCCGTCCCACAGGATGCGCCCCCGCTCCGGGGTGTAGAGCCCGGCGAGCAGCTTGACCAGGGTGGTCTTGCCGGAGCCGTTCTCGCCGACCAGGGCCACGATCCGGCCCAGCGGCAGGCTGAGCGTCACGTCGTCGAGGGCGGGGCGGGCGGACTCGCCCGGGTAGCGGAAGGTGACGTTCTCGAAGCGGATCTCGCGCGGATCCTCCGGCAGCCGTGTGCCGCCCGCCGGGATCGCCCACTGGTCCGCCTCGGTGTACAGCCGGTGCAGATCGCCGACGAAGAGCGCCTCCTCGTGCAGTGCGTTGACCTCCACCACCAGCGTGTCGAGGCTCTGCGAGCCGGTCCGGATCGCGATCACGGCCGTACCCGCCACCGACAGGGCCATCGCGCCCGCCAGCAGCAGCCCGCCCAGCGTCGCGTACGTGGCCACGGTCGCCAGGCCCGTCCACGCCGCCGCGATCAGGCCGGTGCGCGCGGCGAGCCTCGCCAGGCGGGCCTGCTCGGCCTCGGCCGTCTCCGACATCGCGCGGAAGTGCCGCAGCAGGAAGGCGCCCACCCCGTGCACCCGGATCTCGGGGGCCGCCTCGGGTTCGATCAGCAGGCTGCCGAGCAGCCGGCCCGCGCGGGCGTGCTGCACCCAGGCGTGGAAGGACTCGTAGCGGCGCCGGGCGACGGTCAGCGCGCTCCAGGCGCTCGGCAGGGTCATGGTGACCAGCAGCGGCAGCAGGGCGGGGTGCAGCACGGTCAGCACGCCAGCCGCCGCGACCAGCGAGATCATCGCGTTGATCACGCGTGTCCCGTAGGAGATCATCCGGCGCGCGGAGGCGGCGCCGTACTGCGCGGTGTCCAGCAGCTTGTGGAAGGCGTGGTCCTCGATCGCGGCCAGCTCCACGGCCGCGGCCCGCTCCAGGTACTGCTCCGTCGCCACACGTTCGACCTTGGGCTCCAGCCGGCCGGTGGCATAGGTGCTCGCGGCACGCAGCAGGGCCGCGAGGAACATCACGACGGCCACCGTGACCAGGGCGGGGACGGCTCCGCGCAACCGCTCGTCGATTCCGCCACCGCCCATCAGCCGGGCCAGCACGCTGTTCACCGCGAGCAGGCTCACCGCCTGCGCCACGCCGCGGCCGGCCTCGGCGGCCAGCACGATCCGCGCGGCGCCCCGGTCGGCCTGGCGGGCGAGCCGGAGGCTGGCCGCGAGCAGGGACGGCAACCGGGTGATCATGGCGCGGAAGTTCAGCTCCAGGAACGCCTCGGCGTGGCTGTTCCAGCCCATGTCGTAGCGCAGCGGCCCGCCGAAGAGCAGCCGCTCCGACTCGGACACCTCCGGCGCGGTCCGCTTCTTCCCCACAGTCGACCGACCTCCCCCGCTCGGGCCCGCTCCTGCACGAACGGCCACTATCGCCGGGCGAACTCCGTCCGGGGCAGGGCGTAGCCCGGGGCGCCGGATGCGCGCGGGCGCACGACCTGGCCGCAGGGGGTGCGGGGCGGCGCGGGGGTGCGGGGTGGCGGGGGACGGGCGCATGCGCCGGGATGAGTGGAGCGGCCGGGAGGGAGGAGCGGCGGCGGTGCGCGGGCCGGCCGTGCGGGAGGCCGGCCGTAGGGCGGGGTGGCGCGGACGGCTGGCCGTGCCGTGCCGGTCGTACGGAGGTGGAGCGGGGCGGGCGAGGCCGGCCGTGCGGGTCCGGGCGCGGTCGTCTTCGGGCTGGCCGGACGGGGTCGTCTTCGGGCTGGCCGGACGGGGTCGTCTTCGGGCTGGCCGGACGGGGTCGTCTTCGGGCTGGCCGGACGGGGTCGTCTTCGGGCTGACCGGACGGGGACGCCTACGCGCTGACCGGACGGGACCAGGAGGGTGCCGTGCCCGTCGTGCGGCACAGCGCCAGATAGAGGGGTATCGGCGGGGTGTACGGGAGGGTGCCGTCCGGGCGGTGGATCAGGTCGGGAATCTCCGGCAGGTCCGGGACGGCCGCGCCGATGACATACCGCGCCGGGGCGGGCCACTCCAGGGCGTGGTCGGAATCGGACGGCACCAGCCACCACCAGTGTGTCTCGTCGGCGTAGACGCAGCCCACGCGGGGCAGCCGCGGCATGACCAGCGGGCCGAGCGCGGCGGGGACGGCGACCGCGTCACAGCCCAGCGGGGCCGTCATGCCGTCGGGCACGGGCAGCCGCAGGACCGGACCGGGTGCCCGCAGCTCGTGGCGCACGCGCAGCAGCGTGTCCAGGTTCAGCACGCGTCCTCCCCGCGCGGGGCTCATGCGCGCCCCGTCTCTCGGCGGTTCTTCTGCGGGGGAACCTCCGGGACTCCGCGCGTGCGGCGGGCCTCCCGGTGTGTCCCCTCTCCGTCGTCCTGGTCATCGGCGGGGCCGCGCTTCGGGCGGGCGCCCCAGCCCAGGTCGTCACAGGGCTCGGCCGGATCGCCCGGCAGGTCCGCCGTGCGTGGCAGCTCGGCCCAGACCAGCAGCCCGGGGCCGTTCTCATGGGCGCCCCAGGAATGACAGAGGGCGTCGACGAGGAGCAGTCCCCTCCCGTGCTCCTCCTCGGGCCGTGTCCGGCTGGCGGCGTGGGGCTGGCCAGGGGCGCAGCCCTCGTCGCGCACGGCTATCCGCACCAGGTCGTCACCGTCGTGCAGCTCGCACACTATGTGGGTGCTCGCCGTGTGCACGATGGCGTTGGTGACCAGTTCGGAAACCACCAGGGCCGCGCTGTCGCACGTGTCCTCGCACACCGACCAGCCCGTCAGCCGGGCTCGGGTCAGGCGTCTGGCCTGTGCCGGAGAACCCGGATGTGCGGCCAGCTCGAAACGGAACCGGCGCTCGGCAGCGGCCCCGAGGGGGGCCTCTTCCGGGGCGGCATCAAGCCCGGCAGGGCCTGCGGCGGCGTCTGTTCCTAAGGGCGCGGACGGAATCACGCTTGCCACTATCGCCGCGCCGTGAACACTTGGCAAGTGTCACTCTGAAAATTGCAGAGTGCTGTGTGACGGTCTGGAAGGCCGTGGCACACTGCTGGCAACAGCACCCCGCGCGGCGCCAGTTGAGATCGTCGAAGATGCGTTCGAAATCTTTGTTCGAATCAGTTCTTCGAAAGGGTTCTCGAATGGCGCCGCCGGGCTGTCAGCGTTTGGTGTGACCGGCTCGTCAGAACTCTTCCTGGAGGTGGAGCGTGAGTGAACCGCGGTCCGCGCCGACGGTCGGTCAGGTCGTTCTCGGCCGACGCCTGTTGGACCTGAGGGAACGCGCCGGAATGAAGCGCGAGGAGGCCGCGCGCATCCTCCGCGTCGCCCCCGCCACGGTCCGCCGCATGGAAATGGCCGAGGTCGCGCTCAAAATTCCGTACCTGCAACTGCTCCTCAAGGCCTACGGGATCTCCGACGAGGAGGCCGAGGCCTTCGTTCTGCTGGCCGAGGAAGCCAATCGGCCCGGTTGGTGGCAGCGTTTCCACGACATCCTGCCCGGCTGGTTCTCGATGTACGTGAGCCTGGAGGGCGCGGCCAGCGTCATCCGCAGTTACGAGCCCCATTTCGTCCCCGGGTTGCTGCAGACCGAGGACTACGCGCGCGGGGTTCTCCGCTCGGGCGCCATCGGCCAGACCCGGCCCGACGACATCGAGCGCCATGTCGCCCTGCGCATGCAGCGCCAGGACCTGCTCACCCGCGAGGACGCTCCGCGGCTGTGGGTCGTGATGGACGAAACCGCGCTGCGGCGCCCGGCCGGCGGCCCGGAAGTGATGCGGGCCCAGATCGACAAACTGCTCGACGCCACGAAGCTGCCCAACGTGACGCTGCAGATCGCCCCGTTCGCCAACGGCCCGCACCCGGGCACGTACGGGCCGTTCGTGCTGTTCCGATTCGCCATGCCCGAACTGCCGGACATGGTCTACAGCGAGTACCTGACCGGCGCCGTCTACCTCGACGCGCGCACCGAGGTGGCGACCCACCTCGAGGTCATGGACCGCATGGCGGCGCAGGCCGCTACGGCACATCGCACGAAGGAGATCCTCCGGGATCTCCGCAAGGAGCTGTGAATGGATCGCATCAAGCCGCGCAAACACGTCTACAACGGCATGCCCGCGCGCGACTTGGGCAGCGAAGGCTGGCACAAGCCGTGGAGCGGCGGCAACGGAGGCAACTGCCTGGAGGCGATGAAGCTCGCCGACGGCCGGATCGCCCTTCGTCAGTCCACCGACCCGGACGGGCCGGCGCTGATCTACACCACCGACGAGATGACGGCCTTCATCGAGGGGGCGAAGTCGGGGGAGGCGGACTTCCTGCTCTCCTGATGCGTACGTGCCGCTTTCTGCCCTCAACCTTCCTACGCTGGTGCTGAATTGACCGTCCCTTGCGCCTTACGGAGTGCCTCATGACCGGGCAGGACCCCACCTCGGCCGTCCAGATCGACACGACCAGACCCCATCCCGCGCGGATGTACGACTGGTACCTCGGCGGCAAGGACAACTACCCGGTCGACGAGGAGATGGGCAGGCAGATGCTCACCCTCGACCCCAGGGTGCCGGTGATGGCCCGGGTCAACCGCGCCTTCATGCACCGCGCCACACGCTGGCTGGCCCGCAACGGCGTACGGCAGTTCCTCGACATCGGCACCGGCATCCCCACCGAGCCCAACCTCCACCAGGTCGCCCAGGAGACGGCGCCCGGCGCCCGGGTCGTCTACTGCGACAACGACCCCATCGTCCTGGCCCACGCGGCGGCCCTGCTGCGCGGCACGGACGAGGGCGCGACCGAGTACCTCCAGGCAGACGTGCGCGACCCGGACGCCATCCTGGAGGGCGCGAGGAAGATCCTCGACTTCAGCCGGCCCGTCGCGTTGTCGCTGGTGGCGCTGCTGCACTTCGTCCCCGACGAGGACGGCGCCCACGATCTGGTGGGCCGCCTGCTCGCCGAACTGCCCTCCGGCAGCCACCTGGTGATGACCCACGCCACCGCCGACTTCACCCCGGAGGAGTCGAAGGCGGCCACCGAGAAGCTGCGCGCCGCCGGCGTCACCCTGGCTCTGCGCTCCCGCGAGGAGTTCACCCGCTTCTTCGACGGCCTCGACCTCGTCGATCCCGGCGTCGAGGTGCCCCACCGCTGGCACCCCGAGCTGGGCGAGCCCGTGCCCGGGCAGGACGACGGGGTGATCCCGGGCTACGGGGCCGTCGCACGCAAGGCTTAGGCATCTCGGGGCTCCCGGATTTCCGCTTCGGTCCGGTCACGGCGGCGGCAGCACACCGCACAGCGCCTCCAGGGCCGGCCCGTAGGCGTGCTCGGAGGGGGTCGCGTACCCCACGACGAGCCCGTCGCCCACCGTCATGCCGCTCTCCGGATGCCGGAATGCGGCGAGGCCGTCGAGAGCGATGCCCTGCCAGGAGGCGGCCTTGACCGCGGACGCCTCGGTGCCGGGCGGCAGCCGCAGCACCGCGTGCAGGCCGGCCGCGATGCCGGTGGCCTCGATGTGCGGCGCGTACTCGGCGAGCGCGGCGACGAGCCGGTCCCGGCGGCCGCGGTACCGCTGCCGCATCCGCCGCACGTGCCGGTCGTACGCCCCCGAGGTGATGAAGTCCGCCAGGCTCAGCTGGTCGAGGACGCTCGCCCACGCCTCGCGCTCGCCCTTGGCGTCCAGCACGGAGCCGACGTACCGCTCCGGGAGCACCATCCAGCCCAGCCGTACCGCCGGCGACAGGCTCTTGCTCACCGAGCCGATGTGGATCACGTGCTCGGGGTCGAGTCCCTGGACCGCGCCGACCGGCTTGCGGTCGTAGCGGAACTCCCCGTCGTAATCGTCCTCCAGGACCAGCCCGCCACGCGCGCGTGCCCAGTCGATCACGGCGGCCCGGCGCGCGGGGTGCAGCGGGCCGCCGGTCGGGAACTGGTGCGCCGGCGTGAGCAGTACGGCTCGCTCGCGCCCCAACCGGTCGACCCGGGCGCCGTCTTCGTCGAGGGGGAGTGGCACGGTCCGCACTCCGGCCGCGGCCAGGACCTCCCGGTGGAACCCGAGGCCGTACGCCTCCACCGCCAGGGGCCCGTGCAGGACGCCGCCGCCGAACAGCAGCCGCAGCGCGTGCGCGAAACCGGAGCAGACCACGATCCGGTCCGGCGCGGTCCGCACGCCCCGGGCGCGTGCCAGGTACTCCGTGAGCGCCTCCCGCAGCTCCCGCCGCCCCGCGGGGTCGCCCGGCCCGAACACCTCGTGGGGCGCCTGCTGGAGGGCCCGCCGGTAGGAGGTCAGCCAGGCGGTGCGCGGGAAGGCCGAGGCGTCCGGCGTGCCCTGCGTCAGGTCGTGCCGCGGACCACGCTCGCGTGGAGGCGCCTTCCTCGGCACACGGACGGCGGGCCGCAGCGGCTCGGCCCGTTCCGCGACCCGGGTGCCCGAGCCCTGCCGGGCCGTGAGCCAGCCCTCCGCGACGAGCTCCGCGTACGCGTCCGCCACCGTGTTGCGGGCGACACCGAGGTCCGCCGCGAGCGAGCGGTACGGCGGCAGCCGCGTGCCCGGGGCGAGCCGCCCGCCGCGGACGGCCTCGCGCAGGGCCCGGATCAGCGCCGCCCTGCGGCCGCCCGGCCCGGTCAGCTCCAGATGCAGGTCGGACCCGATGCGCTCCGCCGCATTGACCCACGAATCCACCATGGAAATGCACCCTACAGCGGGTCTTTCCGGCTCGTAGGTTGAAGGGCATGACGACGCACACGAGCACGAAGAGCACCCTCGGGACGGCGAAGAGGCTGGACTTCGGCGCGTCCGCCCCGAAGGCCTTCAGGGCCCTCATCGCCTTCGACGCCGCCGCCCGCGACGGCCTCGACCCGGCCCTGGTGGAGCTGATCCAGATCCGTTCCTCGCACCTCAACCACTGCGCGTACTGCCTCCACATGCACACCAACGACGCCCGCAAGGCCGGTGAGAGCGAGGACCGGCTGCACATGGTCGCCGTGTGGCGCGAGGCCCGTCACTTCTTCTCCGAGCGGGAGCAGGCGGCCCTCGCCCTCACGGACGCGCTGACGCTCGTCGCCGACGCCGGCGTCCCGGACGACGTCTGCGCGGAGGCGGCCGCGCGGTTCGACGAACGGGAACTGGCCCAGGTCATCGCCCTGATCTGCACGATCAACACGTGGAACCGGGTGGCGCTGTCGACGGGGAAGGCCGCGGGGACGGACGAGCGGTGATCCTCCGGTGGGCGGGACCGAGGCCTACACCGCCATGGGGCGGTCGTACGGCCCGATCGGCGCCGGCAGCCTCGAACTGCCCGTCAGATGACGGTCGACGGCGGCCGCCACCGCCCGCCCCTCGGCGATCGCCCACACGACGAGCGACTGCCCCCGTGCCGCGTCGCCCGCTGCGAACACCCCGGGCACGTTCGTGGCGAAGCGCGAGTCCCGCGCGATCGTCCCGCGGGGCTCCATCTCCAGCCCCAGCTGGTCGACGAGCCCGTCCTCCCGGTCGGGCCCGGAGAAGCCGAGGGCGAGCAGGACGAGGTCGGCGGGGAGCGTCCGCCCGGTTCCCTCCACGGGGCGGCGCCGCGCGTCCACCTCGACCAGGTGCAGCGATCGCACGTGCCCTTGGGCGTCGCCGTCGAAGCGCAGCGTGGATGCCGCGAACAGCCGCGCGTCCGCGTTCGCGACCGGAGCGGTCCGCAGGTCACGGGCCTCTTCATGAGCGGCGGAGAGCCGGTAGACCCGGATCGGGTACGTCGGCCAGGGCTCGGTCTCCTCGTCGCGCTCCGCGCCCGGCAGCGCGTAGATGTCCAGCTGGGTGACGGACGCCGCGCCCTCCCGGACCGCCGTGCCCAGGCAGTCCGCCCCGGTGTCGCCGCCGCCGACGATGACCACGTGCTTCCCCGCGGCCGACAAGGGAGACGTCTCCAGATCACCCTCACGCACCCGGTTGGCCAGCGGCAGGTACTCCATCGCCTGGTGGATCCCCGTCAGCTCCCGCCCCGGCACCTGCAGTTCACGCCAGGCGGTCGCCCCGGTGGCGAGCACGACGGCGTCGTAGCGGGTCCGCAGCTCCTCGGCCCCGATGTCCCGCCCGACCGCGGTCGACGTCCGGAACTTCGTCCCCTCGGCCCGCATCTGCTCCAGCCGACGCTCCAGATGGTGCTTCTCCATCTTGAACGCCGGGATGCCGTACCGCAGCAGTCCGCCGATCCGGTCGTCCCTCTCGTACACGGCGACCGTGTGCCCGGCCCGCGTCAGCTGCTGGGCCGCGGCCAGCCCCGTCGGGCCCGAGCCGATCACCGCGACCGTCTTGCCGGACAGCCGCTCCGGTGGCATCGGCGGTGCGAAGCCCTCCTCCTGGGCCCGGTCCGCGATGGCACACTCGACGTTCTTGATCGTGACGGCCGGCTGGTTGATCGCCAGCACACACCCCGCCTCGCACGGAGCCGGGCACAACCGGCCGGTGAACTCCGGGAAGTTGTTCGTCGCGTGCAACCGGTCGGAGGCCGCCCGCCAGTCCTCCCGGGAGACCAGGTCGTTCCACTCGGGGATCAGGTTGCCCAGCGGGCAGGCGTCGTGACAGAAGGGGATGCCGCAGTCCATGCAACGGTCGGCCTGCTCGCTGATGATGGGCAGCAGCGCCCCCGGGACATGGACCTCGTCCCAGTCCCGCGCCCGTTCCTCGACCGGCCTGCGCGGCCAGTCCTGGCGGGGCGTGGTCATGAAACCCTTGGGATCGGCCATGGCCGGCTTCCTTGCGTGCGCGGGGGACGGGCCGTACGGCGTCGGGCGGCACACTTCTCACTCGTCGTGCGGCACTCTTTTCGCCACGATACGTCCGCCTCCCGGCCGGTGCCTGTCGCCGCGTGGCACCGGATTCTGGTGGGCCGCCGGTGTCAGGTGAGTGCCAGCACGTACGCCAGCGCCGCACCGGCCGAGGCGGCCGTGCGGACGTGGTTCCACAGCGTCCACTCCCGCAGATACGCCGGCCAGTACGCCGCCGCCTGAGGTGTGTCCGGCTCCAGCCCCGCCAGCGCGTCGTTGCGCGGCACGTTCGCGACCATGGTCAGCCCGAACGACCCGAACAGGTACAGGGCGCTGCCGACCAGCAGCTCCACCGTGCCCTCGTCCGGCCACAGCACGAACGTCACCACGGCGATCACCGCGCACAGCGCCGCGGATCCGAGGAACACGATCATGAAAGGCGGAGCCACCGCGGCCGCGTTGATCGCGTTCATCGCGGCGACCCCCTGTGCGGGCGGCAGCGTGCCGAGGCCCCGCATCACGAAGGTCGAGAACCCGCAGAACACGCCGGCCACCAGGCCGGTCCCCAGCACCCCCAGCACTGTCAGTACGAAGTACGGTCCGTCGATCATGTCCCTCTCCCGCCCGTCGAGCCGGGATCCTGCCCGGCACCCTTCCTCAGCACAAGCGAAATACCGCACGAGCACAGTGATCATGGCCGAGCGGCACGGGTCCGTGACCACACGCCCACGGTCCGCCGAAGGGCCCCTGTCTCGCTGTCCGCCATGCAGCCCTCGTCACGGTCCGCCGGGCGGCCCTTCTCGCACGGCCCGTCGAGCGGCCGGTGCGGGCGCGCGGCGGGTCTGCCCGTCGACCGCCTCACATCACCCCGCGGAACCGAGTTCCTCCTCGGCCCACCCCCGGAGCACCGTCGCCACCGCCGCCGCGATCCGCCGCCGGGCCTCGTGGCGCGGCACGCCGCTCATCAGCAGCCGGTCGTACGGCGTGTCCAGATGCCGTACGGACGCCACGACCGCCGAGGTCACCGCACCCTCGGTGAGCGCACGCCCCGCCGCGCTGCGGCCCACCCGCCCGCTGCCCCGCTCCGAGGCGTGCAGGGCGATGGCCCGGGCCCGATCGGCCGGGCATCCCGGAAAGAGCCGGAGTATCTCCGTCGCGAACGCCTGGGCGAACAGGGCGTCCTGAGCCGCCCGCCGCCGCGCGTCCCGCACCCGGCGCCGCCGTCTCGCCTCGGCGTCCGCGAGGCACCGCTGCTCGGCCCGCGCGAGCGCAGCCTCCTCGACCAGGACACCCTGCCGCTCGTACCGGCTCTTGCGCCGGTTGAACCGGACGACCACCGCCGACAGCGTGCTCTCCTCCCGCGATCTGCGGGTCAGTGCGGTGTCGCCACTCGGGAGGAACACCAGGTGCGCGAGGTCGGCGCAGTCCAGGCAGCGCGGGGCGCCGTCCTCCAGGACCAGCAGCGGTAGCGGCCCCCGGCGGCATTCGGCGCAGGAGCGCCACTTGAGGGGCTGGAAGACGAGGAGCCCGGTGCGGAGCGGGAGCGAGGCGCGGGGGACCATACGTGATGCATTCCCCGCGGCGGCAGCCCGAACTGCGCACTTCAGGACGGATCCAGGCGATCCGCCCGTTGCTCCGCCGAGGCGACGGACGGGGGGACGCCCCCTGCCCCCGCCTGACGCATCATGGGCCGTGTGCGACTCGAAGCGATCACCTGGGAACGGCTCGGCGACCTGCTCGCCGAGCGCCTGCTCGATCTGGAGCCCGCCGACGGCAGCCCCTGGCCGCGCATCGCCTTCGACGGGGCCCCGGCCGCCCGCCCAGGAGACCTCGCCCGCCGCGTCCGCGAGGCGCTGCGCATACGCGGCCGCTCCTGTCTCGTCGTGGGCACCGAGGGCTTCCTGCGCCCCGCCTCCGTACGACTGGAGTACGGCCGCCAGGACGTCGAGGCCTACTACAGCGGCTGGTACGACACGGGCGCCCTGTGGCGCGAGGTGTTCGGCCCGCTCGGAGCCGACGGCGACGGCCGCGTCCTGCCCGACCTGTGGGATCCGGCCGCCGACCGCGCCACTCGCAGCCCCTATGCCGAACTCCCGCCCGGCGGTGTGCTGTTGCTGCATGGACCCTTCCTCCTCCGGCACTGGTTCCCCTTCGATCTGAGCGTCCACGTCCTCCTCTCCCGGGGTGCCCTGCGCCGCCGCACCCCCGAGGCCGAGCACTGGACCCTCCCCGCCTTCGAGCGCTACGGGCACGAGACGGATCCGGTGGAGACGGCGGACGTCCTGGTACGGGCCGACGACCCGCGTCATCCGGCGTGGAACGGCTGAGGCGGGACGGTGCCGGTGACGCGTGTTCCTTCCGTGTGCGGGCATCCGGCCGCGCGGCGAGAATGAAGGGCGCCGGGACTCGCGGTGCGTCCCGCTCCGCGCCGGCCGTCCGGCACCGGGAGGTACACCATGACCACCGCCGGAGACATCATGCACCGCGGCGCCCAGTGGATCCCCGCTCATGAAACACTCGACCGTGCCGCCCAGCTCATGCGCGAACTCAATGTCGGCGCCCTGCCCATCAGCGACGAGAACGAGCGGCTCTGCGGCATCCTCACCGACCGCGACATCGTCGTCGGCTGTGTCGCCATGGGCCACGACCCCGCCCGGGTCACCGCGGGCGAGATGGCCAAGGGAACGCCCCGCTGGATCGACGCCGACGCCGATGTCGGCGAGGTGCTGCACGAGATGCAGGAGCACCAGATCCGCCGACTGCCCGTCATCCGGGACAAGCGCCTGGTCGGCATGATCAGCGAGGCCGACCTGGCCCGGCATCTCGCGAAGGACCAGATCGCCTCCTGGGCGGAGAGCGTCTACGCCACGACCGCCATGCACTGACCGCCCGGATCACCCCCGCGGGCACCGCGCCCCAAGGCCCCTCGCAGGGCCCGGCCCGTGTCAGAGCCAGCCGCTGCGCCGGAACCCCCGGTACAGGGCGAGGCACGCGACGGATATCACGCCGAGGACCAAGCCGTAGCCGTACCGCCAGTGCAGCTCCGGCATGTGGTCGAAGTTCATGCCGTAGACCCCGCAGACCATCGTCGGCACCGCGACGATGGCGGCCCACGCCGTGATCTTCCGCATGTCCTCGTTCTGCGCGACCGTGACCTGCGCGAGGTGCGCCTGGAGGATCGAGTTGAGCAGTTCGTCGAAGGCGGCGATCTGCTCCTTCGCCCGCAGCAGATGGTCCGAGACGTCACGGAAGTACGCCTGTATCTCCGGATCGACCGCCCGGATCGGCCGGGTGGCGAGATCCTCCAGCGGCCGGCTGAGCGGAACCACCGCCCGCTTCAGCTCCAGCAGTTCACGCTTGAGCTGGTAGATGCGCCCCGGGTCGGTGCGCGCACCGGACTCCGAGAACACGTCCGTCTCGACCTGGTCGATGTCCGCCTGCACCGAGTCCGTGACCGTCAGGTAGTCGTCCACCACATGGTCCGCGAGCGCGTGCAGCACCGCCGACGGGCCCTTGGCGAGCTGGCCGGGATCGGACTCCAGCTCCTCGCGCAGCGGGCCCAGTGAGCCGTGCCGGCCGTGCCGCACCGTGATCACGAAGTCCGCGCCGACGAACACCATGATCTCGCCGGTGTTCACGACCTCACTGGTGGCCGTCAGCTCCTCGTGCTCGACGTAGCAGACCGTCTTGAACACCGCGAAGAGCGTCTCGCCGTAGCGCTCCAGCTTGGGCCGCTGATGAGCCTCGATCGCGTCCTCGACGGCCAGCGGATGCAGATCGAAGAGCTCGGCGATGCCCGCGAACTCCTGGTCCGTGGGCTCGTGCAGACCGAGCCAGACGAAACCCTCCCGGCTCTTGCGCACCCGCTCCACCGTGTCCACCAGATCGCCGCGCGCGGAGGTGCGGACGCCGTCCCGGTACGTCACGCAGTTCACCACCGAGGAGCCCAGCGGGGACCGGGCCGGGTGGCTCAGATCGACGCGCGGACGTCGTCTGGCCAGCCGCGCCACCTTGCGAAGGCCACCGACCCCGCCGAGGCTCGTGACCCTCCGCAGATTCCCAGCCATGGACATCCGGCTCTCCTTGCATGGAACTTCTCGCGCCGTTCCCGCGCCTTGGCGCGCCAGTCTGCCAGGCCCGCGTGAGCTGCGGGTAAGCCTGTGGACAAGGTCGACAAGGTCCCTTCCGCTTCGTTCCCGCCTGTGGACGAACGACCCGCCGGCGCCGCTGTCCTGCCGTAGGGACGCATGTCCTGACCGGACGGTTCTCGAACGGACGCGTCAATGGTTCTCCGCTGTGACGGCATCAGCCGCCGTGCCGCGTGCCGCGTGCCGCGTGCCGCGTGCCGCGTGCCGCGTGCGCCCGACGGCCCGTGTTGCGTGCCGACAGCATCAGCCGCCGTGCCGTGTGCCGACGCGGTGCTCCGTGCCGGAGCGTCGACGGCTAAGAGCAAGTCGGGCAAATGGGATGATCGTCGTATGACGCGAACCGACGGGTACCTCCTGGCTAACCGGCAGACCGAGGCCGCGGAGCACTTCAGTGCCTTCGCCGCCCTCTTCGACCCCACGACGTTCCGCCACCTCGAAGCCCTCGGCATCGGATCCGGCTGGCGGTGCTGGGAGGTCGGCGCAGGCACCTCCGTGGTGTCCTGGCTGGCCAAGAAGGTCGGCCCGACGGGACGCGTCGTCGCGACCCACACCGACACCTCCCGGCTCGCCTCCGTCGCCCGGCCACCCGTCGAGGTGCGGCTCCACGACCTCGGCGCGCAGGAGCCACCGGGGGAGGGCTTCGACCTGGTGCACGCCCGCCTCGCCCTCGTCCACGTGACCGACCGGGAAGGGGCGTTGCGCTCCATGGCGGCGGCACTGCGCCCCGGCGGGCGCCTCCTCGTCGAGGACGCCGACCCCGCGCTGCAGCCCTTTCTCTGCCCCGACGAGCACGGCCCCGAGCAGCAGCTCGCGAACCGGCTGCGGCAGGCCTTCCGCCGGCTGCTCGCCGATCGCGGGACCGACCTGCCCTGCGGCCGCACCCTGCCGCGGCTGCTCCGCAACGCCGGACTGACCCGGGTCCAGGCCGATGCCTACTTCCCGCTCGCCTCACCCGCCTGCGCGGCCCTGGAGTCGGTCACGATCCGCCAGATCCGCGACCAGCTCGTCACCGCCGGCCTCGCCACGGACCAGGACATCGACCGGCATCTGGACAACGTCGCGTCCGGGGTGCTCGATCTGACGACGGCACCGATGATCTCGGCGTGGGGGCGCAAGGAGTAGCCGGAGCGGGTGCGGTCCTCAGCCCGGCACGGGCGGTCTGCCGCCCACCTGCTCCACCGCTCGCGCGCCCGCCCGGCAGCCTTCCGCGGCCGCGTCCTCCGGCCCCGCACCCGCGAGCAGGGCGGCGAGGAACGCGCCGGTGAAGGCGTCACCCGCCCCCGTGGTGTCCCGTGGTGTCGCCGGGACGGCCGGGACGCGGGCGCTCACCCTCCCGGAGCGGGCCACGAGTGCCCCTTCGTGGCCCTGCTTGGCGACGACCAGCGGCACGCGCAGGCTCAGCTCGGCCGCCGCCTCGGCCGCGTCCGCCAGCCCCGTGAGCAGACACGCCTCGTCGCGGCTGGGAAGCAGCACGTCCACGCCCTCGACGAGATCGAGGAACCGCTCGGCGCCCAGCTCCGCCAGGAAGCCGGCTGAAGCCGGGTCCAGACTCACGGGCACGCCTCGCGCACGTGCGGCATCGAGGGCCACCGACACCAGGGCCCGGCTCGGGCCGGAGAACAGCAGGTAACCCGAGAGGTGCAGCCGGGCCACACCGTCGAGGAGCGCGTCCGACCAGTCGGCGGGTCCGAGCCGTAGTGACGCGCCGCTGTCGGTGAGGAACGTCCGTTCCGCCGAAGCGCCCCCGTCGACCATGCAGATCACCGTGCCGGTCGGCGCCAGCGGGTCGACGACGAGCTGGGGCCGCACCCCCTGGGCGACCAGCTCCCGCTCGTGCCAGGCCGCCGCATCCGCCCCGACGCGTCCGAGCAGCCGCACGTCCGCCGTACCCCGGTGGGCCGCCCAGCACGCCACGTTGGCGCCCGCCCCACCGGCCACCGTGCGGATCGAGGCAGCCGTGTCCGTGCCGGCCGCGAGCGGCCCTCGATGCCGCGCGACGACATCCGTGATGACGTCCCCGACGACCAGCAGTCCCCGGCCGGCCGCGTCGCCTGTGCGCTCGGCGCCCGTTCGGCCTTCCGGGCTCAGCCGTCCTTGGCCGGCCGCGTCGCCTGTGCGCTCGGCGCCCGTTCGGCCTTCCGGGCTCAGCCGTCCTTGGCCGGCCGCGTCGCCTGTGCGCTCGGCGCCCGTTC